>JAJVHZ010000126.1 GCA_022072255.1 Gammaproteobacteria bacterium | reverse complement strand
TGAACGAGCGAATTCTTGAGGAAGCTCACGAACTCGAGGAGGGAAAGAAAATGCCATACGTTACAAGCTTTGAACGAATCGGAATGAAAAGAGGGTTGGAGCAAGGATTGCAACAGGCGCGCGAAGAACAACGGGCCTTCGTTTTGCAATTGCTTACTCGTCGGGTTGGGGAACTCAGCGCGACGTTGCAAAACAAGCTGGCGCGGCTCTCGCACGAACAGATCGAAGCGTTAGGTTTGGCGCTACTCGATTTCAAGTCGAAAGCCGATCTGACGGCCTGGCTGAAAGCGCAAGCGCCGAAGCCTCGCCGCGCGCGCAAACAGAACGGGCGGTAATGACTTCAGAGATAGATCAGGATGAAAGAGAAAGTGATTGATCGAATAAGTTCACTCTATCAGAGAACGGAAAATCCTGTGTCGCGCCGCTCGTGGCTGCGCGCCGCTGGATGCGGCTTCGGCTATCTGGGCTTGTCCGCTTTGCTGGCCGATGAATTCAAGGCTCTGACAGCCGCGCCCGACAACCCGCTCGCCCCGCGCCCGCCGCACTTTGAACCAAAAGCAAAGCGCGTGATCTTCCTGTTTATGCACGGCGGCCCGTCTTCGATTGACACCTTCGATCCGAAAGAACGTTTGTACCGCGATCACGGCAAGCCGCTGCCGATCAAACGTCCGCTCGCGTTTGCCGACGGCCCGGTAGGCCCGCTGATGAAGCCGTTGTGGGAGTTCAAACCCGGCGGCAGGAGCGGCATCCCGGTCAGCGATCTCTTCCCGCATGTGCGCGAATGTGTGGACGATTTGTGTGTTATCCGCTCGATGGTCGGCGAAGGCGTGGATCACGGCGCGGCGTTGTTGCAGACCTTCACCGGAACTTCGACTTTCATTCGTCCGAGCATGGGATCGTGGGTGGTTTACGGGTTGGGGACTGGAAATCAAAACCTGCCCGGCTTCATCACGATCAAACCTGCGCTCTCGCACGGCGGCGCGAAGAACTGGTCGTCGGCCTTCCTGCCCGGCGTTTATCAGGGCACAGCCATAGGCAATTCGGGGCTGAAAGTAGACGACATCAAAAACGAGCCGATTGAATACCTGCTCAGCAAACACTTCTCGCCCGACGAGCAGCGTTACGAGCTTGAGATGTTGCAGAACATCAACAACCGCCACAGCGCCTTGCGCAAACACGACGCGCAACTCGAAGCTCGCATCCAGGCGTTTGAACTCGCGTTCCGAATGCAATCCCAGGCGCCCGAAGCCTTCCAGGTCGAAAAAGAATCCGAACCGACGAAGAAGCTTTACGGCCTGGACGATCCCGTAACGCAGGATTTCGCGTGGCAATGCATCCTGGCGCGCCGTCTGGCCGAACGCGACGTGCGTTACATCCAATGCACGCACAGTTACAAATGGGATCAGCACAGCGACCTTTACAACCTCCACACCAAGAACGCCCGCGAAGTTGACAAGCCAATCGCAGGGCTGTTGAAAGACCTGAAAGCGCGCGGCCTGCTGAAAGACACGCTGGTCATCTGGGCCGGCGAATTCGGCCGCACGCCGGTCAGCGAGAGCGGCGATGGGCGCGACCACAACCCCTACGGCTATTCGATCTGGATGGCCGGCGGCGGCGTCAAAGCCGGATTCGTTTACGGAGCCACGGACGACATCGCCTACCACGCCGTCGAAGACCGCATGCACATCCACGATTTCCACGCGACCGTACTGCATCTGCTCGGATTGGATCACGAGCGGTTGACTTATCGGTATAGCGGGCGAGACTTTCGGCTGACGGATGTGGCGGGAGTTGTGGCGAAAAAGATTGTTGCCTGACGGTTTCTTGGTGTGTAAAGCAGAAGCCCCAAATCGAACTATCTGTTTCAACACCCGTTCGCGATTTCACGTTGACCAATTGCTCTCGATGGCTCGCAAATCTAAACTTAGAAAGGCTAATAGTGGGCGGATCAACCATCCTTAGAGTCGCAGTTAGACGCGGAAAATGTAATGGAGCCTCTGAACCCACCAACAGATAACCTATACAAATTTATCGCTATTGCAGGCCTCTTGCTGATGTTCTTCGGTCTGTCTGCTCCCTCTTGGTACTTAATTACCGCCCGGTCAAAGATTACTGATTTGAGCATTGAGGTTCGAACAATTGAGCTTGAGATTCACTTCCTGGAAGAAGACCTTCAACGTTTAACCGGAAAATCTATTGACCAGATCGGTAAATCCGAATTGTCGCCAGAGCAAACTGCAAAGTTACGTGAGATACTTTTGAAGCAAGTGCGATTGAACGAGACTTTGAAACTGGAAGAGTGGAAAGCAAGATCAATGATCCTTGCAATGCTCGTTCTTGGTGTTACGACTTTTTTCGGCTCATGGATGGCGAGAAAAGGGTTTTCACTGTGGTATGACCGCTTGCAAGTATTTCAGGATGCAATAATCAAAGATGAGGCGATCGCTATTAAGAACAGGGTAGCTTCAGAGACTACGCAAGATTCTGAAGACGAGAAGAAATCTGTTAGCCCAAAACGTTAACTTTAACAACTGGCATCACCGAACACGCAAGCGACATTGGCCGAAGCTTTCTAAATTTGCTTCACGTGTCCACGTGCATACAATCGTCGAGTGACTCGATCGGCCACAAGGAAAAGTAAGGAACTGCTTTGCCTACGATTACTCCCGTAATATCACGCCGCGCCTTCCTGCTCGCTTCAATGTGGCTTGCGACGTCTGGCCTTTGGAAAAGCGAATCGCTGAAACAGGCCAGGGTAAACACTTCCCGCGAATATTTTTCACCGCCCGATCCTTTTTGATCTTCGGTTACGCGTAATGAGGAGAGGGAAATTAGTAAACGGCCCTCGGAAACTTTAACCAGGAAGGGAAATGACATGAACAGCAAAGT
>JAJVHZ010000100.1 GCA_022072255.1 Gammaproteobacteria bacterium | reverse complement strand
GCCGAACGCTCCAACTGGGAGCGGCTGACGGCGGCGATGGCTGGAATTCTCAACCCCACTGAAGGAGCGTGACGCATGAAATTCCGGCGACGACGCAAAGAAGAAGAACTCGACGCCGAAATCCGCAACCATCTCGACGAAGCCGTCCGCGACCGCATCGAGCGCGGCGAAACGCCGGACGATGCGCGCGCCAACGCCTTGCGCGAATTCGGCAATGTCGGTTTGGTCAAGGAAGTCACGCGCGAGATGTGGGGCTGGGCTTGGCTGGAACGACTCGTGCAGGACTTGCGGTTTGGATTGCGGATGTTGCGCAAGCATCCGGGCTTTTCGTTGATTGCGATTCTGACGCTGGCGCTCGGCATCGGCGCGAACACGGCGATTTTCAGCGTGATGATGACTGTGCTGGCGCAACCACTGCCGTACCGGGATGCGGAGCGGTTGGTTTGGCTGTCGAACGTCAACCCTTCGCTCGGCGGCAGCCCGACATTTCTGAATCCCGAAGACATTCTGGATTATCAGGAACAGGCGCAGAGCTTTGAGCAAATCGCTTCGTGGGCGACAAATCCTGAGAACCTCTCAGGCGGGAGCAAGCCGGAACGCGTCGAGATTCTGTACATCACTACGAATTTCTTTCAGACGCTCGGCGTCGCGCCGATGCTGGGGCGCGACTTCGGCCCGCAAGACAGCGACAAAACAAGCGATGTGATTATCAGCTATGGTTTGTGGCAGCGGCAATTCGGCGGCGATCCGGCGGTGATTGGGCGCAAGATCGTACTGGGTGGGCGTACCGAAGAGTCAGTGACCATTGTGGGTGTGATGCCTCCTGAAATGAGCTTTCCGTTACGCGCGGATTTGTTCGGCTCGGATCGGTACGAACGTGGTTTTGGGCGTGGCGGTTCGCACAATAATCGCACGATTGCGCGACTGAAACCCGGCGTCACCATCGCGCAGGCGCAAGCCGAAATCAGCGCGATTGCCGCGCGTCAGGCGTTGCAATTTCCTGAAACGAACAGAGGCTGGGACGTGCAGGTCACGCCATTTCGCGAGCATCTGTTCGGCGGCGCGAATACGGCAATCCCGTTGTTATTCGGCGCGGCGCTGTTGGTGTTACTGATTGCGTGGACGAATGTCGCCAGTCTGCAATTGGCGCGGGCGGCTGCGGCGCGGCAAAAAGAGATCGCGGTGCGCCTGGCATTGGGCGCACGCCGCTGGCGCATCGTGCGGCAATTGCTGACGGAATCGTTGTTGCTGGCGGGCGGCGGCGCAGCAGCCGGAATCTTGTTGGCCTTCGCCGGAATCAAAGCTATGCGCGCGTTAGGGCCGGATTCGTTGGCGCGGTTGCAGGAAGTCGCACTAGATGCGCGCGCGTTGGTGTTCACGCTGGTGATTTCGATTTTTACGGGCGCCGCCTTCGGCCTCGTGCCTGCCCTTCAGGTTTCCCAACCGGATTTGAATTCGACGCTTAAGGAAGGCGGCAGAGATTCAGGCGTGCGGCATCGCCGCTTTCATACGGCGTTCGTCGTCGCGCAGTTTGCGTTGGCGTTGACGTTGCTGAGCGGCGCGGGGCTGTTGCTGCGCAGCTTTTGGAAATTGCGGCAAACGAGTCCCGGTTTTCAATCCGACCACATTCTGGCGGCGGGCGCGTCGCTGAATAAGCAGGATTACAACCCGCCGCGCATGATTCAGTTTTACCAGCAGGAATTGGAACGCCTCCGCCGATTGCCCGGTGTCGAATCTGCCACCGCGATTTCACACTTGCCGTTCGGCGGTCGCACGATGCAATTGAATTTCAAGCTCGAAGGGCAGCCCGCGACTTCAAAAAATCTGCCACTCGCAGACTATCGCGTCATCACGCCGTCGTTGTTGGAGACCCTGCGCATCCCACTCAGGCAAGGACGCGCATTGACGGAACAGGACACCACCGAAACGCCGGTTGTCTATCTGGTCAACGAAACCTTCGCGCGCACATACGCGATGGATCGCTCACTCATCGGGCAACAGTTGCGATTGGGTTACGAAGGCGAATGGCCGGGCGAAATCGTCGGCGTCATCGGCGACATCAAGCATCGCAGCGCCGAAGCCGATGCTTTTCCGACTGTGTACATTTCGTATCGGCAATGCCAGACGCAGCCGCGCTTCCCGATCATGCATTTCCTCGTGCGGACACGTCTCAACCCTGAAAACATAGGGACGAGCGTGCGCAACGAATTGTCAGCCAGCGATCCGAATCAAGTTGTCTTTTATGTCCGACCGCTGGATGGATTTGTGGCGGACGCCAGCGCGCAACGTAAATTCAGCATGTTGTTGCTGGTTTTGTTCGCGTTGCTGGCGCTGTTGCTGGCGGCGCTGGGAATCTATGGAGTGATGTCCTACGCCGTCACGCGCCGCACGCGCGAACTCGGTGTGCGCATTGCGTTGGGCGCGCAGTCCGGCGATGTGTTGCGCTTGATCGTTGGCGAGGGAATCAGAATGACGCTGCTTGGCATTGCGATTGGCTTGGCAGGCTCGTTCGTCATCGCGCGCGTGTTGGCGGGAATGTTGTATGGTGTTGGCGCAACTGATCCTGCCACCTTTGTTGGCGTCACGTTTTTGTTGTTTGGGATTGCTGTGTTGGCTTGCTGGATTCCGGCGCGGCGGGCGACGAAAGTTGACCCGCTGGTCGCGCTCCGCGCCGAATAGCAACGACGGACGCCCAATTCAGGCGAGATGCGACAACCAACCACTAACCTTTAACCGAAACAGGAGCGTGAGCCATGAAATTCTGGCGACGACGCAAAGACGAAGAACTCGACGCCGAGATCCGCAGCCATCTCGACCAATCCGTCCGCGACCGCATCGAGCGCGGCGAAGCGCCTCATGATGCGCGCGCCAACGCCTTGCGCGAATTCGGCAATGTCGGATTGGTCAAGG
>JAJVHZ010000040.1 GCA_022072255.1 Gammaproteobacteria bacterium | reverse complement strand
GTTGGGTCGAGTGTCGTGGCGGCTTTGGCGCGCCAGGGCCAGAGCGCGTGACTGGCCACGGCAACGGCGAGCGCAATGATAAAGGCCACGCTTGCCCACCTGTGGCGCGCGGGCTGCTGCGTGGTTCTAGTGGTTCGGTTTGCTTTCATTTCAAGCCTCCTCGAAAAAATGGGGCCGCAACGATTTACTTGCCCCAGGGTTAGTAATCAGCGTGGCGCCGCGCGAGCCGGGTTTGCGCCGTAGCGGTCCAGCCACTCGTAGTCGAGGCCTGGGGCCTCAACCCCTCGATGCCTTCACCGCCTAACGCGAGAACTTTCGGAAAAACCCATCACGATTTCGGAGATTTTTTTTCAGGCCGAGTTGATTGGTTAAGAGGTGGGAGGGAAGAGAGATTACGGAACAAACGGAAAAGACGGAACAAACGGAAAAAGAGAAGGGAAACGCTTCCCAACAACTTCCGTGTGTCCCGCCCTTTTCCGCTCGTTCCGAGTTTCTTTTAGACCTCTACGCAGAGGTCGTTCCACGGCTGGACAGTGTTACGGTTTCACAAAGGTATTGCGCAGCGTTCCCACTTTTTCGATCACCACGTCGAACACGTCGCCGTCTTTGAGCAACACTGGCGGTTTGCGAAATACGCCGACGCCTTCGGGCGTGCCAGTGGCGATCACGTCGCCCGGTTCGAGCGTGATGGCTTGCGTGATGTAATGAATCAGATACGCCACGTTGAAGATCATCATCTTCGTGTTGGACGATTGCATGACCTCGCCGTTCAGAATGCCTTCGATCTTCAAAGCTTGCGGATCGGGGACTTCGTCTTTGGTGGTGATGAACGGGCCGATGGGGCAGAAGCCGTCGAGGCTCTTGCCGCGCACCCACTGGCCATCGCTGAATTGCAGGTCGCGCGCCGACACGTCGTCCAGGCACGAATAACCGAAGACGTAATCGAGCGCCTCTTCTTCTTTGACCTTGCTCGCGCGTTTGCCGATGACGACGGCCAGCTCGGCCTCGAAATCAATCTGCTCGCTGATTGCGTGCAGCGTGACTTTGGCGTTGTGCGCGTTCAAGGCGTTGGTGAACTTGGTGAAGAGCAGCGGCGATTTCGGAGGCTCGTTGCCGCCCTCGACGGCGTGGTCGTAATAGTTGCGGCCGATGGCCACGACCTTGCCGGCATTGACCGCCGGAAGATATTCAACCGCGTCGAGCGCGTAGGCCGACTTCGGCGTCAGCTTGTCAGCCGCGAGCAGGGCGGATGAGCCTTGGTTGATCAATGAAATCATGTCGGGCGCGATTTCGGTGATGTCCACAATGACGTCGCCTTTGAGTAGCCCCAACCGTTTGTCGTCTGAGATTTTGGTTTTGAATTGTGCGAGTTTCATGGTTCCTTTCACCCGGTCGCTATCGCTCAATGGCTTTAAGTTAAGTGGGTTGAGGGCGCGAAGAGAGATAACGGAAATAACGGAAATAACGGAACAGACGGAAAAAAGAGCAGGGTCAAGCATCCGTCTGTTCCGTTATTTCCGTTATTTCCGTTATCTCTTCCTCTCTTCTCATCTCGCTAACTGGATGCCGCCGCGCACCGCTCCCGGTACTGATTTATGCTTCAACGCTCTCCAGTCTTCTGCGCTGGAATTCGTCGAATGTCACGGCCAGCACGATGACTGCGCCGATGACGGTTTTTTGAATGAACGGGGAAATCTGCAGCAGGTTTCCGCCGTTGGCCAGCACGCCCATAATCAGCGAGCCGATGATCGTGCCGACGACTGTGCCCTGGCCGCCGTTCAGGCTGCCTCCGCCGATGACTACCGCCGCGATGACGTTCAATTCATAGCCTTCGCCCGCGTTCGGTTGCCCAGTCACAAGGCGCGAAGTCTCAATCGCTCCGGCGAGTCCTGAGAGCGCGCCGAGGATCGTGAAGTAGAGAATCTGATAGCGCGAAACGCGAATGCCGGCGTAGCGCGCCGCTTCAGGGTTGCTGCCCATCGCGTAGCAGTAACGGCCAAGCCGAGTGTTATTGAGAATGAAGTGAACGACCCAGGCAATCGCAACCACGATCAATAACAACAATGGTAATTTAGCGATTAGTTCGGCGATGTAACTGCGTAGTAAAACTTTTACTATAGCCAGCGCTTCCATAGGTATGAAGCTGGCAAAATCCATTTCAGCCAAAGCCCCGAAACTCGGTGGCAGACCGACGACAGCGTTCCCATCGCAGAGGTAAAGAGCCAAGCCACGGTAGATGCCCATCGCGCCAAGCGTGACGATGAACGCGGGGATCTTCAACGTGGCGACAGCGGCACCGTTGATGAGACCGCAAACCGCGCCGACGGCAAGACAGATCAGAAAGCCTCCAACCGCGCCGGCCCCGCCTGTCATCGCCAGCGAACCGATCACGCTCGCAATCGCCAGGATAGAGCCGACTGAAAGATCAATCCCGCCCGACACCATGACCATCGTCATCCCTATCGCCATAATCGTGATCACCGCTGTTTGACGCACGATGGCGGCGAGATTGGTGGGCTTGAAAAAGACCGGGTCTTTGTCGAGCAGGAAATACTCGCCGAGCGGAATCAAAGCGCAAAGTACAATCAGGCTGATGAACGGCAGAAACCGTTTCAGCCCGTCGGAGATTGACGACTTCTGGAATCGAGGTTTGAGTTTGGGGTCTTGTTTGTGATCGAGATATTGTTTCAAAGCATCCTCTCGTTTCATAGCACGGCTGTCTCTTCCAGCAATCTGCCTTCGGCGAATCTTTCGACTCCGAGCGGAGTGGGGTCAACGAAGCTCTGACGGCGCAGAATCAGATCGGCGGTGATGCGGCCCGATGCTGGCGAATGCATCACACCGTGCCCGCTGAAGCCGTTGGCGAAGAACAGCCCTTTTACGCCGGGCGCTTCGCCGATGATCGCGTGGTGGTCGGGCGAAACTTCGTACATCCCGG
>JAJVHZ010000029.1 GCA_022072255.1 Gammaproteobacteria bacterium | reverse complement strand
AAGGTGTCAGACACCTTTTTGGACGCCAACTTGCTGCGGAACGCGGAAACAAAAAGCCCGCCGTGAGGCGGGCTGAAGCCGAGGGAGGAGTGTCAAAAAACCCAAAACAACATCAGTACAGATAAAACGCGTTGCAATCGTTGTCGTTGGCGTTGATGTCCCAGATCCGGTTCGGTGATGCGCCACTGATGCACGTGGCGGACTGATCGCTGACCGGCGTGTAGGTGCTGCCGGCGCTGGGTGCACCGCGCAGCACTCCGGACTCGGCCAGGCCATCGTCGACCTTCACATCCAGCTCGCGGGCGACGGCCACCGGCATGCCGCGACCGAGCACCAGGTGCAGCCGTACCGGCTGACCGGCGGGTGCGAGGTACTGATTGCTGCGTCCGAGCAGCAGATAGCCGCCCCATGGATTGGTCGGGGCCACCGCGGTGTTCTGATAGGCCGGTGCGCCGCCAATCAGGGGGGCGGTTGCGTACGGTCCCTGGATGAATCCGGACGCCGCCAGGTGCGCCCACACGGCGCCGGACTCGTTCCACGCCAGGGCGCCGGCGTCCTCGAGTCGGCCATTGCCGTTGCCGCCGACGGTCGCGCAGTTCGGCAGGTTCGAGGCGCCCAGGACGCTGCAGGCCTGGGTGGCGCCGTTGCCCGGCTGCATGTCGCCCGGGATCATGCGATAGCGATCGATGAATCCGTAGTAGGCAGCCTGCACGCCTGAGTTCTGGTCGGCGACGTTGCGCACGCGGGCGCTGGTGATGAGTTCCTGGCCCTTCAAGATGCCGCCGAGCAGCAGACCGATGATGACCAGCACGATGGCGATTTCCACCAGCGTGAAGCCGCCCTGTTGTTTCCGGATGTTCGCGACCATAACCTGCCTTGTCCTGGATGGAGACCCAACGATTGACCGACTCTGGCATTGCAGGGTCGGTGCCAAGATTGCAATCCATTGATTTTCTGGTATTTCTGTAAAGCCCCTCAGAGTTTGTCCGAGGAAGTTGTTAAGGTTCTCGGCACAATTGTCGAAATTTCGACGGTCCCCTGGGGAGGTGCGGCGCAGCAGAGGCCTGCCACAGGCTGGTCTGATCCTTGCCCGGCGGAATGCTGGCCCCCGGGACGTGGCGGGCGGATCCGGCGGGGGTTGGGTAATAATGGACAGGCGACCAGCCACGGGTCGCCGACGATCCCTGGGAGCCCTGGCATTGGCTGTGAGCAGGTCGGTTTTTGAAACCACGCTGAGCGGCCGATTCCGCGCCGGACTGCGCCGCTACGGGCTGCGCATCCTGCTGGTCTTTCTCGTCTTCCTCGCGTTCCTGCTCAACGCGGCCGGCGTCATCGGGCTGACCTTCGACCTGAAGACCGCACTGCGCTTTCACCCCGGCCTGGTGCAGCACCTGGTGCAGAACGGATCGCTGCCCGCCTTCGTCCAGTCGGCGGATTTCCTCGTGCTGCTGGCCTGCGGCGCGACGCTGTCGCTGCTGCTGCCGGTGCTGAGCCCGATCAGGGCCTCCATCCTGACCGTCATCTGCATGGTGCCCCCCATCTGGTTCGCGTACGCAAATCCCTCGCGCTCGGATGCGATACCGATGGAGTACACGCTGCTCACCATGCTGGTGTTGTACGTGGTCAACGTGCTCACCAGCTATTTCTCCGAGACCCACGCCCGCCAGCAGCTGGTGGGCATCTTCGGCCAATACGTGCCGCCGCAGCTGGCGCAGGTCATCTCCCGCAGCCCGGAGAGCTTCTCCATGGAGGGCGAGCAGCGGGAGATGACGGTGTTCTTCTGCGACATCAAGGGCTTCTCCACCATCTCCGAGCAGATGCCGCCGCGGCAGCTCGCGCGCATGCTGAATCATTACTTCACGGCGATGACCGACATACTGCAACAGCACGGCGCCACCATCGACAAGTACATCGGGGATGCGATCATGGCCTTCTGGAGCGCGCCGGTGGTGCAGGCCGACCACGCCCGCCGCAGCGTGCTGGCGGCGCTCGCCATGCACGAGAACCTCCAGCGCCTGCAGGTGCAGTTCCGCGACCAGAGCTGGCCGCAATTCGACATCGGCATCGGCATCAACACCGGCATGATGAACGTCGGCAACATGGGCTCGAGCTACCGCGTGGCCTACACGGTGGTCGGCGACGCAGTGAACGTGAGCTCGCGCATCGAGCGGCTCACGCGCGTCTACAACGCCCGCACGCTGGTGACGCAATCCACGATGGTCGCGGTGCAGGACGTGATCTTCAAGGAGATCGACCACGTGCGCGTGCGCGGCAAGGGCAGCTCCACGCGCATCTTCGAGCCGCTGTGCCGCACCGAGAAGGTGAGCAAGGCGCTGATGGAGGACCTGGCGATGCACCAGCGCGCGCTCGACGCCTATTACTTCCAGCAGTGGGAGGAGTCCGAGGGGCTGTTCTCGGCGCTGCGGCTGAAGGATTTCAACCGGCAGTACTGCGAGCTCTTCCTGCGCCGCATCGATCAGCTCCGCAGGCATCCGCCGCCGGGCGACTGGCTGGGAGTAACCAACTACTCGCGTCGCCCGACCGACTGATCCCCGGGAAAGGTGTCTGTCACCTTTTCCGGACACCATTGCATGGCGTCACCAGCCCATGAGCCGGCCGCTGCCGGCGACGATCACCACTGCCACGCCGAGCATGGTGTTGATGAGGACCAGGCGCCGGATCTGCGCCAGGGCCGCGCCGGCCGCCGGCATGTCGTGCGCGGCGACCGCATGGCGCAGCCGCCGGTAGGGCAGGAACCAGACGTGGAGAAAGATGACGATCATCACCACCGCGCCGCCGGTCATCACCCACACATACGGCAGCACATCCCTGAAATCCCCGTACATCGACGCCGCCAGGTAAGTGCCGCTCACGGGCAATATCACGACGGCCGCCCACACCAGCGGGAAGAAGCGCTGGAAGACACCCGACCACAGCGCGAACCGCGCGGCCGGCTGCAGTTGCGCGGCGGCGACCGGACGCAGGCAGACGTAGGCGAAGAACATCCCGCCAACCCAGATGACGGCCGCGAGCAGGTGCAGGACCAGCGCGGCGATCACGGCGCTGCGCCTGCGGGCGGCGCGGGCGGCGCCGGAGC
>JAJVHZ010000047.1 GCA_022072255.1 Gammaproteobacteria bacterium | reverse complement strand
AGATCAGCGAGCGAAAAATCTCAGGAACGCAGGTTTTCATCGCGGCTCACAACCGTTGCGGCGAACCGGGTTTCGATCTTTTCATCCCAGCCGAATTCGCGCCGAAAGTTTTAGAGACTGTTCTGACTCGTGGCGCCGTCTTCGGCGCTCGGCAAGCAGGCTTCGCGGCCTTCGAGATTGCGCGCATCGAAGCGGGCGTCCCGCGCGAAGGCGTTGACGCAGGCGAAAATTACATCATCCTCGAATCCGAATTGGAGCCGGCGGTCAGCTACACCAAAGGTTGTTATCTGGGCCAGGAAGTCATCGCGCGAATTCATTGGCGCGGCCAGCCCGCAAAGCGTCTGCGCGGCCTGTTGATTGACGCCGATAAACTGCCCGCGCCCGGCGCGCTGCTTTACGCCGAGGACGGCAAGAAGGCCGGCGAAATCACGAGCAGCGCGCGCAGCTTCGCGCTCGACCGTTTCATCGCGCTTGGCTACGCGCATCGTTATTACCTGACGCCGGGAACCGAGTTCACGTTGAAGAAAGGCGATGCGGAATTGGGGCGCGCGGAGTTGGTCGAATTGCCGTTCATCAAATAAATGCGAGATGGAAGAGAAACTCGAACAATCTAACGCCGAGTCGGAATGGAATCTGGAATCGGCTGAACTGGCTTACGGCGTGATCGCGCGATACGTCGAACACACGCAGGTTTCCGGGATCATCATCGCCATGCTGGCGAGCGCGCTCGGCGAGGAACGGGTCGGGTCAATCGCGGCCAGCGAATACTGGCAAAGTTACATGGCCAGCAAACGCTCGATCACCGACGCCAGACAGGATGTCGAACGTCTGACGGCGTTAATCGAGCGAATGCGCAAAGAATCAAAGCAAGCGGAGTGACAGGCTATGGCAAATTACGGTGTCATCACAGTCGAAGAATTGAAATCCAAACAGGACGAGGGCAAGAAGCTGCGCCTGATTGACGTGCGCGAGCCTTCGGAACATCAAGCCGCGAAGATCGCAGGCTCGGAATTGAAGCCGCTCGGACAGATCATGAACTGGGCGCGGGAATTGACGGACAAAGGCGAAGAGATCGTCCTGCATTGCCATCACGGGATGCGTTCGGATCGCGCCTGTCAGTTTCTGGCGGCGCAGGGTTTCACGAACGTCAAAAACCTGATCGGCGGGATTGACGAATGGTCGTTGAAGGTTGATCCGTCAGTTCCGCGTTATTGAACGGAAAATGACATCACAAAGAATCAGACTTGCGATTTTGGGTTTGTGGCTTGGCGCGATGGCTTTTTTCAGTTTCGTTGTGGCGCCGGCGGCCTTCTCGGCGCTGCCGTCCCAGCAGCTTGCGGGCGCGGTGGTGTCGCGGGCGCTCGGCGCGCTCGAAATCATCGGCATCGTGTTGGGGGGAGTGTTGATACTCATCCTGAGCCTTTCAAAAGAGCGCGGCAAAGCGGCTTTGTTTGAATTGATCCTGCTTGCGCTGATGACAATCTCGATGCTCGTGTCGCATTTCGCCGTCTCCAACCGCCTGCACGAGATGCGCGTTCAGTTCGGCGAGATAGCGAAACTCGCGCCGAGCGATCCGACGCGCATCGCGTTCGACCGCCTGCATCAATATTCGGTCTGGCTGATGGGATTCGACATCATCGTCGCAATTGCGCTGATCGTGATCCTGATCAAGCGCAATCCATCTCAGTAGGGCGCAATAACGCAATGCTCGATCCCGATCGTTTGAGTTTCGATTTTGAAGCGAGCGCGGACAAACCGCGTCTCGACGAATTCATCGCGGCGCAGTTGCCCAAAATCAGCCTCACGCGCATCCGCCGCCTGATCGCCGAAGGCGACGTTCTGGTCAACGGCGAAAAATCGCTCAAAGGCGTCAGGCTTCAACCGGGCGACAAGGTTTCAGTCAGAATCTTCGCCGCCGAAAAATCTTCGGCAACTCCCGAAGCGATTCCGCTCGAAATTCTCTTTGAAGACGAACACATCATCGTCGTCAACAAACCTGTCGGCTTGCTCGCGCATCCGTCGAACACCGAAAAATCGGGGACGCTGACCAACGCGCTGGCCTATCATTTCTGGCAAACCGCAGGCGAGCCGATCCGCCCCGGCATCGTCCACCGCCTCGACCGCAACACTTCGGGAGTGATGGTCATCGCCAAAACGCCCCGCGCGCACCGCACGCTGTCGAAACATTTCCGCGAGCGCTGGGTGAAGAAGTTTTATCTGGCGCTGGTCAGCGGACGCGTCGAAAAAGATTCGGGCGAGATCAACGCGCCCATCGGCAGCGATCCAAGCCTCTGGCCGCATTGGCGCGTAATGCCGGAGAGCGAAGGCGGCAGATCGGCGCAAACTCTCTATCGAGTCAAACGCAGGTTCAAAGAACACACTCTGGTCGAGCTTGAGCCGCTGACCGGTCGCACGCATCAACTGCGCATTCACTGCAATCTGATCGGGCACCCGATTGTCGGCGATCCGGTTTATGCTTCGGCAGCCGATCCGCTCACGGCGAAACACAAATTAAAACATCATCTGCTGCACGCGGCGCGGCTGGTGTTTCGCCATCCCGCGACCGGAAAAGAGATGAATCTGGAAGCGCGAATGCCGCAGGCGATGATTGATTTGATGGCGGAGTTATGAAGAAGAAGAGAGATTACGGAAAAGACGGAAATAACGGAACAGACGGAAAACAGCCTGGGTAAAGCCTTTCCGTTTGTTCCGTTATTTCCGTCTTTTCCGTAATCTCCTCTGCCTGATTTCCTGAGATGACCAATTACGACGTGATCATCATTGGCGGCGGCCCTGCCGGAATCAGCGCATTGATCTGGTGTCATTCGCTGGGACTGCGCGCAATCTTGCTTGAACAAGCGGCGGAACTCGGCGGGCAGATGCTTCAGATGTTCCATCGCGTTCTGGATTATCCGGGATTGATTGCGGAAAACGGGCGGGAGTTGCGCGATCATTTCGTCGCGCACATTGACGAATTGCAGTTGGATTATCGAACCGCTTGCAAAATCGAAGAGGTCAATCTGAGCGAACGCCGCGCGCTCTGCGACAGCCAGTGGTTGCAAGCTCGCGCGATCATCATCGCAACCGGCGCGCGCAAACGCAGGCTCGGCATTCCCGGCGAAGATGAGTTCGAGGTCCGCGGAGTGAGTTTTTCAGCCACGCGCGACCACAGCCTCTACGCCGGCAAAAAAGTTTGCGTCATCGGTGGCGGCGATTCAGCCGTGCAAAACAGTTTGATCCTCGCCAGCGTCTGCCCGAGCGTCACGCTCATTCACCGCTCAGACAGATTTCGCGCGCGCGAAGACTGGCTCAAACAGGCTCAGGAAAACCCGCGCATCACCATCATCACCAACGCCGAAGCCAAAGTCATCGAAGGCGGCGATCACGTCGAAAGACTGATCATCGAAGACACGCGCACACGCGAAACCAAAACCATCGAGACCGAAGGCGTCTTCATCCGCATAGGCGTCACGCCGAACACGGAGTTATTTCGCGGGCAAATCGAACTGGACGAAGCGGGCTACATCAAGACCGATCAGCGGCGCCGCGCGTCGGCTGAAATGATTTATGCGGCGGGAGATGTTTGCCGCCCCGCCAGTTTGAGCGTGGCGACTGCGGTCGGACACGGGGCGATTGCGGCGAAGGA
>JAJVHZ010000124.1 GCA_022072255.1 Gammaproteobacteria bacterium | reverse complement strand
CTACGTTATAATCAGCGATGCGTTGCTCCACCACGGCCTGCGCGGCCGCCTTCTCGGCCTCGCGTTGCCTTATCGCCGCCATCGCGGCCTCTTTCTCAGCTTCGCGTTGACCAATCACCGCCGCCGCGGCCTCTTTCTCAGCTTCGCGTTGACCAATCACCGCCGCCGCCGCCGGACCCATCCAATGTAAAGCCCTATCTGGTTGCCCCGGGCTGGCCTGACAGTTGCAGTGTCCAGAATGCCTCCTGCCGGCGAATCCATCGTTTGGCGGCTACGGTGCTTTCATTGATATGGAAGAATTCGATCCCGTCGGCAATCCCATTTTCGATGATCATCCGCTGAGCATAGCGCGCGATAAATTCCGTGCGCTCTTTGGCGCCGATTTACGAGCGCCACTTCACGGCGCCGCGCTTCGGCGGTTTTGAGCAATATCAGTACAGGTGGAGCAAGAGAGCGCGCGACAACCACATCCACACGAACTAAAATCCCCCCAGATTCAATTGAGCGGTTTAGGAAAATGGAGGACAAAATGAAATTAGAAGATCGAGAAATCAAGAATGATCGGAAATCACGAGACCTGTTGAACCGTCGCAGCTTCGTGAAAGCGGGAGCGGCCATGGGGGCAACTCTTTTTACGGCGCCTATGGTGGCTGGGCCAGTCACAACATCGTCGCGGGACAGAGCGGGAAGAGCTACGATGAAACGCCGGGTGTTGGGAAAAGGAAAAAGCAGCTTTGAAGTGTCGGCTCTCGGCCTGGGAGTTATGGGAATGAACTACCATCGCGGACCGGTTCCCGACAGGAAGACGATGATCAACCTGCTTCACAAAGCTGTCGATCTCGGGGTTACTTTATTCGACACCGCGGAAGTGTACGGGCCTTACATCAATGAGGAATTGGCGGGTGAGGCGCTTTCGCAGTTTAAGAACCGAGTTTCCGTCACCACCAAGTTTGGATTCAACATTCAAAAGGGAAAAAGCGTTGGACAAAACAGCCGCCCGGAGCAAATTCGCAAAGTTGCCGAGCAATCGCTCAAGCGACTGAGGATCGACGTTATCGATCTGTTCTACCAGCACCGATCCGACCCCAATGTACCCATTGAAGATGTCGCAGGAACGGTGAAGGACCTCATTCAGGAAGGCAAAGTGAGGCGCTTTGGCCTGTGTGAAGTAAGCGCGCAAACCATCCGCCGCGCGCACGCCGTGCAGCCTGTTACTGCAATTCAAAGCGAATATTCGCTGATGTGGCGGCAACCGGAAGAAGAAATACTCCCCGTGCTGGAAGAATTGGGCATCGGCTTTGTGCCGTATAGCCCGGTCGGCAGGGGCTATCTCACCGGCATGCTGAATGAACAGACGAAATTCCTGGCGAGCAATGACAACCGCGTTGGTTTTCCACGCTTTGAGCCTGAGGCCCTAAAAGCAAACCGGCCGTTAGTAGACGCTCTCATTGATTTCGGGCACGTTCGTGGATTAACGCCCGCGCAGATTGCGTTAGGCTGGTTGTTAGCCAAAAAAGATTGGATCGTTCCGATTCCCGGCACAACGAAACTGGCGCATTTGCAGGAGAATTTAGCTTCGGCAGATTTGCAGGTAACGCCTGAAGAATGGCGTCAACTCGAGACCACAGTTTCAAAGATCAAAATTCGCGGCGACCGTTACCCGGCTGAGCAGCAACGGCAGGTCGGACGCTGAGCCGGAGTTCTGCGGCTTCGGAGTTTGCCGCCGAAATTTATGCAGAGTCTGTTCGTTCAATACGTCTTTCTGATTCTGATTATTCTGGCGCTCGTGATGCTCGCCGAAAAGCTGCGGCTGGCGTATCCGATTGTGCTGGTCGCGGGCGGCTTGCTGCTCGGTTTCGTTGACGGTTTTTCGCGCATCACGATTGACCCGGGAGTGGTTTTCCTGATCTTTTTACCGCCGCTGCTGTATGAGGCGGCGTGGCAGGTTTCGTGGAAGGAATTCTGGCGTTGGCGCAGGCTGATTACCGGATTCGCTTTCCCGATTGTGATTCTCACGTCGTGCG
The DNA here is from genome assembly GCA_022072255.1 of Gammaproteobacteria bacterium. GTDB lineage: Bacteria > Pseudomonadota > Gammaproteobacteria > JAJPIJ01 > JAJPIJ01 > JAJVHZ01. The sequence continues at coordinate 1,655 of JAJVHZ010000124.1, read as the reverse complement.
TCGTCGCATTTGTTTCAAGCTGGTTGATTCCGGGATTTACTCTCGCGCTCGGATTTCTTTTGGGCGGCATCGTGTCGCCGCCCGACGCGGTTTCGGCGACGACGATTTTGCGGCGCGTCAACGTTCCGAAAGCGCTGATCAGCATCGCGGAGGGCGAAAGTCTGCTGAACGACGCTTCGTCTTTAATCGTTTTCCGCTTTGCGCTGGCGGCGATCATCACCGGACAGTTTATTTGGCGGGAAGCGGTAACGAGTTTTTTTCTCGTGGTCGTCTTCGGAATCGCCGTCGGCGTGGGCGTTGGGCTTGTTTTTTACGCCGTTCATCGTTGGCTGCCGACGACAACGAGCATTGACATCGTGCTGACGCTCGTCACGCCGTATTGCATGTATTACGCGGCGGAACATTTTCATTTTTCGGGGGTGCTGGCGGTCGTCAGCGGCGGATTGTTTTTGTCGAGCAAGCGTTTGACGATGCTCTCTTATCAAAGCCGCATTCAGGGTCACAACGTATGGGCGAATCTGGTTTTCGTTTTTAACGGGCTGATTTTTATGCTCATCGGGCTGCAACTGCCGATGATTATCAGCCAACTCGGCGACGTCTCTCTGGCAAGCGCGATCTGGTACGGTCTTGTCATCTCGTTCGCGCTGATCGTTACGCGGCTCGCGTTTACGCTGGGAACATCGCCGTTCACCAGATTGATGAGTCGTTTTGTGACTGTGGCGGATGAGAATCCCGGCTGGCGCAACCCGATAATTTACGGCTGGATGGGCATGCGCGGCGTGGTGTCGCTGGCGATGGCGCTTTCGATTCCGCTGCTGAGCGCCGATCAGCAGCGTTTCCCGTTTCGCAACCTGATTCTTTTCATGACATTCGTCGTGATTTTGGTAACGCTGATTTTTCAGGGTTTGACTTTGCCGTGGGTCATCGAAAAAATTAAGCCCGAAGACAAATTCACTGCCATCTCCGAACCCGAACAGGAAGTAATTATTCAAAAGAAAATCGCCGCCGCCGCCTTAAAATACCTCGACGAAAAATACGGCGCGCCGGATAAAACGAACGAATACATCGAGAATCTGCGCGCGAAGCTGAAAATCGATCTGGATTTTTACGACCAGATTCTCGACGAGGAGCAATCGAGCGAAAACGCCGAAGCCGCGCTCAGGAACAGTCAAACCGCTCATCTCGAACTTTTAGCGGAAAAGCGAAAAATTCTCGACCGGATCAATCAGCAAACCGAATTCGACGAAGAACTGATCAGAAAATATCTGGCGTTAATTGACCTGGAAGAACACAAAATCCGCGAACGGCAACTGCCGGCGGCGTCAGATGGCGTGCCAAGTGGGCCATGAAGTTCATTCTGAGACGTTCGCGCCGCGTATCGCGTGGGCTGACGGCTCAAATTGGAGTAAGGTCATCCCGCTGCCGCAAGACAAAGGCTTCCACGTCACGGCGGCGCAGAATCCGTTGACTTCGCTAACAACCTCGCACAGGATTGCGACATACAGCGCAGACTGCTACATAAGGCCATCCAGCGCGGCAAACAAACATAGAAACAAGGACTTGTTCCAGGCAACAGCGGGACTAACAGGGGATCAATTGGAGTAGAAAAATGAAAACTCTAACAAGACGCAATCTTGTCGGTGGAATGACGGTCT
>JAJVHZ010000032.1 GCA_022072255.1 Gammaproteobacteria bacterium | reverse complement strand
AGTTTTGGTTGATTTCCGCTGCTGGAAGCGTTTGCTGCCTTTCACCTACGACGCGGTCTCGGACGGATCGCGCCTGCTGAAGCTTTTTGAATACGCCGCGCTGAGAAAACCTGTCGTCAGCGCAAGCACGCGCGAAGTGAAACGCATCGGCGCCGGATGGGTCTCGTTCGCCGACGGCGCGCCATATTCGCCGCCGTCATCGAATCCCTCATCACCGACCGCCGCGCCGCCGAACGCGCAGGAGAAGCCGGACGCGCGATGGTCGAAACTTATTACAACTGGATGAACCTGGCGCGGCGGCTTGAAGATTTTCTGGTCAGCGGCGCAGCGCCGGAGATGGAACTGGCTGTAACTCAGCAGGCCAGGTTGGAAACTTTGGAATCGGGCCTCGAAGCCACACGGTAATTTCAACTAACCTCGACGTGGCGTCATATGTTCGCGCAGCCAGAATTCAATTTCGTCAACTTTCCACTGGTCGGATTCAACGGCCATTACCATCTCAACGATCTCCCGGGCTGAGGCGTTGATCTCATAGCCGTTTCGGAAGAGGAATTCATCAACTATCGCCGTCGCCGTCCGCTTGTTGCCGCCGATCCAGGGATGGTTCTTGATCAGGCCGAAGCAGAGAGTCGCGGCCTGCCGCGCAAGGCCCGCATTTTCATAAATCGCCGCTTGCTGAGGTCTGGCCAGAGCGGATTCGATCAGGTTGCGTTCAAAGATTCCGAACCGAGTCTCGCCTTCCAGCCGCATCAACTTGAAATGGATGTAGACGGCATCAGCGAAAGAGACGTATTCAATCGCCAAGCCGCTTCATCTCCTCAAATGCATCTTTGAATTTTGCGTGGATGCGGCTGACCGACTCATCCAATCCGGGCGAAGGCGGAGGCAGGATTTCCACTTCTATCTTTCCATCCCTGACGCATAACAATCCGAGCGAGCCATTCGGCGCGTCCATCGCCGTGGCGATCTCGTCAGGTATTTCGATGATCCATCCCTGATCCGTCTTTTGCGGCCTGAATACGTCGCTCACAACGCTTCCCCTTGAAGATTTACATATTTGAAGCGTGTGCAAATTAAAGTCTAAGTCTGACTATGGATTACAAGAATCGCTTGAAAAGCCTCAGCAATTCTCGGTTTTGACGATTTTGCGTGGTTTTCTAATCTTTTTGCCCGGTGGCAGTATCTGTAAGTGGTTGATTTCAGGTGAACTGACCTCGGGAAAATTTCTAAACCGAGAATTGCTGATCTCAATGTAAGCGTTTCCTGTAAATATTGGAAACAAAAGAGATCAATTTGCACACGCTTCACATATTTCGGCGAATATTTACTTTTCCGGTAGATAAAACGCCGGAGCACTTTAAGCCGTCAGCGTATACATCTATAGAAAATATTCCGTTGAGTTTTCTGACATCATTCGTAGCTTGCACTGTAACAAAGAAGCTAACAGGTATCTTGTTGTTGATATAGGCTCCCCCGCTGAATCTGACCGTGCCATTGGAATCATCAAGCACTCGAAAGTGTGAGATATGAGATCTGGTCAAGCTAATGCCTTTTCGTTTATCCTCATATGTTAAATGCCCTGATAAATCTCTGTTCACTTGAAACGAGAAAATACACTGCCCCTCTTGTATAGACCCTTCGCCTGTTACCTCCTTAATGTAATCTTCGGCGGCAGTTAGCGAAATGCCAGATGAAGACAATACGGCTTCGACTTTTCTCGCTACAAAACTGCGCTTACCATCATCTATCAGTACGTCGTTTTCTGCTGTAATCCTATAAAGCCGTGGATCAAAAAGTATTTTATTGGCATATATTGCTAAATGATTAAAACTCATCATGCTAGCTTGTTCTTTAGATGTATATGCTAGAGTTTCATCCTTTTGCTCTCGCTCGTTAAACCGAAAAAGCACATACATCATCTCGCCAGAAATAAGCGGTAAGGGAAATGATTCGTATTTGTGCATGGGAGTATTGTAGTTACTGTTGAATACAGGAATAATGTTTATCACTGTAGAGGTGTTAGCGTTTACAAGGAATGGGGATCGTTGAAAAGGTGCGAAAGAAGTATTACTCGCAGTTATGTAATACTTTACATTGGCTGGCAGTTGTACCTCAAATCTACCACGACTATCAGTAGTAAGATTTACAATAGATTCGCCGCTCTCATTTCGAATGCTTATCTGGCTCCCAAGTATTACATTGCCGTTTGAATCTGTGACTGTGCCTTTTACAATGCCCAGTGGTTTGGCCGTCTGAAACGCTAAAGACACAATCAGTGGCATTTGCGACACTAAAAAGCCAGCAGATGCGAGAATCAAGCTGGATGTAAAAAATATACTTCTCATAAGCAATCTCATGTTTCTAATACCCCAACACGTTAAAGTCAAAAACAACCAAGCCTAACCGCTCCGCTGTTAGCCATGCTTTGCTGAGGATCATTCGAGTCTGATGGGAGATTCCAGGTAGCATGTAGTAATTCATGCATTATAACCGCAGCTTGGATTTCTCGCAGAGAAAGTCCATAAAACCCTGCATCTGGAACATTAGTAACAGCCACACCATCACTTCTTAGGCCGTGCATGAAAAAGCTTCCTTGATTGATATTTACGAGCCCTACAGAAGTTCGGGTGCCATGGGCATTAGGCAGGCTGGCATTGCCATAAGTTGTGATTGCTCCAACATCATGGCTTGGGAATAATTGTGGGGGCCCACCACCATTTGGCGTGTATGTGAATCCAATTCGGATCAAATTGTTGTTCATAAAAGCTTGAACTAAAGATACCGCATCATACCCAAGTGATTCTGGCGACGTTCCACCATTGTTGAAAAGTTGGGCGCATTGTGGTCTCTCCGAGAGCCTTTGAATTAGGAGGTTAACGGCTTCATTCATTATCCTTTGTAACTCGTTAAAATCTACACCGCCTCCACCTTGCCCACCACTACCACCATCAACATTGCCTTCCTCAGGTAGAAAGTTTCCGTCGAACAGGTCGTGATTCAGACCGATAGGTCTATCACCGCCCGCGCTGATGGTGACTGTGAAATCACCGACTATCCACCATTCCTCATCCAAGCCCGTTCGATCAATGAAATTGACCGGATCGTTGCTGGTATAGGCATAGCGATTCAATGTCTGCGGTCTGCGGACATTGGCGCTCCCGAGCCCTTTGATGTCGGGAGTCATAAACCGCCCACGCCCGGAGTTATACATCCTCGCGTTCGCATAATCCAGCCCAGTCGCGTCCCTCTCATAACCCGTGAACTTCTTCGTGTTCAGGTTCGCGTTCCCCGACGACGACCACTCCGTCAGCGCCTGCCCGTACGGATCGAACTGCCCCTTATAAACCAGGTTCCCGTTCACGTCCGTCATCGCCCGCGCGCTGCGAAGATGATTCGTGTGCAGGTAATAGAACTGCCCATCCGTGCTCTGCTCCGCGATCAGCTTGCCGCCAGCGTAAACATAAGCCCGCCGCACCCCCGCCGAATTAACCTCCATCACTACTTCGCCCAGCATGCTCGACCGCACGTAGAACGTCGCCGCTCCTCCGTCCGTCACTCGCGCCCTGCCGCCATTGCCGTCGTATCCATACGTGCTCGACGTCCCGTTCACCGACTTCAACCGCCCAGCCCCGTCATATCCGAACGTCGTCGCCCCGGCCTGCGTCATGTTCCCAGCCGCGTCGTAGCTGAAGTTCACTCCCAGGTTGTCGCTGCTGATCCGGTTCGTCGCCGGAGCGCCCGATGCGTTCAACT
>JAJVHZ010000112.1 GCA_022072255.1 Gammaproteobacteria bacterium | reverse complement strand
CAGTCCTGCCATTCGGTATTATCTTTTTTTGTATAACTTCTTTTAAGCGTAATACTCACGACTATGTCATTCCTTCGCTTCACCCCGTCTCGATAACACGTATCCTTCATCATTTGGTTATAGACGCTGTCAACCGGGTCGCCTCCCCCGCCGACATAAAGAGAAACCGTATTCGTATAACTCGCTCCCAAAGTACACGAGCGATACTGCCCAATCGGGCAACAGGAACAGTTGTAAGTACAGGTTGTGCTTGCCACATTATTTACATTACACGGCTCCGGTTGATTAAATGCCGACGGCCAATAATACTTATTGCAGGTTATCTTGTATCCGCAAAACTTCTTATTCTGCGACCCCGCCTCCGCCACCGTCCCACAGGACAGCGCCTGTCCGTCGGGACACCTTTGATACTCATAGCTTCCCCCGCCCGGCGTCGGCGTGCCGGGACCGAACCCGACACAAACATAGTCCACACAATACATCCCAGCCGGACAGCCGTAACCGTTAGGGCATTCAATTATAGATTGCGTGCAGGAGCCGTATTTTTTATTTTTCGGACAAGGACTTGGAATTGAAATGCAAGTGTAGCCAAAGCCACAAGCGTTGCTATTGCAACATGGATCGCCTTCTATAGCGTAAGCATTGAAAAACTGCGGGATAAGTGCAAAAGACAAAAAGCAAACGATAAGCGTTCCCAAAAGAACGGTCTTTATTCTGCGAAGATACGTTTCCATAATCTCATATTAGCAGTTTACGACTTTTTATCAATGGAAAACTCCCCAAAATATGATTTCTTCCATTTCAGACGTGATGATTGCCTCTTTGCCCTCGTCAACCAGACTTTGTAAAAGCCCACTCTTATAATCGCCTCCGCCTTGAGATTCATTAATAGGCCCAACACTTGGGTCATTACTTTCTTCTGGTATTTCTCCCAAGAATAATGGAACATGCACTCCACTTTTATACTCATCGAGAAAATACTGCAACATATCTTTTTGGATTGATATGTGTAAAACGCCAGTAATAGTTTTTTCTGGGTCTTTGCTTGGGTTGGGATTATTAATGGCAATACCCAAAAGATATCTTTCTCTACCTGCCAGTTTCGAATCAAATGTTGAACTATCTATCACGCCGATGGAAACCACTTTATAGGGCGGCTCGCGATTTGGGCTGTCGTTGACGTTGTAGATGAGTCCGAAGTCTTTTGTCTCCATTGGAATACGCACCCCATTTTCCATCAAATATAATTGAAACCGATTCCACCCATAATTGACCGCCTGCGGATCCACCATCACCTTTCCCTCGCGAAGCGCCTGCGCTTCCGACGCGACCAGCAGCCGCATAAATTTATCAATTCCGCCCATTTTCTCAACGTCGTATTTGGGATATTTGCCGTCGGCTCTGGCTTCGGTCGCAATTTCCAACGGGAAGTCCACGCCCGCCTGCTTCGGCGCCAGCCACCCGCCGCCCTCAACGTCGAAGACCGCCAGCGGATTGCCATGCTCGTCGCGGAAGACCATCTTCCCGTCCAGCGTCTTTTCCGTCTGATCGGGCCATTCGCGGACGAAGGCGGGTTTGTTTTTCGCCAACTGTCCGCCGATGACCATCGTCTCCGCGACCTCGTCGGCGGGGATCTTCGACACCTCGTCGAAGTCCGCGTACTGCTTCGCCCACTGTCCGCTTTCGAGATCGTAATACAGCGTCACCTTCTCGCCCGACCTGGTCGTCCCCTCGTAGGCGACGACGCGCTCCCAAAAGGTCAGCGACTTCCCGCTCCAGGCGATGTCTTTGGCGCTCTCCCCCGCCACAAACGACGAGACGACGTCCTTCGGCGCGCTCTCCGCCTGCGGGGCCATCTTCAACTTGTCCGCGCTCGACATTGACTTCAAGTCTTCCATCGTCAACCGCGGCATCGGCGTGACGGTGGCAGTCCCCGTCGGCGGGACTGGCGTCCACGTGGCGGCTGGCGTGGGCGACTCCCCAACGGGCGAGGGGACGGGGGTGAGGGCCGGCGCGGGCGCGCAGGCCGCCAACAGGATGACAAAGCACAGAGACAGGACAACTTTCATCACGACCTCGCTGTTGCGAATATTATCGCACAAATCGCGCGGCGAGCGTCCAGGAATTCGCGAATTCGTGCCGCATTCGTGGACGGGTTCGCCCCCCTCCCGGCGTCGGCGTGCCGGGACCGACCGTGATGCAAATATAATCCACACAATACTGCCCGGGCGGACAATTGAGCTTTCCCGGAGAGCATTGAGTTATAGTTTTCGTGCAGGAGCCGTATTTGTTTACTAGATCGCAACCGTCTGGAATCGCGATGCAGGTATAACCAAAGTCGCAGTGCGATTGTTGACAACAGGCTCGGCCTTCTTTCGCATAGAGATTGAGAAAATACGGAATGGCTATAAAGAATAGAATACAGACAACAAATGATTTCAAAGAAACGGACCTTACCTCATGAAAATATGTTGCCATAGTCTTTATGGTATCAGACTCTTATTTTCTTATCAATTAAAAGCTACAAAGAATATTATCTCTTCCATTTCAGGCGTGATGACTGCCTCTTTGCCCTCGTCAACCAGGCTTTGTAAAAGGCCGTTTTTGTAGTCGCCCCCGCCTTGAAAATTATTTAAGGGATCGACGTACCAAAAAATATTTTTTTTATCCGTTTTTGATTTTCCCATAACTAAAAGCCCTCTCACTACATTGTTAAAATTATCAAAATACCACTGATCGCCATCTTTTAAGCCGACAGCATGTAAAATGCCAGTGGTTGTCTTTTTCAGATCTTTACTTGGATTGGGATTGTTAATAGCAATGCCAAAAAAATATAACTCATTGCCTGTGTATTCGGGATCAAATGTTGAGCCGTCCATTATGCCAATGGAAACCAATTTATAGGGTGGTTCACGCTTTGGACTATCGGCTACGTTATAAATGGGACCAAAATATTTTACGTCAATTGGAATACCTCCTGGCCCTTCTTTTTGAAACCGATTCCACCCATAATTGACCGCCTGCGGATCCACCACCACCTTTCCCTCGCGAAGCGCCTGCGCTTCCGACGCGACCAGCAGCCGCATAAATTTATCAATTCCCATTTTCTCAACGTCGTATTTGGGGTATTTGCCGTCGGCTCTGGCTTCGGTCGCAATTTCCAACGGGAAGTCCACGCCCGCCTGCTCCGGCGCCAGCCACCCGCCACTCCCAACGTCGAAGACCGCCAGCGGATTGCCATGCTCGTCGCGGAAGACCATCTTCCCGTCCAGCGTCTTTTCCGTCTGATCGGGCCATTCGCGGACGAAGGCGGGTTTGTTCTTCACCAACTGTCCGCCGATGACCATCGTCTTCGCGACCTCATCGGCGGGGATCTTCGACACCTCGTCGAAGTCCGCGTACTGCTTCGCCCACTGTCCGCTTTCGAGATCGTAATACATCGTCACCTTCTCACCCGACCTGGTCGTCCCCTCATAGGCGACGACGCGCTCCCAAAAAGTCAGCGACTTCCCGCTCCAGGCGATGTCTTTGGCGTTCTCCCCCGCCGCAAACGACGAGACGACGTCCTTCGGCGCGCTCTCCGCCTGCGGAGCCATCTTCAACTTGTCCGCGTCCGACATTGACTTCAAATCTTCCAGCGTCAACCGCGGCATCGGCGTGACGGTCGCGGTCGCCGTCGGCGGGACCGGCGTCCGCGTGGCGGCCGGCGTGGGCGACTCCCCGACGGGCGAGGGGACGGGGGTGAGGGTCGGCGCTGTCGCGCAACCCGCCAGCAGGATTACAAAGCAGAAGAGCATCACTCGTTTCATTCGTCTCTCCATATTGATATTCAGGTTGTGGACGCTGTCGT
>JAJVHZ010000123.1 GCA_022072255.1 Gammaproteobacteria bacterium | reverse complement strand
GCCTGAATCGAAATTATGCCACCGGGCGGGCTGCGGCTTCTCTGACCTTCTGGACGGCAGGCAACAGCATACCGCCTTTGGTCTCTTCAGCCTGTTCTTCCGCGACCGTCAGATCGGCGAGCTTGGCGATCGTAGCTTCATCTTCGTTGTTTACATCGCTCACGACTGTTTCGTTGTGGTTGAATCCGCAGCGCCAGGTGCCGCAGGTGCTGCCCGGACCGCCTTTGACCTCTTCTTCCTGCTCCTCTGTAACGGGCAGGTCGTTGAGGCTGGATGCCGCCGCTTCATCTTCGCCACCGGTGTCAGCCGCAAACGACTCGTTGTGGTTGAACTTGGTACCACACAGCGTTTCGTCATCGTCCGGGGTGCTGCCATGCCCGGTCACGCTGGATTGCAGGTCTACGATGCGTATGCTTTTTGGCCTCGGGCCGCCTTTGATCTCTTCGGCGTGAGACGCGCTCAGGTCTTCGATGACGCCCTCGAAGAGGATGGATTCGTTGTTCAGTTCACGGTTGCCTTGCTGTTTCATAACGTTATCTCCTTTGGTTGATGTTCGGTCGTTTTCCGGCGCCTCATTGCGCTCATCTGCTAAGGCGGAATGCGGCGGCAAAAACTATCATTGGGGCGAAAATTTTTTACGGCGCGGGGCTTTGCGCAAATGAAGGAGGGGGCGTGAAGGGATCTCCTTCACGCCTCTGATTTGGGTCAGTAGGTATGGTTATAGACCACGTCAACGTAGACCTTTATTCCATTGTCGTGAAAACGACCGCCTTTGATCTCGGCATTGTCGTCGGCGGGCAAATCTTCCAGCGATTCGGCCTCGGCTTCGTCATCTTCCGCGGCCGTCTCGTTGTGGTTGGTTACGGGAGGCCCCCAGCCACAGCCAATGCAACCCGCCTTGATGTCGTTCTCGTTTTCGGATGAGAGAGAAAGGTCGTCCAGAATGGAAAGATCATTCTCCAACGACACAGGCGTCAGCGCCGTCACTTCCTGGATCTCATCATTTGCAGTCAAAGCCTTCAGTTCGTTGTTTACCTTCATTGTGTACTCCTGTTGAAAACATTGATTGAATCTGGCTGTGGCTCTGAGCCTTAGCCAGCGGACGCCAGTTCTTTCGCGCTCGCTGGCTAAGGCGGAAGACGGCGGCGAAAACTATCATCACGACGAAAATATTCTTCGCTGCCGTTGCAGCTTTTCGTAATTGGCGCGGCAGGTCGTCAGGCGCGGATGTGTAGGTTGCAGATTCTTTTCAAAAATCTCCAGCGCGCGTTCGTACATCGCGGCGGCCTCGGTTAAATTGCCCTGCCGTTTCAGCAGCAAAGCCAGGTTGTTGAGCGTGACGGCGATGTCGGGGTGATCAGAACCGAGAAGCTTTTCTTTAATTTCGAGGGCGCGGCGGAAAAGCGGCTCGGCCTCTTCAAACCGCCTTTGCGCCTGATAGACGGCGGCCAGATTGTTGAGGTTGACGGCGATTTCGTACTCGGCCCCGGCGTCTCCACGTTCCAACTCGCGCTCGAAGAGTTTGATCACGCGCAGGTAGATCGGTTCCGATTCATCGTATTTTTTCAGCCCGTCCAGAATCGCGGCCAATGCGGCCAGATCGGCCGTGACGTGTGGATGATCCGCGCCCAGCGCCTTTTCGCGGATTTCGACCGAGCGGCGAGCGTGAGGCTCCGCTTCGGCGAAAAGTCCGCGCGCGTGGCGCAGCCCGCCCAGGTTGTGATGGAGCGTCGCGGCCTGCGGGTGTTCCGGCCCCAGGCGCCGCTCGATGATCGCCAGCGCACGCTGGTAACAAGCCTCGGCCTCATCGAAATTGCCGCTGTATTTGCCGAGCACGGCGAAGTTGTTGAGCAACGGAACGAGCCGAACGTCGTCCTCATCGAACAAACGTTCGGCCACTTCGAACGCCCGGCGAAATAACGCTTCCGATTCGGCGTACCGGCCCATCTCACGCAGCCGGTTGGCGCGGCGGTGGAGCGCGGCCAGCGATTCTTCAGGATCGCCCGCCGGCATCCCCGCCGGTTTGCTCACTGGATTGTGCAGGGGCTTATCCATTAGGTAGCGCGTGATGGGCAGATATATATTTTCACCTTCTGGCCTCCTCTGACCTCGGTGAGTTGTTCGTCTGTCAGGCTTAGGTCTCGGAAAAAATCCTCTTCGGTTTCTTCCGTTTCATCGCTGACGGTCGTTTCGTTGTGATTCGAATAATCACACGTATGACAGCCCCAGCCTCCACCCGGTCCGCCCTTGATTTCAGCGAGTTGTTCGTCGGTCAGGTCGAGGTCGGCGAACTGGAAGAAATCCTGATTGTCTGTTTCCTCGCCGGCCAAATAATCAACTGTTTCCTTCTCTTGCTGGTTCATTTCGATCTCCTTGTTGAAGTTGTTTCAATGTTCGCGCCGCTCCTGGCGTTCGTCTGTTAAGGCGGAGCCAGGCGGCGAAAACTATCATCTGGTTGAAAAAATTACGGCCGCTCACGCCCCCGCCGGCACGGAAGCTGGCGCGGAAGCCGCCGCTGCCTGTTGATTGGCGGCGCGGCGGTTTTCGGCTTCCTGCTTGGCGCGCGCGGCTGTCAGCAGCAGGTTCAGCGGCCCGGTCAGGTTCAACGTGATCGAGGCCAGTGTTGTGGTCGCCAGCGCATCCAGCGAATAAGCCAGCAGCGGATGCAGATGATTCAATTCTGGAACCGTCGCCAGCCCCGTCGCCAGTTTCAGCAGGATCGCGATCCAGAATCCGCCGCAAAACACGCAGCCCGCCCAGGCGTCCCACAGGTAAGCCAGCGGAGAAGGGAACCAGCTTTTCACTTTCACAAACCAGTTCCAGGTAGGCGCCTTCTGCGACATCAAAAACCACGCGCCAAAAGTCAAAATCGCCAGAGCAAAGTTCATAGTTCCTCCGTGACTTTTATCATCGTTTGAATTCTGGAGGTGGCGCAGGCCGCCACGTAGCGACAGCCCGCGCGCGCGAATGACTAATAAGCGACCCTGGTAGTGAAATGCAGGTCCTGGAGGTTAGCCTTGCCCGCGCCACCACCAGCCGTGCCGCCGGCCTTAACCTGCTCGTCGTTTTCCATCGGCAGGTCAGCGATGGCTTCAGGTTCGGCCTCGTCGTCTTCCGCCGTCGTCTCGTTGTGATTGGCCAGGGGAGGTCCCCAGCCACAGCCTGGGCAACCAGAGCCAGCTTTGACGTCGTTTCCTTGAGCATCGCTGAGCATCAGATCGTCGAGGGTTACGACTTCGGCATCGTCGTCTTCCGCCGTCGTCTCGTTGTGGTTGAAGATGGGGCCCCCCTGGCCTGCGCCATCAGTTCTTCCGCCCTTTACCTGCTCATCGTTTTTCACATCCAGGTCGTCGAGAGATTCATTCTCGGCTTCTTCATCGTCTCCCGCCATCGTCTCGTTGTGTTGAGTCCAGCTATCCACCAGGTGTTGCGGTTTTCCCTTCAGCGCCCCGCCGACCACTTCGCCTTCCGGTTCCAAGTCGGACAAGGCGTCGGTCTGTTCGGTCGCGCCTATAACGCCTTTGATTTCTTCGGCGCTGTTGGCTTCCAGATAGTTGATCCCGCCTTCGTGGTTGAGTTCGTTCTGTTGTTTGTTCATCACTGTCTCCTCAAGTTGGTAGTTCACGTTTTGATCGCGGCGAACACCTCGTTCACCCTCGACTGTGAAGGCGGAAGTTGGCGGCAAAAACTATCATCGAAAAAAATTATTTTCGGATGATAGTTTTCGCCGCCCTCGTCCGCCTTAGCAGGTGACAGAGATTAATCCGTCCGACAAGCTGCCAGCTTGTCGTGGTTCCCGCAATGGACGAATACCGGAAGCAACGACAAGCTGGCAGCTTGTCGGACATCTTCCGAGGAGTTATGACCGTGTTCACCATCAACGACACCGAATTTGGCTGGGAAGAAATAGTCGCAGCCGCCGAGGTCTGGGGCGAATGGCAACCGTTTGTTGAACAGACCCGGCAATCGCTGGCCTGTTTGCTGCTCGCCGCCGAAACCGGCCAACTGCCCGCCGACGCCGAAACACGCGAAGCCGCGACTGCGTTCCGTTATGCGCACAATTTGATCAGCGCCGACGAAACTCAAGCCTGGTTGAAAGCCTGGGGAATGTCCGTTGAAGATTGGATGAATTACCTGCGCGGCCAATTGCTGCGCGAGCGTTGGGCGAACCGCCTGGGCGAAATCATCGCCGCCAATCCGGTCAGCGACGAAGAGGTAGCCGAAGTCATCAAGACTTACGCCGTCTGCTCCGACAAATTCGCCGAATGGGCGCGGAAGCTGGCCGGGCGCGCGGCGGTTGCCGCCAAGTCCGATTCGTTTGATTCAATCGGCCTGTCACCGCGCGAACTGATCGAAAAGATCGAAGCCGGTTTCGAGGCCGAGCGCCGGGCGGCGGTCACGCCGAACCTGTTAGAAGCCAGGATCG
>JAJVHZ010000068.1 GCA_022072255.1 Gammaproteobacteria bacterium | reverse complement strand
AGGCTCCGGTTCTCCCGGTTGAAAGAAAAGATCGGAGCAAAGCAGCGTCCGGTCGTTTTCCTCGAAGAAAAGCCCCGCATCCCAGCCGTGCGGAAAGTGAGGCGTGAATAAAAACCGCAGGCGATGGTGGCCAATTTCAAACACTTCGTTATCGGCAAGCGCGCGCGCCGGACGGTCGGCGAAATCGCTCAAGTTCACCGCCGCGCCCACGAAGCTGCAAGCCGCCTGCGCGTGCGGCGCAACCCCGAGCCATTCGTTCAAAGCCCCGCACTCGTCCGCCTCGAAGTGGCTGAATCCGATCCAGCGCAGCGACGATGGAGCGATGACGGAAGAGACGGCTTCAAGCGTGACGGGGAAACTCTTCTTGAACCCCGTGTGCATCAGAAACGGCTCGTCGTCTTTTATGAGAATCTGGTTGAACTGGATGCCGTAATCAGGATGAAACGTGGAGATTCGGTAAACATCCGGCGCGATTTCATTCACTTTGCTGTTCATGTCATTTCCCTTCCTGGTTAAAGTTTCCGAGGGCCGTTTAGCAATTTCCCTCTCCTCATTACGCGTAACCGAAGATCAAAAAGGATCGGGCGGTGAAAAATATTCGCGGGAAGGGTTTTCGCCGTCCTGAATCTTACCGCTTTCCGCTTCGCCACCAAAAGCAACGCTCAAAGCCCCAGCCAATCACAAACCGCGTCTTCGATGTCGAGCATCTGCTCTTTGCTGAGTGTTACCAGTTTGCGTACCAATTTTGCGTGCGGGATGGTGATGAGATTTTGCGCGTCAAAGACGCCTGCCCTCAGATAACGGGTTTTGACGTCAACCTCAAAGCGAGAGCCTCTGGGACTGGTCGTATGCGCAACCAGCGTGACCAGAGCGCGATCTGCGTCCTCCGCCGGAATGCTGAGGGCCAAACAAGGACGTACTTTGGCGGCAAGGCCGAGGTCAACCGGCCAGACTTCACCGCGATTCGGAGAGTTCATCGTTCATCTCTCTCTGGTCAAGTTCGAGAAAAATGGCCTCCGCATTGGCCACTAACTCATCATCCGTAAGAGGCGGAAGCTCGAAGTCTTTCGTGCGGCGGAGAATTTCAACAGCCACCTCGAACTTGGCCACTTCGGGCAATGCGTCAAAGGACGCCAGAGGTTGTTGAGCGTTTGTGGACATATTCTTTCTCCTGGGTAATTCGATTATAGGCGACCTCCTTGCCGGAAACCGCCTTCATACCGCGATCTCCAACACGCAGGCGTCTGCCGCGACCTGCGCGTGAGACACATTCACGGACAAACACCCTTCAACGGCTTCGTAAAGGTTGCTGAGCAATTCCTCAAACGTCTCGCCCTGCGTGGCGCAACCTGGGATCGCCGGGACTTCAGCCCAATAACCGCCTTCTTCCGCTTCGTGAACTATAACTTTGAGTTTCATGGTTCAAATCGTACGTTTGCGCCGGGGATGAGGCGAGATCGTCTGCCACAACGACTGCTTAACTGACATTGGCGGATGCATCAAAGAAGTCCGAGTCGAGACGCTTGATGACATATGGCACTACCGGAGTGACACCGATATTGTGGGCAATCATGTATTTTGCCAAGGTGGGGCCGTCGATCAAAACAATGCGCAACGAATACTCCTTCACAGACTTAATGGCATCAGCAGTGAAAGTGGACGTTGTGATGAAAACACCTTTCTGAGCTTTCTTCTTTTGCAGGGCACCCGCGAATTGGTCTATCTGCGGTGATCCAACAGGCTTATCATCCCAGCGCTTTGCTTGAACATAGACCATGTCAAGTCCAAGTACATCTTCTTTGATAACGCCGTCAATTCCACCGTCGCCACTCTTTCCCACTACCATTGCCGCTTCTTCGAAGGAACCTCCATACCCCATGCCGACAAGTAAGGTGATAACCAGGCGCTCGAAGAACTGCGGTGAGGAAGCCTTTACGGCCTCCAGTAACTGGGTAGCCAAGGCACCCTGGAGTAGATCGAACTGAGCGGCGATTACTTCTTCTGGAGTCCCAGTCGCCGCTGGAGTTGGGGCCAGCGCAAGCTTCTCTCCTTCCTTCTTGCCACGCGACCGGAACTCGCGAAACTCAGGAAAACGATCAAGAAACTCGTTGTCAATCTTGGCAGGCTGGGCTTTTAGGACGCTCTGCCCTCTATCTGTCAGGTGGATTCGGCCACGCTTCGTGGCCTCAAGAAGCCCCGCCTTCTTCAGATATGTGGATGCCCATCCCACGCGGCTTGCGAACATGAAAGTTCCACCGCTCGGAAGAAGTGCAACCCGTTCGTCCTGCGAGAGGGCGAACTGATCGGCGAGAGCTTTAGTGGCATCAACTGTCGCCAGTTCCTGCCCTGGTACGCTCTCAGTAAGACGTAGCAGTGGAAGCATGATGCTTTCGTAATCTGGAATGCTCATATCAAAAATCGGATTTTACTTCCAAGTCAGAACAACAAAGATTGGGACACCACTTGGTTAAGCTGGCGGCGATTCCACCGTAGACTGAGTAGTGGACAGCGATTGCTGGACGGCCAGTTGAATTTCGGCGCGTACCATTTCTCTGATTCCATCGGCGGCGAGCCATTGACGCAAGGCTTGATTGATCAACTGCTCAGCGCTTTGTCCCTCGGAGGCAAGCTGGCTGAACTGTTGGAGAACATCCGGGTCAATGCGGATCGCCAATCGTCTGATTGCCGCATCCAGGCGTTGCTGGCGGGCGGAGGCTCCGCGCCGAATCAGCGCCGGGTCTGGCGGCGTTTCCCGCATGTATGTTTGATAATCAAAATCCTCATCTTCCATAGTATTCATCAACCCACCTCCCTTCCGCGTCAAACGCGGTGATGATTCGAAGCAACGGCAAGTCCTGGTCAGTATACACAATCATCAGCAAACGATCCCAGGGTGTGCGGCCTATCCATAACCAACGGTCTTCGTGCTCAGCCAGCCCGGGCGTTTCGTATCCGGCAGGGTCGTCAAAAGCGGCGACAACCTCGTAAAAATTGACGTTATGCTGCTTGATGACAGTCTGGTATTTCGTTTCGTCCCAAACAAAACCAATATCCATCATCCGCTCCTTGACCGCTAGTTTATCGCCTCGCAATCGCTATTTACGCGATGATCTTCTTCGCCACCACTCCCGCCACATCAGTCAGCCGGAAATCGCGCCCGCTATACCGATAAGTCAACCGCTCGTGATCCAATCCAAGCAAATGCAGCACGGTCGCGTGGAAATCGTGGATGTGCATGCGGTCTTCGACGGCGTGGTAGGCGATGTCGTCCGTGGCGCCGTAAACGAATCCGGCTTTGACGCCGCCGCCGGCCATCCAGATCGAGTAGCCGTAGGGGTTGTGGTCGCGGCCGTCGCCGCTTTCGCTCACAGGCGTGCGGCCGAATTCACCGGCCCAGATGACCAGCGTGTCTTTCAACAGGCCGCGCGCTTTCAGGTCTTTCAACAGCCCGGCGATTGGCTTGTCAACTTCGCGGGCGTTCTTGGTGTGGAGGTTGTAGAGGTCGCTGTGCTGATCCCATTTGTAGCTGTGCGTGCATTGGATGTAACGCACGTCGCGTTCGGCCAGGCGGCGCGCCAGGATGCATTGCCACGCGAAATCCTGCGTTACGGGATCGTCCAGGCCGTAAAGCTTCTTCGTCGCTTCGGATTCTTTTTCGACCTGGAAGGCTTCGGGCGCCTGGGATTGCATGCGGAACGCGAGTTCAAACGCCTGGATGCGAGCTTCGAGTTGCGCGTCGTGTTTGCGCATGGCGCTGTGACGGTTGTTGATGTTCTGCAACATCTCCAACTCGTAACGCTGCTCGTCAGGCGAGAAGTGTTTGCTGAGGAGGTATTCAATCGGCTCGTTTTTGATGTCGTCCACTTTCAGGCCCGAATTGCCGATGGCTGTGCCCTGATACACGCCGGGCAGGAAGGCCGACGACCAGTTCTTCGCGCCGCCGTGCGAGAGCGCCGGTTTGATCGTGATGAAGCCGGGCAGGTTTTGATTTTCAGTCCCCAGGCCGTAAACCACCCACGACCCCATGCTCGGACGAATGAATGTCGAAGTACCGGTGAAGGTCTGCAACAGCGCCGCGCCGTGATCAACGCCTTCGCCGACCATCGAGCGGATGACGCACAGATCGTCCACGCATTCGCGCACGCGCGGGAAGAGGTCGCTGACCGGGATGCCGCTCTTGCCGCCGGGTTTGAACTCCCACAACGGCTTCATCAGCGGGCCTACCGGGCCGTCGGCGAAAGCCAGCGGACGTTTGATCGGCAGCGGCTTGCCGTGATCGCGGTACAAACGCTCTTTCGGATCGAAGGTGTCAATCGAAGACGGGCCGCCGTGCATAAACAGGAAGATCACGCGCTTTGCTTTTGGTTCAAAGTGCGGCGGGCGAGGCGCGAGCGGGTTGTCGGGCGATGCGGCCAACGCCTTGAATTCATCGGCCAGCAAAGCGGACAAGCCCAGATAGCCGAAGCCGCAACCGGCGGCGCGCAGCCACGAGCGGCGCGACACGGGGTTTTCCGTTCTCTGATAGAGTGAACCTATTCGATCAATCATTTTCTCTCTTACCCTGATCCATCCTTGAAGTTATTACCGCCCGTTCTGTTTGC
>JAJVHZ010000021.1 GCA_022072255.1 Gammaproteobacteria bacterium | reverse complement strand
AGGGCAGAAAAAGATTCTGTTCAATCGAAACCCGCAGTTCGCCGGCTGAAAAGCGTCGCGCGATGTCGGCCAGCGCGCGCGCGCGGTCGGAAGTGACATCGCCGAATTTGGCGCGAACGTGAACGCCTCGCAGCCCCGCGATCCGGTGTTCGATGACGGAATCGCGCGCCCATTGTTGAAAGTCGGGATCGTTCGTCAGCGGGTTGAGCGCGTTCAATCGCGCTGCGGCGAAATCCGGTTCCGGCGGATCTTCGAGAAAATCCGTGACGGGAGGCAGCGGGCCGATGATTTCGCGCTCGGCGTCAACGGCTTCGCGGAACTTCTCCCAGCCCATCGTCTGCACCAGGAATTTCATTCGCGCCTTCATTCGCTGCTTGCGCTCGCCGTAACGGTCGAAGATGCGGATCACGGCAGTAGCGAAGTTGAAAAGCTCTTCGACCGGCAGAAAGTCGCTGTAGATTTTGGCGACGTGCGGCCCACTGCCCATCCCGCCGCCGACGTGAACGCGGAAGCCTCGACGTAACTGCCCGTTCTCTTCGCGCGTGACGGCGTGGAAACCCAGATCGTGAAACGCAAGCGCGGAGTGGTCTTCGGCGCAGCCTTCAAATGCGATCTTGAATTTGCGGCCCATGTTCTGGTTGAACTTGTTGCGCACGAAGTAGCGAAACAGCGCCTGCGCGTATGGATAAACGTTGAAGGCTTCGGTGTGCGAAACCCCGGCGCGGTAACAGGCCGTGATGTTGCGCACAGTGTTGCCGCAGGCTTCGCGCGTCGTGATGCCCACTTCGGCCAGTTCGCGCATCAACGCAGGCGCGTTCTCAAGCAGCAGGTAGTAAAGCTGCGCATCCTCGCGCGTCGTGAAGTGGATGAAACCGCTGGCGTAACGGTCGGCGGTGTCGGCCAGTCGCGTCAACTGGTCGGCGGTCAGGTATCCGCCGGGAATCTTGATGCGCTGCATCTGGACGCCCTCCTGCCGCTGGGCGTAAGTGCCGAATTGCAGCCGCAGCTTTTGCATCTTGGTTTCGCCCATTTCGCCTGCGCGGTATTTTTTGATCTGCTTTTCGTAATGCGCCAATTCATCCTCGATGAATTCGGGAATGAGTTGGGATGGCGACGCTTTCAATTCAACGGAAGTAGCCTTCATGTTTCTCCTGATCTGGTGAATAAATAAAAACGCCCCGGCTCCTACTGTTGGAACCGGGGCGTTTGGGCCTTCTTTGCCTATGCTGTGATCTTAAATTTGTACGATTACGCGCATTGACGGCCGGTTCCGATGTTGGCAGAACGTACAACAACAACACGCCCGCTGCGCGCCGCGTTTCGCGCGCATCGTTTCAGCCGCCAGGGAAATGTAAGAGTTCGATTTCACAATTCGCTTCCGATTAAGCTTGTTTATTGGACGAGCGAACCATATCGCCACTCTCCCGCATTGTCAACGCGACAGGCCGAAGCGGGCGCAATCAAAGGCAGAATCATCCTGTTCCGTCGGCAGTCAATGATCTACTTTTTCTCAGCCGTAGTTCCGGCGGGAAGTTTCTTCAGACCTTTTGTCAGAAACTCAACCAGTTTCTTGTCGTCCTCTTTGCCGATGTCATTCCACTTGGTAAAGACCAGGGCGTAGGCCAGCACCTCGCCGCTGCGCGCGTCGGCGATCCCGATGTGGACGAAGTAGAACGGCATCATCATCAACGGGCTGAGCAGCACAGCGCCCAACGCCTTTTTCCCGCCGCTCTTGCGCTGGCCGAAGGCGTTGATGAAAACGAAAGCGTCAATGCTGTCGTCCTGATTCAGCAGCAACACCTGATCGCCGAGGCTGAAGCGTCCCTTTTCGATGTCTTTCTGCTTTTTGAGTATCTTGGGCAGCAGTTCGTCGTAATTGCGCCGCAGGTCAGCCAGGGCGTATTTCAGCTTCTCGTCGCTTTGCAGCGCCTCCGGGTTGAATGGGCTGTCGAGCACGGTCAGATTTTTGGAGGTCAGGGCTTTGGCCAGCGCCTTCTCGATGATCGGCGTCGCGGCGGCGGCCTCTTTCTCCAATGGCTCGGCGCCTTTCATTCCATCTTTGACGAGCGAAACCTGCGCGGGCAGTATGACCACGCGGTTGATGACCGGCTTGTCGCCTCCGGGCTTCGCTTCTTTGAGCCTGGGATGCAGCCTCTGCCCCATCGCAGGGGTGGGCGCAAGCAGGACGGCGAAGAGCAACGAGAGAAACAGATCATGACGTGAAAGTGAGAGATTCATTTTGGTACTACTCCTGTGGCGGCGGAGCTTGCCGCTTTGACGGTTTGCGGTGTCACCGATTGGGAGCGGCTTGAGGCTCCAGCGTTTTGATGCGACGCATGATCATCAGGCGATCCATCGCCGCAGGCTGCAACTCCAGATATTTGCGATAGGCTTCAACAGACGGTTGCGACTGTTTCTGTTTTTCAAACAACTCGCCGAGACCGCGCCAGGCCAGCGCATAATTTGGTTCCAGTTCGGTCGCGCGCCGGTAAAGCTTTTCAGCTTCGGCGAAGTTGATTTTCTGCCGTTCTTGCCCCGCTGCTGTAGCTGCCAGTGTCCGCTCTTCCTCCTGCAATGTCAGCTTGCTGCGGCGTTTTCTGGCCTCTCGTTTACCCTGGCCGCTTTTTTCTTCGGCGGTCGGTTCGAGCGAGCGCGGGCCAAGCGCGGTGTACGCGTCGGCGAGCGCGGTCAGGTTCGCCGCCAGTTCGGGTTGCGATTCGATCAATCGTTTGCCGAGAGTCGTCGCCGTTCGATACAGCCCGGCGTCAATCGCCAGTTCAATGTCGTGGCGCGTCACTCCCGCCACGTTTTTTTGGTAATCCTCTTTCGATAAACCGGCGGATGGCGTTTCGCGTCTGGGCGCGGATTTGGAGAGCCATTCGTTCAGGTATGCAATGCGGTCTTTGGTTTTCGGGTGATCGCCGTAAAACGGTTCACCATCCAGATCAACTTCATATTTCTGCTGCATGGATTCAAAGGCGATGATCATCGCTTTCGGATCGTAAGGCGAGGCGGTCATCAATTGCGCGCCGTCCAGATCGGCCTCTTTTTCAAGCTCGCGGCTGTACCCGACGACGCTGATGGCCAGCATAAACTGCGCCGCCAGACTGGCGCCAAAACCGCCCATGCCGCTGTAAGCGCCAGCGATGCTCAACAGGTTGATCGTCAACATCTTTTTGCGATAACTGCGATAACTCAGATAGCTGTGACGATTGCGCACGTGAATGATTTCATGCGCCAGCACACCGGCCACTTGCGCTTCGGTTTCCATCCGCGCCAGCAGTCCCGTGAAAACGTAGATCGAGCCGTTGGGCAGCGCGAACGCGTTGACTGCCGGATCGCGAAAGACGCGAAACCGCCAGGTCACGTTCTCCAACTGATCTTCCGGTTTGAGCAACGACCGGCCCAGACGATCAACGTAGGCGTTCAACTCCGGCTCGCGGTAAACCAGGCCCTGGTCTTCGAACTTTTTGTCCAGTTGTTTGATTTGGTCGAGAAATTCCAGATCAACCTCACCGAAGCGAAACGGCTCCACGCGCGCCTGAGCCGAAGCGGCGCCGGTCAGACAAAGGCATAAAAGCAGAGCTTGCGCGACGCGCAGACACGCGTGGCGGTTGATCAACGCGTGGTGAAAAACTCCAGGCATAGACACATCCTTTCCGAACTGTGTCGGTGTGGGGCAAAAATCGCCAGGATTGGTGACAGGGAATCGAATGAAATATGAATGAAGCCGGGGGATCGTGGCGGGCGCAGTATTGCAATTTTCGCCGCGCAAAACAAGCCACATGTCTTGTGGCTGCGAACGCGCGGGCGCGGACGATTACCGGCGAGTAAAGGCCTGCGCCGAGGTGAAGGTCTTGAGATTCGATTACAGTCCGGCCATTCGCTCGAAGACGCGCAGCAGGCTTTGTGTGCCGTCATCGCCGCGGCCTTCGGCTTCGACGGCGGCGAAGAGTTGGTGAGCGAGCGAAGCCGCCGGCAGCGGCGTGTGACCGGAGTTGGCCGCGTCGAGCACCAGCCGCAAATCTTTCTGCTGAAGCTTGACCATGAACGCCGGTTTGAAATCGCGCTCGATCATTTTCTTACCGAGCACTTCCAGCGCCCACGAATTGGCCGCGCCTCCGGTCAGCGCCTGATGCAGCGTCGCCAGATCGAGTCCGGCTTTGGCGCCAAACGTCAGCGCTTCGCACACGGCCAGCATATTCACGGCGGTCATAATCTGATTGCAGAGCTTGGCCGATTGGCCATTGCCCGCCGGGCCGAAATGCGTGATGCGTTTGCCCATCGCTTCAAGCGCGGGTCGCGCGCGTTCCAGCGCTTCGGCCTCGCCGCCGACCATAATCGTCAACGTGCCTTCAATCGCGCCTTTCTCGCCGCCTGAAACCGGAGCGTCGAGCCAGAACAGACCTTTCGACTTCGCCTCTTCCGCCAATTCGCGCGTGACCTGCGGCGAGATCGTGCTCATATCAATGATGATCGAACCGGGCCTGGCTGTGGCGAAGACGCCGCTCGCGCCCCGCGCGACGGCCACGACATCCGGCGAATCAGTGACCATCGTGATGATGATTTCGCTCCCGGCGGCGGCTTCCGCCGCCGTGTTGACGGCTTTCACCTGACCGAGCGATGAATTTTCGGCGGCGAACTTTTCGGCTTTGCCCGGCGTGCGCGTGGCGACAGTTAAATTGAATCCGGCTTTGATCAGATTGCGAGACATCGGCGCGCCCATGATTCCGAGGCCGATCAAACTGACATTCATGAATTTTTCTCCTTGAGAATTCCCGGATGCGCATCGCTTCCAGCGCGCTATTGGCGAGTCGCTTACTTCCTGTCAATAGACGACTCGCCAATAGCGCGCTGGAAGCGATGCGCACCCGGGGGTAATCGAGCGGCAACCATGCCACACGCCGAAACATTACATCAAGAGAGAGGCTGTGATAGAGTTTCGCCGCCACAAAAATCGTATCTCAAAGTTCGAATCAAAAATCGTCAGAGCGAAGCGGGCGAGC
>JAJVHZ010000110.1 GCA_022072255.1 Gammaproteobacteria bacterium | reverse complement strand
AGGGGCCGCGATTGCGCAGGCTGTGTTGATGAATCGCGTAGGCGAGCAACTCCTTGCCCGTGCCCGTCTCTCCGCGCAGCAGAACGGTGGCGTCGGTCGGCGCGACGTTCAACGCGTCCTCGAACATCTGCCGAAACGCGGGACTCGAACCGATCAACTCGCCCACCGGTTCAGGCTCGTCCGCCGGATGATCCTGATAAGCGAACAACTGAATCGCCTGGCGCGCGAGTCGCTTCGGAAGGCGCTGTTGAAGATTGACGGCGATTTGCGCCCAACTCGCAGTCTGCAAAAATCCGCGCATCTCGTCGGAGGTCACTTCCAGCTTTTCTGCGCAATTGATCGCGTCTTCCAGATCAACGTCGTACCAGTTTCGTTTGCGCTGATCGCACAATCCGGCCACGTTCAGGCAATCAATCTTCTGCCTTACCTGCGCGGCGAACAGCGCCGAGTCGAGGCAATGGTTTTGACGCAATGTTTGACTGAAGCGTCCGGCGGCATCCGCAAAATCCGAGTGATCCAGCGCCAGAAAATGTTGCGCCAGATGGTTGCGCCCCATCCTGCGAGCCATTTCGCAATAGCTGGCGGCGGCAAAGTACATCATCGAAAGCGAGGTGAAGAGGTCGAATTGCGGGAACGCCGCATAGCACCCCGCGACGAAGTCAGCGAAGTGATCGGCTTCCTTGAGCGTCGCGCGGCTATATTCGCGCAGCCGCTGGCTGAGTTCACGGTCGCCGGGATTTTCTTCCAGCAGACGGCCAAGCCGCTCGACGCCGAGCGCCGTCATCGGCATTCCGGCGCCGAAGAGCGGATCAACGAAAGCCGCCGCCGAGGGCAGCATCGCCCAGCCTTCTCCGGCGGCCGTCTCCGCGGCGTAGCTCAGATGCGGCGCCCAGGTGAATTCGCGGATCGCACGCGCGCCGGCGAACTGCTCGGCGATTGAAGGGAAGCGCGACAGAAACCGCCGCCACGCGGCTTCGCCTTCCGACAATTTCAACTCTCTCGCCATCTCCTCGGTGACGGCGATTCCGGCGCTCGTCACGCCGTTGTTGAATCGCAGCGCCCACATCCATCCGCCATCGAAGACGTGATGCACTGCGGCGTCATCCATCGGATAAGGCGGCGCTTCTTCGACTTCGTAATCGGGCATCGCGTCGCAGCGATGGACGCCGATGAAGTGCGAATAGAGCGCCTGAGTCGCGGGAAAACCCTCGAAGCGTTTTTCGGCAAGACCGAGCGCCCGGCTCAAAAAACCGCGCGGGCCGCTCGCGTCCACAACCAGCCGCGCCCGCAACTTCACCGGGCGCCCGCGCCGCTCGCCGCGAAGCTTCGTCCCCGCGCCGCCGCCCAATTCGATTGAACGCAGTTCCGTCTGATCCAGGTATTCCGCGCCGCACGCGATGGCCTCCTGCAACAGGAAGTAATCCACATCGGAGCGCAGCCAGTGCGTGTCGGCGGCCTCGTCATTTGGGCAGGATGAGATGAGCAGTTGGTTGGAACGATCCGGCGCTGTCCGGTACGGCGCGCCCGATTCGTGTTTGAAATAAGTCGAGCCGCGTTTCAACCCGCAGACCAGTTGCGGGTAGCTTCGCTGCCATTCGCCCCACGCGGTCAGCGGCTTCAAACGAGGCAAATCGTAGCGGTCGGCTACTTGCCCGATGATCAGATTCATCATCGGCGATGTGGCTTCGCCGATGGCGAAACGCGGATGCGCGCCGCGATCAAGCAGTGCGACGGACGCGTGGGCGCGCCGTGCGATCATCGCCAACAGCGAGCCGGAAAATCCTGAGCCGATAATGGCAAGGTCGAAATCGCTTTTCATCGCAGAATTGAAGTCGCGTGGAATGATGCCGGAGCGCTGCAAAAATACTCGACTTCGCAAAATGATTCAATCATCGCAGAGCCGCGAGATTGATCGCGCTTGCGATATGTCGAACGGGACGTGGCGAGATACCGCCATTCTGGCGATATTTCGTCACGCCGCCACATCGCAGGCAGAATACCGCGCCGCAACCGGAAAAAAATTTACTCTTCATTCCTGAATGGTTTGGCAAAATCCGAGGTTGTCAATCGGCGGTCTCGGCCAGACAATTGCTTGTCGCTTCGCACGTCTATCCATTCACAGTCACAAAGGAGTTCTCCAAATTATGCGAGGAGTGTTTTTCACGGCTGCGACGCTCGGCCTGATTTTGTGCCTCATCACCACAGCGGCTGCGCAACAAGCGGCGACGGCGACTTTGAGCGGGCGCATCACAGATCAAAACGGAGCCGTAATCGCTGGCGCAAAAGTCACCGCAACACAAAAAGCCACCGGCGCAAAGCGCGAGACGGTTACGAACAGCGAAGGTTTGTACATACTGACGAACTTGAACCCGGCTGATTACGAACTGGCTTTCGAGAAAGAGGGATTCAAAAAACATCTCTTTACGGGTTACAGTGTTCAAGTCGGCCAATCATTGACGAGGGATGTACAGATGGAGGTTGGCCAGGTCAATGATTCTCTCGATGATCTCATTGGCTCGGAACCGCTGGTGAATATAAGCAATGCGCTTGTTGAAGGCGTTATTAAACCGAGAGAAATAGCCAGCCTGCCGCTCAATGGCCGCAACTATCTCGAACTCGCCTTGCTCATTCCCGGCAACACGCCCGCGCCGAATTTCGATCCGACAAAAACCAGCAGCGTCATCATCTCCTCAGCCGGACAACTCGGTCGCGGCGGCAATATCACGATTGACGGCGCGGACAACAACGACGATGTGGTCGGCGGGCCGCTCATCAACATCTCGCAAGACGCCGTGCAGGAATTCCAGATAGCGACCAATCGGTTTTCGGCGGAGCTTGGCCGTTCGGCGTCCTCAGTCATCAACGTCGTGACCAAAGCGGGCGCGAACGATCTGCACGGTTCGTTTTCGTTCTTCGAGCGCGACCGGCGGTTGCAGGGGCTGCCCGCAACTTTCGACCGAGGCAACCAGGAACCACCGTTTGACCGGCAGCAATACGCGGCGACGCTCGGCGGCCCGATCAAAAAAGATCGCGCGTGGTGGTTCGGCGCGTTCGAGTATCGCAATCAGGATGGCGCCGTGCTGGTTGGCGAACGCGACGTGGCCGCGCGCCGGATTCGACGCGGCTTCGCGCCCGCGCCCCACGACGACCTGCTCGGACTCGTGCGCGGCGATTGGCGGCTTTCGGATCGTGACAGCTTCAATTTCCGTTACGCGATTGAGCGGCTCGAAGACACCGGCGCGACGAAACTCGATCGCGCCATCGGCTCGGCTTCGCAGCGGCAAAATCTGAAAAACAACCATCAGGCGTTTTTGACGAACTGGACGCGAGTGTTCACGCCGGCCGTCGTCAACAGCTTCAGCTTCAGCGTCAACAATTTTTACAACAACACAGTCCCGCTCACGACCGGCCCGCAACTGACTTTCCCTTCGATTCTGGACGGCGTGTCGTTCCGCGTGCCGCAGGCGGCGAAGCTTAACCGGCTGCAATTCTCCGACGCGCTGTCGCTGATTCGCGGCGCGCACACGCTCAAATTCGGCGCGGACGTTCAGCGCGTGGACGCGCTCTTCGATCTGGGCGTTTTTCAGCAGGGCCGCATCGAGTTCGTGCAGGATTTCGCGCAGGCCGATTTCAACGGCGATGGCCGGGTGGACGATGGCGACCTGCTCTTCGCCGTCACGCTGCGCAGTTCAAAACCGGCGCAGTCGCTGCTGATTGACAACGCCGACAACAATCACTTCGCGGCGTTCGCGCAGGACGACTGGCGCGTCAACCGCAACCTGACTCTGAATCTGGGGCTGCGCTACGAACTCGACACGAACGTCAACAACAACGACTGGTACGCCAACCGCAATCCGATCGTGCAATCGTTTTATCGCGGGGCTCGCGTCCGCGACACCAACAATTTCGCGCCGCGCTTCGGTTTCAACTGGGCGACCGACGACGGCAGGACGAGCGTTCACGGCGGCTACGGAATTTATTACGACCGCATCACGCTCGAAATCATTTCGCTCGAACGCGGGCTGGACGGGCGCGCGCTGGCGATTGAAGTCCGCGCGGGCAATGCGTTGACCGATCCGACGGGCGCGCCGATTTTCATTGATCCGGCGACG
This sequence comes from Gammaproteobacteria bacterium, assembly GCA_022072255.1. GTDB lineage: Bacteria > Pseudomonadota > Gammaproteobacteria > JAJPIJ01 > JAJPIJ01 > JAJVHZ01. The sequence continues at coordinate 1,120 of JAJVHZ010000110.1, read as the reverse complement.
GGAAGGTTCCGTCCGGGCGCGCCGACGCTCGGCAATCCCTTCACCGGCTTCATCCTTCCGGGCGCCGGCGCTTCCGGCATCAACATCATTGACAACAACCTGCAAAACCCGATGGTTCAGCAGTTCAATTTCGGCGTTCAGCGCGAGCTTGCGCCGAACCTGGTCGCGCGCGCCGACTACGTTCACAATTTCGGAACGCGATTCATCATCGGGCGCACAATCGGCGTCGTGAACAACCCGGTCGTTGGCGGCCCCGACCGCGTCGTCAATCTGGAATCGAGCGTCAAGACGAAATACGACGGGCTGCTGCTGAGCCTGGAAAAACGCTTCGCCAACCGGTATCAATTCCGCGCGTCGTACACGCTGTCGAAAGCGTTCAACTACGCAAACGACGATCAGATACCGTTCTCGAACGGCCCGGTCAACCCGAACAACGTTCAACTGGAATACGGGCCGACGCCGAATGACCGCCGGCATTACTTCACGTTTTCGGGCGCGGTCGAAATGCCTTACGGATTCCAGCTTGCGCCGATTGTCACGCTGGCTTCGGGCGTGCCGATGGACATCCTGCTGCCCGACGCCAGTTCTCGCATTCCCGTTTTGCAACGGAACGCGGGTGGCCGCGTGTTCAAAACCGGCGCGGAGCTGAACAGTTTCATTCAGCAACTCAACTCGGCGGGCGGCGTGAACGGGCAGCCGCTGCCGCTGGTTCGAGACGATGCGCAGTTCAACGACGGCTTCGGCTCGTTCGACCTGCGATTTTCAAAGGTCTTCAAGCTTGGCGAGAAGGCGCGGCTGGAACCAATCGTCGAGGTCTTCAACCTCTTCAACGTGACGAACATCCTGGGCGTCTCGAACGTGAACTATTCAGGTTTCTCGAACGTGTTGACGCGCGACAGCGCCAACCCTGCTGATCCGGGCTATCTGCGGTCGTTTGGCTTCGGCGCTCCGATCACGACGGCTGGCGGCGTGTTCGGATCGGGCGGCGCGCGCGCGTTCCAGATTGCGGCGAAATTCAGTTTTTAAATGCTACAACAGAAAAAACACAAAGGGTCAAAGGGGCAAAGGGTCAAAGAACAGCCTGGATTGTCTTCCAACCCTTTCCTTGATCCTTTGACCC
>JAJVHZ010000113.1 GCA_022072255.1 Gammaproteobacteria bacterium | reverse complement strand
AACGTTCATCACAGTGACGCTGGACTAACAGTCTCTACTACTCCTGTGGTTGAGCTAATCGGAACTTAGGGGTGGCCGGTATTTCGGCCACCCGTTTTTTATACCTCAGCAAGTAGCAGGTCGTCCTCGTCGTCTCCTGCTGGATGTACGGGTTGAAGGGACGGCGGCGCAGGGGATGTCGGTTGTCAAGGCCAGCCCGCGCGCATCGTCAGGCGCTTCCGCGAGGCGATGGCTCCCCTCACTCCTGGTTGACAATGCGGACAACAGAAAAAAAGCCATCAGAGTTTGGACAGTTTCTGAATTGAACTGACAGCGGCTTTAGATCTCTACTGGCAGGTAGGTGATTCGGTTGACCCATTCCTCGGCATCCATGACCAGCCACACCAGAAATAACTCTTCGGCTATCTGGGCAATCGTCAAATGCGGGGGAATAACGATTACGCCCGGGCTTTCGCTGTGGGCGATGAAATCCGCGAAATGCTGAGGAAAGGTCGCTTTGTCTCTCGTCACGAGCAATCGCCCGCCGTTCGCCGCGACAGCCAAAACTTCGGGGTCGCCCAAGCCCAACACACCGGCTTGCCGGGCAGTCGTGAATTCAATCGAAGGTTCTAAACGCAAGGCCGCCTGAATGAGCGCGTAGCTGAGGCTCTCGTCAGCCTGAAAACGAATTTTCACGGTTGGGCCAACTCCTGCCGCTGCCTGGATTCGCTCATTTTCTCCCGGAGCCGAAGGTGGAACTCTTCATCCCGGTTGATATTCGCTTGCCGCCTGGCCTCGTAATCAGCCCTTCGCTGTTGCAGGTAAGAATGAATATCCGCCTGATGATCGAGATAAAAGGCGATTGCGCCGTAAATTTCGGCTAGCCCCAGCGCCGGAAACGATTGCTGAATGCTTTCAGGCGAACGCCCGTCGAGGAACTCCGCGACGAGAGGTTCGAGCAAGACACGGCTTCCAGCCACATAATAATCACCTTCGCTGAATTCAACATATTGTCTGGATGTTGTTTCCATAACGACCCGCATTCTATCACCGATGCTTAAACTCGAAAAAGTCATCCGCCCAGGCATCGGCCCGGCGCCGACGCGTTACGACTATGTCATCGTGGCCTCCCCCGCCGGGCTATGCCGGTCAACCCAGATCGGGATTGACGCGGCCCATCAGGTCGTCCTCGCCGTCTCCTGCGGAATCTACGGATTGAAGGGAATGGTCGCCGTGATTGACTGGATGGCTGGGATTTACAACCGGTTCGCCAGGCCGATGCCCTCAATCAAGGTGGTGTTGAACAATTACGATGAGCGCCGGCGATTCGACCGGGAATTCAAGCGCGAGATACTCCACATTTTCAGCGATGACCTGTTCCAAACCCATATCCGAACCAGCGCGAGGATCATTGAAGCGGCGGCGCAGGGAATGTCGGTAGTCGAGTCCAGCCCATTCTGTTCCGCCGCTGAGGACTTCAAATGGCTGAGCCGGGAAATCCTGGGTATGCCGCCCGGTTATGAACCGTCAGCCGGGAGCGACAGGTCGCATGAAGGAAAGATTGATTTCGAGATGATGCTGGCGTCCGGACAATCGCACGACGAATTCAGGGATCGCTGGGCTTGATGCTGCGCTCAAGGCTCCACCTGAAGTTGAGATGGTCACAACAGGATTCGAACCTGCGACTTCCGCCGTGTGAAGACAGTGCTCTACCGCTGAGTTATGTGCCCGAATTTTCAATAGATCGAAAAGCGGAACAGACGGTTGCCAACGGAATGCGAAAGCGCAAACGGGCACCCGCGAATCAAATGCGCGCGAGCCAACAAGGGGAACTCGCTGGGAGAAACGGCCATGCCAACTCCTGCCGCCGTCTGCCTTCGCTTGCTGTCCGGGACCAACGCGGCGACTTCGCTGATGGCCGTTGAAGCCCTCAGAAAAACGACCGCAGGCTCCCGGCTGCTGCGCTTCAGTGGATTGCAATTTCTATGCTCCGCTGAAGAAAAGCTATGGGTGAAGATAGCGAGCTTGCTACAGTGCAAATTCATCAAATATGATCTGTCTTATGGATATTATCCGTTTGGCCTCATTGCATTCTGCAAGCTGTGGATTGCCATAGGCATACGTCCTATAACTCCAGTTGAAATTAATTTCTGCGACAAAACCTAAACCGTCAATCGTAGTTACGTTACAATTCACTTCAGATGCATCTGGCAATGTCAAAATACCTGCTCCTACAAGCTTCTCCCAAGCCTTATCCCAACCGGATTTCGGTACAGCAAGTTTTTTTTGAGTTGGCAGAGCCTCCTTGCGCTCACCTGTTACATGAATACCAACAGCAGACCACTGATTGTTTATTCGTCGTAAGATAATACCATCGAGTTTGCTAGGAAGAGCGTCAGTCCAAAAACGAACTTCCAGATCATCCTTATTTGGAAGCACAACAGTTCTCAAGTTCGGCAAGTTGATTTTCTTTGTATAAGTTTCAAGAGATTTAAAGAACATAGGTTCCCACTCTGCATTAGGTATTGAAAGACGCAGCTTCTGGTCACCTTGATTTATAGTAATCGCAGCATCGGGCTGTTGTTGCATACCTTCCCTTTTATGCATACAAGCCGTAGCAGGAATAATGCCAATAAGAAATATTAGCAGGGCACTCGTAAGTAAGGCTCTAGTCCTGATCATTTATGAACTCCCTTTCCGCTTTCTTTGCTACTGCTGACGTTTTTCTTTTATAAGTTCCCATATGCATTTATTTGCTCTTGGGTCATCGGAACGAAAAGATTTAAAACCCATGAAAAAGAAATATCCGTCACCAGTTCTTATAATCCCTAAAGGAAACCTGAAGTCCTCTTGTGTATTTGCATCACCCAAAAAACCACTTGGTTCACCATCTCTGCTATTTCCAGTAGATTTGTAATTAGGATGTGTGTGAAAAAAAGCCATGAAAAGGACATCACGCTTTTCTGCAGCAAAGTTATTTAATGCAGCCTTCATCTCACGCCCAGCATTCGGCATAGTAGGAACTTCATAAACGACTCTTTGTTTGTCAGTAGATAAAACTTTCATATGCTCTCCCTCTGAAAGTTTTATCTTATGGTAAGTATTAGTTACGGACTCGTAAAAAATCGCTGCCCCATTTTCTTCCCCCGATGCCATTGTTCTGTCCCAAAGTGCCTCAAATAATTTCTTATGCTCCGGGTCATTGATAAGACTATTAGGAGTCGCGCAATTTCCCTGTGGCGTTGGCGTCTGGCTTTGTGTTTGGCTTCGCGGCCCACCACCTTGTTGCAACCCAAAACTTAAGCTATACCCAAGCTCTGCTTCACCAGTAGCTCCATTAATAGCCGCCACGTTATCTCTAAGACCGCTATGATAGCTACAGTATAGCTGCGGTTTTCCGTTGCCACACCGCGTGAGGACGCCATCTCCTCCATAGCACGCCCCGATCGGAACATAACCCTGATAGCCGTCCGCAAATGATTGCCATTTTGCCAGCGTTCGCTCGCCGTGCCAAACAACCGGGGCGAAAAGATTTTCCGGCGCGCGTGTTGCGATTCCCATCCCTATTAGCCGCTGGGCTTCTGCCCATGGGACTTCAACCCCATCAACCGTCACTTTAACCCATGGGTCTCCGCCTGTCGGTAATAAGAAAAGCGGGATGCCCTCACCGCCCGATGGTGGCGGATCTGGATTGGAAACAGGTTCCGTCAACCCCAGGTACGCGCCCGTCGGGTCTGGCTCTATATCAGTGAAATACTCGCCAGAAGCAAATGAATGCCCTTTGCTGTTAGTTACCGGGTTTAAGTGAGTCCAGGATAAGCTAATGCTTCCATTAGCATATGTGGTTTGAGTGGCAATCTCCGCATCTCCGGCGTAGATAGTCTCTCCTGTTACCCTCCCTACCGACAGAAAACCCGGGCCGTTATCGGTTCCATTAATCTTAATGACTGTAACTCCGCCCAACACCGTTGAACGTAAATAATAGCAAGCCGGGTTTGGTAGTTGAGTATAGTTGACCTGCCTAATCACCAAACCGTCACCATCAAGCGATTGAGCCTTTGGATTCTGGCCGTTAGCTGTTACCGAGATATTACGTCCAGCGGCATCATAGATGTACTGATTACGGCTATCATTGAGCAAGTTACCAGCGCCATCATATTGCCAGCCCTGCCGCTGCCCATTGGGGTTGTAACTATCCGTGGAAGTGTAATCACGGCTCCAGAATTTCCCGCTACTTCCTGTCGTATTTCCCCATACATCATATTGATAGCTTTGCCGGTAAGGTGGCGTGGCCGGGTTTGGATCAGGCAATCCCATGAAACCGCGAGCCTGCGAGCCTGCATAGGCTTCTTGTATACGTCCCACTTGGTCATAGCTGAACGCGCGATCAAACCTATCATCTCTGTAGTCTTTCGCGTATTTGATACGCCCGTCGCCATAATATTGAAAATCCGCCTTCATCATAGTTGGCGATCCAGTTTTGGCGATCTCAAACGTCTGCATTTGCAGACGTTTGTTGTAATTGGCTGAAAATGTTATCCCATTGCCATAAGAGAGTGATTTCACCGCTCCCCAAGCTCGATATTGCATACCCGCAGCATATGTAGTAACACCGGCAAATGGCGTTCCTGTGACCGATGTCAGGTTCCCAGCTTTGTCATGACCGTAGTAAATAGTGTTATTATCCATTGCGAAATTGCTGGATTCGTAGCCAAGCTGCTTCAACTGGCCGGATAAGTTGTAATCGTAAGTGAGCTTGTAAGACCCGGACAACCCATAGAACGTCCTCAGCTCCCATTGCATTCGACTTTGTTGATCGTACGAGTAAGTCGTTCGGCCACATTCGCGGCTCGGCCCGCACCTTTGATTCGGGTCAGGGTCTGTGTTAGGAACCTTTTCGATCATCAAAGTCCGATTACTGGCTCCATCATACTCAAAGTAGACTGAATTAGTATCTCCGACTCCGCTTGGCTTGTTGTATGTGATGTCTTTGACCAACGGACGCCCCCAATATGTAAAGCTCGCGTATGCCCCGCGCGCGTCAGTCACTTTTTTCAACGTGTCGTCATCATGATATTCGTAGCTGGTGGCCATACTTTCATCCGGGCGCTTATTGGAAGCCTTTCGCCCGTGTCCATCGTAAAGCATCGCTGTTTCAAGACACGCATTGCTCGGACAAGTTGAAACATCCGCCGGATCGCCGGAATACTGCCTACTGTATGTAACCTGGTCACGGACATTCCATGTATTGACTTGGGTTGAATAAACGTTTCCACCGCTGTTCAACACCTGTGTCTTCCGTACTCGTCCGAGTACATCGTAAATCACCTTCTTTTGACGACCGGACTCATCCGTAATCGTCATCGCGTTACTGCCGGCGCAGCCGCAACCGCCATAGCTGACAGATTTGGTCGTTCCATTGGTATTGGTCGTGACCTCCGGCCTGCCATTCCAATCGTAACTCTGCACAGTCCACCACCACGCCGAATCGTCACCGGAT
>JAJVHZ010000092.1 GCA_022072255.1 Gammaproteobacteria bacterium | reverse complement strand
CTTCTCCCGTTCCTCTGCCTATGGTTTCTAGGGGGAAATCTGTTCGGGGGTTGTAAACAGATTCAATGGAACAATCGGGGACAGGTATAAAAACATCTCCCTGAAAAACCAAGTAACTGCCGTTTGTGACTGCCAACAAGGAATACCCTGCCTCGCGCAATACATTTGGCAGTTGTTCGGGGTCGTCAACCTTTGCCATTAAGCGCGGTTCATGCCAGTCGCCCCCTTTGGTTTTCAATACACAAAATTAAGATAACTGTTTATATAACACTCTGACACAAATAATCGAAGTCTTTTTAGGCAAATTTTTCTTAACCGTCGCAGCATATTTCTCAGCCGCTTTTTCATCCGCAAACAAATACGCTTTCGGAGAATTACCCTCTGTAATTTGAACAACTACCCAAGGGTCTGGCAAAAATCTTATGTTGTCGAGAGCCTTCCAAATTTCGCCTTTGAGTTCTTCGGGATAACTTCCATCCAAAGAAACTGTCTCTGAAATGAGTTCCCAATCATTAGATGGAATTCGTATGATGTCATATTCTCTGCGGGATGTCATGGTCATTTCCTTTACATCTCAATATACGGTATCGCTCTTCATCCAACGACCTTCACCCAGATGAAGAATTATTCCCAAATCGCGCAACTGTTGTAAAACTTGCCTGATTTTTGCCTCAACATATTTGTTTTCAGGATATGTTTGAGCAAATTCCAAAGCGTACTTATACAAATCGCCTGTTTGAAATTCAGTATTTGGCAATTTCGAGAAAACAAGTTTTTGCCAGCCTTGTAAATTCTTTGGGCTTGTGTAAGGCTTTGGAAGATTTTTTTCCAATTCACGGAGGCGTTCAATCGCGGCTTTGGTTTCCTGTCGTCTGAACTTTGATTTCTGGTTCTCTTCAACGACCGCTTGATATGCTCCAATGTACGCGTCATCAGGAACAAACCTAGATGGTTGATATTTTATCTGTGCATAAATATCAAAAATGTTTTCGGCTTTTTCACTTTCACGTTCCATTTCGAGCAAAACATTTACTTCGATATTCTCACTCAGTCCACCTTTAGTCAAATTGGACGAGCCAATAACACTTTTGACGAGACCATCGGCTTCAAACAAATAGAGTTTGGGATGGTAAGTGGCAATGTTGTCGGATGGATCGCTGAAGCAATAAAAGCGAAACTCTGGATACGATTTTGAGTAAGTGCCGAAAGTTTGTAAAACAACAGCGTCTGTGGTATGGAAATCCAAGCCAATCACAAACTCAATATTCCCGCCATTGTCCAAGCATTTCAACAGTGCCCCTTCAATCAACTTTATGCCAGAATGTTTTGCGAACGCGACTGCAATTTTTGCTGACTTTGAAGTCGAAAGATTGGAAGCAAGAACATCTGACATTTTTGTTCTTTGGTTGTCTATGAAATTAAAGTTCATGTCATACCTCCACGCCAAGAAAAGGCTCGAAATATCTTCCAATCTGGTCTTTGGGAGGAAATAGTTTGGACATATCAGGCAGGAGTTGAGACTTTCCTCCTGCCCACTTAATAAATGGCTTTGCCTTTACTCGCATATTCCCAAAATCAATGGCATAACCCATTTGTGGTTCTGAAATTTTTAGAAGGTTCTTTCTTCTCTTATCCATGAAAGTTTGGCATCTCCGCGCCGAAATTATAGCATGTCAAATTCGGCTTTTCCGCCAAATCTTGCCTAAAGGAAAACAAAAGACTTCTAAATGTCTTTGGCAAAACATTTAGAAGTCTTGGGGAAAACATTTAGAAGTGTTTACGCCTTCTCGAACTCGATGGCTTCCAGAACCTTCTTGAATTCCTTGCCAGGGTTGAAGCGGGGCAAAACGCTGTTAATCTGGCTGGCGCGCACGGCTTCGGCGGTATCCGCGCCTTCCGAATCGCTCCTCAGCCAGAAATTGCCGAAATCGCCCAATTCCACGATATTTCCCGCCGCTAACTCATCGGGGATGGTGGTCAGCAGGGCTTCCAGCACAGCCATTGTATCGGCGGTGGAAATGGTGGAAATTTGCGAAATGCGCTCCGCCATTTGCCGCAGGGTCTTGCGCCCGCTGGATTCAATGGACGGATAGAACTTCTTGGGCGCGGCAGGGTTGGATGGGTTTCCGCGCTCGACGACATTGTATTTCACGGTCATTTTTGCCTCCTTTGGCTGTAGAAAATAGGTTCACGGTTTCGGGGAAAGTTTTCTTGCAGTGGGTTTCCCCACGATGAACGGCAGTATAGCATAAAAAATACTCCCAACCCTCCCCCCAGCCCGAAATTCAATCGGACGCGGATGAATGCGGAGGGACGCGAATTTTTCTTTATAAACAAGAAGGTTACGAAGGGAGCACGAAGAGAAATCTTCCCATGATCTATTTTGCCTATTACTATTTTTGTTTGAAAGGGTTCTTTATTTCATGAAGAACTTGCCTACCACTTCAGCCGCTTGTGTCAATACAGTCACAAGTCCAGCGGCAGAAGCCACACCTTCAATAATGGCTTTGGCCTCATGGAGTCTGTCCAAAACAGTTTTTGGATTTGGCTTTTCCTTCTCAGTCTCAACGACCACCTCATTGATTTTTGTTTCTGCTTTACGGGAAATATCAGCAGGTAACGCTCCAGCTTGAGTTGCTTTTTTTATTTCTGCAATTATTTTTTGCAACTCAATGGGAATATCGGATTTAGTGTGAATGGCATTGATTACCAAATCACTGCCAATATTGTATTGATCGCCTTCCACTTTTTGTCCGCGTTGGTCAAACTTAGTCATAGATTATTCTCCATGAATATTGGATTTTGAAAAAAAGCGACTATTTATTCAATCCAAAAGATTTCATTATTCCGCGCCATGTTCTCATATCATTTTCTGCAATCATATATAGTCTCATCAGATCAATTGCTATTCCAAGTGTGATGACCTGACTTTCTGCAATTGTAAGTTCTTCAATTTCAACAATTTTACTTCTTGTATTCCATGCGAAGTAAATTAATTCTGGATAATCGGTAATCATAAAAGTTCTAACTTGTCCAAAGCGCTTGTTCCAAATTGTGTTCAGAGAATCAAGTACTATCCCAGTTCGCTGATATCCTTTAAAGTAATCCATCTTTTTGACCGCATAGGCTTCCCAATAATTTAAGTGTTGTAAGCTATATTTGATTTGTGATGGTAATTCTTTCAAAATGCTTTTAATAGGAACGATAGCTAGCGATTCTTTGGGATCGAATTTTTTTACGATGTTCTGTAAAATTTGTCCTGCAAACGCTGCTGCAAATCCTAGATTGTTTTCGATCTGTTTATCAATGTTCTTTTCAACAGATTGAAGTATCTTCGTAAAATCCATTGATGTTGCGGATGGTTTTGGTAGCAATCCCTCAACTTTAGCAAAATCCAATAATTGCCCAACCAAGACCAAGTTGTGAATTACTTGGTCTCTTCCAATGTTGAACTGAGTTTTCACGGATTGGTTTTGCTGGTCATAATCGGACATGGCACAATCCCTTTATATGTGCGAAGCGTTGTATGCAGTTTATTATACCGCCTATCGCCTTTGTTCTTTTCCGCGTTCTCCGCGCTTGTCCGCGTCCAATTTGGTTTTACCAAACCTCAATCATCCTCTGCACCGACCGCGCGGTATGCGTCTTCTCACCAATCTCCATTCTCCACTCTCTCCTCTCCCTACTCCCCCGTCGGCACCCAGATATTCTTCACCTGTGTCGCCTCATGCAGGAACTCGTGACCTTCGCCCTGCTCGCGATCCATCCAATCGCGGGGCAGGCCGTAGCCGACCCACGTCCGCTTCATGTTGGCAGCGGACTCGTACTCCACCCAGTAACTGCCCTCCGCCGAGCCGAAGTACCAGACCGCGTCCACGTCTTCGTGCTGGACGAGAGTCTTGGTCAGGTGGTCGCGGTCGCCTGTGACGATGTTGACCACGCCGCCAGGCACGTCGGACGTATCCAACACCTGATAAAAATCGGTCGCGCTCAACGGGAAGCGCTGACTGGGGATCATCACCACGGTGTTGCCGCGCGCAATGGCAGGCGCCATCAGCGAGACGAATCCCAACAGCGGATACTCGTCGGGGCAGGCGATTCCGATCACGCCCACAGGCTCGTTCACCGCCACCGTGATTCCGCGCAGGGTGGTCTCCTGGATGTTGCCGCCGTATTTATCCGCCCAGGCCGCGTACGTGAACAGACGCTCCACCGCCGCGTCCACTTCGGCTTGCCCTGACCTCTTTGTTCGTCCAGTCATTTCAACAATTCGTGTCGCGAACTCGGCGTTGCGCGCGTCCAAATTCTCGGCGATGAAATACAGGATCTGCGAACGGTTGTATCCGTGCCGCATCGCCCAACCCTGCTTGGCTTCGATCACCGCGTGCGCGGCTTCCACCGCGTTGCGGATGTCCTTGCGATTTCCGTCGCCGACCTGCCCGACCAACTTGCCTTTTGCTCCGACCACACTGAGGGTGTACGCGCCATCGGGACGAACCTGCTTGCCGCCGACGTACATCTTCGGGGTGCGGTCGACGGGGGGAATCGAATGTCCATTTGCCCGACCCGCCTCGGGTCGCGCGGGACGCGAGGGGGTGTGCTCGCCCCAGGCTTTCGCGTCCCCCGTCCCCCGTCCCCCGTCCCCCGTCACCATAGGCCGCGGCCTCTCCATCCATTTCGGTCGGACGTACTCGAACAGTCCTTCGCGTCCGCCCTCGCGCCCGAAGCCTGATTCGCGATAGCCGCCGAATCCGCCCGCCGCGTCGAACACGTTGTGACAGTTGACCCACATCGCGCCCGCCTTGATCTTGCTGGCCGCGTCGAGCGCGAGATTGATGTTGTCGCTCCACACGCTGCCGCCGAGTCCGTAGCGCGTGTTGTTTGCCAGCGCGATCGCTTCCTCGGGCGTGCGGAATGTTAAAGAAACCAGCACGGGACCAAAGATCTCCTCCTGCACCGTCGAAGCGGCAGGATCGAGGTCCGTGATGAGCGTGGGCTTGTAGAACAGTCCCTTCGCGGGCAGGGGGATGTCGGGCTGGAACACTTTGCCGCCTTCCTTCTCGCCCATCTTCACCCAATGTTCGATGGTGTCCCATTGGCTCTTGTCCACGATGGCGCCCATGTCAATGGACTTGTCGAGCGAGTCGCCGACGCGCAGATGACCCATGCGCGTTTTTAGTTTTTGGATAAAGCGCGGCGCGACATTTTCCTGGACGATGAGGCGGGAGCCTGCGCAACAGACCTGACCCTGATTGAACCAGATCGCATCCACCACGCCTTCAACGGCCGCGTCCAAATCGGCATCTTCGAACACCACAACGGGACTCTTGCCCCCCAACTCCAGCGAGAGTTTCTTGCCCGACCCCGCCGTGAGTTGACGCAGTGTGCGCCCAATCTCGGTGGAACCCGTGAAGGCGATCTTGTCCACGTCGGGGTGCGTGACGATCATCTCGCCCGCCTTGCCGCTGCCCGTGATGATGTTGACCACGCCAGGCGGCAGTCCCGCCTCTGCCACTACCTCCGCGAACAACAGCGCGCTCAGCCGCGTGTACGAGGCGGGTTTCAGCACAACGGTATTTCCCATCGC
>JAJVHZ010000091.1 GCA_022072255.1 Gammaproteobacteria bacterium | reverse complement strand
GGCGCACCACACGGCGGCCAACCCGTGGCGAACAACTGGCCCGACAACACCCTGCCCGACCTGCGCAACGCCGGGCTTATGACGCTGTGGAAAGACCGCGCCGTCCACCAGCAGACCGAGCAAAGCGGCTTCACCGGCTTTGGCCTGGGCCCCGGTTCCTACATCCGAGACCTGGCCGAGGGCGGGCCGCACACAGTTTGGGTGCTGTCGCCGTCCCTGCCGAGCGACGGCATCGGCGGCGTGGGGATGCTGGGCGGCACCAACCACGAGGGGCCGCTGTTCCTCACGTTTCAGATTGCGGACGGCGAGCCGGTGACGCCTGAGCAACCTGTGCAGAACCTGGACAGGCTGTTGAGGTTGTGCGAGGTGATGATGGTGAGCTCCTGGACGCCGGAGCAGATCGTGGCACGCGCCGCCCGCGTCCTGGAACTGGCGGCGGAACAATGACAAGCAAACTCGCGCTGCACCTGCAAGCGCATGTCAACCTGCCCACGGCTGCGGCCTGGATCAAGATCATGGATCCGCCAGCCGAGAACCGCTGGCCTGGGCTGCGCATCGTTGGCCGCGTCTACATGCCAGACAACGACAGCAACGCGCTGGTAGCGCGCGGCGCTGCGGGTGCTGATGAATGGTTCCGGTTCTGCCAGCCAACGTTTGCCCGCGCCCCATACATCCGCATTTGGGAAGCGCCGAACGAGCCGCAGCCCGTGGCTGATCTGGCATTCTGTCGCCAGTTGAGCGCGTTCACGATCCGCCTGGCCGACCTGATGCACGGCGCTGGCCTGCGCATCGTGGGCGGCAATCTGAGCGAAGGCAACCCCGGAGGCAACGAGGCCGAACGCCGGGAACGGTTCCAGGCAATCGCCCGCGGCCTGGCGTCCTGCGACTATTGGTCTCAGCACTGCTATTGGGTGCTCGACTACCCCCATCCCGAAGCAGGGATGAACGAATGGCACGCGTTCCGCTATCGGATGAACGAACGCTACGCGGCCGAGGCTGGCATTGTCCTTCCCCCGTTGCTGATCACCGAATGCGGCGTGGATGGCGGCGTGGTTGGCCAGCCCAAGCGCGGCTGGCGGACGTTCTGCCGCGACCGCGCGCACTATATGGAGCAACTGGCAGCGTTTGACGCTGAGCTTGCCAACGATCCCAGCGTCCTGGCCGCAACCGTATTCACAGCCGGGCCGATGGGCTGGGAAGACTTCGAGGTAGACGGAGAGCTAAACGCCATGATCAATCAGCACATCGCGGCCAGCGGCGGGCCGTATTCCGGCGCGTCGCTCAGTAGTCTGCTGGCTACCGAGTTCGGCGAGCAGTTCGAGGATTTGTCCGGCTTGCTACCGCGTCACGCCACGCTGCGCTACGACACCCGCCCGCTGAGCGGCATCGACCGGGTAGTGCTCCACCACACCGAGGCCAGTAATTCCGTAACCTGGCAGGCCGTGGCGCAGTATCACGTGACGGGCAACGGCTGGCCCGGCATCGGCTACCACATCGGCATCCGGCACTACGGATCGCGGGCCGTGGTCAGCCTGCTGAACGAGCCGTCCGTGCGCAGCTACCACGCGCACACCATTGGCAACAGCTACGGACTGGCCGTCTGCGTGGCCGGCCAGTTCGACCGCGACCTGCCGACCGCTGAGGAGCGAGACGCGTTGCGCCGGGTGGTGGCTGTGATTGAGCGGTGGCGAGGCTGGGCGCTGCCGGTCGTTGGTCATGGCAGCGTACCCGGCAACAGCACCGACTGCCCCGGCCAGCACTTGCGCGCGCTGCTCCCCGCGCTGAATGCGCCGCCTACACTCCCCGCTCTGATCCTGGCCGCCGCCGACGCTGCGCAGGTGATCCAGTTCAACCCCAACGCCAGCCTGCAACGGCGCATCTTCGCCGATGGCTTTGTCCCCAACTCCCCGGAGATCGAGGTTGAGCATGGCGGTATCCGCTACATCGTCCAGCGCGCTGAGCACCTGGCCAGCGGTGAGGTGCGCGCCTACTACGTCCCCCTCGGCGATTGGGCCAACGTCCAGCACGTGACGCGCTAGGACGCTCTGAGAGCGGTTTTCTAGCGCAATCCGGCTTAGACGCCGCATAGATAGCAAAACGTCGCTCCTGCGCCCTGTAGGCAATCCTACGGGGTACAGGAGCGACGCCGCGCACCGGGTATTCTCCTTTCTGTGCGTTGTTGCGCAGACGCACCCCTGCGAAAACCTACTTGACGCCGCGAATGGAAACGGACGGCGCACCCTCACTGCGAAACGCCAGCAGTTCGGGGTGTGCAACCGCATACCCCTCCAACGCCTTGTTGTCCCAGGAGACGCGGCCCTTTGCGTAGACGGCGCTGAGCGCCGCGCCCTTGACGGTGGCACCGCGAGACTCCTCGCCCCAAAGGGCAGGAGTCTTTTTGTTTATTGTTCGGCTGTCGTCAGCGTCTGCGGCCTTTCTGATCAGCCCAAGCAGGCGGTGAATCACCCGGAGCGTGAGCCTTGCGGTATTCTTCATTCAATCGGTTGAAGGTGCGGCCCTCCAAGAGTATACCGCGTCGCATCATCAAGTACTCGGCCCAGTCGGCCTGACGTTCTTTCACACTGAAGATGAGGTGCCTGCCTGTCACCCGGCGGCCCCAAATCATTACGCCGTATCTGCGCAAGTAGCGCTCGATATCATCACCGGTCCATTCAGTGTCGTTTCGCACTTGAAAGGTCCAGGAGTTCGTGCCTAGGGCAGATCGGGTGAGCTCAGCGGCAACGCCGATACCGCCGGAGCGTTTTGCTGCACCCGCGTAATCTGCGTTGGAGAAACGGGCCAGCAGGCCCTCGATGCGGTCAATGAGGTTGAACATGTCCATGAAATCGAGCCAGAATGACATGACAGGCCTCCTTTTTGGTGAGCAACGGTCTTGGAATGAACGTAGTGTAGAACATATATTCTAATTTGTCAAACCGTCCAACGACACCGTTGGACAAGCGGGCCGCCAGGGTTCGTAGAGGAGGGCCGCACATGGAAGTGCTTTGGCAGATTTTCAATTTCATAGCCGATGTAGTTCAGACATTAATTGATGTGTTGGCCCAGTTGATTCTGGGTTTGTCAGCCTCGATGGTTGACATGACCGAAGCCGAGGCGCAAATGATCGCCACGGCGGTACTGGGTTTCGTGGTGTTCGTCTGGGTCGCGCGCCGCACCCGCTTGGCATACTGGACAGCGCCACCGGCCTTGACGCGTGAGACGATCACGTTCCGCTCCCTAACAGCAGCGTCGCGGCGGCTGCGAGATGCAGCCCAGCCGTCGCGGTTGCAGATCGCCCGCCAGCGCCGCGGGCCAGCCGGGCCAGGAACTCGCGCCCCTCCCCACTCTCCGGGCCAACGTAGATCGTGTCAATTCGCCCCGCGAACTTGGCGGCTTCGGCCAACGCGTCGATGGCGCTGTCCGGTTCGCCGTCTGAGACGACCAGGAATCGGGTGCCGTCCACGTCGAACGGCTTGACGAAGCGCAGCGCGCCGGCAACGGCAGGCATCTGTACGCCGGGGTAGTGCAGGCTCAGTAGCGCCCCCAGGGGCTGGCTGTAGTTGTGCGCCACGATCCAGACCTTGCTGGTGGCGTCCCACATGCGGCCGGCCGCGGGAATGCTGGCTTTCAACCCGGCGACGAATGCCGGGTCGTAGGGCGTCCTGACAAGCAGGCCCTTGGGCGTTGCGGTGACGGTGGCGGTTTTCATGGCTAGAACCAAAGCCCGTCATCTTCGGGCGCGACCGGGCCAACAATCATGCTGGCCAGCCAGTTGAGGAAACGGGTGATGATAGTCATGATCCTGCCTCCGCGGCGTCATCGTGCATACCCATGCACCTGCAACATCGCTCGTGTACATCGCTTTCGTGGTCAATCAGCCATGTGTGGCGTTTCTCCCACGATTTCGCCGTAAATCCCTTGTTGCAGACCGGGCAGATTGCGTGCTTCCAGTCCGGTTCTTTTTCTGTCATAGCCCCGCCTCCAGGCCGTGCGTCTGCTGCGCCAGCCGTCGCAGGTTGGTGACGGTGCGCGTCAGCGCAGCTATCTGTTGTCGGTCGGCCAAGCGATCCCTGACATCTGCTTGGATGGCTATTTCCAGTTCCTCGACGCGTCGCGCCAGCGCGTCAACGGTGCATTTATCCACCACGGCGTCCAACTCGGCTGGCGTGGTCGTGCTGCCAGCGGCCAGCATGGACACCAGCAGCCCGATCCGCTCAACCAGCGGAACAATGGGGTTGGCGCAACCAATGGCATCGTCAACGTAATCGCGTGCCTGCTCTAGCTCGCGTTCGGATGCTGACAGCGCCTCGCTGATCTTGGTTGCCAGTAGCACCAAGTCGCTGTTCTCGCTGCCGCCAAGCGCCTGCCGGACGGCGGCAAGCTGCGCCTCCAGGCTATTGATTACCCCTGCGGCTTCGTCAACGCGATTTTTCCATACTTTCGCATCAATCTCAGAATCGCGCAGCCGGGCCACCTCAGCCTCGGCGGCTTCGGCGCGGGCGCTCAACTCGTCTATCACAACATCGAGCCGGTCGATTTGCGCCATCTGCGCCTGCACCGTGCTGCGCAGTTCGTCAACTTTCCAAGAGATCGCCATTATCAATTATCCTTGCCCGATACGATGCCTCGGAGCCGGGCACATGTGGTCAGAATGTCCCTGCCCGGCCTCGGCACATGCCCCAGTACTCGCAGTACTGCGGGCTGCATTTCCAGCCGGTAGGGTTCAGCGGGTACACCCCGCTGTCGATGGCGTCCCAGACGCACCCCTGCGAGGCGGCTATGCCGTCAATATTTCGCGCAATATATCAATTTGCGCGTCCCAGGCTGCGTCCCTGGCTGCGGCCCAGGCTGCGGCCCTGGCTGCGTCCCAGGCTGCGTCCCTGGCTGCGGCCCAGGCTGCGGCCCAGGCTGCGGCACTGGCTGCGGCCCTGGCTGCGTCCCAGGCTGCGTCCCAGGCTGCGTCCCTGGCTGCGGCCCAGGCTGCGGCCCAGGCTGCGTCCCTGGCTGCGGCCCAGGCTGCGGCCCTGGCTGCGGCACTGGCTGCGGCCCTGGCTGCGGCCCTGGCTGCGTCCCTGGCTGCGTCCCTGGCTGCGGCCAGTTCCCGTTCCGTCGCTTCGCCGTCTGCGAAGCGTTCGGCAACTTCGACTGCCCTCTTTGACCGGTCATCGGTCAACAAGTCCCAGACCGTCCGGCCGTCGCCGATTGGCGTTCTACGTACAAAACAACAAGCAGCCAGGCGACGGTCGTTTTCAGACATCATTCCGAGAACGACCCATATCCGGTCGGCGGCGGGACAGTCCGTCACGTCCAGCACGTCAAGTGCCGTTCCCGTCCAGTCTTCTGCCAGATAACGGGACGGGTCATAGCAGGGCCGCGGGCGAAAATTACGAATGTCATCAATCCTAAATACAGGTAGCATGATGTACTCCTTGCCCGCGTACAATGCCCACGGGCGGGCGTGTGCGTTGTTGCGCAGTCGCACCCCTGCGCTGAAACTAGCTGAACTGCGGGAGATCGACGCCGTGAGCGTCAATGTCGTCCCAGCCGTCCGGGTCGGCTGGCCTGTCGTTGGAACCGGCGTCGCGTTCGGCAATGCGGCGCCGCACGTCCAGATACCACGCAGCCCACATCTGCTTGGCGCTGGTGGGGTTGCTGGAAGTCTTCACCTTCTCGTAAGCGTTGCGAGCGTGGTTCATGTGATCGAACACGCCCTGGGCCATGCCCCAGGCGATGGCATGATCCGGGCGTGACCAGTCCGCCCACACCTCGAAGCCGGGGAGATCGGATGGCGGCGGGGTGGCGTGCCCGTTGCCGTTGGCAGGCTGAGCCTGAGCATTGGGCCAGGCCTCGACAACGCGGGGCGGGGCTGG
>JAJVHZ010000106.1 GCA_022072255.1 Gammaproteobacteria bacterium | reverse complement strand
TCACGGGATACCTCCGAAAATTAAGGTTGCGCCCTCGCAGGCTTTTGCAACCTTAAAGGTATCCCTTCATCGTCATTCAGGCGATTGTTTCCCGACTACTTTGACCGACTTTTGAAAACTGCACCCTAGCCGAAGAAGGCGTTACACTTTATCGCGGTGTCAATGAAAGCCATATTGCATTTGATGCCGCATTAAATGGAGTGGTCAAGCCTAACAGAAGATGGTGGCAGTTGTGGAAATCCAGTTCTTCCGCCCTTGAACATAACGCTGGCGCCAATGGAACATTGACCTCTCCGTTTACATCTTGGACGGCTGATCCTGCAGTTGCATTAAACTATGCTCTGAGAGGAGGAGGCCGCGGTGCCGTCCTCGAAGCTGTAGTCCCATTATCAAGGACGGCTGCTAGTCCGAATCTCTATAATGTAAGGCTAATCCAAGGAGGGGGCACAGTTAGCGAGGCGGAAATCTTAGTGAGGGGAGTTGTGACGGGGGCTAAGGTCACAAAAGTACCATGAAAGAGAAATTGGAAGGCACTTTCAGCTCTGTTATTCCTGCTAATCACTATGGGATTCTGTATGCTGAATTTCGTACAGGGATTGTTACTGATTGCCATGGTCATCGAGTGCATGGGAATAACATCCAATACCTAATACTTACGTCCTTAAATGATGCGCGCTCTTACGCCAGACAAAAAGTTATAGAAAGCCCGGAAATAGAGTGCGTCATATTGGACGATAAGAAGGAGGAAATAGATTTAATAAAGAACACGGAATACATAAGCCGGGTGATGGATGAGGCAAGAAGAAGGAATGAGGCAAGGAGGACCAAAAGACCATGGTGGAAGTTGTGGTGAACTGTTTGCATAACGGATTTCGTCTTCGCGCTAAGTTGGCGACCAAAATCGTTATGGCATAATCGTGTGCTATGAAAACATCTACAAGATTTGTCAAAAAGTTAACCGACGAGCAAGGTGAGGAGTTACGTGAGTTGATGAAAGCAGCAAGCGAGGTAGTCCGAAGACGCGCTCATGCGATTCTGCTCAACTCTCGCGGGTATAGCGTAGATCAGATCGCCGACATTTACGAAGTTGATCGTGATACGGTCAGCCGCTGGCTTGAGCGTTGGGAAGGCGATGGAACTAATGGTCTTCACGATCAGCCGGGGCGTGGCCGCAAGCCAAGCCTCAATGAAGAAGAGCAGAAGCAAGCCATCGAAATCGTCGGGAAAGACCCGCGATCATCCAAACGCAGCTTGAGCAAAATCGAGGAAGCGACCGGAAAAGAGATCAGTCACAGCACGCTCAAACGCATTCTCAAGCAGGGGGGCAAAACTTGGAAGCGTCTCCGGCGCAGTTTGCGCGGCAAACGCGACGAAGCCGACTTTCAAGCCGCGAAGGCTGAACTTGCGGGCTTTCGCGCGGATGCCGAAGCCGGCGAGTTCGATCTCTACTACTTTGATGAAGCCGGATTCACGCTCGATCCGAGTGTGCCTTATGCCTAGCAGACAGTCGGGGAAACAATCGAAATCCCGGCGGCCTCCAGCGACCGCATCAACGTCCTGGGCTTTTTGAGTCCCGATCTGCGCTTCCATTCGTTCGTCTTTGAACAGACCATTGATTCCGAGATCGTCATTGCCTGTTTCGACCACCTGAGCCAAATCATCAGCAAACCGACGCTGGTGGTGATTGATGGAGCGCCGACACACAAAAGCGACGCATTTCGAGCGCGGTTGGAAGAGTGGGAAACTCGTGAGCTGTATGTTTATCTGCTTCCCGCCTACAGCCCGGAATTAAACCTGATCGAAATTCTCTGGCGTATGATCAAGTACCATTGGCTCCCATTATCAGCTTATGAGTCGTTCAAAGACCTGCTGAGATCGCTGTTCGACGTGCTAAAAGGTATTGGCTCAAAATACCAGATCAATTTTGCTCACTAACTTACGTCCTGACGCAAGGCTACCCTTCGGGCCGCGCCGTCAATTACAGCTACGGCGCGAGCGGCAGACTGGCGAGCGCAGGCGGCAATCTGGGCGGCGGGTCTTACACTTACTCCGACGCGACTAGCTACAACGCCGCTGGGCAGATGCTCAAAGAGCGGTTCGGAACGAGCACGTCTCTTTATCACAACCTGCGCTACAACAAGCGGCTCCAACTGGCCGAGGTATTTCTGGGCAGCGTCAACAACGACGTTAACTGGGATCGCGGGAAGCTGCAGTTCTATTACGGACTGACTGCGGCGGCTAACCAGAATCCGCTCCTGGACGACACGACCAACAACGGCAATCTGGTCAGGCAATGGAGCTATGTGCCGCTGCCGGGCGGCGGATATGTCACTCCGCAACTGGATGACTATGCCTATGACGGGCTGAATCGAATCACCTCGATCACCGAAGCGCAGCAGAACAGCGGCGGGGGATGGACATTCAACGTCACTTCGCAGACCTTCACGTATGACCGTTGGGGCAATCGGCTGTCGGTGTCCGGCTACAACGCGCAAAGCTGGAACGCGACCGAGGCGAGCGCGACCAACCGGTTGAAGCTGACGAGCGGCACGAGTTGTTCGGGGACGAAGAACGGGTTGTGTTACGATGCGGCAGGCAACCTGATCTTTGACAATCAACTTGGCAGCGCGGGAGATCGGACGTACGACGCCGAAGGGCGAATGACAAGCGCGGCTGGCGGCGGTCTGAACAAATACGTTTACGACGCCGACGGGAAGCGGGTGCGTCGTCAGGTTGGCGCGCAGCAGTTCTGGCAGGTGTACGGCATCGGGGGCGAGTTAGTGGCGGAGTACTTGTGGGACGGGACGACGGCGACGTTGCAGAAAGAGTACGGCTACCGCAGCGGCGACATGCTGATCGTGGCGGAGGGGGCGACGGTCAGATGGCTGGTGACGGATCATCTGGGAACACCGCGAATGATCGCGGATCAGACTGGAAGCCTGAGCGGGATGCGGCGGCACGACTATTTGCCGTTCGGCGAGGAGAACTTTGCGGGTGGAACGATCAGGAGCGCGGCGAATGGGTATCAAGCGGATAATGTGCGCCAGAAGTTTGATGCGTATGAGAGAGACTCTGAAACGGGCTTGGATTTCGCTCAGGCGAGGTACTTCAGCAATGTTCAAGGTAGATTCACTTCAGTAGACCCAACGCTACTCAGTGTCAATGGGACTAACCCACAAACTTGGAACCGATATGCATTTGTCCTCAATAACCCATTGCGCTATGCAGATCCGTTCGGGCTTTGGGAAATAGACACCAATCCAGAATACGACAAGAATGGCAAGCTAAAGCGCGTCGTTGTGTATGTCAGGCCAAGTAAAGAGGGAGACAATGCGGCATCACTGGTGAAGCAGCTTGGTTATGATCCAAATAGCAAAGATGGCCAAAAACTCCAAGCCAGCATTGAGAAGCAAATCAGCAAGTATGTGAATGAAGGAACGGCCCAGGTTAACCTTGCAGACGTAGGGGGGAATGTTGGAAGGGTATTCCAATCGGTTGAATATGGTTTGACGGCCCAGGCTCGATATGACCAAAGCCCTGGGAGAGATCCTGGCCCCAGAGACGCGGAATACAACGACTGCTCTATGACTACCTGTAGAATAGCTTTTCCTGGCAGAATGATTGACTTCAGGGGGGTGGCTGAAGATGCTAATTTTGGCCTTCAGACTGCTGATTCTATGGTTAGTGGGTTGAGGTCTGTCTCCGCAGATGCCCTGCGGGTTGGAGACATCATCCGCTATGCCAACGAGAGAAACCAGCCACAGCATTTTATGAATGCAATTTTCACCGGGGATGACGGAACTAGCTATGCTTTCAGCAGGAGCGGTGTTAACGGCAGGTTTGAGATTGTTCCCACGAATGCTTTTGTTGGCTCCAACTACGGCTCTATCAGAGGGATCAAACCTACAGATACAGGCTTCTATCGCCCGTAGCCGTAGGATAAAGAGGTGTTGAATGAAAACCCATTTGGGATTGACCTTCAATCTATTTTTCCTGCTAGTTATCTTCGCCAATGGGCAGGGCTTGGCAGACGGTGGGAGAATCCAGCCTAAAGGTGAGTCTCTGGTCTTGCGAGGTAAAGTGAATGAGGTGACTCTGGTGAGGGAGGACAAGCAAAGCATTGTGCTCAAGCTGAAGCTATCCATGGAATTCGTCAATCAAAGTGACAAACCGATCATCATATTGCGGCGGAAGTTCTGGCAGGGAGCTGAAATGATCGGGCGCACACCTGAGGAAGCGAGTTCCTCGAAATATCTTTATATTGGAACTCATTGGCCTTCTGTCGACGAAGGTGTGGAGTGGCAAAGAATGCGACGAAGTCTTGACCAAACTGAGCCACCAACAGAATTGACGATGAGGTTGTTGCCTGGAGAGGCTTACCCATATGAAACCGAAATTACTCTTTACTTTGAAAAGGCTGGTAGTCTGGATGGAACTCGCCAGAGATGGGACAAAATTCTCCAAGCCTCCCCAGTCTGGCTCCGAGTGTCCTTGGAAATATGGCCGATAAACCTGGAGCCAGACGTTGATCCAAGCAATCCGTCCTGGGGCAAGTGGCTTCAGAGGCGCTGGCAAAACTACGGAAATTTGTGGCTTGACAGATTGACGTCTGAACCGATGCGACTGGATCTAAGTTCGTTTGCCAAAGCGGGACAAGGAAAGCCAGATGATGGCGGCGCCTTATGACTCTATTGCGCTTCTGGGCATAGGTCTCAGGCGGTCCGGGTCTTGGAGAGGAAAGCGTCGATTGTTCTCAGCAGCGCCTCTTGATCGCGTTTGGGCAGCAGTTCGATTTGTTGCAGCAGCCGCAGCATCCGACGATTGCCGCCGCCGGTCGTCCCCTTGCGCTCCCGCAGACCTAGCAGTTCATCCGCCGAACAGCCCAGAATCTCCGCCAGCCTGACGATCAACTCGCCGTGCAAACGCAATTCGCCCCGCTCGTAATCCGAGACGATCGGCTGGGAGACGCCCAGCAGTTTAGCCATCTCCGCCTGGGTGATGCCCTTCTCACGGCGCAGACCGCCCCATCCGGCCGCACGGTGACGAACAGCTATGGCGACAGCGGGCGATTGACGAGCTTCATCGGCGCGTTGGGTGACGGCACGAACCGCAATTACGCGACGGGGATCACGTACACGGCAGCAGGCTTGATGAGCCGCGAGACCTTCGGGATGCAGGCCGCGACGCTCTATCACAACCTGCATTACAACAACCGGCAGCAGTTGGTGGACATCCGCGTCGGCGACAACGCCAGCGATGAATGGAACTGGAGTCGTGGAGCGCTGATCTACTATTACGGCACGACAGCGCGCGATACCTGGAACGCTTTCGCCAACAGCGCGGACAACAACGGGAACGTCCTACGGCAGGTGAACTACGTTCCCTTCAGTGGCGGCGGTTATGTTATTCCACAACTGGATGATTATAATTACGACGCGCTGAACCGGATTACGTCGGTGACCGAAGCGCAGCAGAACAGCGGCGGAAGCTGGACGTACAACCTGTTCACGCAGAGTTTCGGTTACGACCGCTGGGGCAACCGGACGGTCAGTTGCTCGCCCTGCCAGACGGGAGTGACTGGCGACGCGTTCACGATAGACGCGGCCACCAACCGGATCACGGCCAAGAACGGTTATGCGATGACGTATGACGCGGCCGGCAACCAGACTTACGACGTGGCGGGCAACCGCTGGTACGACGGCGAGAACCGGATGCACAAGGCGACGCAGGGCGGGACGACCAGCCATTACGTTTACGACGCTGACGGCAAGCGGGTACGGCGGATAGTCGGTTCGACCGAGACTTGGATGATTTACGGGATAGATGGCGAGTTGGTGGCGGAGTATGGGGCGAACGGAGCGGCAGGCAGTCCGCAGAAGGAATATGGCTATCGAGGCGGGC
>JAJVHZ010000066.1 GCA_022072255.1 Gammaproteobacteria bacterium | reverse complement strand
AAGGAGGAACCATGCCACAGTTGAATTGCGGCTGCATTCCGGGAAAAGTGTTGTGCGCGCAAGCGTCAGCCCTGTGGATGCACGCCAACCACGCGCACAATTTGATGGTGCAAGGTATGACCACACAGACCGAGGCCAACCTGGCGCGGCTGGAGTACAACCAACACCTGCATCTGGAGGAACGCCCGATTGTGAAACTGCAAAAAGACGGCGCGACCTCGTTCGTATTCGTAATCGAAAACATCGCCCCGGCTGACTCCGACAACCTGCTCGACGACCTGCTCGACTTTCTTGCGGAGCGCGGATACGAGGAAATCCCGGTGGCGATCCCGGGCGATGTGATTGAGGCAAAATTCGGAGGCGGACATGGGCAAGCTCAAGAGCGTGCATGACTGTAAGACGCGCGCCGACTTCGAAAGTTGGGCGCGCGAGCATGGGGGAGAAATCCAGTATGGCGGGCGGCACCCGAAGGCGGTGGCTCCGTGCGGGGCGAAGATCCCACTGGCGGGGCATGGCAGCGAAACTATCCCAATCGGGACGCGGCGGTCGATGATCAAGATGTTCATCGTCTTTGGCCTGGGGCTGATGCCAATGGCCTGTCTTATCGCAGCATTAATCTCATGAGGCGAACAATGGACTATCTGCTGGACGCATACCTCCTGAAGTTGGATCGTAATTACGACGAGGACCAATGCACCTGCATTGCGTGGATTGGCGACAACCCAGACTGCCCAACGCACGGCGAGGAAGCCTGTTGGACGAATTATGAACGCCAGAAGACAGCAGCCGAGCGCCTGGGGGGTGGAGAATGAGCAGCGTGGCGTTCTTTGTCCCGGCGCCTGACGGTCAACCGGTGCAGGTAGAAGTGTTGGACATTTATCCGCCGTTATGCACAGTGCGGGCGATTTCTGGCAAGCCCTTTGTTGGCGGCGATAAATGGCCCGTGCGGACCGAGTTTGCGGTCGCACAAACGTCATCCATCCTGGTGATAAGAGATCGATCTCCACAATCCAATTATCCGGCGAAAGCCGATATCTGTCACAACTTGGAGGAGTGAAATGGTCACAAAGATACGAGTTGCCGCGGCGCTGGCGCTCCTCTCGCTGACTGTGCTTTTTGTCCTGGTCGTCCTACTGAGCGTGGGAGTTATCCGATGATGAGCATTGAATCGGCAGTCTTGTTGGCGTTGATCATGTTTCTCAACGGGGCGCTCAGTATTTTTGCTGTGTGGAGCTCGCACAGCCGTCTGGAGCGGCGGTTGAGCACACTGGAACAGGCAGAGGAACAGCGGCAAAAAACGCTTGCCGACGCGCGGGGGCGAGAGCGCGCCCACCACGCCTATAACACACTGGCGGCAATCGAGGACGCCACGGCGCTCTTGATTGACGCCGAACTTGACCTGGATGCGATGCGCGCCCGCCAGGAGACAGCTTTGGGGATCCTGCGTGTGCTGCGCAAGGGTCCAAACGCATACAAACAATCGTACAAACAAGATAAGGAGTAAATCATGACGGATCAGACACTATCCCCCTGGGACACTGCCTGGGAGCCAGCGCAGCAAAGCGGCTACTGGTATGGGCAGATCAACTTAAACGCCTGGTTTTGCACACTGGTGAAGGGCCAGGGGAAAATACCCTGGGACCCCAACTTGGCGGACCCGGTGACCGGGCAACCCGCGCGGCGTTACACCTGTATCGACCTGTCGTTGGCGCCGATCACCGATCAGCCAATCAATAACATTGAACGCTCGATGCTGGCTGAGTTCGGCGAGTGGGTGGACATCACACTGCCCAGTGCGAAGGAGATCGGGCTGACTAACCTACAAGCGCTGAATGGCGCCTGGGTTTGCTGCGAGATGGCTCCGACCGGACGGACCTACACCAACTCAGCCGGTGAGACTAAGAATGCCACGACCTTCAAGTTTTTGCGTCTCTTTGAAAACGAAACCGCCTGCCGCGCGGCGCACCAGGCTGCGCGAGGCGGCAACGGCGCAACGGAAACGCCAGGCGTCCAGTCCCAAACACCGGCGCCGACGACCGGCAACAGCAACGGCAGCCGTGAGCGCGAGACGGCGCAAAAATTCCTGAAACCGTATGTAGAGAACGCCTGGCGGCAAAGCGGTCAGGACCTGGATAAGGCGCGCCAGGCTCTGGCGCAAATGATCGCCGGTCAGCCGCTGCTGGCGAAGTATTTTACGGTTGATTCGCCAGAAGCGTTGGAGCTACTGGCGGAAATGGCGACAACGGACATCCCGCCCTTTTAGGCAAAGCGAATCTCTTCTCCTCGACAAGCTCCCTGGTCTGTCTGAACGTGCAAATGGCAGGCCAGGGAGCGAAAAAAAGCAAAACGAACAGAGGCACAAATTATGAACATCAGCGCCGTCATGATCGACTCGCGTGAACCCGAGTGGGTGCAGCGCCTGCAATTTGGGGGAGCGCCGACCGCGGTTTTAGCGCTCGAAGCTGGCGATATTCACGTTCTAACCACGGATGGCGCCCAGTTGATTATTGAGCGCAAGACGGGCGAAGACCTGCTGAACAGCCTGCGTGACGAGCGGCTGCTGCCACAAATGGCGCGCCTGGTCGAAAAGCGACTAGACGAGCAGGCCGCTCAAGGGGCGTTCACCACCTGGCCCTATCTGGTGATCACTGGCACGATTTATCGCGGGCCAGACGGAAAGGTGTTCACTGGCGAGCGCGGTCTTACAGGCTGGAACTGGGACGCGGTGCAAGGAGCGCTGTTGACCATTCAGGAAATGGGCGTATTCGTGATTTTCGCAGGCGGGGACGAAGATTTCGAAGCGGCGGTCGTGCGCCTGGCAAACCGGAAACGGGACTTGATCACGCTGACGCCGCCCAGACCGCCGAGCATATTAGGGCCGGGAGCGGCGTTTTTGGCGAACCTGCCGGGCGTGGGACCGGAAAATTCCCTGAAATTGGTGGAATGGTCGAACAACGAGCCTGCCTGGGCGCTGGCCGGGATCACCGATTTAGCGATCGACTGCCCTATCCCTGCCGCCACCCGGCGGCGCATCCGGGCCATGTTAGGGCTAAAAGACCGGCAAACCTTAGAAATCATCTTCAACCAACAAGACCAGCCTGTTTTAAGCGTACAAGGAGGCTAATTATGAACAACCCAATCACCGGACTTATTCACATCACGGGGGAACCTGACACCGGCAAGACCACCCTGGCAATGGCCTGTGGTTTCAAGCCGGAGGAGATCGTCTTCTTTGACGACGACCTAAAGACGCAAGCCATCGCGGATATGCTGGCGGAGCAAGGGACGCCATTTGGGGTCTATCACAACCTGACCAAGTTGTCGCTGGGAAAGCGGGAGATCGATTTCCACGATCTTGTGATCAGACTGATCGACGAGCTGCAACCGGGCAAATACAAGGCGTTCATCTTTGATACCTGGACGCGCTTCGAGAACACCTTCCAGCCAGTGGTGATGAAGAACCCCACCAGGTTCAAAGAGTTTTATTCGCCTATGGGGGCGATCAAGGGGGCCGAGATGTGGAAAGCCAGTTTTGATTATGAGGCGTCCGTGATCGACAAGATGATGCAAGCAGCCCCGCTGGTTATTCTTGTCACACACTTGAAAGACCAAAGCATCGGCGCGGTAAAGACGGGAAAAGAGGTGCCGGACTGTAAAAAGCCGGTGGTCGAGAAATCCAGGATCAGGTTATGGCTACGACATAACCCAGACGGCCCGGCGCCAATTGGCCTGGTTCTAAAGCGATTGAGTAAAGTGCAGGCAGGGCCAAACGGGATTACGCCGATCAACGTGCTGCCCCGCAAAGTCAATCCGTGTACGTGGGAGCGAATACTGAGCTACTGGACAGATCCAATTGGAGAACGGCAACCTGATCCAGACGAAATGCCCAACGATTTTGAACTCAGTATTTTGGACGGCGTACTGACTGAGGATCAGAAGGACGTATTGCATATCAATCGGATAGAGGTGGGCAAGCCGGTCGAGCCGCCCGTTCCAGCGCCCGTCCCAGAGCCGTCGCCGAAACCCGAGGTTTTGATCACTTTGGACTTGCTGCTGGATGCGTTTGGGCCGGAGAAGATACTAGAAGCCAACACGGGCCTGTTACCAGCAAACGACGAAGAGGTTTTGAAGATTGCTCAAATCCTGGGGGTAGCATGATGGAGCACTTGTCGTATTCAAGCATCAGCATGTTTCTGGCATGTTCTGAATCTTTCAGGCGCAAATACATTGCGGGCGAACCGACATTTAGCTCTCCAGCCCTGGCGTTTGGATCGGCGATACACGGGACGGTTCAGGCCCACTTGCAAACAGGCGCAGATCTACTCGGCGCCTGGAACGAGCAGTGGCACGAACACGCGGATGACGCAACGATCGATTGGAATGGCGAATTGCCCGAACAGCACTTTAATGAGGGCGTCAGGATGTTGTCGGATAAAACCATCCTTGCGGGGATCAAGAGCATTTGCGCTCAGTATGAGGGGGGCGCAATCGAGCGCAAAGTAGAACTGCGCGTGCCAGGCGTACCAGTGCCGGTGATTGGGTATATCGATGTCATGTTGAAAGGCGGGATACCTTCGGATATTAAGACCAGCTCCAAAAGCTGGACGGAAGATCGGGCGCAAAATGAGCAGCAGGCTTTGTATTATCTGGCTGCCTTGAACCAAGCCGGGGAATCTGTTCCCGACGGACGATTCAAGCACTTCATTTTTGTGAAAACCAAAAAGCCGCAATTCCAAGCGCTTGAGCATACTCATGAGCCACGCGAGTTTTTTTTGTTGTTTCAGACCATACAGAGCGTGTGGCGGGCAATCGAATCGGGATCATTTGTGAAAAACGTGGGTACCTGGAAATGCGATCCGCGCTACTGTAATTTTTTTACTAACTGCATGGGCAAATGAGACACAGCAGACAGTCTTACGCTGACATCCAAATTGAAAACGGCAGCCTGGTTTTCAGGTCCAGCTATGACGCCGGCCTGGTGACGGCCTTCAAGGGATCGATCCCTAATACTGAGCGCAAATGGGATCCAAACCGCAAGGTGTGGATCGTCGCCCCACAGCACGGAAAGCTGCTATCGGGTTTGTGCGCTCAATATTTGGGGGTAGATGTACAGGAGCCGCGTGTGCAGGCTATAGCACAGGAGGAGATTCGGGTCCTGGATGTGCGGTATGTAGGAGCGACAAAGGCGCGGGACGGATCGGAAGAACGAACCGCTTTTGGCTTTGCTGGCGGTTCCTGGTCGGTGATCTTCCCAGAATCGGCGCTGGTATTCTGGTTTACGGGGATGAAAAACCGGGCCGAAGCAGCTACTTTTTACGGAACGCTGGGCGTCGTTCGCAGCGCTGCCCAAGACGATATCAAAACCGCTTTCCGGAGGCTTGCGCGCGAGTGGCATCCTGACACGTCGAAAGAGCCGGACGCTGCGGAAATGTTCATCAAAATCAAGGCGGCCTACGATGCGTTAAGCGACCCCCAAAAACGAGCCCGGTATGACGCTGGCCTGGCGCTGGAGGCGACGCTTCAGCAGGAAACAAGGCAAATTAATGACAGCTACCGGTCGCCGCGGCGGTGCGGGTATGTGCAAGCTCTGGGCGTCGAGCAGGTGGGAAGGTTTCTGGTCAAGCAGATTTATGGGTGGGAGGACATCACCAACGTTCAAGGGCAAACCCTGGTGGCGTCATGGCCATTTGGGGCGAATAATTTCACGGAGGAGTGGGTTTAGTATGAATACTCAGATCATCCCCGGATCAATTGGCGCACTGGCGCGGCAGGGAGGCAAGTCGATCGCTGAAACATTTATGAGCGCGGACTGCATCTGTATCGTAGACGTATCGGGAAGCATGGCGGCGCATGACAGCCGGGACGGGATGAGCCGTTACGATGTGGCGTGCGATGAACTGGCAGCGTTGCAAAACAGTCTGCCCGGGAAGATCGCGGTCATATCGTTTTCG
>JAJVHZ010000096.1 GCA_022072255.1 Gammaproteobacteria bacterium | reverse complement strand
AGATCGCAATCAGCAGCAAATGCAAGCGCGATGAATTCGTGGTTGTCATTTAATCACCTCTGTCCGCAAAAGATTTGTATGGGGCCGATGCCATACCCAGCGGAGGGGGAATGCTAGTCCGGCGAGTGAACTACTACCAGTTATCGTAGTTGGCGATGAATCATCGGTGAAATCATCCTGTCTTCGCGCGCTTGTCCCTGCAAAACCGAGTGCTATAATCCGCGCGCGCGATGATCAGCCACCGCGCACAGCCGTTCGACAATCCGACTCGCCGAACAATTCTCAACCTGTTCCCCGAAAAGGAGGCCGTGATGAGGAACCCGTCTCGTTTCGCTCTTTGCTGCATTTTCGCTTCGATCTGCTGCGGCGCCGCGCTGTCGCAGGAGACTCGCCAGAACATCACTCCTGAAAAGAAGCCCGACCCCAAACCCGCCGAAGCCGCGTCCACGCTCTTCCCGTTTCATCCGATCAATTCGTGGACGGGCAAACGATTCATCTTTTTGCCCAAACCGAAAAGCTCGCAATCGGGAAGCTACGAAGATTTCAGCGGCGCGGTCAGTCATCAGAAGTACGCCGGACGCGCGGCCCGCGTCGTCTCGGTCAGCGATTTCAACGGGCGCGCGCACATCGAATTTGAAATGGAGGACAACGGCGAGAGGTTGCGCGCCTTCACCGTCGCTCGCAAAGAATCAATCAAGGGAATGGCGCTCGCGGACGACATCGAAACCGCCCGGCAGCAATGGGCGGGCAAAACGCTCTGGATCAAAACGATGATGATCTCAAGTTACGACGAACAGCGCGACGCGCTGACGATGTTGCGCGTCAGGAAATATGCGCCGCTCAAAGTTGTTGATGTCGTCGCTGGATGGGACGAAGAGAAGCCAGCCCGCTTCGCGCTCGAAACGCCGGAAGGCAAGCGCGGCTTCGTTGATCTAAACCTGAGCGGCACCAACGTCCAGAAAGAGGTCCGGCATCTGAGCCGGTTTGAAGACCACCTGCTGACCGAAGACCCCAGGTTGAAACACAAATGGCCCGCCGGCGTCTGGAAGGCGATTGAGAACGGGCAGATTTACGCGGGAATGACGGCGGAACAGGTGAAGATGAGTTGGGGCGAGCCTGACAAAATCGCTCGCACGGCGGCGGGCGAGGTGTGGACTTATCAAAGCGGCGCGCTGGTCTTCAGAAACGGTGTGATGACCGGATCGCGGTAGGGGCAAATGCGCGGCGAGTTGTTCAATGCCTTCAACGTGGCGAGCTTCAATGCCGCAGGCAGCTACTGCCCGACATTTTCCAGAATCCAGATATTGCCGGAAACCTCCATGATGGGCAGGATCAGGCGATCAGCCGCAAGCGCCAGTTCCATGACTCTGACGTCTTCCAGAATCATCTGTCCGGGGCTGTCAAAAGCAGTCACGCGAAATGGCTCGCCTACAGGCTGACCCGTCGCCGCATCGAACCGGATGCCCCAGACATTGAAAAAGCCGGTGCGATCAGAGATGAAATAGATGATTCTTCCGTCCGGCGACCAGCGCGGCTTATCGTCGAAGTGGCGTCCGTCAGTGACGCGTATCCATTCGCCGCCCGCAGCGGGAATCACAGAAATGGTTGAGATACCGGCCTGATTCATTCTGGCGGAGCAGAAGCTGATCCAGCGCTCATCGGGTGAAAAGCGCGCCTGATAAAGATTTTCATCCGGGTGAGAAGTCAGCGCGCGCATTTGCGCTTCGGCGTGCGGCGCCGCCGAAACCGGCAGCAGGCCAAGCAGACGGCGCGTCGGAGCGCCCCGCATCAACCCTGCCAGAATATGCGCGTTATCAGCAGACCAGTCCCACGTCGGTTCGACCAGTGGGCCTGCGCTGGTCAGCGCCTGCTCATCGCCGCCCGCCACCGACAGCATCGCCAGGTCCCATCGCTGCTGCGGACTGACTGAGCTGGCTCTATTTTCACGGCTGTAAGCCAGTCGTTTGCCGTCACGCGACCATCGCGGCGACGAGCGAGACAGTTCATCGGAAAGCAGTATCGTTTCGTGCCCGTCAGCCAGCGATTTGACCACAAGTTCGCGCTTACCGGCCCGATTGGTTACAAACACCAGCTTGCGTCCATCCGCTGAAAGATCGGGGAAAAACGCATCCCTGCCTGCGGCCGTAATGGGCTGGCCAGTGCTGGCGGGTTTTCCGGCGCCGGCGTTGAAGGGGAATGACCAGAGGCGCGTTTGCTCTGCGCGCGCAGTAAAGGCCACTTTCCGGCCATCGCGCGAAAGCGCCACATCGGTGTCCGGCCCCGCGCCCGCAGTCAGCCGTTCAGGGCCGGACAGCCAGCGCAGGCTGTCCGGATCAACCGTGATCTTCCAGAGGCTGTTCACGCTGGCGGAAACGCCCTCGAAATAGAGCGCGTCGCCCGCCGGAGACCATTGAAAACTGCCGAACCACAGCCCGGCATCCTTCAACTGTTCCGCCACAGGCGCGGCGACCTCTGATCGGATCGGCTGACCGCCATCCAGCGGCACAGTCCAGAATCCGGCGCCTTCTTTTTGATGATTGCCCCATATTGAAATGTGTTTGCCGTCAGGGCGCCAGTTTGCGCGGAAAGATTTGAACTGAGCCAGAAAGTCGGTCAGCGCTTCACGCGGCGGATTGCCGTCCAGCTGCACGACATAAAGTCTGGGAATCTCAGCCGTATTGGTGCGCAGAATTGAACTGTAAAACAGAATCTGCGCGCCGTCCGGCGACCAGCGCGGGCGATAGCCGAAAGAAGCGACTTTGCGTTCATTCCCGCCCAGCACCGGCACAACGTAAAGTCCTCCGCCTTCACGTTCCGAGCGAAAGACCAGACGATTGCCTTCCGGCGCCCAATCCGCCTGCCAGTCGTGCGCGGGCGAATGCGTAACGCGCACCGGATTGCCTTCGCCCACGGGCTGCACCCAGATGTCAAAATTCCCGGCGCGATCTGAACTGTAGGCAATCAGTCGCCCGTCAGGCGACCACGCCGGCTCACTTTCCAGCCCCGTGTCAAAAGTCAGTTGCCAGAGTTTGCGCGGTAACGAGACCTGTTCTTTCCGGCGCAGTTGCGAAACGACGAGGGCAACGATCGCTCCGGTGATGAGGACAACCAGACCGATGATCGCCGCCTGTTTGTAACGCCGCAACCGGCGGATCGGTCGCTCCTGCGACAGGACGGGAACGGGCGACGAGACAGGCTCCACAATTTCATGTCCGGTCGGCTTCCCGTTCACTCCGTTCAACGCCATCTCGCCGCCGTTGTGTTTCGTGATTTCATTAACGGAGGCGACAAAACGATAACCACGCCCCGGAATCGTCGCAATGTACTGCGGCGCATCGAGGTGGTCATCGAGCGCCTTGCGCAACGAGGAAATCGTGCGGGTCAAATTGTTCTCCTCCACGACCGTGTCCGGCCAGACCTCCCGGAGCAATTCATCCTTGCGCAACACTTCGCCCTGATGCCGAATCAGCGCCAGCAGCAATTCAAAGGCCTTCAGCCCCACCGGAACAATCTCTCCATCACGCAACAGGATGGATTTTCCGGCGTCTGCAACATAAGGGCCAAAGGCGTAGCTCGTTGTGTCTCTTTCCTGCTTAAGACCTTCCATCGCCCGCATTTCCAAAGCTTTTCATGGATTTTTCACCTGAAGGATATTTTTTTCAGGATATTTACTGCCGCCTGCCAATGACATTTCGGTAATCCTGGGGTATGAATAAAACACGACTGCAAAACTATAAACTGCAATTACTGAACAAGCGAGCTTAAGCCGGATGAATACAACATTCTGAAAGTGGTTGTCCCTCACTTTCAGCGTTCTAACTAATGTTGCGTCGGTCATTACCTGACCGCAATCAGTCCACCATCTCAAAGAAAGCTTATGCGTATAAAAATACTGTTTGTCATACTCATCGCGCTTTGTCCGGTAGCAGGTCTGGCGCAAACCACCAGCGGTTCCCTCGCCGGCAACGTGGTTGATTCACAACTTGCCGCCATTGCGAACGCCGGCGTGAAGATTGCTGAAGAGACCAAAGGTTATTCCTTGTCGGCGACCACGGATCAGGAAGGCCGGTTCATCTTTCCCCAACTCACTCCCGGCGTCTATTCCGTGAGCATTGAGGCTTCAGGGTTCAAAAAACTGGAGCGGAAAGGCATCGTGTTGATCGCCAACGACAGGCTCAACCTCGGCAATCTCACGCTGGAGCCGGGCGCGGTCGGCGAAACCGTCACCGTGACCGGAGAGGCCACCCTGATCCAGACCGACAGCGGCGAGCGTTCCTTTGCGGTGCAGGGCGAAGTCATCCGCAACACGGGCGTCAAAAGTCGCAGCTTCATCAACCTCGCCACGCTCGCGCCCGGCGTCGTGGCGACGACCTCCGACGGCAGCAGCAGCAACGTTACCGATCTGAGCATCAACGGCGTCAGAAGAAACTCGAACAACATCCAGATTGACGGCATCACCAGCGTGGACGTGGGCAACAACGGCAGCAGTTCGCGCATTCCGCTTGACGCCGTTGGCGAGTTCAAGCTGCTGACCTCGACTTATCAGCCTGAATATGGCCGCTCATCGGGCGGGCAGATCATCGCCGTGACGCGCAGCGGTTCGCAGGATTTTCACGGATCGTTTTACTATTACCGCCGCCACACCGGCCTTAACGCGAACACGTTCGATAACAACCGCAACAATCGCATCCGCCCGATCTCCGATCAGACCGACACCGGCTACACGATTGGCGGGCCGGTTTATATTCCCGGTCTTTTCAATCGGGAGAAGAAGAACCTCTTCTTTTTCTGGAATCAGGAATGGACTCCGCGCAAGACTCCGAACACCGTCAGAAATGTGCGCGTCCCGACGCTGCTGGAACGGGCGGGCGACTTTTCACAGTCGAGAAGCAGCAACGGAAGCATCTACAACCTGATTCGCGATTACACGACCGGCCAGCCCTGCACCGCCGCAAACACAGCGGGTTGTTTCAAGGATGGCGGCGTGCTGGGCAAGATTCCGGCCAATCGTCTCTATCCGGTCGGCGCCAAGATTCTTTCCATCTACCCGGAGCCTAACTACACCCCGACGGCGACTGAAGGGTTCAATTATGTCAGCCAGATTTCTTCCGAAGCGAAAGAGCGCACCGAAACGCTTCGCGTTGATTACAACTTCAACCAGAACTGGCGGGCTTACGGCAGGATGATCCATACCGCTTCGAGCGATACCAATCCCTATACGGGGCTGTTCGGCGATTCCGATATGATCGCCGGCAATCTGGGCATCTGGGGGATGGCCAGACAAACTCCCAAAGTCGGGTTCTCAACCACGCTCAATGGCGCGCTGAATCCTACTACGGTGCTGGAATTCACTTATGGCCTGAACAAGAGCGACTATAACGGAACCATCAGCAATCCTGACTACACGCGCGCGGCCACCGGCTTGCAAAATCTGCCGCTGGTTTATCCCGACGCGGTGGTGGACGACATTCTCAGCGGTTTTACGTTTGGTACCAGAATGGGATCGGGTCCGAACTATCGCACCGGCAGAGCGCCGCAAAACTACGGCTACAGAACCGATGACATTGCGGCGAGCTTGTCGAAAGTGTGGGGACAGCATGTTTCCAAAGCCGGAGTGTTCTATCACTGGAGTTCCAAAACGCAGACCAATCGCGTAGACAGAAACGGCGTCATCAATTTCGGCGAATCCGTCAATAACCCGTTCGATACTACCGTAGGGTTCGCCAATGCTTTGCTGGGTATCTATCAAACCTACACACAGGCTAAATCGGGAGAGATTGGCGTATACGAATACAGGAACGTCGAGTGGTATGCGCAGGATAACTGGAAAGTGGGAAAACGATTGACGCTGGATTACGGCATGAGGTTTTCAGTGATGCCTCCGGCGCGTGATATTACCGGCTCCGCTTCCAATTTTGATCTGACGCGGTTCAAGGCGGCGAGCGCGCCGCGCATTTATGTTCCGGTTTGCATCAATGGCGCGGCTACCTGCACGGGCGGCAGCAACACTTCGGCGCGCCGCGCCGTTGATCCCGCAGTTCTGGCATCGGGCGTACCGCTGACGCTGTCCAACACTCTGCTCGATACGCTGTTTGTCGGCAGAGTCGTGCCGGGTTCGGGCGATCTTTCCAACGGACTTTATCTGACCGGAGATGACGCCTTGACGAACAGCCAGGGAGTGTTATTCGCGCCCAGATTCGGCTTTGCCGTTGATGTCACCGGCAGACAGAATCTGATCCTGCGCGGCGGCTTCGGAATCTTTTTCGACCGTTCCCAGGGCAATCTGGTTTATGACTTCAACCAGAATCCGCCGGCCACAACGGTGTCAATCTTCGATTTCGGCTTGCTGCAAAATATCTCCAGCGCGCTTTCAACGATCACGCCGCCGTCAATCAGGGCGATGGAGCCTGACGCCAAAATGCCTTCGACTTACTCCTTCAATCTGGGCGTTCAGTACAAACTGCCTTTCGATACCGTGCTGGATGTCTCCTACGTAGGTTCCATGGGCCATCATCTGCCGCGTTATCGGCAGATCAACACAACACCGTTCGGCTCGGCGTTTTTGCCTGCAAATCAGGACCCGACCAAAGCCCGCACGACGGATGGCAGCAATGCGCTGCCCAATGTGCTGTATCGCCCATACAAAGGCTATGACAACATCCGTTACACGGAGTTCGCCGAAAATTCCAATTACCACTCCATGCAGGTATCGGCGAACCGGCGCTTTTCCAAAGGGTTGCTCTTGAGCGCCAACTATACGTGGGGTAAAGCGCTGGGCATCACGAGCAGCGATGAAAGCGGCGGCGCCAGGATAGACGGCAACGACCGCGCCAACTATGGCCGGCTGGACTTTGATCGTACTCACAACTTCGTCTTCAACTGGGTCTATGAGTTGCCGCGACTGACCCGAAACCGAATCCTCGGATTCGCGGCCAACAACTGGCAGCTTTCCGGTATCTATCGCTACACCAGCGGTTCGCCCTACACCGTCGCCTGCAATATCACGGGGTTTTCGACCATCAATCTGACGGGTTCGACCAGCGACAACGGAGCGCGTTGCGTCATCAACGGCAATCCCGGCGCCGGCAACGGCTCAGACCTGCTGCGTCAATTCGACGTCACGGTGTTTCAGGCTCCGAGCGTCGGCAGCAGAGGGCTTGAATCAGGCCGGAACTATCTGACCAACGCCGCGATCAATAACTGGGATCTGTCGTTGTCGAAGAAGCTGTACCTGCGTGAACGCATGCGCATCGAGGCCCGGCTGGACGCTTTCAATGCGCTGAATCACACTCAGATTGCGGGCGTCAACGCTTCGGCGACATTTTCGGCGCCGGGCAGCGCCACGATCACCAATCTCGCTTCGGAAACCAATCGAACGGGATTTGGCGCGGCCACCAGCTTCCGCCCGAATCGCACGTTGCAGTGGATGTTGCGCTTTGAGTTCTAACCAGCAAGGGAACACAAAAAGCGCAAAGCGGAACACAAAAAGCGCAAAGGCAATGACCATAGGCCTTTTGTGCTTTTTGTGTTCCATCAGAACGCATCTTCTGCATCGGTCAGATGTCCCTCTGTCTTCTTCAGTTTTGATCATCCCGTAGAGTTGTGGTAACTTCCGCGACTACTTCAGACCATTCATCCCGACCCGGCAAATGCATCATCTGCTCGAACAATCTCAGGAAGGAAGAATTATGTCCAAGCTTTCCATACGCGACCTCGACTTGGCGGGGAAGAGAGTTTTCATCCGTGTTGATTTCAACGTTCCGCTCGAAAACG
>JAJVHZ010000012.1 GCA_022072255.1 Gammaproteobacteria bacterium | reverse complement strand
TTCAGGTGGTGCGAAAGAGCGAAAAAGCGGCAGCGTCAGCCTGATTGGAGCCCGTTGACAGCGCATAACCGTTACTGAGGCTACTCGTCAAGGCGACGAGTAACCCTGAGTTTGTCTAAACTCCAGTAAAAAGGGTTCTCTGTGATTTGACAAAGCTTGTGACGGATGATGTTTTCCGGCTTACCCTCAAGCCCGGCGTGCTCTTTCAACACTGCCGCCTTTGTCGGCGCGAGGATACAATCGAAGCGGCGCAGCACGGTGAGTGGAAGTATCACCTTGCGATATTCGTTCCGTTTGTAGGGGCCGCGCAGGAGATTGCAGATTCCCCAGATGAAGTTTGCCAATTGCGAATGCGTTTCGCCATTCATAATCTGTTGGTATGTTCCTCGATGAAACCAAATTACGGTTCGCAAAACTGCTCTTACAGTTTCCGAACTTGTTGGGTCGGATGGTAGGACTTCAATATAGCTTGAGATTGCCAAGCCGTCAGGTTTGAACGGCGCAAAATATATCACCAGAGCCAGCCAGACAACAGGAAAATTAGAGACACTGTGGTGAGCGGCTAAGTTTTAGACATTAATTGACTTGTTGGCTTTCTGCGGCTAGCCGCAAAAGGACAACGATTCAGTTTCAATTTCAGCGTATTTGCGGCTAGCTAAGAAGAGGAGCACATTTAAACAACCCGCATAATCTCATCCCAGCAGGTCGTGTATCGCGGCGAGCGCTGGCCGAAGCGTGTCCGCCAAACGCCTTCACTCTGAAACAGACCATACCGCACAGCATCCCGGCCATACTTGGCGTTGAGCCGATCAATCTCGGCCATCAATCGCTGATGCCGCTCGTATCGTTCATTTTCCCAAAGCCGCAGTGATACCCGTTCGGCCAATTCAAGCCCGCCCAGCGTGACGCCAGCGCGCCGATACCGGAAGCCAGCGCGGAAGATTTTAGCCATGCCGGAAAGGGCAAGGTCGCGTAGCTCAAATGTGCTGTCTGATTTCGGCGCAACGGTCAGCGTGACAGCGTTCGCGTACTGAGGCTCAGGCTTAAATCTGTCCGTCTCGATGAAGACGGTGATCGAGCCGGCGGCCAGCTTCTGCCGGCGAAGCTTTTCCGCCGCGCGAGAGACGTAGTAGACAATCGCCGCGCGTAGTTCATCATAGCTCTCGGTCGCGCTCCCGAACGAGCGCGAGACCGTCAAAAGCTTCTTCGTCAGCGGAGTGATTTCGAGCGGGATGCAGGCCACGCCGCGCAGTTCCTGAACCAGTCTCAGACCGACAACGGTCATCCTATCTCGCACCCACTCATCGGGAGCGTTCCGCAGATCGAGCGCGGTTTTGATGCCGCGCGCTTCCAGCATCTCGGCATAGCGAGAGCCAACGCCCCAGACATCGGCCACAGGCACGCGAGACAAGGCAAGCTCTTGATAAGGCGAGCGCGCCAGGTCAAGCACGCCGTTGGCCTTCGATGACCGTTTCGCGTGGTGATTGGCGATCTTGCTGAGCGTCTTCGTTTCGGCGATCCCGACCGAAACGGGGATGCCCGTATACTTCAGCACCCGCCGCCGAATCTCCCGGCCAATCTCCGCGAACGACTCGCGCGGATTGATGTGCAGGCGCATAAAGGCTTCGTCAATCGAGTAGTTTTCAATTTCGTCGGCGAAGTCGCTCAGAACGGTCATCACCCGGTTCGACATGTCGCCGTAGAGTTCATAATTGCTCGAAAGAATCGCCGCGTCGTGCGCTTCCAGCAACGGGCGAACTTTGAACAGCGGCGCGCCGTTTTCGATCCCCAGCGCCTTCACTTCATTCGAGCGCGCGACGATATTTCCGTCGTTGTTGCTGGGAACAACGACAGGACGGTCAACAAGTCGGGCGTCAAACACCCGCTCACAGCTTGCATAAAAGTTGTTGCAGTCCACGAGGGCAATGGCGGAAGGCATAGGATTTACCTCGATTGAGGCAGCCGGAGATTCATCACACAATGATGCGTGACGCTGTGCATCACGCGGCCCCAGATGACGGCCTCGGCCTCTTCGGTAATGGGGAAGTTAGGGAAGGCGGGATTTTCCGAGCAGAGCCACAGTTGATCGTCAATTCGTCGCAGCCGCTTCACGACCGTTTCGCCGCCGATCTGCGCCAGGATGATGTGATTGCCTCTGACTTCTTCGGCTCGGTCTACCACGAGCAAATCACCGTCGAAGATGTGCGCGCCGGTCATTGAATCGCCCTGCACGCGAACGAAGAACGTCGCCACAGGATGGCGTATCAGATAGCGATTCAGGTCGAGACTCTCTTCCGCGTAGCTTTCAGCAGGGGAAGGGAACCCGGCAGGAATGCGGGACAGGAGCAACGGCAGTTCGTATCTCTCATCGTAGAGCGGAGAGAAAACGGCCTGCACATTCGATTCGACACGAATGCCAGGGGCTTTCATAGGGTGAAATCTCAAGCCGCACACGGGGCGGAAAATGCGGCGGGCAACGTTGATAAAAACTACTTGACGGTGTTAAGATAGTCCCACTTACTACTTGGCGGTGTCAAGTAGTTTTATTAGTTCAAGTGGAAAACTACAATCTGGAAAGAGAGGACGCGGGCAAATGTCTTCTTTGGATGATCTGATCACGCAGGCGGAAGCCGCGCGATTGCGTGGCGTGTCACGTTCGGCGATCAATGACCTCGTGAAGCGAGGCAAACTCAAAGTGAAGAAAATCGGCAGCTTACCATTCGTATCGCGCAAGGAAGTGCTGAGTTACGAGCCGGAAGCGGGCGGCAGGCCGGCGAAAAAGGCTCAAAAGCGAAATGGCCACGCATAAGCGATGAGCAACGGCTTTCAGTTGCGCCAGCGTTGCGCGCCTTGTTAGATGAGGTTTTTGACCCCCTCGGAATGGCCGACGACCATCATGGATTCAATCGAAAAGAATTATGCGGTTGAGGTCTTGGCGACGTTGCTGGGCCGGGTTGCCAATCATTATAGAAAGTGTGTGCGGCGAAGAATGAGCAGGCCGCTTGAGCTTGCTTTGCGTCGCCCCCTCAAGGATGTCCCAAAACGCGAGAGAATGTGTGGAACCGGGATGCTCAGGGCCGCAGAGAGGCGACGTTACCGAAGGCAGGCGCGGCTACTGTTCGCACTTCTCAAAGGCGCCGGTTTTCTGGTGATCAATCCTGCCGGTCAGGTGTTGAGCCATATTGAAGTGATCGAAACCATCGGCTCACTGCTCAACCAAATCGAAGGGCAATATTACGAGGCGCTACGAAGCGTGGGCGGGAAATCCTTCGACGAAATCAACTTGGATGATCCGTTGATGCAAGCTCACTTCGCGGAGAGAGCCGAAACACTGCTTGCGGGATTTGATGAGCACGAAATCAGCCTTTTCTTCATAGGGTCAGCGAGCTAACCGCACGTATATTTTCACCGGGTCGAGCGAGCGCAGCCCAATGTCGTACATCCGACGTTCAGGCCCCGTTTGGCACGCCAGCGACTTCAGCGAGTATCCGTTTGCCGCTCCGCTTCAGCCACATTGACTTGTTGCCCGCCATCCGCCGCTATGTTCACCTGCTGAGGATTGTTGATTGTAACCGGCGTCGAGTAGCGCCGCATATCGCGCATCGCTCGCAACGTGCGATGAAACGCTCTCAGGTATCTGTCAGCCATCTGCGCGGCGTGCTCGACGGCTTCCACGTCGCGGGCGTATGGCGGATCCCACCATCCATGTCCCCGTTGGCGCGGGAAGCTGTGATCTCTAGCCGCGCGCTCCACCACCCACAAGGGCGGATCAGCCCTGACTTCTGTTTCCGTGCGCGTAACTGAAACCTCATTCCAATAGAGATATAAGTAAAACGATTGAGTCAGTTGATCAATCAACGCCAACTCAATTCCGCCTTGTGGCTTCCATTGATCAATAAAGGACTCGCGGAGACCGAGATATTTAGCGCGCCGCCAAGTGTCTCGCAGCCAGTGAACCGGCTCGAAGACTTCCGCTGCCCGATGGCCGCTTTCAAATTCCTTCCGCGCCTCTTCCTTTACCAACTCCCAAATCTTCTTAGCCACCTTTGGCGCGCGGGCGTGAAGTCTTTCTAGTGAGTACCAGGAGACCATCTCCACGGACTCTGAGAGCAAGTTTGCGATGAGTTGTTCCGTGTAATCGTCATCATCTGGCCCGTCCACCGTTTTGATTGCTTCTTCGATTGGCAGGCTTCCGCCTTCCGGTTTCAGATAAAACCGCAGCATCTCACAGCGCGCTTTCTGCATTTCTCGTAGAATCGAGCCTTGTCCAAGCCCAAGAATCCCAGATGCGACGGAGTTGACGAAGACCGGGCGATCTTTCATCAACTCCATAACCTTCTTCTGGATTGGAGTAAGCTTCATCACCGTTTCAGGCGCAACATCGTTTGTTTGCGACTCCGCTGGCGATGAAATGGCGGCTGAATTTGTAACCGTTTGCCCCTCTTCATTGTTCTTCTTGGTCTTGGCCATCGAAATTACTCCTTCTGCAATAAAACAATCATCTTCTCCAATTCGCGAAGGTTGGCGATCAGATTACGCCAGCTTTGGCGATTGCGCAGGCATAAAGCACGCTCTTCCTGGATCGCAGCGCGGTGAGCGGCGCAGGCCGCGCGCATTTCTGACACCCTATTTTGCGGGACATACTCTTTTCGCTGTCGCCCATTCACCCAAACGAAGCGATAGTAATAAGGCCCGTGCAATTCGCCGAGGGCGCATTTGCATGTTGGTTTGCCACATCGAACCATCTGGGCGCAGATCGCGCCAGGTAGCTTCTTAGGTAACGGATTCGCATTTTCTTTTTCCATCGCTGACGCTTCGCTCACACTAGGTAGTATCTTTTTTTGTTTGCAAAATTTGCGCCCCAAAGTGCGCCCCGATTTTTTAGGCGCCGCGCCCTGTTTCGGGGCAATCCTTGCCTGAAATTCTCAAGCTCTCTATATTGTGCAATTTCACGGGGCAATCGGGACACCCACTTAAAGCACGCATTACCTATGATTTGCAGACAGTCTGATTCGTTACGTCAGGATAAAAAACGGGGCGCGAAAACGGGGCGCAAACCGATTGCCCCTACTGTCCCGATTGCCCCGCAATTTCACACAATAGATGAGCCTGAGAGATTTCCGGCTCTCAGATGTAACACTCGCGGGCGGGTCTGGCCGATCTGCTTCTTGATCGTCTGTCGTTCCTCGCTCTCGCACGAAGCCAGAAATCCGGTTTCTCGCAATCGCTTCCAGAGTGTTCGAGCCGTCAGCGTCACCCCTTCGCCATTGACGCCGATTGACTGCGCCACGCGATACGCAGCGTCAGGTTGCAAGAACACGTCGCCGCCCTCAATCCAGCCTATTCGGTCGCCTTGCGCTTCGCCATCGCGCCAGCCCCATGCTTCGCCGTTCTCAGGTTGTCCGCCATCAATCGCCGCCAAATGCGCCTTACCGCTCGTCAATGCCGCCTGAAGCAACTCGATGAAGCGAAACGCGGGATTCTCACTGGCTTGGTAGCCAGCCTGCGCCTGGCCGAGTTTATCCAACGCTATTTCGACGGCTTCGCGCAACCCAGCGATTTCATCACCATCAAGCGCGCGACAATCGGCGGCAAATTCGAGCCAGACTTGCCAAGCCCTTTGCAATTGCGCCAGCGTCGTCGCGCTACGCTTGTGAGCATCGCCGCCTCTGCTCAACCACTCGCCGCGAAGCCTCCCGATTGTCTCGCTTGCTTCATTGCGCAATCGCTCGATCCGATTGCCCGACGCCAGCCACTGCAAAAATGCGCTGGTCGCCTCGGCGTAAATTCCTTTTCGCGATTGCTGTTGGCATAACGTCAATTGCTGCCAGTTCACCGAATCCTTTTCGACTTGGATGGTTGCCGAACGCGCCCGCAGTGATTGGCCGCGCGGCAAATCCTCGCCGGTACTGATGATCAATCCACGCGGCGGTTTCGGAGGTCTGACACTGCCATCGGCGCGACAACGCCCACGCCCGCTATGATTGCCCTGCGCCCTTAGCACCCGATCCGCCGCCGCGTGCAATCGCGATTGCTCCACAGCCGATCCAGTCGGGCAGAAATCGTCAATTACCAGCACGCAATCTTTCGCCGTGTGCGCCAACGCTTCGAGCGAATTGGCCGAAGATGTCCAAGCGGCAGGCAGGTTCTTTGCGTGAAAGCCCGCGCCGAAGAAGGATTGCGGCAACGCCGCGAGTTCACTCTTGCCGCTGCCGGTATAGCCAACGAAGAAGATTGAGAAGTCGGCTCCAGTAAGAACGGCTGACCACACTCCGCCGATCAATGGCAAGGTGATCGCGTCCGCCGCCACCTTCGGCAGATCGAAGGCGACGGCGCGAACAACTTCGCGCAAGCGCGTTCCCGCTGGCGGTTGCGGTAGGAAAAATGGCGTGAGCGATGTCGGCAAATCAACTTCGGCTTCAACCAAGCCTTCTGCGCTGATTGCGCCGCCGACGTGATGGTAGAGCCACTGGCCCTCATCGCTTCGCCACCCGGTATGAGCGACGACGCGGCGCGTCCGAATCTCGCGCGAGAGCAATTGGATCGCAGTTCTCGCGTGTTCACCGCGTCCCGGATAGACGGTGGCTTTCGCGCCCAGAACTTCGTAAACCCACTTTTGAATCGAGGTGAAATCCGCCGCGTTGACCCTGCCCGAACGCCAAGCGGTTTCTTCGGCGAGCCGCGCCCGCAACTCAAACACGCGAGTCTGTTCCGCGCCATCGTCGCGGCTTATATCTCCGACGATTTCAGCGTTGAAATTGGTCAACTGTGTTGGCACTTCGGCCCAGCCGCCGCCCGGTTCTTTGACCTGCTTCATCCAAACAAGGCCAACGCCATTCGACTTGTAAGGACAAGCCTGCGTTACGACCGTTTGCGCGCCTGTGTCAGTGTGTTCGCCGGCGTCCAGGCTTCTCGCCCGCTTTCGCTGCTCTCCATAGCCCTGCGTAGCGAGAGCTTTCGCCGCCGCCGTAAAACCGCCGTCGTGATCAAGAAGAGTGTAGGTCGCAAACGGCGAGTAGGTCTTGTTTGTGTCGAACGGGCCGGCGTTCGTCGAAAAGACGTAGAGCGCGCCGTTATCAAAAAGAGTCGCCGAGCAGTGATCGTTGACGCCAGGCCGAGACCACAACTCGCCCGCCCTGCCCGAACCGAACTTCGACCAGCCATGTTCTTCGAGCAACGAACGAACTTTCTCGCAAACATCGG
This sequence comes from Gammaproteobacteria bacterium, assembly GCA_022072255.1. GTDB lineage: Bacteria > Pseudomonadota > Gammaproteobacteria > JAJPIJ01 > JAJPIJ01 > JAJVHZ01. The sequence goes on along the minus strand of JAJVHZ010000012.1, from coordinate 730 downwards.
CCCGCGCGTTGAAATCCTCGCCAGGCTTGATCCCATTGACCATTTCGCGGCTCGCTTCGCGCTGTCCATCGGCATCCTTCAAAGCAATGAACTCATTACACGCACGCGCCATATTCAGAAGGATTTCACGTTCTTCGATTGTAATAGTCGGAATGTTGGTCAGTTCGCCGCTGAGAAGGCGATACACGCCGCCGTTGGGATGTGTTCCTGGAAGGCAGAGCGGTGATAAGACTTGCCCGCCCTCTCCGCGTGTCTCGATCAGAGTCTTAATTTTGCAGTATCGGCCATTGATCTTGCGCAAGCCAAGCTTCTTAATTTCAATTTCGTCGAGCGCGCCATCTTCTTTTCGCGGCAACCCTTCATCGGTAACTTTTTCCGCTCGTTGCGCAAGTTTCTGGTTTCCCTCGATTGCCTGGCAACGATAGTAGATATGGCGCCCGCCCGTTGGCGTCTCAACGAGAGGAAGTCGGCTCAGCAGATCAGGCGCGGCCCTTTCGATGAGCTTGCGGAAATCCTCAAGGGGCGCAATTGATTCAAGGTCGAGAATCTCAAGGCTGCTGCCGTCGCCGTTTCCGCTGACCTTACCACCGACGATGCCCAGGCCCGGATATTTGTTTACCCAGTTGAGTAACTCATCGTCTGTGGGTTTTCGCTCTTGATAAGTCTTCCATGAAGATGGCGGACATTTTGATTTTGCGCGGATTGGAACGAGCGACAGGCCAGCGGCGAC
>JAJVHZ010000051.1 GCA_022072255.1 Gammaproteobacteria bacterium | reverse complement strand
GGGCCTCCCATTCGACAAAAAGATTCTTTTCTTCGGCGCGACATATCTGGAAGATCGGCGCAAAGGCATGAAGCAGTTGATCGAAGCCCTCAACACGCTTGCTGAGTTGATTGACGCCGAAGACAAGCTCAGGCGCAATGAAATCTTTTTGCTCGTGGCTGGGTTGAACGGCAATCGGTTGATGCCGCAACTGCCGTTCGCCGGAAAACACGCCGGGCGTTTTAACGACGACATAACGCTGGCGCTAGCCTATCAGGCGGCAGATGTTTTCGTTTGCCCCTCGATCGAAGACGCCGGGCCGTTGATGATTCCCGAAGCGATGTTGTGCGGCGCGCCTGTAGTCGCGTTTGACGGCACGGGCGCTCCCGATCTGGTGAAGACCGCGAAGACCGGTTATCTGGCGGCTAATGCTGATGCGCGCGATTTGGCGCGAGGAATTTACGAGTTGCTGACATCAGATTCGCTGGAAGCGATGGGAAACGCTGCGTGCGAAGCCGCCGCGAAAGTTCACTCGCCCGCGTTTGCCGCTGCTCGCCACGCCGATCTCTACCAATCTCTGGCCGCGAAATCGTAACAGCGATGATGAACGCGCCGTGCAAATTGTTGAACTGGGACAGCGAGTTTTTCGGCGCCCGCATCGCTCAGGTCGAAGGCGGCCGTTTAAACGATGCGACCATCAATCGCGTTTTGCAATGGAGCCGTGATCAGCGGATCGCCTGTCTCTATTTGCTTTGCGCATCGGATGACGATGAAAGCGTTCGCGTCGCAGAGCAAAACAAATTTCATCTGGTTGACCTGAGAGTCGAACTCTCCTGGCGCGTTCAGAAAATAGATAACGATTCGGCTGGCGCTGCGCGGCTCTTTCAGCAATCCGACCTGCCGGAGCTGCAGCGGATTGCGGCGGATTCTTACGAACTATCCAGATTCTATTTCGACCGCCGGTTTGATCGAACGCAATGCTCCGCGCTTTACCGCGAATGGATCACAAAAAGCTGTGACGGTTACGCCAATGCGGTCTTCGTCTCGCGGCGCCGGGATTCAGTTGGAGGCTTTATCACCTGCCATCTCGATTCGCCAGAGCGCGGGCGAATCGGTTTGGTCGGCGTCAGCGAAAATGCGAGAGGCGCAGGAACGGGGCGCGCATTGGTCGAAACCGCGCAGCGATACTTTTTCGATAAGGGCGCAAGCGATGTCTTCGTCGTCACACAGGGCCGCAACATCGCCGCGCAGCGCTTGTATCAAGCCAATGGCTTCCGCACACATTCAGTGCGGTTGTGGTATCACCGATGGTTTGGTTGAAATGGATAACCCGGCGATCAAAATCCCGTTCAATCGCACAAGCCTGGTTGGCAGAGAAATGGAGTATGCCGCTCAGGCCGTCGCAAACGGCCACATCTCCGGCGACGGCGCTTTCACCCGGCGTTGCCATGAGTTGCTTGAACGCGAACTGGGCGTCAGAAAAGCGCTGCTCACGACTTCCTGCACTCACGCTTTGGAGATGGCCGCGATCCTGCTCGACATTCAACCGGGCGATGAAGTCATCGCGCCGTCTTTCACTTTCGTTTCGACCGTCAATGCGTTCGCGCTGCGTGGAGCGCGCCCGGTTTTCGCGGACATCCGCCCGGACACGCTGAACATTGACGAAGCGAAGCTGGAGTCGCTGATCACTCCGAAGACGAAAGCCATCGTCGTAGTTCATTACGCAGGCGTGGCGTGCGAGATGGACGCGATAATGGAGATAGCCAACCGGCGCCGAATCGCGGTCGTCGAGGATAACGCGCACGGGCTGTTCGGAAAATACAAAGGCCGCTATCTGGGCACATTCGGCGCGCTGGCCACGCTGAGCTTTCACGAAACCAAAAACTTTTCCTGCGGCGAAGGCGGCGCGCTGTTGATCAACGATCCCGGCTTCATCGAACGGGCCGAGATCATTCGGGAGAAGGGAACCGACCGCAGCAAATTCTTTCGCGGCCAGGTGGACAAATACACCTGGGTTGACGCCGGATCGAGTTTCCTGCCGTCGGACATGCTTGCGGCGTTTTTGATGGCCCAACTGGAAGAGCGGGAAAAGATTCAAACCAGCCGCCGTCAGATTTGGAAGACCTATTTCGAGCGCCTGTCGCCGGGGGCCAAAGATCACGGCGTCAGGCTGCCGGTAATTCCCGATCATTGCGAACAATCTTTTCACATGTTCTATCTGCTGACGTGTTCGCTGGACCAGCGTCAGGCGCTGATCCGGCGAATGCGCGAGCGCGGAATTTTGAGCGTGTTTCATTACCTGCCGCTGCACTTGTCGCCGATGGGCCGCAAGTTCGGAGGTAAGGAAGGCGATTGCCCGGTTACTGAATGGGTGAGCGATCGTTTGTTACGGTTGCCGTTTTACGTTGACCTGACCCGCGAAGAACAACAGGCGGTGATCGAAAGCTGTATTTATGAGACCGATAATCAAGGTTGAGAACCTGAGCAAACAATACCGCATAGGCGCGCGGCAGGCGGCGTACTCAACTCTCCGCGATTCAATCACCGAAACGCTACGCGCTCCTTTCGGCTGGCTCCGGCGAAACGGAAGCCACGAAGACAACACCATCTGGGCGCTGAAAGACGTCAGCTTTGAAGTCATGCCCGGCGAAGTCGTCGGCGTCATCGGGCGCAACGGCGCAGGCAAATCAACCTTGCTCAAGATACTTTCTCGAATTACCGAACCGACAACCGGTCAGGTAGACCTTTACGGACGTGTCGGCAGCTTGCTGGAAGTCGGCACTGGATTTCATCAGGAGTTGAGTGGGCGTGAGAACGTTTATCTGAACGGCGCAATCCTCGGCATGCGACGCGGTGAGATAGAGCAGAAGTTCGATGAGATTGTCGCTTTCGCAGAAATCGAAAAGTTCATTGACACGCCGGTCAAACATTATTCCAGCGGAATGTATATGCGGCTGGCTTTTGCTATCGCCGCGCATCTTGAGCCGGAAATTTTGGTCGTTGATGAAGTCTTGGCGGTTGGTGATGCAGCGTTTCAAAAGAAGTGTCTTGGTAAAATGGATGAGGTAGCGAGACAGGGGAAAACAGTTTTATTTGTCAGCCACAATACGCATGCTTTAGCCAGTCTGTGTCAGAAGGCGATATGGCTGGAAGGGGGCAACATAAAATCCGTCGGTTCAGCAATAGAGGAAGTCGCTAAGTATGAAGTAGCGACACTCGCCGCTTTGCCTGGTGAGTTGGCCTTACCGAAAAATGAATGGTCGCCAGCGGTTATCAAGCAAGTGAGTATCATAGATGCGGGGGGACAAGAGCGTGATTTGTTCGACTTGTTTGAACCTTTCGCTATCGAGCTGACTGTATCCCAACGTGAACTATTAAACCCCATCCGCCTGGTGATCAGAATTCGTTCAGTCGCTGATGAGTCCGTAATATTGGCCACGACCGATTGGGACTATGGCGAGCCGATAAAATGCTTGACCGCAAGCGTCTATACGGTACGTTGCCTGTTCCCAGGTAACCTACTTAACAGCGGAAGCTATTTTATCTCAGTGGGTATTGATGAACCTCGAGGCCCGGTACACTTTCTCGCGGAAAGAATAAAACAATTCGTGATTGTCAACACAACCTCACTTGGCGATGGCATCTATGGCTACCGGGATGGCGTACTGTCTCCTTATCGGAAGTGGCAGGTTGTACCATCGGAAGCGATGATTACAGTCGGCCATCAAGAGTAACTCTGCGATTGCACGACGTATGCGATTATGAGGCTAAGTAAACCAACGAGAATTTGCAAATTGTGTGGCGCAGAAACTGCGCGCAAGTTCTCACTTCACCTTGTAGACGGACTTGATGGGGACTACTTCGAATGCCAAAGCTGCCAGTTTCTGCAATCCCATCATCTGGATTCTAAGTCTCCTGATGAGTTGCAGCAGCTATACGACAACGAGCGGAATTTAGAACTGGATTCGGGGGCTGCATGGCGGCAAGCTTGCGTTGTCAACCGCATTGAACAGTTAGTTAAATTGGGGTTGATTACAAATGGCCCTGGCAGATTCAAGCTACTTGATTTTGGGTGCGGCTCGGGATTTATCGCTAGTTATCTAGCACATCAGTTCGGCTGGCAAGCTATCTCATACGATCAGTATGCAAGGCCAGTCTTTTCACCTCAATTTGCGCTGCATGATTGGGCGGACGTTATTCGACAAGGCCCGTACAATCTCATTGTGGCCAGCGAGGTATTTGAACATTTTATTGACCCGAAGGGGCAGATTGACCAGCTTCGCATGGCGCTGGCCGAGGATCATGGTTTCATGTTCATCACCACTGGTTTATACCTGCCAGACGAATGCAACGAGCAATGGAACTACCTCGCCCCACAATCCGGTCAACACGTCTCGTTCTACTCGCGCAAATCCATGTACGAAGTGCGGCGATTATTGGACGCGGGAGAAGTTTATCAGGTAGGGGCTGAGTATGAATGGCTATTCGTCAAATTGGCCTCCGCCGCGCCTTATCGCTCTCGGCTACGTCGCTCTGTTTGTTCATCTGCCTTGCGTACCGCAGCCAATTTGGGATTGCTTCGTAAGATTGTGTGATGTTGCAACGGGTATTACTCAAATAGTTTGTGTGGTTATGGCTCCTCTCAAAATTCTGATTTGGTGTCCTCTAGTTAACCTCGGCGGCGGGGCGCGACTGCTTGCGCAATTATCGGAGGCGATTGCCAGGCAACCTGACGTGGAGCTTGTGCGGCTTATTGCCGGAGCCAGCCATAATCTGAACCTAAGGGGGGAAACTCCTGTTGAAGTCATCGAGCTAGCCCAGAAAGCATGGCTTGATCGTGAAGGGCGAATTCTGGGCATCAGGGGCACTGGGCGATTGAAACAATCGTTGCGTGATGTGGTGCGACGTGGGGCAGATGAGCGTTTGGCGCAATTGCGCCAGACTTCGCAGGATTGCGATGTCGTTTATGTCTTCTGGCCACATCGTCAGGCGTTCCTGCAACTCGAAAAACCAGTGGTATGCACGTTTCAGGATGCGACGTTCTTCGACTTTCCCGAAATCCTTGGCGCCGAAACCAGCGCTGAATGGCAACGCTCAGCAGTCTGGTTGAGGGAATCAACTGAGGTGGTGGTCTCATCGCATGCGACTAGAACTGCGCTCGTCCGCCATTTCGGTCCACACTGCGAAAGAGCAACCGTCATTCACCACGCTATCCTGCCTGCAAAACTAGATGGCAGAGAGGTGCAGAGGACAGCGCTGGTAACCAGCCTGCCGCATAATTATGTCGTCTGTCCGGCGACAGTGACTACGCATAAGAATCATTATGCGCTGCTTATTGCCTGGTCCCGCTTTGCACGCAGGCGAGAATATCCTCTGGTACTCCTGGGGCCTGGGACACAAGAGATAATGAGTATGGGGCCAAAATGGTCGGGGTATTGGCAGTATGATCGTATCTCAGGCGTCGCAGCACGCTCGGGGTTGAGACTGAAAGAAGATTGGTACGCCCTAGGCTATGTCGCCGATGACGAGGTCATGCCGCTGGTTAGTAACGCCGCTGCGCTGATTATGCCGACCCTTTCTGAGGGGGGCGGCAGTTATCCGGTAGAGGAGGCATTAAGTGTAGGGACGCCGGTTTTATGTTCTGATATACCAGTGATGCGGGAGCATATCGGCGGGCGGAGCGCGAAAATTGCCTGGTTCGATCCGGAATCGCCGGATTCGATAGTCTGCGCGCTCGATCACCTGTTCGATTATTATGACGATTACAAACGCTCAACTCTGGCTGCGATGAGCGATCCTCGACCGGCGTGGGACGATATCGCCGCGCAATATGTGAGGGTTTTTCAGCGAGCCGTCAGATCAGGTAGCAAGGCGCCCACAGCATCACCTGTTCGCCGCCCTTGATGCCAAAGCGATATAGATGAGCGAACATTCGATGGCGCAAATTCGAAGGATCGAACCCCGTGATTATCAGGCCCTGACACTATTCTTTGAGGAGAATGACAGGGCAGAAGTCACAACCCATTTTCATCCCTTCCCACTCACCGCGGAGTCAGCGCGACGCATTACGGAAATGGGCGGCCGCGACGCTTATTACATTGCCCTTTTGGAGCAAGCAATTGTCGGTTTGTGCATGCTCAGGGGCTGGGATGAAGGTTACGTAACTCCCAGCTTCGGCGTGATGGTTGACTACAGGCGCCAAGGATTGGGATTGGGCCGGCAGATGACAGTTTTCGCAATTGAAGAAGCGTTGCGGCTGGGCTGTTCTGATGTGATGCTTACTGTCTATGCAAGCAATGAACGCGCTGTGCGCTTATACGATTCGTTGAGGTTTCACGAGGTAAAGCGCGAGGTGATTACTGTCGAGACCAATTTGGATGAAAAGATTACGATGGTAAAAGATCTGAAACTATGAACAGAGCGCCTCAGTGGCAGTGGCCGTTAAAAGTTATCATCAATGCGCAGTTCTCCCCGCATAGTGGTGGTGGTGGATTGGAGACAGTATTAGTTGGCTTGATCTGCGCGCTCGGTGAACTGGATGATGGCACTGAAGAGTACATCATTGTCGGCCCCTGGGATTCTCCTGAATGTTGGAAGAAATATTTAGGGCCAAATATGCGTCTGGTCAGTGGTCCTAAACCACCGACGGATGAAAAGGGAAGGTGGCTCAAAAAATCTCTGGGGCCGTTTCTGCCCGTTGCCCGCCGCCTGCGATCTTATCTCGCCCCTTTGCCGCCACAGCGGACTTGGCCCGATGTTCCAGTTTCAAACGGCTTCTTTGAAAGTCTGGGCGGCGACGTGATTCACTTCGCTTACCATGATTATGTTTATTGCGCTCTGCCAACAATTTATAGCCCACATGACTTACAGCACCGCCACTTCCCGCAGTTTTTCGAGCCTGGTGTACTAGCTTGGCGCGAGACGATCTATCCGGCTGGCTGCCGCTTGGCGCAAATCGTTTCCGTTACCTCGCAATGGGTGAAGGATGACGTGGTTGATCAGTACGGCATTAATCCGAAGAAGGTGCAGATCATTCCCTGGGCGGCTCCGACACGGGTGTATGCGACGCCCACGATAGGCTCCGTCGAGGCCGTCATGGGGAAGTATCATCTGATCAAGCCCTTTGCTCTCTATCCAGCAATGACTTATGAGCATAAAAATCACCTCCGACTGCTCGAATCTCTCGCTCTGCTGCGTGACCGGCATGGGTTGCAAGTTAATCTGATCTGCACGGGAGATCGCAAGCCTTTTTACCAGCAGATCGAGAAACGGATGCAGGAGCTAAGTTTGCAAGACCATGTGAAGTTTCTGGGAATGGTTTCGCCAGAAGAACTGCGCGCGCTTTACCACATAGCCCAGTTCGTTATCATCCCGACGCTGTTTGAGGCTGCGAGTGGCCCCCTCTTCGAGGCATGGCAGGATGGAGCGCCAGCCGCTTGTTCGACTGTTACTTCGCTTCCCGAACAGGCCGGAGATGCAGCATTGCTCTTTGATCCATACTCGGTTGAAGAGATTGCCAATGCGGTAGCTCAAATGGCGACTGATCAGAAGCTGCGCGAAAAATTGAAGGTGAATGGCGCGCGACGGTTGCAGGATTTTAGCTGGGAACGTACGGCCCGGGCATATCGCGCCCTCTACCGTCGTGGCGCAGGCCGTCCGCTGAGTACCGAAGACCAGCGACTTTTGAATTGGGACTGGATGCGAAACCCTGAGCATAAGAAGGAGGTCGTAACTGTATGAGTGGGCAATTTATTCCGGTTTGCGCACCGATGCTTATTGGAAATGAAAAAGAGTATGTGATGGACTGCCTGGAAACGACGTGGATATCTTCGAGCGGGAAGTATATTGAGAGATTCGAAGCTGCCTTTGCTGAATTCTGTGGTGTGAAGCATGCGCTCACCTGTTGCAACGGAACGGTTGCCCTACATCTCGCCCTGATGGCGCTTGGTGTTGGGCCTGGCGATGAGGTAATTGTTCCAACGCTTACCTATGTTGCTACCGCCAACGCCGTCACTTATTGTGGAGCGCGACCTGTTCTGGTGGACTCCGAACCGAAGACGTGGAATCTTGATCCGGCGCTGATTGAGGCAAGTGTCACACCACGTACAAAAGGCATTATTGTCGTCCATCTTTACGGTCACCCCGCAGAAATGGACGCAATCCGCAAGATCGCCGACCATCATGGTTTGTTTATAATCGAAGACGCCGCCGAAGCTCACGGGGCCGAATACAAAGGCTGTCCAGTTGGGACGATTGGCGATGTTGGCACGTTCAGCTTCTATGGCAATAAAATCATAACCACGGGGGAAGGCGGCATGCTCGTGACCAACAACGACGCCCTCGCCGCTCGTATCCGGCAACTCAAGGGCCAAGGCATGGATCCGCAGCGCCGTTATTGGTTTCCCATCGTCGGCTATAACTATCGCATGACGAATATTGCCGCCGCGCTCGGTTTAGCCCAACTTGAGAAGATAGAGTGGCATATGCGTCGCCGCATCGAAGTCGCGGCGTGGTACCAAGAAGAGTTGCAAAACCTTGACGAAGTGATTTGGCAATCCGAAGAGGAATGGGCGAAGCATGCCTACTGGATATTTACTATTCTATTGCGTGAGGGTATCGGGCTAAGCCGTGATGATTTGATGCTTGCTCTGCAAGAGCAGGGAATCGAAACACGCCCGATTTTCTATCCGATGCATCAACTGCCGATGTATCACAGCCTCCGATCAGCAGGGGGCTATCCGGTCGCCGACCGGTTGGCGCGCCAGGGCATCAACTTGCCTACCTGGGCAGGACTGACGCGCACTGACGTAAGCTATATCTGCCAAAGTCTACGAGAATCGCTTCGTGGTTGCTTGATGAATATCGCTTGAGGCTTCGTCGTAGCAAGATGACCTTAAAGGGAATAACCTACCGTCTGAGTCAGGCGCGACAGCGTCTAACCTATGCAGCCCAAAGCACGAATAGCTTCGCCAGGCTGCGACTCGATTCGCACAAACGGAGCTGTCAAGTCGCAGCGGTGATGGTTGGGCGCAATGATGATTACATGCCGGACTTTGCTCATCGGCTGCGCGCCACCATTGCCTGGAACGTTCGCGCCATTGTTGACGAGGTTGTTTTCGTCGAATGGAATCCGCCGGATGACCGCGAACTGCTGGCGACGAGCCTGGTAAAAGAGTTCTCGCAGGTAAAGTGCTACGTGGTTCCGCGCGAAATCCATCAGAAAGTTTGCCATAACCCGCGATTGCCGTTGATGGAATACCACGCGAAGAACGTCGGCATCAGGCGGGCGCAGGCTCCCTGGATTATCGCTACGAACGCGGACGTGGCCATCAGCGTGGACACGGTGCGCGCTCTTTCGGAAATGCCGTTCTCGGATGAAATGGCCTGGACGGCGCAACGCATTGACATCAACTGGACTGAGTGGCGGCAGGAGCCGA
>JAJVHZ010000098.1 GCA_022072255.1 Gammaproteobacteria bacterium | reverse complement strand
TCTCCTCCTTGATCGCGACGATCTGGCGGTCGCGTTCGCCACCGACGTCGAAGAGCTTCGCCACGAACCGGCCGACGTGCGGGGCCATGCGCACCAGCAGATCGCTGATGGCCTCGGGCGGGATCCCGGCGCCCTGGCAGGTCCGGTAGGCCTCGAATTCGTGATAAAGCCCGGTGTCGTCGGCCTCGACCTCGGCATTGAAGACGCGCAGCAGGTCTGCGAGCCGTGCCGGCTGGTAGAGATCGAAGTACGTGAAACCGGGCAGGCCGAGCGTCAGGCTCGGCGCGGGAGCGGCACTGAGTTCTGTCATGGACGGGAACCTGGCTGGCGATGTCGCAAACGGGCTGATGTCGCAATGCAAAGCGGATAGGCATGGTAAAGCCTGACGCGGGCCGACGCAAACCGCGGCGGCCTGAATTTCCGGGATATTTCCGCATCGCCCGTAGGTAATCGGGATCCGCGGACGCGGCCTTGCAGGGGCGGCCCCTTGAAACCCCCGCCGATGACCCCAATCTCAACATACAACGCGCCGCCGGCGCCAATCGGATTACACGGGAGACAAGACTATGAGCCTACTTCGCTACCAGCCCTGGGATGCGTTTTCCCAGGTTCGAGACGAGATGAACCGCGTGCTCAAGGCACAGCTCGACGAACAGGACAGCGACAACTCGCGCGTCGTGACCAGCCAGTGGGCGCCGGCTGTCGACATCAAGGAGGAGCAGAACCGTTTCGTGATTTACGCCGACCTGCCGGGCGTGAAGGTCGACGACATCGAGATCACCATGGAAAAGGGGGTGCTCACCGTGCGCGGCGAGCGCAAGCTGGAAAAGGAAGAGGACCGGAGCGGGTTCCGGCGCGTGGAGCGATCCCGCGGCACGTTTTACCGCCGCTTCAGCCTTCCCGATTCCGCCGATGCCGAGCGCATCCAGGCGCGAAGCCGCGATGGCGTGCTCGAGATCGTCATTCCGAAGCAGGAGAAGAGTCAGCCGCGCAAGATCGCCGTGCAGGCCTGAACCCCGTCACTCGCCGCTGCGCCGGACGGCCGGGCCCGGGTGCCCGGCCGCGCCGTGGCCTCCCCGCCACGGCGGGGCGGGAGCCGCATTGAACTTTTTCACGCAACGGGCGTTCTCAACGGCTAACCGGATCTGACCGTTTCGTGCCGCCAGAACCGCGTCCGGCGTCAAGGGAGAAATCGAAGATGGGAGTTGAAGGACGAGCAGCTTGGTCCGCCGCCATGCGTCCCATGCGTGCGCGTCCACGCGTGGCCGCGATTGCCGCGGCGGTCATCGTGGCAGCGGCTCTGGTCGCGCCCGCTCGCGAGAGCGAGGCGGCGCTGCCGGCGGTCGTGGATGGCCAGCCGATGCCGACACTCGCGCCGATGATCGAGCGCGCGACCCCGGCCGTGGTGAACATAGCCACCGAGGGCCACGTGCAGATGCGGCTCAACCCGCTGTTCAACGATCCGTTCTTCCGCCGATTCTTCAACATTCCCGACCAGCTGCCCGAGCGCAAGACGCAGGCGCTCGGCTCCGGAGTCATCATCGACTCCTCCCGCGGGCTGGTGGTGACCAACAATCACGTCATCGCCAACGCCGATCAGATCCGGGTCAAACTTCGCGACGGGCGCGTGCTCGAGGCCGAACTCGTCGGCAGCGATCCGGACACCGACGTGGCCGTCATCAGGATCCCGCCGAAGGACCTGACGGCGCTGCCGCTGGCGGATTCCGATGCCCTGCGCGTCGGCGATTTCGTGGTCGCGATCGGCAATCCCTTCGGTCTCGGGCAGACGGTCACCTCGGGCATCGTCAGCGCGCTTGCACGCAGCGGGCTCGGCATCGGCGAATACGAGGACTACATACAGACCGACGCCTCCATCAACCCGGGCAATTCCGGCGGGGCCCTGGTCAACCTGCGCGGCGAGCTCATCGGCATCAACACCGCGATCTTCTCGCAGAGTGGCGGCAACATCGGCATCGGCTTCGCCATCCCGGTGAACAACGTCCGCCAGGTGGTCGACCAGCTGGTAAAATACGGGCAGGTCAAGCGGGGATACCTCGGCGTGGAGTTGCAGGATCTCGATCCGGAGCTCGCGCAGGCCTTCGACATCACGCAGACCGAGGGCGCCGTCATCGTCTCCGTCGCGCAGGGTTCGCCGGCCGAGAAGTCCGGGCTGCGCCAGGGCGACGTCGTGGTGGCGGTGAACGGCCGCGCTGTCCGCAGCGCCTTCGACGTGCGCAACCAGATCGGCCTGACCCGCGCCGGCGACAATCTGGAGATGGAGATCGTCCGCGACGGCGGGCGCAGGCGGATCAACTCCGAGGTTTCCGAGCGCGAGAGCGAGCAGGCCGCTACCGGTGCAGCTACCGGTGTTCGCAACCCGGCCCTTTCGGGCGCGACCTTCAGCGACATCCCCGACGGCATCCCCGAGTACCAGGGCGAGAGCGGCGTGTTCGTGGCCGACGTGGAGCGTGGCAGCCGCGCCTGGCGCAGTGGCCTGCGTCCGGGCGATCTCATCACCTCGGTGCAGCGCCAGCGCGTGGGGAACCTGGACCAGTTCCTCGAGCTGGTGCAGGGCGAAGGCGATCAGCTGCTGGTCGGTGTGCGGCGCGGGAACGGCGCGGCCTTCATGGTTCTGAAGTAGCAGTTGCGATACGACTCCCCCGCCGGCCCCCCTGCCGCTCCGATCACGCCGTTCGGGCCAGGTCCCGCCCGGCGCTCGTCTGCCGCCTTAATCCAGCAGGGCGGGCAGCTCGCGACTGAGCTTCTGCCGTTCGGCCGTGGCGCTGCCAAGCAGCGCGAATCCCTCGATGCGGTCGTCCCCCGCGCGGTATAGCGCGCGCATGCCGCCCTCGAGACGGTCGATGCACCAGCTCCCGGAGACGCCCGGCCGCGGGGGGGCGACCACCACGGGGTAGCGGCTGGTCTTCACCAGCACCGGCATCGGCGGATATGCGACGTCAGTCGGCTTGCCGGCCAGTGTGGACGCCAGGGCCCGGGCGGCCTGCATGATCGGGGCGACATAGGGCAGCACCAGCCCGTCGACCTCGGCGCAGTCGCCCAGCGCGTAAACGCGATCGCTGGAGGTCCGCAGCTGCCGGCTGACGAGTATGCCGCGGCTGACGTCCAGCCCTGCCGCCTGCGCGAGCGCGGTCCTGGGCCGCAGGCCGATCGCGCTCAACACCGCGTCGGTGGCGAGTACCTCGCCGCCGTCGAGCGTGACCCGCAGCCGCGTACCCTCCCGATCGACGCGCGCGACCGTGCGCCCGAAGCGCCAGTCGACGCCGAACCCGGCGTATGCGTGAGCAAGCGCCGCGCCCGCCTCGGCGGGCAGCAGTCGGCTGAGGGGGTAGGCCGCGGGGTCGACCACCGCGCTGGCGATGCCGCCGCTCAGCAGATCGTTCGCGAATTCGCAGCCGATGAGGCCGGCACCGATGATCGTCACGTGACGCGCAGTCGCGATGGCCGCGCGGAAATTCGCATAATCGGCCAGATCGTTGACCGACATGACCAGCTCGGCGGCATCGCCCGCGACGGGCACGTGTATCGGGTCGGCGCCGACTGCCAGCACCACATTCGAATAGGCGGTCAGGACTCCGTCGGCGCGCACGCAGCCGGCGGCGGTGTCCAGTTCTTCCACCGTGATGCGGGTGCGAATCTCGGCCTTGAGCTGGCTCGCCATGGCGGCCGCGTCGCCGAGCGCGATCGCATCGGGCGGCTTGTTGCCGGTGTACGCGCCCGAGAGCATCGGTTTGGAGTAGTAGTGCCCGTCGTCGCGCGTGAGGATGAGCAACGGCGTGTTTGCGTCGATCTTGCGCCATTCACGCGCGAGGCTGTAGCCGCCAAGCCCCGTGCCGACGATGATCAGCGGATCCATGGCCAAGACTGGTGCTGCCCCCGCCCGTCAGTCGGTAGCCTCGACCATCTCGAAATCCGACTTGGGCGCCCCGCAGTCGGGGCAGACCCAGTCCTCGGGAACGTCTTCCCAGCGGGTGCCCGGCGCGATCCCGGCTTCGGGGAGCCCCAGCGCCTCGTCATAGATGAAGCCGCAGATCAGGCAGTACCAGCGTCGCATGATTGGTTTCCTCGAAGGGTTATTCAGCGGCGTACAATAGGAAAATGCGGAGGTTGGTGCAAACGCCGACGCGTGTCCAGCGAACCAAATTACCGCCAGCGGCGTCGAAGTGAATGTCGATCTGATAGGGAACGGCCATGTCGCGAAACCTAGCCCTCGTAATGATTGCATGGCTGCTGCACGGATGTGCCGGCAACGTGCCCGTGGAGATCCGCCAACCGGTTGCCGGCTCTCCCAATCTGCTGTCCGTCTACACGAACCCCGGTGCACACATCGGCCAGACGGTGCGCTGGGGTGGCGTGATAGCCAATGTCGAGAACCGTGAAAACCAGACGTGGCTGGAGATCGTCGCGCGTCGCCTCGATGCGTACGGTGAGCCGGTGGCCAGCGACAGGACCGAGGGTCGGTTTCGCGCCCGCGTCGAGGGTTTTCTCGACCCGCAGGTATTCGCGAAGGAGCGGGTCGTGACGGTTTACGGCAAGGTTGAGGGGACGGAAAACGGCAAGGTGGGCGAGCAACCGTACAGCTTTCCGGTGGTTCGGGCAGAGAAGACGTATCTGTGGCCGCAGCGCGCGGACTGGCGCGATGACCCCTGGTGCCGCGACTATGCGTGGCGTTATTCGCTCTTCTACCGGTATCACTATCCGGGGTTTTACCACCGTTACTGGTGGGGATACCCGTATGGGTTCTACAGCCCGTTTTGGGGGCCTTACTGGGGCCCTGCCTACTGCCGATAACGCCGCGGCGCGGTCAGTGGGAATCGAAAACCCTGTCGCGCGCTGGCGACGTGGCGGGCTCTAGAGCGCGCTGGCCGACGACGCGCAGGGCGAACGGAACCGGGTGGTGCGCCCGCTCTTGCTCCCGCTCTGGATGATCTCCTTCAGCAGTCCGAGGGTCACATGGCTGACGTCGGGGTGCACCCCCGCCAGACGGCGGAAAGGATGATCGGGCTCCCCCAGGTGATTGACGACCAGGGCGGCCCCCGGGAAGCGGTGATTGCGGGTGAAATAGTGGGTCGTCACCACGGTCTTGATGCCCGCGGCGGTCGCCGCGGTCAGGCCGTTGACCGTGTCCTCGAAGGCGATGCATTGATCCGGCGCCAGCCGCATCTCCTGCAGGACGTAGTTGTAGACCGCCGGCGAGGGCTTCTTGGCCTCGATGATGTTGCAGGTGGCCACGACCTCGAACATCTCCCGCCAGTCGGAGCCTAAGTTGATGTCCAGCAAGGTCTTTACGTTCGAATACGCCGAGCTCGTGGCGATCGCGAGCCGCATCTTCTGGGCATGCGCCTCGTGCAGCAGCCGGCGCACGCCGACACGCAACTGGATCTGCCCGGCAATGAGCATGCGGGCGTAATGACCGGTCTTGACCCGGTGCACGTCGCTGGCGAATTCCGCGAGCGTTACGCGGTCGTGATACAGGCCCTGCTCGGCGGCGTAATGCGCGATGCGCTCGCGCCCGCCGGAGATGCAGAGCAGCGCCTCGTAGAGCTCCGGCGTCCATTCCCAGTCCAGCCCGAAATCGTAGAAGGCGGCATTGAAGGCAAGTCTGTGGATCTCCTCGGTGTCCGCCAGTGTACCGTCCATGTCGAAGATCAAGGCTCGAAGCTGATGCATTCACATTTTCCCGGATGATGGCTCTGGTGGGAGCCGGCGCAAGCAATTATCGTTCCCCACAGCCCAACCTAACCTGAACCGTGCGGCTCGCCGTCGGCCTCCTGTGAAAGGATATCGGGGTCGGAGGGCTCGAATTCAACCCGTTCGATGCGGGCGAATCGCTCGCTGATCTTTCTTGCGGAGGTGTTCACCTTCTGCACGTCGTCGTGGGCCTGGGCGATGTGGCGGGAGAGGGCATCCATGCGCTCCCTGAAGCGATCGAAATCCTTGGCGAGAAAGCCGAGGTGTTCCTGGATGATGGTCACCTGCTCGCGAGTGGCGGCGTCCTTCAGCACCGCGCGCGCCGTGTTCAGCACTGCCCACAGGGTCGTCGGCGAGACCATCCAGACCCTCATGGTATGGGCCTCGTCGACGAGGTCGGGATGGTGGGCCTGGATCTCCGCGAAGACCGCCTCGGCGGGGATGAACATCACCGCCCCGTCGGCGGTGGTGCCGGGAATGATGTATTTCTCCGCGATGTCGTGAATGTGCTTGCGGATGTCCTGCTTGAAGATGCGCTCGTGCTGCCGGCGCTCGGACTCCGGCTGGGTCGCATCGACCAGCAGCCGGTAGGTGTCGAGCGGGAATTTCGCGTCGATGGGCACCAGGCCGGTGGGGCTGGGCAGGAACAGCACGCAGTCGACGACGCGTCCGTTGGGCAGCGTGTACTGCAGCGCGAAATTGGCCTCCGGCATCACGTTGCGCACCAGGGCGGAGAGCTGTACCTCGCCGAAGGCGCCGCGCGAGCGCTTGTCGGAAAGCACCTCCTGCAGACTGACCACGCTGCTCGACAGCTCGGTGATGCGCTTCTGCGCCTCGTCGATGATCGCCAGCCGCCTGAGCACGTCGGCGAAGGTCGCGGTGGTCTTCTCGAACCCCTCCGAGAGACGCTTGTCGACCTGACCGCTGATCTCCACCAGCCGCCTGTCGGTGGTCTGCGTCAACGCCTCCAGGCGTCTGCCCAGGTCCTCGGCATATCGCTGCAGGGCCGAGGCCACCTGCTGCTGCACCGCGGTCATGCCCGTGCTGAGGCCGTCCTGCATGCTGCGGCTGGTTTCCAGCTGCCGCTGCTCGAACCGGGTGCGGTGCTCGGAGAGATGATTGCGCAGCTCCTCGCGCAGGTCCATGAGCGAGCGCGTGGACTGGTTGCGGCCCTCGGCGAGGGTCTCGGCCACGCCGTGCCGCAGGCGCTCCAGGCGCTCGACGACGTCGCCGCGCAGCTCCCCGCCGGCGCGGATCTGCTCGTTCATGACCTCGTCAAACCGCTGCTCCACCCCGTCCATGCGGCGCAACTGGTCCTCGATCCGGGTGTCCAACCGGATGAGCAGTTCGCGATCCCGGGCTGACAGCCGCGGTCGGAGGAGCAGCCAAAACAAGGCGAGAAGGACCAGGCCCAGAACGATTAGAATGTAGTCCTGAGTGCCCAGCGCGGCGAAGTAGCGGTTGACTTCCTGCATGGATGCGCAGGCTAACGGCTCACCGCCGATTTGTCATGCGCCGTCCAGGCAATCGGGCCGATCCGGAGCTGTAGCGATGAATGCCGCCGTGACGAAGCAGTTTCGTGATCTGGTCGCCGCCGGCGACGACGGGCTGGATCTGGCGCGCGCGGCGCTGCAGGTCGCCCGCATCGAGTACCCGTCGATGGAGGTGGACGATTATCTCCTCAAGCTCGACCAGATGGCGGCGCTCGTCGGCGGCAGGCTGCGCAAGGACGCCTCGCAGGAGGACATCCTGCGGGCCATCAATCGCCACCTGTTCGCGGAACTGAAGTTCGCCGGCAACAGCGAGGCGTACTACGACCCGCGGAACAGCTATCTCAACGACGTGCTGGAGCGCCGGCTCGGCATCCCGATCACGCTGTCCATCATCTACCTGGAGATCGGCTGGAGGCTCGGCCTGCCGCTGGAAGGCGTGTCCTTTCCCGGGCATTTCCTGGTGAAGCTCTCGGTCGCGGAGGGTGAGATCGTGCTCGATCCATACGCCGGCGGCATCTCGCTGGGCAAGGAGGAGCTGGAGATGCGGCTGATGGGAATGACACCGCCGAACCGCGCGCCTGGCCGCGCCATGGACGTGGCGCAGTTCCTCGAGTCGGCCCCGCGCACCGAGATCCTGCACCGCATGCTCCGAAATCTGAAGGCGATCTATATCAACGCCAAGGACGACGAGAAGGCACTGGCGATCATCGAGCACATGCTCTGCGTGCGGCCCGAGGACGTGGAGACCGTGCGTGATCGCGGATTCGCCTTCCGGCGGCTGGGCTGCTTCCGGCTGGCGGTGGAGGACTTCAATCGATACCTCGCCGCGCGGCCGGATGCGGATGACATCGACGAGGTCCGAGGCCAGCTCATGGAGTCGCAGCGCTCGGCGGCCCGCCTGCACTGATGCCCGCCATCGGACCGGCCGGATGACCACGAGCGCCCAGGCGATGCGGGACCGGCGGCCGTGAAGAGGGATCCATCGCCGCGCAAGGGCCGTGGCGCCTCGCTCAGTCCCGACCCGCGCTACCTCGGGACGACCCGCGAGGATTTCGACGACGGCTGGGAGGCCGATTCCGGACCGCCGCCGCCGTTGCGTACCGTCGTCAGGGAGGAACGGGCGCGCAGCATCATCGCCCACAACGACTCCCCGGACATCCCGTTCCGCGCCTCGATCAATCCCTACCGCGGCTGCGAGCACGGTTGCATCTACTGCTACGCGCGCCCCACCCACGCCTATCTCGATCTCTCGCCCGGCATCGACTTCGAGAGCCGGCTGTATGCCAAGACCAATGCCCACGAGCTGTTGCGTGCCGAGCTCGGCCGTCCGGGGTACAGACCGCAGCTGATCGCGCTCGGCGCGAACACCGACCCGTACCAGCCCATCGAGCGCCAGCAGCTGGTCACCCGCCGGGTCATCGAGGTGCTTGCCGAATGCAGCCATCCGCTTGGCATCGTCACCAAGTCGTCTCTGGTGGAGCGCGACATCGACCTGCTCGCGCCGATGGCGGCGCGTAACCTGGCGCACGTTTTTCTTTCGGTCACCACCCTCGACCACGAACTCGCCCGCCGCATGGAGCCGCGCGCGACGGCGCCGCGACGGCGTGTCGAGACCGTACGGCGGCTGAGCGCGGCCGGCATCCCTGTGGGCGTGTTGTTCGCGCCTGTCATCCCGGTGCTCAATGACAGCCATATGGAGCGTGTGCTGGAGGCCGCGGCGGCAGCCGGGGCGCGGTATGCCGGCTACGTGATGATCCGCCTGCCGCTGGAGATCAAGGATCTGTTCCGCGACTGGCTCGAGAAGCACTATCCGCTGAAGGCGGGGCACGTCATGAGCGTCATCCGCGATCTCCGTGAGGGCAGGGACTATCGCGCCGACTTCGCCACCCGGCAGACCGGCACCGGGCACTACGCAGCCCTGGTGCAGCGTCGCTTCCGCCTGGCATGTGAGCGGCTCGGCCTGAATCTCGAGCACCCGCGGCCCACCGCTGCACTGTTCACGCCGCCGCCGGCCCATCGCGATCAACTCCCGCTGCTCTAGGGCGGCCCCGGGCAGATCCCCTTGCCGAGCGGCGCCGGGTCGGCGCCGCGATCCCGCCGCGAAAGGCCGGGTTGAGAGTTCACAGGGCACTCGATAAACTGCGCGTCCCACGGAGAGGTGGCAGAGCGGTTGAATGCACCGCACTCGAAATGCGGCATACCCTTTCGGGTATCGGGAGTTCGAATCTCCCCCTCTCCGCCA
>JAJVHZ010000070.1 GCA_022072255.1 Gammaproteobacteria bacterium | reverse complement strand
CGAAGGTGGCGCTCACCGCCTGCATGCGCAAGCTGCTGAGCATCCTCAACGCCATCGTCCGCGACCGCAGTGTTTGGGATCCCAGTCTTCATCTCAGCACTTGACGACAAACACAGTTGCTCTCCCGGCGTGAAGCGATACTCCGTGCCCAGCCTCGGGCGCGGCGGAGACACGATCGTGCCGTGCCCTCAGGGCACCGCGTGCATGGACTCGACGAGCTTGTCGATACGGGCGGCGAGCGCGGCATGCGCGGAGGCGGAGTTCACGCCCAGCACGTTCGTCATCAGCGTCACGATGTAGTAGCGTTCACGCGTTTCCGCCGGGGTTTCGACGATGGCCACGGAGTTCATCAGGTTCTCCTTGTCGCCGCGATACGAGGGACAGGGGCGCGAATGACATCGAAACAGTGACCCTGACTTGAAATACACCGCGGCAGGAAACAGCGCGGGAGCCGCGGCGTAGCGTATACGCCGTTCCGTCGAGTACATCAGGCGCTTGATCTCCCTGCTGGACCAGGCGTCGACCAACTGCCCCTTCTCCATCCTGACCAGGTAACGCATCAATTCACGCGGCGTGGCGTAGCTGTTCGGGCCCGGGATCTTGATGTCGCCGGTGCCGGTAAAGAAACTGCCTTGCCGCAGCTTGGTGATGTCCAGGCCGTTGCGCGTCACCGGCTCCTGCAGCGCCCTGGTGAAGGTCTCGCTCAGCTCCGGCTTGGGGGTGTTCCCGATATAGGCGTCCGCCTCCTCGCGACCTACCGGATAGCGCTCGCGGAAATGCGCCATCAGCGTCAGTTCCTTCATCACCGCGCTGGCGGCCGAGTTCGAGCTAGCCGAGATCATCCAGTCCATGTACTCCCAGAGAGTTCCCTGGTCCCCCGGGCGCAGCTGACGCCTGCTGAGCTGCTGCGTGTCCGGGTTGAAGAACCGCACCGTGTGGTGGTCGCTGAGCACGAACTCGTCGGCCGTGACCAGCGTCTCCCTCAGAATGGAGCGCCGCTTCTCGATGTCGCCCGGGTAGAGATCCGCGAGCAACTGGAAGACCGCCAGGGCCACCATCAGTTTGCCGACGCTGCCCGGGTTGCGGGTCACCTCGGCGTTGTATTCGGCGTACTTCGGGTTTTTCGGGTCGGTGATGTCGAGGAGCGCGACGCTGTAGTCGCCACGGCCGACGATGTCCTGCAGTCGCCGGGTAAATTCCGGATCGGGGGCGGGGATCTCGAAATCCGGCCGGTCGCGCAGCCGGATGTCAACCTGCTCCAGAGTCAGCGTCCCGCCGCTCGGTTGCGGCTTGCCCGCAAGCTTGCCTTCCTGCGTGAGGCGGGCCTGCTCCAGCCGCTTTATCCCCGTGTAATCGTAGCCATCCATCGGATAGGAGCTCACCGTGGTGGAGACGACGAATGCTCCGAGCATCGCCCATTTTTTCGCTCTCACCGGGCCTCCCGTTCCGCCCCGATCGACTGCCGCGTCCATCGCGCTTCGCCCCTCACCGTCCCGGCGCCTGATCGAGCTGCACCACCGTCGCGGCCGAGTCGGACAGGTTTGCATCGAGATTGCGCAGATACTCGCTCGAGCGGGCCTTCGCACTCTCGAGGAATGGCCGGATCTGGAAAAGCTGCAGCCTGCCGGCCAGGAATCCGAACTCGATGTCGGCCGGCGCCGGCCTGTCTTCGGCGTCGACGATCGGCGGGAAGCGCGCGGGAAGATCACGCGCGAGCTGGATGAGCTGGGATATCTCGTGCGGCTTCAGTACCTCCTCGCCGCCGCTCACCGGGACCTTCTCGATGCCGCCGCTCGCGGGCAGGATGCGGCGTACGGGGGCCGTCGCCTGCGCGAGCAGCGTAACCTTGCCGTTCGCGGTGTCGATGCGCAGCGATTCCGCGGCCTGTCCGTCGACGGCACCGCCCACGCCCTCGTTCACCGCCACCGACAGCACGTCCGGAGCCCCGGTGTCGATGTCCTGTGTCACCATTACGCCGGACTTGTCATTCGGCACGCTCTTCAGCAGCAGGACCGCCGGATACGTGTGCTCCGGCTTGTCCATCCGCGTCTGCCGCCAGGCGAAGGAACGGGCGCTGAAAGGCGAGGCCCATACCTTGTTTAGTGCCTTCATCACCTCCTCGAAGCCGACGACGTTGGGTAGCGTCAGGTTCAGCCCGGCGCCGGTGAATCCGGCAAGGTCCTCGACGTTCGTATCGCTGCGGACGAAGACCCCGTAGGTGCCGTCCCTGCCGAAGGTCCGCTCCATGGCCTGGCGCAGGCGGCTGCGGAACTCAGGACCCGGATCGACGTTCAGCACCCACTGCTCGAGCCGCTGCCGGAACTCCTCCGTCTGCCGCGCCTTCTCCGCGGTATCGGTAATCGCGGCCAGCCGGCCGTACTCGGCAGTCATCCACTCGAACACGCTTCTGTCCGCACCCGGCATCGGCTGGTCCAGGACCTTGCGGAAGGCGCCGAAGGGGATGGCGATGCCGTTGGCCACCGCCTCGGGGTAATGAAGCTTGAGCTCGCCCAGCTTCGCGGCCTTCGGCCCGACGAGCCGCCCGGAATCGCTGGCGCGCAGCCGCTCGAGCGGAACGAAGTCCTGCTTGGCGAGATCGAGCTTGTCCAGGTCAACCTTGATGACCACGTCGGGCGCGCGACTCTCCTGCGCGAACAGCGCCGCGGCCGCGCCGCTGTCCCCGGTTATCTGCACGCCGCCGCCGCGGCTCACGGCAAGAATGACGCGCTGTCCGTCACGGACCCGCAGCTGGTTCACCAGCGACTCGTCGATCGCCACGTTGGGAATGCCGAGATTGCGGGCCAGGATCTGGATGTGCGAGAGCGGATTGCCCTCACCCCGAGTGAGTATGCCGGCGACGGGCGGGAGGTCGGCCACCGTCTCCGGCAGCAGATAGATACCGTCGGCGCTGTATGAAACCCCCGCGCCATTGCCCTCCACGATGTGCAGCGTGCCGCGCGCCAGGCCGGCATTGAGCGCGCGCAGGCCGCTGCCGACGTCGCTGCCGAAGAGTTCGCGTTTCACCCCGGCGAGCCTGTTTGCATCGCGCAGCAGCGAGTCGACGAGGTGCGCATAGAAGAACAGGGGGCTGCCGCGCAGCACGCTTTGCGGAAACAGATCCACCAACGGTTCGATCGCGACGAACTTCCCCTGGGATGCCTGAAAATGGAAACGCAACTGCTGCGTCGCCCAACCTGGCGCCAGGGCGACGTAGTCCAGCAGCCCCTTGTAGTCGGCGAGGCTGGTCGAGGACGCCGGCAGTGCGGCAAGGCGTTCCCGCGCGACCGCGCGTTCACGCGGTGCGATGAGACCGGCGCCATAGGCCGCCTCGGCGCTCAAGGCCAGCCAGTCCAATCGCTGCCGCCGCGTGGCTGTATCGAGCAACCGGTCGAGCGCCGCCGCCTGCGCGAAGTGTTCGTCCTCCAGCAGCAGGCTGGCGTTGAGCAGCGCGTGACGCGATTCGGGCCGCTCGAAACGCGCCCAGAGATCGCGTAGCTGGGCGAGCGCGCGCGCCGTGGCGGCGTAGCGATCGGCAGGCGTGACCGCCCGCTCCAGTTCGTCCATCGACTGCCTGATGGCACCCTGCATTTCCCGCGATGCCTGCACGCGCTTGAGCAGCGCGTCGAGCGCCGGTCGCAGCAGATTGGAAGTCGAGAACAGGCTGTCGATGCGCGAGGCGAGTTTCTCCATGTCGGCGGCAAGGTCCTCGCGCGTCACGCCCCTGGCGTACTCGCGCACGAGCACTGCATCACCCGCCTCCGGCCGGCCGTGAATCTTGTTACGGATGTCGATGAAGCCGGGATCGCGCCCGGCCAGCGTCGCGGAGAGATCGCGCACCTCGGCGATCGATTTTTCGGTGACGCCGTGGGGCAACAGCCGCGCACCAAGCCGCAGAGGAAGAAACCGCTGTTCGACCCAGAGCGGGTCCCTCATCATCGCGATGAGCAGGTTTCCCGCGCCCTCGATTTCGCCCTCGGCCTGCAGCGCGCCGCGATAGTAGCGCGCCTTGCGAAGTATCCAG
This sequence comes from Gammaproteobacteria bacterium, assembly GCA_022072255.1. Taxonomy (GTDB): domain Bacteria; phylum Pseudomonadota; class Gammaproteobacteria; order JAJPIJ01; family JAJPIJ01; genus JAJVHZ01. The sequence continues at coordinate 5,541 of JAJVHZ010000070.1, read as the reverse complement.
CCGTCGTCGTGGGCGACCAGAAACTGCTCGAACAGCATCTGGTTATAAATGTCCTGGAAATCGGGCTGCCGCAGCGTCGCGGCGATGTCGAGGTCCTCGTAGATGTTCGCTATGCGGTAGCCTTCGCGTCGCATCTCCTTGACACGATCGGTCCACTCGCCGTGCTGGGCCCCTCCTCCGTTGTTCGTGCAGGGAGACTTCGCGTCGCGGATGGTGCCGTCCTTGCAGAACCAGCGGATGCGCGAGAACGGACCGCGGTCGGCCTGCTTCATCTCCTCGATCCACACACGGTAGGTTGCGGCCATCGCCGTGGCGGGGTCGCTGCCGGACTCCTCGGCCGCCGGCCCGCTCCGAATGCCGCCCCAGTACAGGATCGCGCAAAGTATCAGCGTGAGGACACGCTTCTTCTTCAGGGCAGTTGGCATCGTCAGAAATGAACAGTCGGCTTGACCAGGCAGTTATGGTAGCCGATTATCAGCGTGTATGTCCCTGACGGCGCCAGGCGCAGCGGGCCCACACCGGGACGGCAAGACCCCGCGCGCGGAACGACTGGCGCACCACCCGCGTACAACAGCTGATGTCCCCTGATACATGACCAATGTTTGAAGTCAGCAACAAGATACTGTGCGTCGACGACCAGGCTGAAATCACACAGCTGCTCGAGCAACAACTCCGCGGCAAATACCAGGTTGGCTTTGCCAACAGCGGCGCTGCGGCCCTGGATCTGCTGTCCACACAGGGCCCATTCGCGGTGATCCTCGTGGATTATGCCATGCCGGGCATGGACGGGGTCACCTTGCTGCGCGAGGTGCACAACCGCGCACCGGAGACGGTCTCGATCATGCTGACGGCCTTCGCGGACGTTTCCGTGGCGGTCTCGGCCCTGCACGAAGCCAGTATCTTTCGTTTCGTGCGCAAACCGTGGGATCCGGCCCTGCTGATGCGCTATATCGACGACGCGCTGGACCGCTATCGCGTCACCGTCACCGAACGCAACCTGTCGACGGCGCTCGAGCGCGTCAATCAGCGCCTGTACGAGAAGGTCCAGGAGCTGGAGTCCACCCAGAAACTGCTCGGCCGCTGGGCGCAGATGGGCCCGGTGGTCGCCTACAGTGCCGCCGTGGCAGGGGACGGCGTGCGACTGACCTTCCTGGGGTCCAACGCCGAAGCCATGACCGGCCGTGACATGCAGGATTGCCTCGCCACGCCGACGCTATGGACCGAACTCGTGCATCCGGACGATCGGCAAAGGATACGCGAACAGCTTGAACGAGCATCCGCCGACGGGGCCTCGATGCTGCAGGCGGAGTATCGCCTCGTGCGCAAGGACGGCAGTGTCCGCCGCGTTCGCGACATGTTCAGGAAGGTCGCCGCCGGCGGCGGCTCGGCCGAGATATTCGGAGCCTGGGTCGATATCGGCGGTGCGAGTCCAGGCATGTCGGACTGAACGACGGTCGCCGCGGACGCATGCGGCGGAGCCGGCCTTGAATTCCGGCACGCCGGGCCCCATGTCCGCTCAGGCATTCGACCAGCGCGTCACGTGACGCGCAGCCACGTATCATCTGCCAGGCGATCATGACTGACCAGAACGAAGGAACTCCCGGGATCGTCCTCGATGCTGCGCAGGGAATGCCGGCGACGCTCGGCGACCTCGTACCCGATCGCCTTTATCTCCTGCCGCTGACGGCGCGCCCGTTCTTTCCCGCGCAGACCGTGCCGATCGTCACCAACGAGGCGAACTGGCGCGGCACGCTGGAGCGCGCCGGCAACACTCCACAACACATGATCGGACTGGTCTATTCCGGCACCGCGCCCGGCGCGGTGCCGGAGGCCGAAGACTTCGCTGCGGTCGGCACGGTCGTGCGCATGCATCACCCCGGTACCGGCGACGGCAAGATCCATTTCATCGCCGAAGGCATCAAGCGCTTTCGCATCCGGAGCTGGCTGACCGCCAGGCCGCCGTTTCTGGTTCAGGTCGACTATCCCGAACAGCCGACCGAAGGCTCCGATGAGATCAAGGCCTACGCGCTCGCGATCATCAACATGATCCGCGAGCTCCTGCCGCTGAACCCGCTGTACAAGGAGCAGCTCAAGGCGTTTCTCGAGAGATTCAACGTCGAGGACGCCTCTCCGCTCACCGATTTCGCTGCCATCCTGACGAGCGCGACGCCGCAGGACCTGCAGCAGGTGCTCGAGACCTTCCCGCTGCTTCCGCGCATGGAGCGGGTGCTAGGACTGCTGCAGAAGGAGCTGGAAGTGGCGGGCATGCAGGCGAAGATCCGCCAGAAGGTCGAGGAGAACATCTCCGAGCAGCAGCGCAGGTTCTTCCTGCGCGAACAGATGAAGGAGATCCAGAAGGAGCTTGGCATATCGAAGGACGACAAGACGGTGGAGCTCGAGCGATTCCGCGGGCGCATCGGCGCGCTGAGACTGCCCGAGGACGCCCGCATCCGCATCGACGAGGAGATGCAGAAGCTGTCGTTCCTGGAACTCGGCTCGCCGGAGTACGCGGTCACGCGCAACTATCTCGACGTGCTGACCGCGCTGCCGTGGGGCAAGACCTCCGATGACGTGCTCGACCTGAAACGCGCTCGGCGCATCCTGGATCGCGATCACGCCGGACTGAAGGACGTGAAGGAACGCATCATCGAGTTTCTGGCCGTTGGCGCGCTGAAGGGCGAGATCGCCGGCTCCATCATCCTGCTGGCCGGCCCGCCGGGCGTGGGCAAGAGCTCGATCGGCCGATCCATCTCCGAGGCCCTCGGACGCCGGTTCTACCGCTTCAGTGTCGGCGGCATGCGCGACGAGGCCGAGATCAAGGGCCACCGGCGCACCTACATCGGGGCCATGCCCGGCAAGTTCGTCCAGGCACTGCGCGAGGCCGGTACCAGCAATCCGGTGATCATGCTCGATGAGGTCGACAAGATCGGCGCCTCCTATCAGGGCGACCCGGCCTCGGCGCTGCTGGAGGTGCTCGACCCGGAGCAGAACCGCGACTTCCTCGATCACTACCTGGACGTGCGCTTCGACCTCTCGAAGGTCCTGTTCATCTGCACCGCGAATCAGCTCGACACCATTCCGGCCCCGCTGCTCGACCGCATGGAGGTGATACGCCTGGCCGGATACATCACCGAGGAGAAACTCCGTATCGCCCGGAAATATCTCTGGCCCCGCCTGCGCGAGCGCGCCGGCATCAAGGGCGGGCAACTTACGATCGACGACGCGGCTCTGCGGACCGTCATCGAGGGGTATGCGCGCGAGGCCGGCGTGCGGAATCTCGAGAAGCAGCTCGCACGCATCGTGCGCAAGTCGGCGGTCAAGCTGCTGGACCGTCCGGAAAAAGGGATCAGGATCGCCCCCGGCGACATTGTCGCATTGCTCGGCCAGCCGCCCTTCCGTCCGGAAGCCTCGGTTCAGGGGGTCGGGGTTGTCACGGGCCTTGCGTGGACCGCCATGGGTGGGGCCACGTTGAACGTGGAGGCCACGCGGGTGCACACCAAGAACCGCGGATTCAAGCTTACCGGCATGCTGGGCAGCGTCATGAAGGAGTCCGCCGAGATCGCGTACAGCTACGTCGCATCGAATCCCGGGCTGTTTCCGGGCAACGGGCAGTTTTTCGACGACGCGCTCGTGCACCTGCACGTTCCCGAGGGGGCCACTCCCAAGGACGGCCCGAGCGCGGGCATCACCATGGCCGCGGCCCTGCTATCTCTCGCGCGTGGTGAACCCATCGGGCGCCCACTCGCCATGACCGGCGAGCTGACGCTCACGGGTCAGGTGCTGGCCGTCGGCGGCATACGGGAGAAGATTGTTGCGGCGCGGCGCGCAGGGCTCAAGGAGGTGCTGTTTCCGGCGGCCAACCGCCGCGATTTCGACGAACTGCCGGCCCACCTGCGCAAGGGGCTCAAGGTGCATTTCGTGAGTCACTTCGACCAGGTCGCCCGCCTGGTGACGAGGAAGGGGAGACTCCCGCGCCGCAGCGCGGCGCCGCTGAAATAGCCGCGACGCCCGTCGATCGTTCCGCGCGCATCCCCGCCGCCGGTTAGAATTCCCCGATACCAGCACAACCCCCGGGGACCGACGGCGTGAGCATCACTACGAATATTGACCTGCTGCGGCACCGCCGTACCAAGATCGTGGCCACGCTTGGCCCCTCGTCCTCCGATCGCGAGACGATAACCCGGCTGGTAGGTGCCGGCGCCAACGTCATACGGCTGAACATGTCGCACGGGGACCACGCCACGCACCGCGTGCGCTACGAGATCGTGCGCGCAGTCGCCGCTGAACTCGGGCAGCACATCGCGGTGTTTGCCGACCTGTGCGGGCCGAAGATCCGCGCCGGGCGATTCGCCGGCGGCCAGATCAGTCTTGATGCCGGCGCCGCCGTCACCGTCACCACCCGCGATGTGATCGGCGAGGCGGGTCTCGTGCCGTCCCAGTACGAGTCGCTGGCGCATGACGTTGCCCAGGGCGATCGCATCATGCTCGATGACGGCGCGCTGGAACTGCGCGTCGAGCGGATCGACGGCACCGAGATCCGGTGCACGGTCATACATGGTGGAACGTTGCGGGACCACAAGGGCATCAATCTGCCCGGGGTCAACGTCTCGGCGCCCTCCCTGACCGAAAAGGATCGGGCGGATGCCGCATTCGCCCTGGCGCTGGGGGTCGACTTCGTCGCGCTGTCCTTCGTCCGCGTCCCCGAAGACGTTCACGCGCTGCGCGGCCTGATTGTCCGGGAGGGCAGCGAGGCCGGTATCATCGCCAAGATCGAGCGGCCCGAGGCGCTGCGGAACGCGAGCGCGATCATCGAGGCCGCGGACGCGATCATGGTCGCACGCGGCGATCTGGGCGTGGAGCTCAACCTCGAACAGGTTCCGCTCGCGCAGACCGAACTCATCGGCCGGGCGCGTACCCTTGCACGTCCGGTCATCGTGGCCACCCAGATGCTCGAATCGATGATCGACAGCCCGCGGCCGACACGGGCGGAGGTCAGCGACGTCTCCCACGCGGTCGCCGCGGGAGCCGACGCGGTCATGCTCTCGGGAGAGACGGCGGCCGGGCGGTTCCCGGTGGAGACGGTGGAGATGATGGTGCGGATCGTCCGACAGACCGAGGCCTATCACCTGCGCCGCCGGCAGTGGGCATCGAACGGGAGCCGCCATCCACAACCCGACCCGAAGCGATTTGGAGACGCGGTCGCCGAGGCGGCGTCGCAGCTGGCCCACGACCTGGAGGCCAAGGCGATCATCGTCATATCTCAATCGGGCCGATCGGCCGTCACGGTTACGGCGAGGCGCCCGACTGCATCCATCGTCGGCGTGACGCCATCCCCGCGGGTGGCGAACCGCATGAGCCTGATGTGGGGAATGCTGCCCGTCGTGGATGCCGATGTCGGCTCCGCCAACCCGAATCAGGTGGCACGCCGTATCGCGCGCGAGCGCGAGCTCGCGGGGCACGGCGAGTACGTTCTTCTGGTACGCGGCTTCCACGGCGATGCGGAGATGAACACCCCCTCCATCACCATGCTGACCGTCTAGT
>JAJVHZ010000028.1 GCA_022072255.1 Gammaproteobacteria bacterium | reverse complement strand
GCCTGCTTCCACCCGGCGATCACGAATGCAGTTTGGCGGAAGCCGAGGCCGCATTCGTGTACAATGAGCGGCGTCAGGACTTATGGCGTCAACTGTTGTCTTACCTGGATGAACTCAGATCGTTTGAGCGAAGGTGAAACCGACATCATCGAGGTCTTTCGACAGTTGAGGGTCGAAGAGGACCAAAGCCGCAATCTGCCGCCTGGGACAACCAAAGGCATCCTGATCATCAAACCGCCTTTTGAACTATGAACAACGCGACGACACAAACATTCACCAGCGTACTGGACCGACAAGTTCACATACTGCTGGCCCACATCGCGGCCATCGAGCGAGAGGTACGCGCGCTCGGCGGCGGCGATGAAATGATCGCCGCCATGTGCGAGCCATACCACGACCTGCTCAAAAGCATCTACACCGAGGAATATCCAATCGCCAAAGCAATCGAAGAATCCGATCTGCCGCTTCAGCAAGAGCGCGTCTCAATCGTCGGCGAAGTGCGGGAAATGGATTTGGATGCAAGACGCTTTGAGCTTAGACACGTCGAGAATCTGCGGGCTAACGAGTTACGATGTGTCTACCGGCAAATTTCTGACGGTGAGGCCGCCGAATGGCTGAATAAGCAGGTCGAGGTCACTGGAACGGTGGTCAGCAGCGGCGCCGGAATATCTAAATTGTTGGCGGTTGATTCTGTGGTGATTTTGAAATAGCTGCCGCTTTCCCTTTCAAGCTTGCGGGGGCAACGGCAAATGAACGCGCCCCAGAAGAACGGATTGGGATACTTCTTCTTCATCTCCAACTGCGCCTGCCGCAAAGCCTCGGTACGAAAATAATCAACAGTGTATTTGCCTGAATGACGGCGCGATGCTTTCGCTGCCGGATTCATACCCGCTGGTCGGTAGCGCGCTCGAATCAGGCAACGACTCTCAATCAACTTGCCCAGATTTAAAACTTCGTCGGACTGTATGACGTGTTCCGCGCGCCATCCCAGCAATTTCCCGATTTGGAGCCGCTTTAGACGCGGACGGAAGTAAGAAGTAAAGCGAAACCTGGGATACATTTTTATTGGCAAAACCTTGCGATTTGAGTATAAGAAGGCCGCACTATTTACCCTGGCGTTGGCTGATTCTTTGCCGGAATCACACTCATCCCTAGTGCCCCCACCAATCTGGCCAATGTGGTTAGATTCAAAAAAGCATTTAGCCATGCATTTACTGCAAGAGGGACAGATCATCCGCGATACTTACGAAGTCGAGCGTTTCCTCGGTGAAGGAGCATTTGGCCAGGTGTATCGCGTGAAGCATCGTTTTCTCGGTCGGCAGGCGATGAAAATCTTCAAGATGACAGGACTGAGTCTCTCCGAAACGGAAGATATGCTGGGCGAGGCGATCCTGCTCTCGCGGATTGGTCATCCCAATATCATCAGAGTTTTTGACGCCAACGTCGTTGAGGCCTCACGCGGGTTGTGCGGTTTTTTTACGATGGAATACATCGCCGGTGGCAGCCTCGATCAATATTGGCGATCATTTGGGAATAAGGTAATTCCGGTTGAGACCTCAGTTGAAATTATCCGCCAGATTTGCCAGGGAATAGCCGTAGCTCACAGTGAAGATCCTCCGGTCATTCATCGTGACATCAAACCGCAAAATATTTTGGTGGGTTACGACCCTGCGGGCTTACGAGTGAAGGTCAGCGACTTCGGTCTTGCCAAAAAGGTCAATCCGCTGACTCTGCTGGCCAGCGCTCAAGGGACCCTCTCCTTCAAGCCTCCTGAGGTGTTTAAGCCGCCCCACAAAGATTCATGCGCTGGCGACGTTTGGGCGATAGGCGCCACGTTTTATCTGTTACTGACCGACCGCCTCCCATTTCACGTTTCAGATGAAGGAGCGCCCATAGATTTAGGCGTCTTCAATAAGCAGGTCATCAGCCCATCCAAATTGAATATTCAGGTGGACGATAGACTCGAAGAGATCATTTTGAGATCGCTATCCTTATCTCCTGAGAGCCGCTACCAGTCGGCGCAGGAGATGTTGGGGGAGTTGAACCGCTGGTCCCCGAATAAAGCCGCTTCGGCCAAAGAACTGCCGCCAAGCGAAACATCCAAAGTCGCACTCGGCGCTCATTCTCCCGCAGACGAAACTCAGGCGCGAGAGATGGTCTCGCGCGCTCTCGAAATGTCGCATTCCGTTGAAAAGTTGATGGAGGCGGCCGATCTGATGGAGGAGGCCCTGAACAAATGGCCGGAGTTGAGGGATGAGTATGAATACAGACTCAAACTATGGCGACGCGGTATGGCAATGTAATTCCCGATATGAGGAGAGAATGGTGTGAGATGGAACGCCAGTGAATATCGTGACCAACCGGATTCTGTCGGTGTAATCGGAATCGTGTGTCCTGAGTGCGGAGAATATTGGGAAGAGCGCGGACCTGGGTTGATGCAATGCCCGATGTGCGACCATGAATTTGAAGTCGAGAATGAAGCTATCTTTTCACAGACAGATGGCGATGATTTTGCCACTCTCGAGTTCGACCCGCTTGAAACTCAGGAATTCGCTCCGTTAATTGAGACGGCAGGCCCTTTTATCTATCGTAACAACGGATTCCGCATCACAGGATTGCCGGTCAACGCCTCCGAGCGCGACATCGTCCGCCATTTGAAAGACCTCGATAAACTGGCGAAAGTTGGCCGCGCGACTAGCCTACAAGGCGGGCCTCTTCCCCTCGTCCCGGATAGTAGCGCCATTCAATTGGCCGTTGAGCGCCTGAAAGACAGTGAGCTTCGTTTGGTGGACGAGTTTTTTTGGTTTTGGCCGACCGAATGGAATCAGCCTATCGGTGATGATCTTCTTGCGGCATTGGCCAGGAATGACATCAACAGCGCCGCCGATATATTGATTCGGCAAGAGAACCGGGATCAGCGTAAAAAAGTTGCGACACACAACCTCGCAGCGCTTTTTCACGCCGCGGCTTTGGATTTGGAGTTCGAGTCGGAGTCGAGGCGTCTATCCGAAGAAGAATTGAAAAAACGGGATGTTTACTGGCTGCAAGCCTTCAGATACTGGGGATCGCTGATCAATGATGAAGGTTTCTGGAAACACTTCTCAGTCCGCATCGCTCAACTCGAAGACCCGCGTTTTACGGTCAGTCAGATCAGGGGATCGCTGCCATTAGCCCTGACACTGATCGTCGCAAAACTCGCCCTGCGAGCGGCGGAAAAAGGCTCCCTCACCGAAGCAAACCTCTACCTTCATCTCATCCTAGGCTCCGGCATAGACCGGCAAACAATTTCTGAGGCGATGCTCCGTGTTGCGCGCCCGTTGCGCAAGCGAATCGAGACGTTGTGCAACAACGCCAAAAGCGAAGCGGATCGTGAACCCCTCCAGGCCAATGTCGCTGCCGGTAATTTACTCGAACAGGCTATGCCACTGATTGAGGCGATGAAATGTCTTCTCAACGAGGAGACATCTGTCAATGCTCAATTGCTTGAGGATACCTGCGACCAGGTCGCCAGATTTATCCACACGGCGTTGGTATCGTTTGCAAATGAAACTGAGGATCGGGCTGTCTGGGCGAAATATCTCGAAAAAGCCCTATATCTGGCGACGAATCATAGTTTAAGAGAACAAATTAGCGAGGCGCTTGGCATTGTCCGTAGGTATGCCGAAACAGCCAGACAGAATGCGGAGCATCAGCGAATAGAATCCTGCCTTGATAGCTTACTCGAAGAGATCGAGAGGTTTTTAAAGTCGTCATTATCGCCGGAAATAAAATTCAGAAAGCTGAGTGAAATCGTTCAGCGGCGTTTGGCCTCCATCAAACGGGAATGGGGAGAGACCTCAGATGTGTTCACTACCGCCTGTAATCTGCTTGCCGGAGGATTGAGAAGCATCGCCATAGAGTTGCACAACGACGCTCAGCAATATCAGCTTGCTCTGGAGGCCGTCAATCTGGCATCAAGCCTTTGCCGTGATGCAGAGCTCAAACAACGGATCAAAGAAGATTATTCCACGATCACAAAGCACGCGGAGTACGACGAATTAACCAGAGATTTAAAGCCGATTTCTTCCGCTCCCGCGCTAGGTTCGGTAAACGGTATTGGCACGACTCTGTATGGCTATTCGGACTACGACAACAACACGAATTCGTATCTGACGACGCTTTACTTCATCTTTCTCGCTATCCCGATCTTCCCGATCGCCAGGTACAGAGTGATCGCTTCGGGGGGCAATTCATATCGGTTCCTGGGTAAAGCGCCACTCCGTCGGGTTGATGTGGCCCACAGATTGGCGGCTCTATTCATCGCGGGATGGTTCTGCATAAGCATCTTTTCCGAGTCCGACCCGCCTCGTTTAACTGGCGTGACGCCTACACCCACAGCGACGGTTGCAGCCCCATCTCAGTATTCGATCGCTGAATTGATCAAATATTTGAAATACCCGGACGCCCAGACGCGCCTGTGGGCCGTAATGCGGCTCGCCGAAAGAGGTGAAGAGGCAAAGCAGGCTATTCCGGCGCTGCGATCAAGACTCAAAGACAAGGACAAAGATGTTAGGACCGCCGCGCAAGCGGCATTGACCAGAATCAGCCCGAACTCAGGAACGGAAGAGCGCGCGCAGAAGCCCTGGGCGAACGATGATGACGCCGAACAACCTGCATATCCGAGCTTACAAACGCCACCCCCTGCGGATAGCCAGGTATCTAACAATCAATTCCGGTATGAGACTGAACAACTTCGTAATGAGATTGATTCGGCAAAAGAACAGCTTCGCCAACTCAAAGCAGAGATGGATTCTATTGGGGATCAAATTGACGGCCTGAAAGCTCAGATTGACACCTATGCAACATCCTTACGGCGTTATGAGCGTGATATTAGCCTTGGCTACGAAGTGGATGAATACAGTTATAAAAACACTCTCGCCCGACATAATTCCCTTGTTGAAGAACACAACCAGTTGCTCGCCGAGTATCGCTCAATCAACACCGAGCATAAGGCGCTGGTCAGAGAGACCAAGGAAAAAGTAGACAGGTACAACAACATGATTCGAGGACAACGATGAAAAGAATCAGGAATATTTTGGCTCGTGAGGAAACGCTCCAGAAGCTGGAGACCGCTGAAACTATTGCCCCTCAAGTGAACGCTTCCGCATCTCCCGGCGCTGAATTACCCGACGCGTTGGCGACAGACGCCAATCGAGCTTTTGCGGAGGAGATGCGTCGGATGATCGCAAATGTCGGAACCGGGTTATGGCGTATGCGGCAGAAGATGTTGCAGCCAGGCACGGATGAGCCGTTTGAAGAAATGCGGCGAGTTTACCGCCACTTCGAGTCAGTTTGGGATGCGATCATTCAAGCGGGAGCAGAGATTCAGGATCACACTGACGCCATCCATGAATCAGGAACGAGATTGAACGTAGTCGCCTTTGAACCGACTGCCGGGATTGAGCGTGAAGTCGTCAAAGAGACTCTTAAACCGACAATCTATTTTAGAGGGCATTTGATTCAGACCGGAGAAGTGATTGTCGCTACCTATGAAAATTAACGTGTGAGAAAAGGAAGAGCACAAATGAATCGAAATACGATTGATTTCGGAATTGATTTGGGAACAACCAACAGCAGCATCGCAATGTTGCGAGGGACGGATACCGAGATCATAAAAAACAACGAGAATCTTGAGATTACGCCTTCGGCTGTTTGGATTGACAAGAAAGGCTCGCTCTATGTGGGGCGTGCTGCAAAAGAGCGGCTGATTGTTGATTCCGAAAACGCGGCGTCCGAGTTCAAATTGCGGATGGGGACAACCGCTGAAACCTTGTTCAAGAGAAGCGCGCGCAAGATGAAACCGGAGGAACTCTCCGCCGAGATTCTGAAGTCGCTTAAAGCGGACGTAGCGCAAAGGACAGGCGAAGACATCGAAGCGGCTGTGATCACAGTACCTGCCGCATTCGACCTCCCTCAATGTAAGGCCACGGAAGCCGCGGCTCGCCTGGCGGGACTGAAAGTCAGCCCTTTGCTGCAGGAACCGGTAGCCGCCGCGATGGCTTATGGCTTTCAGCACGAAGGCAAGAAGAGTTTCTGGCTTGTCTATGATCTTGGGGGAGGAACATTCGACGCCGCTATCGTTCAAGTCCGCGATGGCATGATCCAGGTTGTCAATCACGGAGGCGATAACCAGCTTGGCGGTAAGCTGATAGATTGGCGAATCATTGAAGACCTGATCCTGCCAACGCTCAAACGCGAGTACGATCTGCCGGACTTCAATCGTGGCAATAAAAGATGGCTGGCCGCCTTCGCTAAACTGAAGAAGGCGGCTGAAGACGCAAAGGTTCAGGTTTCGCGCGATAAATCGTCTGAGATACTTATTGATTCACTTTGCCTCGACGCTAACGGAGAGCAGGTTCAATTTGAATATGAATTGAGTCGCTCCGATGTTGAGCGGTTAGCGGAGCCATTCGTCCTGCGCTCGATAAACATTTGCAAGAAGGTGTTGTCGGAATCACGACTCGGCGCGCAAAGTCTTGAGAAAATATTGTTGGTTGGCGGGGCGACGTTGATGCCCTATCTCAAGGAGATGATCGAAGACAAAAAAGATGGTCTTGGAATTCCGCTGGACTTCAGCATTGATCAACTTACCGCTGTTTCCAGAGGCGCCGCGATTTTCGCTGGCACGCAACGATTGACGGGAGTTACTTCAAAGCCGGTGGTGGCTGGGCAGTTCAAGATCGAGTTGGAATATGAGCCAATCGGGCCTGATATTGACCCGTTGATAACCGGAAAGGTTATTGCCGCCGACAACCAAACGCTCGCAGGTTTTACTATCGAATTTGTCAATCACGATTCCCGGCCTCCCTGGAGAAGCGGTAAGGTTTCACTGGATCGCGACGGGGTCTTCGTAACCAATCTGTGGGCGGAAAAGGGAAGGAGAAACACGTTTCAAATCGAGCTTTACGACTCGACAGGTCGAAAGCGAGAGACAGCGCCGGATCATTTGACCTATACGATCGGCGCGACAATTACAGAGCAGCCAATCATTCATTCGATGGGCGTGGCCGAGACCAATAACGAGTGCTGCCGTTACTTTGAAAAAGGCACAGCGCTGCCTGCCCGGAAGCGAGTAAACTTCAGAACGACAGTCGCCGTGAGAAAAGGACAGCCAGACAGCCAAATCGTGATTCCGGTGATTGAGGGCGACAATCAAAGGGCTGATCGTAACCGCATAATAGGCAGGCTTGAGATTTCGGGAACAGAGGTCAATCGTGATGTCCCTGCCGGAAGCGAGGTTGAGATCACTATTGAGATGGATCAATCGCGATTGGTGAAAGCAAAAGCGTACATCCCCATTCTCGATCAGGAATTTGAGCTTACCGCTTTTGTCGTCAATCAAGATTCCCCTCAGTTTGAGCAACTCCAAAAGGAGGCTGAAGCGCAGAATGAACGCCTCAATCAAATCAGCGAGAAGGCTTATGAGTTGGGAAATTCGGAAGCTGATCGAATACTTCTTCAGATCGAAGAGGAACAGGTGGAGCGGGACATCCAGGAGGCGCTCACGGCGTCAGAGGCCGACGCGAACGCAGCCAGCACTTGTCAGACGCGCCTCCTCACCTTGAAATCAATGCTGGACGATATCGAGGATGCGCTGGAACGGCCCTCGCTTCTAGCCGAGGCTGAGGAATGGCTACAGAAAACCAGGCAGGCTGTTCAACATCACGGTGAAGCAAGCGAAAGAAGGCGATTTGTCAGCCTCGAACAGGAGACGCAACGGGCAATCGAGGCGCAGGACATTGATCAACTCCGGCGTAAGATAGACGACCTGAAAGAAATCTATTACCGGATAGCGCGGCGCCAGCCGGATTTCTGGGTTGGGTGGTTGAACTATCTGGAAAGTCAGAGAGAGCGGATGCGTGAACAACATAAAGCCGAGCAACTTTTTGCGCGGGCGGATCGGGCGATTTCGGAGAATGAACTCCCCGTCCTTGCATCATCGGTCAGGCAACTGCTTGACCTGCTACCTGAAGAAGAGCGGCAGGAAGCGGATAGCGCGTTTGGCTCGACCGTCATTCGAGACTGAGATTCGCGCCACAAATTAGATCGAAATACGGAGTGAGGCTTGAGTAAATTATCTCTTCATCCATCTGTGCTGTTGGCCTGGAATATAGCGAACCACGAGGCTTGCCTTTCAGGCAGCAAGCGGATCGAGCCGATTCACTTTTGGTACGCCATTCTTAAGATCCTGGACGACGCATTCACACAGGAGGCTGAACAGTTCGATTTTACGGAGGAAGAGATTCAGTCAATTGTCGAAATCCTCAGCCAGGGACGATCTCTCACCGAATTGTCGGATGGTGAGATAACAACCACGCGCCGCCGGTTGCGCAAAGAGTTGCGCGACAATGGCGGAGTGGGGAATATCCGTATGCTTCATCGTTCGGAAACGTCACGCGCCCTTTTCCGACGGGCCGCTATTCGCGCTAAAAACGAGGGAGCCGATGAACTGAGCCTGACGCATTTAATTGAGGAGATCATCGCCGAGCATAGGAGGGATCAGGGCGAAGTTGATGCATTTGAATTGATCTCAGATATTATTCAATAAGTTATGCATAAGCCTTTGGCTCTCCACCGAAGATGAAAATCGAGGAGCGCTATCCGACAAGCTGGGCAGCTTGTCGGACGTTTTCCCCAGCAGCCACGTCAGTTCACATTACCTGCGAAACTCTTCCGTCGGATCGAACGCAAACGCGCACAGGATCGCGGGCCGCGCGGCTTCATGCAGATCGGGGCAAAGTTCTATCGGTTTCAACCGCCCTCCGACTTGTCGCATTTTGTAAAGCTCCGCGAGCAGCGGCGCGTTTGTATGTCGTATGGAAGCGGGAACGGTTATGGCCAGGTCAATCAACCATCCTCAGCTTGCACGGCGTCGGATCAATCGCGACGAGCAGCGGGCGCGCCAGGCTCGCCGCCGAAATGATCGCCTGTCCCGGCGCGAGGCTGGGCAATCGCTGCCACAATCCGTCGTCAACTCCGCCAATCGAACGTTTCAACCGGCTGATGACATTCGAGTCGGCGATCTTGTGCAGGATGTAGTTGTTGATCAGACCCAGCACATCGTCCGGCAGGTGTTGCGGCAATTGCGTGACGAAAACCAGGCCGAGCCAGCGTTTGCGTCCGCGACGGGCGATGCGCGCGACCTGTTTGAAGAGCGTGTCCATTTGCCTGATGCGGTCGGAAGAGAGGAACTCGTGCGCCTCTTCAGATGATGACTACAGCCTTCTTCATCTGCGCGTCGCTGTCGAAGATGCCAGGCGGAGAAGACGGCCGAGGCTGCCCTGCGCTTTGCGCCAGCTTGAGACGTTTGTTCTCATTCAATATGAATGATGTCGCAGGCGTTGGCGATGGTCGTTTTGGACAAAATCAGTTTTGCAGGCCACAACAACTTTCAAGTTCCCTCTTGCGGAGCTTGCCATTTTTGCTCCTTTTTGGTTCCCTTGTTCCACCCATTGAGAGTTCGATTCAGAAACCAGGTTCAGACATTCAGAGCCTGACGGGACTCCTCTCGAAATTTCTACCGAAAACCTGAACAAAGGATGCATTGAGTGAGACAAAGAATCGCACTGCTGAT
>JAJVHZ010000119.1 GCA_022072255.1 Gammaproteobacteria bacterium | reverse complement strand
CTCCCGCTTCTCTTCCGCCTCCAGCACGATCTGCGTCTTTCCCATAACACCCTCCCCAAAGCATCCTGTGCTTCAAGTATAGGCTGTTTGGAAGTAATGTAAAGCCATTTATGAGACACTACACTAGCGCTTGTCACTCTCCCCTGATGGATTCAATCGCGGAAGCCATTGGCTGAATCGCAGATTGCCGTGGATCAGCCCATGTGCCGCCAGGCCGGCAACCAGCCCCCAAAACGCCCCGCCGAGACCGAACAGGGTAACGTTGGCCGCCGTGGCAAGAAAAGTGATCAAGGCGGTCTCGCGGCCGCGCAGGTCCACCAGAGCCGTGGCCAGACTGCCGCCGATGGCGCCAAGCAAGGCCAGGCCGGCCAGCGTGGTGATGAAAGTCGGCGGCAGCACCACGAACAAGGCCGCGAGCGTGGTGCCGAACACGCCGACAAGGACATAGAACACGCCGCAGGCGAGGCCGGCGACGTAGCGCTTGGCGGGTTCCTCGTGCGATTCCTTGCCGGTGCAGATCGCCGCCGTGATCGCGGCAACATTGAAGGCGTGCGATCCGAATGGTGCCATCACAAGTGAACCAAGGCCCGTGACGGTCAGGATCGGATTGGCGCTGGTCTTGAAACCGTCGTTGCGCAAGACCAGCATGCCGGGCATGTACTGGCCGGTGAGCGTGATCACGAACAGCGGAAGCGCGACGCCGAGCAGCGCGTTCAGTGAAAATTCGGGCATGACCCACACCGGCACGGCAAACTTCAGGGCGACAGAGGCGAAGCTGACCTGACCGAGTCCAACCAGAAGGGCAATTCCGGTCACGAGCACGCCGACGATCGCATAGCGCGCCGTGAACCGGCGCAGCAGGGCATAGGCCAGGATCAGCGCACCCACAAAAAACGGATCGATGCCGGCGCCGCCAAAGGCACCGATCCCGAACCGCAGCAGAATCCCCGCCAGCAGGCCCGCGGCGATGCCCGGCGGGATCATTTTCACCACACGCTCGAAGTAGCCCGATGCGCCCAACACGATGAAGCCGATGGCCGACAACATGTAGGCGCCGATCATCTCCGGATAGGGCGTGCTCGGGAGCACGGCGATGAGGAATGCCGCGCCCGGGGTAGACCATGCGGTGATGATCGGCTCCCGGTAGCGAAAGCTCAGCCAGACGCCGGTCAGGCCGACGCCCACCGAAACCGACCAGATCCACGAGGCTGTTTGTTCTGGGCTCAGCCCGGCGGCCTTCGCTCCTTGGAATACCAGAATGAAAGTTCCTCCGTAATTCACGATCACGGAGATCAATGCCGCAACGATCGGATGCAGCAGGTCGGTTGGCTGGAGGGGGGGGGCTTTCACTTGGAGCGTCCTCATCGATGGCGGAGTTGAGAAGTCCGCAGGATGGGGGCAAAATGGACTTAAATAAATATCCACTTGATTGATATATTTAAGACCACTTTCCGGAACCCTCGCTTCGCGCCCGAAACATCACGCGGAGTGGCCAGTGAGAAGAAACCGTGAAGGACGCAAGATGAGAAGTCGCGCGACCGCCTATCCGATCTGGAATCGCTTTCTCCCCGCCCCCGCCAGCCGCCTGCCTTTGCGCGAGCAGTTGGTAAGCTTTCTTCGCAAGGGGGTGGCCGATGGGACGCTGAAGGCAGGTGTTCGACTGCCGGCCTCGCGCGTTCTGGCGCAGGAACTGAAACTGTCGAGAATCACCGTGTCCGGAGCTTACGAGCAGCTGATTGCCGAAGGTTTTCTGGAAGCGCGGCAGGGGTCCGGGACATACGTGGTTGTCCCGTCCGGCCATGAGGCGACGCTGCCTGCTTTGAGCGCAAGCCGGCGGCGGCGCAAACCGGGTTCCGAGCGTGCGCGGCGCCTGATCGGACTGGACTCGATGTCCTTGGCGCATGCCGACTGGCCATTGACGCCCGGACTGCCGGCGCTGGATGCCTTTCCGTATGCCTTGTGGGGGCGGCTCGAGGGCCGCTTCTGGCGGCGTCGCCCGCCGCCCGATCTGTCCTATGGCGACCCGCAGGGCTTTCTGCCCTTGCGGGAAGCGCTCGCGGAATATCTGGGTGCCGCCCGCGGTGTCGTCTGCCGGCCGCAGCACATCGTGATTACGCCAGGCGCGCAAGCGGCTATTTCCATCGCGGCAATTGCGCTCACCGACATTGGCGATCGTGTCTGGGTCGAAAATCCGGGTTATGACGCCGCCCATCGCAGCCTGGCGCTATCCGGAGCAAAGATAGTGGGCGTCAACGTGGATGCCGAGGGACTGAATGTCCGGGAAGGGCGGAAGCGCGCGCCTGACGCACGGCTGGCAATGGTGTCGCCTTCGCATCAATATCCGCTGGGCGGCACTATGAGCCTGGAGCGGCGGCTTGCGCTGCTGCAATGGGCGAACGAGGCCGATGCGTTTGTGATCGAGGATGACTATGACAGCGAGTTCCGATATGAGGGCATATCGAAACCAGCGCTCAAGGCGCTCGATGGCGGGAATGGGCGGGTGGTCTATATCGGCACGCTCAGCAAGCTGCTGGTTCCGGGCTTGAGGCTGGGCTTTATGGTCGCACCCGACGACCTGGTGGACAGCCTGCGGACAGTGCGCACCAGTGCCGACTATCGCGTGCCCAGCCCGCTCCAGGCGACGGCGGCGGAGTTCATCGGGAACGGCCATTTGGGCGCGCATATTCGCCGCGTCAGGACGCTCTATACGGAACGACGGGCGGCATTGCTCGCGGCGATCAAATCGGAAGGTGACGGATTGCTTTCGGTCTCGACCGCCACGGCCGGGCTGCATCTGCTCGCGGAGCTGCCGAACCATTGCGACGACCAGTCCATTGCTGCAGCGGCACGGGAGAAGAGAATCGGCGTCACTCCGCTGTCCGGATATTTTGTCGAGACACCAAGGAAGAAGCAACAAGGCTTGCTGATGGGTTTCGGAAACACGCCCGCGAGATCGATGCGGGGGACTATTCGAATGCTGCGTGGGCTGTTATCGATGAAATAACGATTGTCGGACGTGCTCAGTCCAATCCGAGTGCTCCGTCAGCGTCAGCAACTTGTGCAATACCGGCTATTCGATAAGGCCACTCTGAACGGAAGCAAAGGCCGATGAGGTTGCATTCAAACAATCTAGGCCAAGCAATATCAGTCAATCGACTTCAACCGGATTGATGCACTCCTCCCCCTCATTTCGCGCATTGCTCATGCGCCGGCTGACGCGGTAGCGCTCCATCAGGTCGGCGGGCAGGGGTTTCAGCAGGGCCTTGAGGTCGTCCGCCTTCGTTTGCGCGCCGAGCCAGGCGGCCCAGTCGCCCGGCTGCAGGATCACCGGCATGCGGTCGTGCACCGGGCGCACCAGTTCGTTGGCGCCGGTGGTGATGATGGTGGCGGTCTCCAGCGGCGCGCCGTCCGGCCCCTGCCAGTGTTCCCACAGTCCGGCGAAGGCCAGCGGCGCCTGCGACTTCAGGCGCAGGAACCACGGCAGCTTGCCCGAGGGCGTGGCCTCCCATTCATAGAAGCCGTCGGCGGGGATGAGGCAGCGCATGCGGCGGAAGGCGCTGCGGAAGGCAGGCTTCTCGGCCACCGTCTCGCCGCGCGCGTTGGCGAGCTTCGCCGCCATCGAGATGTCCTTGGCCCAGGAGGGCAGCAGGCCCCACTTGACCTGCACGGCTTCCAGCCGCGCCTCGGGCTCGCGCCAGGGATGGCGGATGATCAGGATGTCCTGCGTCGGCGCGATGTTGTAGCGCGGCGCCATCTCCGGCATGGCGTCCACGCCGAACTCGCGCATGATCACCGCCGGGGGCGCCTTGAGGGCGAAGCGGCCGCACATTACGAGACCCTCGGCAGCTCGGCCCAGCGCGTGGTGTAGCAGGGGGACATCATGCCGCGGCGCATGCGCCAGTGCGGGTCGATGCCCTCGGCGGCGAGGCGCAGCGTGCCGCGGCCCCAACAGGCGTTGACGCGGTCCATCACGCGCATCAGCGCCGGGTTGCCGCGGTCGGTGTCGAAGAGCGCCGCCTGCGTGTGCCGCGCGCCGGTCAGGTCCATCAGCATCACTCCCGCTTTCTGGTAAGCATACCCCGGCTTGAACAGGCGGCGCAGGCCCAGCAGCGCCGCGCGCACGAGCAGTCGCGTGTCGTCGGCGGGCTCGGGCAGCGGCACGGTGAGGCCGCGCTGGTACTGCGGGTGGCCTTCCTTGAAGGGGTTGGTGCGGATGTAGACCTGCACGGCGCCGGCGAGCGAGCCCTGCCGCCGCAGCTTCTCGGCGGCGCGGCCGACGTAGGTGGCGACCGCCTCCTCCAGACCGGCGAGGTCATAGACGTAGGCGCCGAAGGCGCGCGAGCTCATGATCTGCTGCTTGGCGGGCGCCGCTTCCTCGAGGTCGATGCAGGGCGTGCCGTTGAGTTCCGCCACGGTGCGCTCGAGCACCACCGAGAACTCGCGCCGCAGCCATGTCGGGTCGGCGTCGCGCAGGGCCTTGACGTTGTCGATGCCGAGGGCCTTCAGGCGCGGCGTGCCGCGATGGCCGACGCCCCACACCTCGCCGACGTCGATGCCGGCCAGCAGTTCGTCCCGCGCGACGGGGGAGAGCGCGGCGAGGTCGCAGACGCCGCCGAATTCCGGCCGCTTCTTGGCCACAAAGTTGGCGAGCTTGGCCAGCGTCTTGGTGGCGCCGAAGCCGACGCAGACGGGCAGGCCCAGCCACTGCCGCACCTGCGCGCGGATGCGCCGGCCGTAGCCGGCGAGGGCGCAGCGCTCGAAGCCGTCCATGCCGAGGAAGCACTCGTCGATGCTGTAGACCTCCTGCTCGGGCGAGTAGCGGCCGAGCACGGCCATCATGCGCGCGCTCATGTCGCCGTAGAGCGAGTAGTTGGAGGATTTGGCGACGATGCCGTGCTGCCGCGCGAGCTCGCGCAGCTGGAACCAGGGCACGCCCATCTTCACGCCGAGGGCCTTCACCTCCTGGCTGCGCGCGACGACGCAGCCGTCGTTGTTGGAGAGCACGACGACGGGGCGGCCTTCGAGCTTCGGGTCGAAGACGCGCTCGCAGGAAACGTAGAAGTTGTTGCCGTCGACGAGGGCGAACATCGCCCCCTCCCGCTTACCGGACGCTGCGGATGATGTTCGTCACGACGCCCCACACCGCCAGCTCCTGGCCGTCCTTCAGATCGATGGGGGCGTAGGCGGGGTTCTCGGCGAGCAGGCGCACGCGGCCGCCGCGCCGCCACAGGCGCTTGACGGTGAGTTCGCCGTCGACCACCGCGACGACGATGTCGCCGTGGCCGGCCTCGAGCGAGCGGTCGACCACCAGCAGGTCGCCGTCCTGGATGCCGGCGCCCGTCATCGAGTGGCCCTGCACGCGCATGAAGAAGGTCGCCTCGCGGTGGGCGATAAGGTGCTCGTTCAGGTCGAGGCTGCCCTCGACGTAGTCCTCGGCCGGCGAGGGGAAACCCGCCGGCACACGAGAGAGAAAGAGGGGCCGCTCAAGGCGCAGGGGATTGGGGGTAGGGATCGAGATCATGATGTTTGGCCAACCGAATGAACGTTCGATGATAAGGCTTAGCAGGGGTCACTGAGTGAGCCACTGTTTCATAAGTGGTTTTCGCCACAAAAACAAATCAAAAACGTCCTCGGTCATCTCTGTAGTCTTGGTCAGGCAAGTTGATAAGGAGATGACATGAATATCGAAGCGTTTCATCAGCCGTCAGCGATCATGCTTTCGATGACGGAATGGCAGTTCATCGTGGGTTGCCTGCTGGGCGCGGGTGTTGGCATCACGCTCAGCAGGAGCGGAATCATGCTGACCCACCCAAAAACACGCTGGCTCTTCGTTTCGCTCATAGTTGGATTCGCCAGCCTATGGGGAATCGTCTGCAGCTATCTCAACGGTTGATCGGAGTGAAAAAGCATGTTCGAACCGCTTTTCTACTACGGGACCGGCGTTGTTTCTTTTTGGGGTGCGGTGGCGTTCATCGCGGGATGGGTGATTCTGCATATGCCAACTGAGGATGACGAGGACGATGAATAAGAACAAGGGCCGTCCCATACCGGAAATGACAGCCAAGGCCAAGGGGACAATGCTGGGCGCGCTGCTGATTACTCTGGCATCGACCCCTCCAGCCAGAGAAGAAACTCTGCCGTACTGGCCAAACGTTTGTCATAATCAAACACAACCAAAGTCACCTACAGTGATGCGCTATGAGACTAATTGTCGTTCTGCTCTGGATTCTGGTATTCAACCCATTTCTTGCAGCCAACATTGGACGAGGAGCCGAACCCGATATTCAGCCAACGCTGAAGATATTCAGGGCCCCTAGTGACAGTTTGTTGAGTAAGAAACTGTACGTCGAGTTCACAGACAGTCCTCTTCTGACGTCGTTCATACGTAAAACGCTCATAGAGCGCGGCTATCAAATTGTCGACAGTACTGAAACGGCCGAGGCACAACTCCGTTTTCAAGGGACGGTAAACATCGGCCTGTTCGCGACAAATCCGAGCTCTGCAGCATTGGCAGAAATCATCGAGAAGGGAGCGCTTAAAGTCCCAACCAAAGAGAACGCGACCGTTGGAAACACATCGATCGTCGATGTTGCAGCTATGAACCAAATGGCAAGACCTTTTGGTGCCGCGTTTAGAAACAGCGTGACTCTAACTGGCGTTTTGGACTGGATATCCGACGTAACAGGTCTACGTGGGTCATTCAACAAGGCCCTTACGGGAGATCCGCGGGGTATTTGCATGCATAAGGACTGCGATAAATATCGGCAGACCGTAGGAATTGGTGCAACTGGCTCGGCAACTTGGCTGGCAACTTCTTTGGCAATGGATGAGAAGGTGGTCCTGGATAAGCTCATAGAGCGGACGTTGGAGCGAGCGCTGGATCCCTTGCCATCGAAATAGTTGCCCAAAGGTACTGTGCATCCAAGATCGAATTAAGAAATTACGCCCACAGCACAAAGTAAATCGGCCGAAAATTTAAGAAAACAAGGGAAGTGAAATGGAATATTGGGAGAGGAAGTCCTTGCTGGGTGTTTTCATGATGACCCTGATTTCAATCCCCGCTTCGGCGCAGGAGACCTTGAACGATCTCAGGGGTTCGACCTACAGGGAGAAGATGGTCTTTGCCGTCTATGACATCCCTTCCCCTGAAGCCCCGATCGCGGAAATTGAACGTATTGCCCTGAGTGCTATTCGTCTCTACGCCCGAGATGCTCAAGTGCGGCATGGGATACCGCCATCGCCACCCTATCCTGCCTATCCCGCCAAAATGGCCTTGCAGGACCAGGGGAGTGGAAGGCCGAAGGCAACCTGTGTCGGCGAACTGTTTTCATTAAGCGGGATCGATACCGCTCATGCGCGCTCTGGAGAAATCACAGGCCACCGCGCCTGTCTCTTCCCATATGCCAAAGGTTACCGCCTCAATTACTTTGCTCTCCACGGGCAACAATCGGGCTTGGGCAACTCCAATCCGAATGTGGCGGCAGCTATGGCGGGCAGGGCGCTGGCCAACCTGTTCGGGATTGGGGATGCCAGCAAGTACATCGAGAAGATCCTAGATCGGATGGAATCGGGTTTCAAGGATGCTGGAATCCCATTTCGGATGGTTCAATTGCACCCGGCCAATATGCCGGGTCGAACGGTGGTGACTGATGATTTGCTGCTCACGCAGCCTGTACAAGCCGTCGCTGCAGCTAACGAGCCCGCACAAACTGCCATTGCGCCTCAGCCGACACAAACTCCTCAGGCACAACCTTTAACGGCAACAGTACAACCTGTGCACCCGGGGCAACAGAATCTTCCGCCAGAACTGGAGAAGCTTCGTCAGACTCTAATAGAGCAACGGAAGTTGACAAGACAGCAAATGGCGCAGAGATCTGGCCAGCCTGGCTTTAACTCGGAGCAGCAGAACCAGCTAGCCGCTCGCAAAGAACTCCACGCAATTGGATTCCAATATTTTAATCGGGATCAATTCCTGGATGCGATCAAGCGAGGGGATCGATTGGTTGTCGAATTATTTGTTACAGCCGGGGGCGTGGGCCTCAATGATCCTGGAGCCAATCAGCTTACGCCTTTGAAGGTGGCCGAGGCCTCGGGGCAGCAGGAACTGGCAAACTATCTCCGAGGCAAAGGGGCAAAATAAGCAATCGTTTTATTATCGTTCTGTTGCCCTAATGGTGACACGGTGCGTCGGTATTGTGTTCGTCTTCCCGCCTCATTACCTGAAACTGCCAAGCAGTGGTTACTTCAATTCGTTCTCGCTGCGACCGGCCTGAGCGGGACCACGTTCCAGGTTCGTCCCGCCTCGCACGCCAAGATGAAAGCCGCCCATTCATCGATGGCCTTGCGCCGTTCCTTCAAGTAATCGTGCTGGTCATAGACGCCCACCAGCCCACCGAGGGAATGATTCAGGCAGCGCTCGGCGACAATGATATCCACGCCCATCGCGGCCAGATGGCTGCGCGCCGTGCTTCGCAGATCGTGCGGCGTGAAGCGCCGACACTGTTCCCCCAGGGTCTTGCATAGCCGGTTGATTGCGGCATTCAAAGTGGTCGACTCCATCGGGTAATCGCCCTCGGCGCGGCGAGAGCGCACCGGCAGCACGTAGCGCGATTCGTAGGCAAGGTCATGAAGCTCGGCGAACCAGCCGACAACCGCATCGGCCAGGGGAATTACGAACCGTTTCCCATTCTTTGAATGCTCGGGTGGAATCGTCCATTCCCGGCGCTCGAAGTCGATATGCACCCACTCGGCGCGAGTCAGCTCACCGATGCGCGTGCAAGTCGCCAGCAGCACCTTGATGGCGAGTTCATTCTGCCGCCCGATCGTGGGCAGCGCCGGAAGCATGGCGCGCAGTTCCGGCTCGGTCAGCATGATGCGGGTGCGATTCACCGGGCGCGGCCCGATGACGGCCTTTGCCTTGACGTGGGCACAGGGGTTCGATGCAACAACGTGACGTGCCACCGCATGCGCGAACACCTCGCGCACAGCGATCAGCACCAGCCGGGCGACGTGCAGCGACTTACCCGCCGCACGCTCGGCGATGCTAACAATATCTGCTGGGGTTACATCCTTCGCTGGCAGGTGGCCAACGATCGGTAGAACGTGTGCGCTCAGCTGCTGGCGCCGCTGCGATATGGTGCCCTCGGCCAGGCGTTCCGCTGCCCGCGTCAGGTAGTCCTCTACCAACTTGCGCACCGTCCAGGCGCGTGCCTCGGCTTGCTTGGCGCGCTGCTTTTCCCGTCCAACATCGACGCCGCCCTGAATCTTCGCCCTCGCCTCAAGGGCGCGCTCCCTCGCCTTGGTCAGGGGAATGTCAGGATAGCGGCCCAAGGTCATTTCCTTGCGCTTTCCGGCGACGTAGTAGCGCAGCACCCAAGCCGCCGTGCCACTGGCCGAAAGTGTGAAGGTCAGGCCATCACCGTCGGCCATCGCCAACGGCCTGCCGGCCTTGACCCAGTTCCTCAACTGCACATCCTTGAGCTTGCCCATGTTCGTCCCCTATCCCCTTGGAGTGGGTAGCTAGAGCATTTCTAGCTACCCATTCCCTTCCTAGCTACCCGTCTAGCTACCCATTAGTTGCCGGATTTCTGGCTACCTCTTTGGACATTATAAAACAAGAAAGCCAGCATTTACGCTGGCTTATGATGCGAATTCGGGATTACCCTGGACGCTATTGGATATGCTTACAGGTTGCAGAAGGTCATCTCGAAGGCGATGTCGCTGTCGGCCTGGCGCGGCCGGGCATCCGTGCCGGGCGTGGTGAAGCGGATGTTGAGGGCGTACTTGTTGGCGCTGATTTCCGGCACGCAGG
>JAJVHZ010000118.1 GCA_022072255.1 Gammaproteobacteria bacterium | reverse complement strand
CCGAAGCGCTATGTCTGGAAGGCCAAGGGCGAAGAGATCCTGCGCAAGATTCAGCGTGCTCGGGAGGCGCTGGCCCAGTCCCAGGCCGCAGGCTAAGTGTATAGGCATTTGCGAGACACTACACTAGCAGTCATTTTGAAGTCTCGGCCTTATGCGGAAATCCGCTTAAGGCCGAAGGGCGCGTATTCAATACGTCAAACTCGGCCGAAGCGGCTATCACTTGTGCGATGAATGTGTGCCCGGTTTCTGGCGCATAACTGCCGTTCAGAATCGCTTACTAAGCCGGGGTGACTCAGGCCCCCCCTCCAATAGGACGATGGTATCGTAGAGATTCTTCGTATGGAGGATCTGATGCTCAGCGATGAAGAAAGCAAGGCCATTCAAGAAATGGCTAAGACAGCTGGAAAATCGATTGAGGCGGCACGGAATCTTGGCGACTTCATTGCGAGGTACATCGGCGGACCACTAGAGCAGGCCATTGGCATTTGGAACGACAAACTCAAGTATCGGCGTTGGGAAAATCAGGTAATTTTGTGCCAGAAGGCAACGATGTTCCTTCAAGCACGTGGCCTTGATGAACCAACGAGATCATTGGAACTAGCGCTTGCCATACCGCTGCTAGAAGAGGCATCACTCGCTGATTCAGAAGTTCTACAAGATCGATGGGCTACCTTACTAGCGAATGCCGCCGATGCAAGCCGACCTGAAGTCCGAAGGGCTTACGTCAGCATTCTCGCCGAACTGACTGCCTTCGATGCGATGATCCTTGAGAAGCTTTATGACGCAGACAGTATCTATGTCCCGACAGAGGATAGGCTGCATGCGTCAATATGCACAGTACAGCTTCCAGAACGTACCGTCTTCGGGGAAGAGATAAAGATTGACATCAAGGTTCAGAAAGTCAGAACTGATGTAGAAGTCGCTTTGGTTAACTTAGCAAGACTAGGCCTTATAGACAGCGATGCGGCGTTTGGTGGACTTTTCGCGATGTATTGGGTAGCAATGACAGAACTCGGACGACAGTTTGTCGTGGCCTGCCGGCCTGATGCATAAATGCCTAAGGTTCCAATTCCTGATGAGCCGCTACCGAAAGTCTTTGCTCTCACCACGCCAGTACATTTACTGCGGAAGTTGTGGTGGGAGGTCAAGGAATTCGAGGCTGCAGAAAACGACAACAGTGAACTTGGCACGCACCTCATTGTCGCCTATCACGCGATGAATTGTGCTGTTACAGCTTGGCACATGGCTGATTGGGTTTGGCTGCATGGTGGAGAGGATCAAAGACATCACCTCTTCGCCATGCTCGAACTAGAACAGGAGAACTTTACGACATTCGTCGCCTATCTCCGGCGCAATTCGCGAGCACTCAACTGTTGCCGCGATATTGCGACAGGTTCCAAGCACATGAGACTTGAGCGCAAGGGCTCGGATCCTGATGTCGAGGCCGAAGTGGTTTGGGACATGGAACCAATGACAGTGAACTCACCTGTCGATGCTCCGCTGTGCCGATACACGGCTCGCCTTGTCGTCCACGATGGGCAAGGGGCACGTTCCGCCCGCGATGTTTTCAGAGAAGCCTTCCAATATTGGGAGGCCTTCCTGGCAAAGTGCGGCTACATTGAAGACCGTTTCGTTTCAGGGAACCGCGAATAGAGCCAAGGACAAGACGGAGCCTATGTCGGTAGCGCACTCCAACCGGCCATTCAATTCGTTCCATACCAACGGTAGCAATGGCCGAGTAAGTTGCTCTGAGTTGCCGGAGTTCGGCCTTTACGGTCGTTAGAGACGTTGCCTTCGAATGTCCAGTTTTGCGCGGGTTGCTGCCCTCCGCTGGCTAGCGAGATATGTGACACTCAGAACTGCTTTCATCTGCAGCGGAGGCTGACTCTTGACTCAGGGCGGGCATCAAGAAAGACTTAACCTCGCCTCAAGCATGGGAGGATGACCTATAGAGCCGATCAGCTAACGATTGAATGACTTCCCCTTTCGCACGTCGCGCAACCCACTCTTCAGGTATTCCCGATTCGCCATAATAAGCTCCCGCGAGTTGCCCACAGATTGCCGCGGTCGTATCCGCATCATTCCCAAGGTTAGCGGCAGTCAAGACGGCATCCCTAAAACTGTCGGTGTTAAAAAAACACCATAGCGCAGCTTCAAGACTATCTACGACATATCCGCTGCCGTTGATCGAATCCGAATCCACGTTTCTGTAACTTCCGGCGGCTATATCCGCAAGCCGCCGCGAAGTCGGGACTTCTAGTCCATGTTCAAACAGAATTTCCTCCTTCGATGCGCCTATGAAAGCAGCCAGGAGAATGGCCGAGAACAAACGAACCGCATCTATGCACTCCTGAGCGCCATGTGTCGTTCTGGAGCTCTCAGCAGACATTCGTATAGCCATCTCCCGGTCTTTGGCAAAAAACATTGGCACTGGAGCCAGGCGCATTAAACTTCCGTTACCGGCTGTGTCCGGATCGGCCGATCCTGCATACGGATTCCCATTCGCTTTAAAGGTACGTAAGTCGCTATCATATTACAAAGGTATTCCATCTCGACTTACGCTCTTGCACGAGAGCACGTTCATCTGACCAATTCACAGAGCAAAAACCTTATGGTCCAAACAAAATTGAAGCCAATTTGGCACTCATCATTTCCAATCGATTACGCCAATCAGCGCGGGAAAGAGTGTTGCAATGGCCATCTTGGTATAGAAATACTTGAAGCCGGTTCTGACTACCTCAAAGGGCGGGTTCCGGTTGATCGACGTACGCAGCAACCCGCGGGTGCCTTGCACGGAGGCGTTTCAGTAGTCCTAGCAGAAACTTTAGCATCCTGGGCTGCAGCCTATGTTGTGGATCCAGGTAAGCATCACTGCGTGGGTCAGGAAATCAATGCAAATCACATCCGTGCAGTAAGTGGGGGATGGGTATTTGGCATAGCCAAACCATTACATATCGGGAGTAAAAGCCAAGTCTGGGATGTGCGAATTACCGATGAATCAGACAGACTGGTTTGCGTCTCAAGAGTAACAATGGCCGTACTTGCCACGCCGAACAAATACTGAAAAGAGGGTTATCTGCACTGTAAGGATATGTAGTGCGCTTTCTGGATTGATCTGGGTAGCCGGTGTAAGTAGCTTCACATGTAAGGAT
Organism: Gammaproteobacteria bacterium; assembly: GCA_022072255.1. GTDB lineage: Bacteria > Pseudomonadota > Gammaproteobacteria > JAJPIJ01 > JAJPIJ01 > JAJVHZ01. Next base: position 7,273 of record JAJVHZ010000118.1, on the reverse strand, counting down.
CCCAAGATAACAAACAGTCCTCGGACGATATTCTGGACGACTTGGGAATGCGTTGGACTTACATCTTCCTGGAGTGCATCAAATGAACAACAATTCAATTGCTAGCCTAAGCGCTGATTTAGTCGCGGGACGGATCAGGGTAGTAGACCTTACTCAAACGTTATCGGCTGACTTCCCCGCACTCCAGTTACCGCCGCAGTTCGGCCAAGTATGGTCATTCAAGCAGGAAAAAATCTGCCGCTACGATGAGAAAGGACCTGCTTGGTACTGGAACAACTTCTCCTGTGGCGAACACACGGGCACACATTTCGATGCCCCAGTCCATTGGGTGACTGGTAAGGACTTTCCGAAGAACACTGTGGATACAGTAGATCCCAGTGTATTCCTGGCACCTGCGGCGGTTGTGAATTGCTCGGCCGAGGCCGCTTCGAATCCGGATTGGCTGCTTACGATCGAGCATTTACAAACTTGGGAGGTAAAGCACGGCCGTATTCCCGAGGGAGCTTGGTTGCTTTTCCGGACCGACTGGTCAAAGCGCAAGATGCCTGAGGATTTCGTGAATATGCGTGAGGACGGTCCACATACTCCCGGACCTTCTCAGGCGACTGTTGAGTGGCTAATCCGCGAGCGCAAAGTTCTTGGATTTGGCGTCGAGACCATCAATACTGACGCCGGCCAATCCCATAGCTGGCCGACCCCGTATCCATGCCATACCTTAATGCATGGCGCCAACCGCTACGGTTTGCAGTGCCTGACGAATCTTGATCAGCTTCCACCGCAAGGTGCGATGATTGTCGCTGCTCCGCTCAAGATCAAGAATGGCTCTGGCAGCCCCTTGCGCGTTCTTGCATTGATCCCCGCGTAGCAAATCATCAACCACTGTAATTTGTTGTGTGATCAATGTGCAAGCATCTTGGCTCTCTGCGCGAGGGAGCTGGACATCGCATTTACAACTTCAAGATGTTTCCTTGCGCTGCTGGCTGACTGATACAGGGTCGCTGACAAGGAAAAGTCAGAATTGTTGTAATCAGTTCAGAGTAGCGGTAATTAGCCAAGCTCTGGCGCGTCACTATACAGACGAATCTGCAGTCCTTGGGCTCAGGAACGGAAGGTTGGCCTGGGTGCGCGAGGTAAGCTTGTATGCTGACGGCTGCCACGTTGTGTACGCTCGTAGCGTATTCCTCAAGAAGGTATGCGAGGGCGTGGCGAGTCCTCTCCAGGCTGGGAAACAGGCCGATCGGCTCGGTATTATTTTATGATCCAGGTATTCGTCGGGGTCAGCTTGTTTATAAGAAGCTGGATGCTCGACACCCGCTTAGGCACATTCTTGTTCGCAACGAAACTCTCTGGGCTAGTCGGTCCGTATTTGTTAGAGACAAAATGCCATTGATTGTGAATGAAGTGTTTATGCCGGAAATCTTGAGGCTAGCTTGATTCGGTTCCGTTCTTGCGTTGAGTACACGATTTGAGCGAGCAAAAGCAGGAGGCGCATCAATATTTAGAGTGCCTGCAACGCTTTTTTGAGTGCATTCCCGCTCTCATCCGCGAGAGCAGCAAGGATTAGACTTTTCAAGGTTGCTGAGGGAATATCTTTCATTCGCACGCGGGGGAGTGCGCCGAGCACAGCTTCATAGTTGGCGTTCCCTCGGTGGTGAGTATCACCATATCCTTTAATTAGTCGCTGGGACTCTGTCAAAGAGATCGCTAGCTCGTAATCGGTCGTGGCAACAGCTTTGATGTTTTCAAGCCATGCCAGCACACGTTTCTGCTCGACACCAAACCGTAGAGACCCTCTTCGCCACCGCCTCAAACCGGCAATCAAATAGAGTTGAAGAAAACCGCATATCGAGGAGGTCTTGACTACACGACCCCCCATCTTGATTCGCAACGCAATCTTGGATGACAGAAGCCATCTACCGAGTGAAGAGGGCATGATGTCGGCGATCTCTTCAATGCGTGGATGAAAGAATTCCTCGAGCTCCAGCAACTGATTCTTTTTGCAGCCAACGTCGCGTGTAATTCGCTCGAAACGTTGCTTACGAATCTTCAGATCGGCTACGCGTACGGCGTCCTCGTAACTCATCCACAGGGCCAGATAGCGAGCGGTTTCACAGAGCAGACGGTATTTCTTATCCCTGTTTAGTTTCTCTAGTTCTAGTATGGGTTCTAAACGGTCAATATAATCACTAGCGTAATCCACATCTTGATAGTCCGCCAGGCGGATCATCCCCGCATAAAGGAATTTATGCGACGCTGAGGGAAAGGATTGTTCGATGCGTTTGGCCAGCTTGGCCAATGCAGGGCCTAACTGTGAGCTGACAGGGACTGAAACGTGATCAGAAGTGTCACCAAGATTGACGCTATCAAACCCTGCAGCAAAGGCTGCCATGCTGGATTCGATTCCGACACCTCCACGTTGAATTGCAGCCTCAAATTGATCTCGAGCGAGTGGAAGTAGCTGAACCCCTGCCAGCGCACCAAACAGTACAGCGCTTATCAGGCTTCCAGATTCATGTGCGAGTTTTGCATAATCTGCACAAACGAAGCGGTTCGCGGCATCTGAAGCAGCACTTATTAGCTGCTGTGAGTCGATTCGCCCATCACCCATGGCGATCTTCTCTGTCATTGAATAGACCCGGTGCGATGAGGCGATGAGTGTTGTCTTATCTCGAGATACCAATCCACGCTGGATTGCGCGACCCGCTTCCATGAGCTCCGAAGCGATAACAATATCAACATGGCCTGGCACAGGCATCAGTGATAGCACAGGCTTGAGGTTTTCCTCGTTGACCGAATTCGTGCTTGGAAAGATTTCAACGTAATAGATGGTGGCCCCGGTTCGCTGGGCGACACCAGGAACTGAAGTCGATTGAGCGAAGTAGCCGGCATGCTCGGCAAGATCGACTATCCAGTCCGCAAGCACTCCCCCGCCTTCGCCGCCCATGGCCAGGATGGCGATGCTGATAACCGTATTGGGCATTACTCTTTCCTCGCTTGTCATTGTGATAGCCGTCGCTCGTTACGTTTTTGGAGGAAACCGATAAGCGCATTGGCAATTACAGATTTGAATCGATCCCAGGGAGTCGGATTGCTGACAATGCTGGCGCGATAAAAGGAAGGGCAAAGAACCGCAGCCTGGGCAACCTCGCCACAAAGGCCGCAACCTACGCATGAGTCCGTAACATGCGCTACAGGATCGCTTCGTAGGGGATCAGGGTTGTCCTTGATGGAAAGCGAGGGGCAGCCGGATAGTCGAATGCAGGAATGGTCACCAGTACAAACGTCGCTGTCTACACCGAACCTTTCCCTCACGACACGATGACCTTCCTTAGCTAACTTGCGCATCATGGGCTTGATGCGGCGTTGCTTGTTGAGCATGCACTCGCTTTGTGCGACGATGACCTTTGGTCCCTTATGCTTTGTGGTCAAGGCCTCACGCAGCACGGAGCGCATTTGGTCAACGCTATATGTCCGGCGAACGGTTCTGATCCAGTCTACGCCAACGCCAGAAATGGCGCTTTCGATCGGTTGGTTGGTGGTTCGTAGGGAATTCTGCGCAGTAGAAGAAAGAATGTCCTGGCCACCAGTAGCGGCGGTGTAGCGGTTATCAACGACAACCAATACCCCATCGCTTTTATTGAAAACGGCGTTACCCACTCCGCTGGTAAGGCCGTTATGCCAGAACCCGCCGTCTCCCATCACTGAAATAGTGCGCCGCTCTGTATTTGGTGTATTGAAGGCTGCCGCACTGGCCCACCCAAGCCCGTAGCCCATAGTGGCGGCGCCAATATTGAAGGGAGGAAGAATGGAAAACAGGTGGCATCCGATATCGCAGCTCACATGGTGTTGCCCAAGCTCACGCTCCACAAGTTTCATCGCAGAAAAAATCGGACGCTCCGGGCAGCCAGTACAAAAAGATGGCGGTCGAGGGTGAACCAGTGGATCAATCGAAGAATTCCCCTTGGTCGAATTCTCTAGGTTAGATCGACCCTGGATTAGATCAGGCTGGTAGGCTTCCAGGAATTCGAGTAGTGCCTTAGCCATTACAGTGGCGGTGTATTCACCCGCCTGCGGGAAAAATTGCTTCCCGAAAACTCGCGTACCTAAATCGAGCCTGCGTATGATGGTATTGAGATTGTGCTCGATAAACTCTGGTTGGCCTTCCTCAACCATCAAAACTGCCCGCTTACCCGAGCAGAAGCGATGAACCTCATCATCGACAATCGGATATGTGACGTTAAGCACATACAAGGGCAAGCGGCATCGACCGAATACATCCGATAAACCGAGCAATTCAAGGGATCGGTTGAGTGTGTTGAATAACCCTCCTTGGACGATAATGCCGATTTCGGCATTGCCTTCTCCAAGGAACTCGTTTAATCCCGCTTTGCGTATGAAGTTGATGGCCGCCGGCCACCGCTTTTCAACTTTCTCCCGCTCATGCAGGAAGCTCGCCGGTGGCAGGACGATGCGGCTGACATCCCGGACCGGCTGTTCCATCGCATCCGCCAGGGTAAAACCAGCGCGCAAGTTATTCTTGGCGATAAAGCTGCCATGGACATGGCAGGCACGTACCCGCAATTCAAGCATGACCGGCGTATTACTGGCCTCGGAGAGCTCGAAACCCTTCTCAACGGCGCGGACGATGGAAGGCAGATCGGGGCGTGGGTCGAGCAGCCATATTTGCGATTTCATCGCAAAGGCATGCGACCGTTCCTGCATGATGCTGGAACCCTCGCCGTAATCTTCGCCGACGATGATGAGCGCACCGCCTGTTACCCCGCCGGAGGCAAGATTGGCCAGCGCGTCGGCAGCAACGTTTGTACCAACAGTAGACTTGAAAGTTATCGCGCCTCTTAACGGATAGTTAACCGATGCGGCGAGGGTCGCTGCGGCCGTAGCCTCAGAGGCGCTATGCTCGAAGCGAATGCCCAACTCCATGAGCAAGTCATTGGCATCCGCGAAGACGTCCATCAGGTGCGAAATAGGCGAGCCTTGGTAGCCCGCTACATAAGTCACGCCAGATTGCAGCAAGGCTTTGGCGACAGCAAGGATACCTTCGCCTCGGAACTCTTCTCCGGCCTTAAGTCTCAGCTTCCCAACTTCCTGCCTGAACGATCGCTCGGCCATATCCCAACTCCTTAGATAGATTTGGATATTGGCCGGGGTAACGGTCGTGTTCTAGCACTCCAGCGCAACATCTATCCGCTGAGCGCAAGAGTTTGACTCAGCTATATCGCTCCTGAAGTCACCAAAGTTTGCGCTTAAGGGACAAAGAATGCGTTCTTCGGATGTTGTCTCATCATCAAGCAGCGTAAGTTTTCCAGCGAAGGCACAAATGGCTATGGCCTGAGCCATGTGCGCGGTATGCGGTTTTGACTGGGATCAATAAGGAATTCGAATGGACGCGCTCGTTGTCATACGCGAATGGATGCGCAAGGGAGGGGGGCTGTGACGCGCTATGCCATGGTAGCTGACTTGCGGCTGTGTGTCGGTTGCCAGACATGCACAGCAGCGTGCAAGCATACCAATGCCACCCCGCCTGGGGTGCAATGGCGAAAGGTGTTGGATATTGAAACGGGAAAGTTTCCCGACGTCAGCCGCCTCTTTATGCCAGTCGGGTGTATGCATTGCGCGGATCCTCCCTGCCTTGAAGTGTGCCCGAGCGGGGCAACGGATCAGCGCGCTGATGGAATTGTCACAATCGACTACGAATTGTGCATCGGTTGCGCCTACTGCACGGTGGCCTGCCCCTATCAGGCGCGTTACAAGGTAGACAAGCCCGCATTTGCCTACGGCAAAACACCAACCCTGCAGGAAGAACAACGGTTCGATGAGGGCCGCCTCGGTGTTGCTCAAAAGTGCACGTTCTGCAGCGACCGTATTGATGAGGGCACGGCAAAGGGGCTCAAGCCGGGAGTGGATCCGGAGGCGAGTCCGGCATGCGCTAACGCCTGCATAGCGAAAGCATTGCACTTCGGCGACATAGAAGATCCACAAAGCAATGTCTCCAATTTACTTAACGAAAACGTGTGGTTCCAGATGCATGACGATCTCGGCACCAATCCTGGGTTCTTTTATCTTTGGGACGAGGGCAAGACCTGATGCGCTACGCGGCGATATTGCAAACCAACTGGGACTGGCGTGCCGCGGCAAATTTTATGTTCGGCGGTGGTGGCGGTGCGCTTCTATTAGCAGCAGCCATGGCTGGAAGCGAAGCATCAACTCACCTGTCCGCAACGCTATTGGGCATGGCGTTGATGGGAACTGGTTTGACCATGGTGTGGCTTGAGATTGGCCGGCCTTGGCGGGCGGCAAACGTAATGTTTAAGCCGCAGAACTCGTGGATGACGCGCGAGGCTTATGTAGCTGGTTGCGCCTTTCTATTGGCTGCAGGGTCGCTACTGTTCCGATTGACATGGTTGCCGATGGCCGCGGGCCTTGCAGGTATTGCCTTCCTATACTGCCAGGCCCGCATCCTTCGTACCGCTAAGGGCGTTCCAGCGTGGCGGGAACCATCGATTGTGATGCTTATTGTTACGACGGGGTTAGTAGAGGGAATTGCTTATCTACTTCTTGTTCAAGTAGCCTTAGCCGAGCCAGCCGGGAATTTTCTAATGCTTTTGGCTGGATTCCTGATGCTGCGTCTGCTTGCCTGGTTTATATACCGAGGACGTCTTCTTGCTTCCAATCCCCCGTCGCAAGTTAAAGCTGCGCTGCCGAGACTTGGGTCGTGGTTCGTGCTATTTGGGCATTTTCTCCCTGTGTTGCTTATTGCTGGATCCTATATGGATTCGCCATTTAGCCTAATCAACACATCCATCTCCACGATTATTGTTGTTCTCTCCGGTTGGCACCTGAAGTTTGTTCTCGTTACGAGACTGGCTCATGTTCAAGGGTTCGGCTTGGGGAAGCTGCAGCGAGGCCATCCTCTGCAATTGGCTGGCCATCAGAAAGTATCTGAGGCAAGCGTCCGCTTGCGTAAGACCCGGGAGAGAGAACTTCGGAATCAAAGGAGAAATCAGTGACGACACGCCCCGGCGAACTCAAGCTCAAGCACCTCTTCCAGCCCGGCCAGATCGGCAAGTTCAAGACGAAGAACCTGATCAAGTACGGCGCCTGCTGCGTATCCAACTACAACGGCCGCGACGGCAGCATCACGCCGCGCGAACTGGCGCGGGTGCGCGTCATCGCCGCCACCGGCTGCGGGCTGATCACCAACCAGGGCGCCTATCCGGATCCGCTCGGCGAGGGCAAGGCCTACTTCCGCCAG
>JAJVHZ010000085.1 GCA_022072255.1 Gammaproteobacteria bacterium | reverse complement strand
GGAATCAAGGAGGCGATTCTAGCGGACCGGAAGATGGTGAATACGTCCCTCTTGTGTTCCATGCTTCGCGAACGGCAAGACGCGCATGGAAAGCGCGGAGGATAACGAGGCATGGCAGGCGAACGATACCGCCACATCTTTCTTCCCGGGCCTGACCGAACGGAAGGGTTTACAAATCCTCGGCGAGGAGGCGGTCAACCGAGGATTCCTTCACGGGATCGGGCCGGTCACAGTGCTTACCTCAGGGGAAGGCTTGAGTCTGCATGGAGGGAGGACGAAGAGCGCTGCGCTGTTGCCCATGCAGATCGTCACGGTGTCTACATTGATTTCCTGAGCGAGCCTGGATTCGATCTGATCATCAAAAGTTTGGAGAGCCTGCGTTCGGGGATTCGCCTGCTGAATGTTCGTAGGATGGAAGACGACGGTGGTGAGCGGACCATTGCCACGGTTTATGTCCCGAACGCCAAGCGGGTGCATTTTCTCAAGAAAATTCGCGACTATGCGGAACAGGTCACCCAGACCGGAAAACCGAAGAACAAGGATCTAGTAAACAGTATATCCGACATCCGCCGCTCCGTGCTCGAATCCTTTTGGCAGGATGCCCATGAAGTTCTTCCCGGAACCGAACCTTCATGGGTGGAGGTTTGGCTGAGCTCCGATAACGACGAGACCATCGAGAGGTATAACGACTTACTTCAGGGCCACCAGATAGATCGGTCGGAAGGATTTGTGAAGTTCCCTGAGCGAGCTGTGGTAGTCATTTTCGCGAACCGCGCCCAACTGGAGTTCCTGATTGAATCCTCGGATGACATCGCCGAGTTTCGCTTAGCCAAAGAGGTCGCCACGTTCTTCATCGAGATGGAGAATCAGGAGCAAGCAGAACGGGTGAGAGAATTGTTGGCTCGGACCCGCTTCAGGTTCGACCACGACATCGCGGTGACAATCCTGGACAGCGGGGTGAACAACGGACACGCACTACTCGAACCCGTGTTGGCCGATCCGGATCTTCACACTGTCGACCCAACCTGGGGAACCCATGATCACGGTGGTCACGGAACGCTGATGGCCGGAACCGTCGCGTATGGCGATCTACTCGCGATCTTAAACTCCTCGGACCGAGTCACCGTTACGCACCGCTTGGAATCTGCCAAAATTTTACCGCCTCCTCCAGATCAGAATCCCAAGAAACTTTGGGGGTACATGACAGCACAAGGGGTCTATCGGACTGAGATTCAAGCGCCAAACCGGAAGCGGATTGCATGTCTTGCGGTCACTTCCACTGATAGCAGAGATCTTGGGCGCCCCTCGTCATGGTCAGCGACTATAGATGAGCTGTCCTCTGGATATGAGGATGGCGTCCATCGGCTGTTTATTGTGGCTGCGGGAAACACGGACGACTCCGATGAATTCAGGGCCTACCCAGATTCGAACACCACAAACCAAGTGCATGACCCAGGCCAGTCATGGAATGCCTTAACAGTGGGTGCGTTTACTGAAAAGATCCGAATCACTGCCCCAAGTCTTCAAGGATATACCCCCATTGCACCACTGGGTGGCCTCTCGCCTTTCAGCACAACCTCCACGACATGGGAGGCGCGGAAATGGCCTATCAAACCAGATGTCGTATTCGAGGGTGGAAATGTGGCCAGGGGACCAAACGATTCCGTGTTGGATGCCGAGGACCTGAAGCTACTGTCCACATTCCACGATCCGCAGGTTGCCCAATTTGCTCCGTTTTGCGCGACAAGCGCTGCAGCCGCCCAAGCGGCATGGATGGCGGCTGTCATCCAGTCGCGTTACCCAGAGTTGTGGCCCGAAACGATCCGCGGGTTGATTATTCATACAGCGGAGTGGACGGAAATGATGCGTACTCAGTTTCTGCCTCCACCACCTACTCAACCGAGTAAGGCAGAGTATTCAAAGATGCTGAGGATATGTGGGTATGGCGTCCCCAATCTAGACCGGGCGCTGTACTGCGCCTCGAACTCCTTAACGCTCGTGTGTCAAGCGGAGCTACAGCCATTTGCTGAGCGAGATGGCAGCCGGGTTACCCAAGATATGCACTTCTACAAGTTGCCATGGCCATTGGAGGTCCTTCGTGAATTGGGTGAGGTCATCGTCAACATGCGTGTGACACTGTCTTACTTTATGGAGCCAGGACCCGGTGAGGTGGGTTGGCAGGACCGGTATCGCTATGCCTCCCACGCGCTTCGTTTTGCGGTTAATGGCCCAGGGGAGAATGAACGGGAGTTCATCAGCCGAATCAACAATCAGGCGCGGGATGATGGAGAGCATCCTGGGACTGAAGGTCCGGGGGAACGTTGGATCATCGGCGACAAAACGCGAAACGTAGGTTCTGTGCACTCCGATATCTGGCAAGGCCGGGCCGCTGACCTTGCCCTTTCCAACCTTATCGGTGTATACCCAGCTATTGGGTGGTGGCGGGAAAGGCACCATCTCGGACGGGTGGACAAGAAGACTCGGTACTCGCTAATCGTATCAATAAACACTCCCCCGTTGGACGTGGATATCTATACACCTGTGGCTGTCAAAGTTGGCATCACTGTACCGATAGCAGTTCCTGTGGATTATTGAGGCACCGCTGAGGAGACCTGAGTAATCGTGATCACCGACATCAACAGCGAAGACCGACTCGTCCAAATGGCTTTCGCCAAGTATCTCGAAAACGTTCTTGGCTGGGAGAGCGTCTATGCTTTCAACTCCGAGACGTTCGGCCACGGTGGCACACTTGGCCGTTCCTCCGAGCGGGATACAGTCTTGGTTCGGGATCTGCGAGCTGCACTGGCAAGGCTCAATCTTGACCTGCCCGAGTCCGTGTGCGACCAGGCGGTTGAGAAGCTCACTCGCGCCGAATTCTCACGTTCCCTCCTTCAGCATAATCGCGAGTTCTACAACTTCATACGCTCCGGCGTTCCTGTGGAATGGCGCGATTCTTCCGGCGAGACTCGCCATGCTCGGGCGCAGGTCATTGATTTCCGTAATGCTGAAAACAATCGTTTTCTAGCTGTGCGGGAACTGAAAATACAAGGATTGCGCGTCCCGTACTATAACCGACGGGCGGACTTGGTGTGTTTCGTTAATGGATTGCCATTGGTGTTCATCGAACTCAAGGCGGTCTATCGGAACACCCGTGCCGCATATGACAACAACCTGACCGACTACCTCTCTGAAAACAGTATCGCCCACGCCTTCCACCATAATGCGTTCCTGGTGGTAAGCAACGGAGACCAAGCTCGCTACGGATCGATTACCAGCAAATGGGAACATTTTGTTGAGTGGAAACGCAACGATGAAAAAGAAAAGGGCCGTTTGGACGCGGAGGCCCTGTTGAACGGGATGCTCGCCAAAGATCGGCTGCTCGATCTGGTCGAGAATTTCATCTTGTTCGACGACAGCCGGGCCGGGGGTACACGAAAGATCGTGGCGCGCAACCATCAGGTACTTGGGGTCAACAATGCGGTTGACTCTGTCCTCCACCAGGAGGAATTGAAGCGTCAGATCCCGCCCGACAAACGGCTAATAGAGTATCGTGTTCCTTTACTGGAATTGTGGAAGTCAAGGGGACCGATAACGAAGGATGTGGCCTGTATCTCACCGGCTGACTCTAGCGATGGTGGGGAAGTCGATTTACCGTTGGTGAAGCGGGTGCACCCTGACCTTGGTCGATTGGGTGTTTTCTGGCACACCCAGGGCAGCGGAAAGTCCTATTCAATGGCTTTTTTCGCCGAGAAGGTTCGGCGAGTCGTTCCTGGAAACTTCACATTCCTTGTAATGACCGACCGCGAGGATCTCGACGACCAGATTTTCCGTACATTCATCGGCTGCGGCGTTACAGATGAGAAGACTCCACGAGCTAGTTCCGGAGAGGATCTTCAGGCGATCCTGTGTGAGAATCACCGGTTCGTGTTTAGCCTGATCCACAAATTCAACCAGCCAGTGACTGAGCCTTACAGTGAACGCGACGACATCATTGTCATCTCAGATGAGGCCCACCGGACTCAGGCAGGAAAGTTCGCCCGCAACATGCGGCTCGCGCTGCCGAATGCCTCATTCATCGGGTTCACCGGGACTCCCCTCTTCAAACACGACGAGCTGACAAGGCGGATTTTTGGCGATTACGTCTCTCGTTACGACTTCAGGCGTTCCGAGGAAGACGGGTCCACGGTCAAACTTGTTTACGAGAACCGAGGCGAGAAGCTGGGGCTAGACCGGCTCGATCTAAATGACCGCATTGCGGAAGCTGTCGAGAGAGCCGACTTGGACCCAGATCAAATCTCGTTGCTGGAGAAGCTGCTTGGCAAGGACTACGAGGTCATCACCGCTGACGACCGGTTGGACAAACTGGCTGATGATTTTCTCGATCATTGCAGCACACGCTGGCAGTCCGGGAAGTCGATGCTTGTGTGCATCGACAAGATCACCTGCGCAAGAATGTTTCAGCGCGTTGAGCCGCGCTGGCAGGCTAAACTGGCCCAGGTCAGAGCGCTCCTATTGGACAAGGAAGCCCAACTAGCCGCCGACGCCGACGCACGAGAACGGCTTCGCGAAGAGATTGAGGCTTTACGCGGGCAGGCGCGGTGGATGGAAAGCACAATCATCGAGATCGTTATCAGCGAGGCGCAAAACGAAGTCCGCGACTTCGAGAGGTGGGGCTTTGATATTATCCCACATCGTGTGGTGATGAAAAAAGGCTTTCAAACACCCGACAACAAACGGGTGCCCGTGGATGACGCTTTCAAGGACCCAGAGCATCCATTCCGCGTCGCCATCGTCTGCGCCATGTGGCTTACCGGTTTCGACGTGGAGTGTCTTTCAACGCTTTACATCGACAAGCCGATGAAAGCGCACAACCTGATGCAAGCCATTGCCCGCGCGAACCGTGTTTACCCAGGAAAGGATTGTGGGGTCATCGTTGATTACAATGGGATGCTCAAGAGCCTTCGCGAAGCGTTGGCACAATACGCACTCGGGGATGAAGAAGGAGGCGACGACGGAGATATCGTGGCCCCGATTGAAGAATTGGTTGCGGCGCTGCTTCAAGCCATCGAGGCTACTGAGGTTCACTTCCGCAACCTGGGTTTCAACCCTGCCCAACTCATTGGAGCAACAGGTTTTGCGCGTATCGAAGCCCTTCGAGACGCTGCTGATGTACTTTACAGCTCGGACGAGGTTAAGCGTCGCTTCGAGATCATGGCACGGGAGGTGTTTATTCGGTTCAAGACATTAGTGATGGAACCGAGTGTAATGACCTACGCAGAGCGTCACGACAATATTGTGGCCATTTACAAAATGTTGCAGGAGAGGCGCGACACTGCTGATGTAACGGGAGTGCTCAAGGAGTTGCACCGAATCGTCAATGCGGCAATCAGAGCATCTACGCTGGGCGAGGATCATGCGGAGGGGCTCACAGTGGACCTGAGCCAAATCGACTTTGAGAAACTTCGCGAAGAGTTTGCGAAAAAGGTACGCCGAAAGCACGCCGTATTGCAGAACATCCGCGATGTTGTTGAACAAAAACTGGCGCAGATGCTCGCATATAACCCACTGCGTATGGATTACTATAAGAGGTACCAAGAAATCATCGCTGACTACAACCGAGAGAAAGACCGGGCCACTGTCGAAGCGACTTTCGCGCAACTGGTGGCTCTCGCTGGCAGCCTAGACGCCGAACAACGGCGTGCGGCTGAGGAAGGTCTCACGGACGCCGAACTGGCGGTGTTCGACCTGCTTTTCAAAGAAAACATCAGCAAAGTCGACCGAGAACGATTGAAGCAAGCGAGCCGGGGACTTCTTGTATCGTTACAGGATCTGGTTCGACCGATACACGACTGGACACAGAATGCCGCAACCCAGGCAGAGGTCAAGGTACTCATCCTGAACAGCCTCTGGAAGACGCTACCTCGGCCTCCGTTCACAGACGAGGAAACGGAAATTGTCGCAGGGCAGGTCTACGATTATGTCTGGCAACAAAGCGTAAGTGGGCTTGCCATGGCAGCGGCATGAGCAATTACTCGAATGCAGGTCAGCAACTGGACCTTGCTGCCAAATGGATTTTACTCCTGTATGTGGGAATCATGGGAGAGGATCAGTTCGTGCCCAATTCCTCACCCAAACCTTTATCTCTTCCTGACACTACCCCCGAGGTATGACAACAATCGACCACCCACACCCTAACACCTGGATCGACCGCCTCTGGCGCGAGTACATCAACTTGCGAAAGATGGACCTTCAACAATCTGGCGAAGGATCCTATCGTAGGGACCCCATGAGCAGTTCTACGAGACGAGAATCAGACAACTCTTCTTCTACCACTCCGAAGTGAACGGTCGGCGGAGACCTGGACAGTTTTGTCGAAAGCCTCTGGAGAGATATGGACAGTTCTGTCCAATGCCCCGAAAAGCTTATTAAGGAGTAGTGCTTTTGGATTGACATGGCACGACAAACAATCCTCCAAAACGGGAAGCTCGACATCCATGACTTCCCCGGACGAATCAAGGCACAAGAAGCATTGCTTCTCAAAGACCCGCGGATCACGGATCGCAACAAGGAGATCATCCAAACCTTTATTCGCGATTGCGAACTTGGGAAAACCATTCTCGGCAAGCAGAAGAAAAAGATTGGGACTGCACGCCTTACCAAGTACTGCATGCACCTTCGGATCCTAGCAGTCCTTTTCGGTAAAGATTTTGACTCCATGACTCAGGCTGACATGGAGCGATTCATCCTCCGGCTCGAACGTGGTGAGGTAACCAGATTCGACGGGGGGCCATATGCACACACCACCCGGCGAGATTTCAAGGTCACGGTCAGGAAGCTCTATAAGTGGCTCCTTGGAAAGAACCAGTTCTACCCTGAAATTGTTCAATGGATCGACACACGAGAAGTCATCCCGGAAGTTAAATGCTTACGCAAACCGGAAATTGAGCGAATGAGTCAACTGGCCACAACACCGAGAGACCGAGCCATTCTTTGGACCCTTTTCGACTCTGGGGCCAGAGCTGAAGAATTCCTCAACCTCAGGTATCGAAGTATCGAAGAATACGAAAGTGAGCAAAGTGGCAAACTCTACCGGCTCCGAATCGAGTACTCCAAGACTCGACCCAGGACCATCACCCTCCCTATCTCAACTCCGTATCTCCGCCTCTACATTCAGGTTCAGGAACCCCACCCCCCGGACGACCTGCTTTTCCCAGTAGGTTATGGTTGCCTGGTAAAGATTCTAAAACGTCTCGGCAAGAAAGCAGTCGACAGAAATGTTCACCCGCACCTTCTCCGGCACAGCAGTGCCACGCACTATGCGACCAGACTCAGCCGAGGGGCTTTCTGCAATCGCTTTGGTTGGAGTTACGCCTCCAACATGGCTGACCGGTACATCGACCGAGAAGCTCTCACCGATGAGGAATCCGTCAAGGCAGTAACAACGGATACCATAGGCCAACTAAGTCGTGAGAACGCTCACCTGAAGGAAGACGTTGCCAACCTACAGGAGCAACTGCACCTGATTGACTCATTCATGCGGACCATCACCACGGACCCGGTCATCACTCAGCAGCTGGCGAGAGTCACCAAGCGACTTGGCCAAGGCGAGAAACTTAGGGAACTCCGCCTCTCTCTCTCACCTGAGGAGAGGCGCAAAGTATTTAAGGCTGTTCATCCTCTCCAGTGGTAACACCATCCATCTACGAGATGAACCACCATGAACAACACCTGGATCCTTAACCCCAACTTCGACCTCTTCGGCTGGACCAGCCCAGTCCAGAAAAACCGCAAAGGCACCAGCCGCATCACCATCAACAAACTCGTAGCCACCGGCCTCGCACTCGAACAAGGCCAAAAACTCTGCTGCTACGCCGCCAAAGACCCAGACGGCAGACCCATCATGGTCACCTACCTCGACGGCAAACCCCGCAAGAGCGAGGTGATCCCAAAATGAACCACCAAGACCACTACCACTACAAACTCACTCGCGGAACAGTCTATGCAGTCCAACCCATCGAATGGCGGCGACTAGATGACGCACCCACAGGACCACCCAGCTTCCTTGAGACTCTCACCAGCCAGGCGGGGCTGCCAGCCAACTTCTCAACCAGCCCCACCGACGCCGACACCTTCTTCGGAGACCAACTCAGCCAGGACCGCTTCGGAATCGACCTCCTCACCCGCCAACTCACCGAACGAGAAACCCTCAAGGGACGGCACCTCGAGGAAATCGAAGAAAGTATCGCCTACTGCAAAGGACAGATCATGCACCTGTGGACCTTCTATCCCGGAACCAACCGAGGCATCGACCAACGCAGACTCACCTTCAGCCGACAAATCCAAGAACTCGAACACCAACAACGCCAGGAAGAAACCCAAGCCTGGAAAGACCAAGCCATGCTCCTCTCCGACTTCATTGAGAAATGCGACAAGTACAAAGGAGACCTCTGGACCTACTCCTTCTTCAACCAGAAATAGGCACTCTCGATTTCAGTAGCCTGCGCGCCTCCAAGAAATGAAACAGAAGCTGATTGCCCGACGCAGTCAGAACCAACCGATTGATCCCACCCGACTTCTTTACTTCGATGAAGCCCTGATCCCGCAAAGCCTTCATCACTTCCCGGATGTAACTCGAGGCCGCACCCGACTCACGCAGAACACGCTGAAAATAACGCTGATGAGGCTCCAGCCGATCCAGTGCCAGTAATACCTCAGTCCATCTCGGGAGGAACAAACTCGCACTCACTCTTCTCACCCCGGAGCAAAAACCATTCTCGGCGGATCCTCTCCTCCAAAGCGTCTACCCCATAGAACTCTCGGTCCATCGGACCTGACGGACCGGGAATCCAAGACAATCTCGATCTCATGCAGCCTCCGCCACCTCCCCACGCAACCGCTTGAGTGCTCGATGAGCCTCCTTCTGCGCTGACCGCAAGTCCTTCAAAATCATCGAGGCTTTGAGTTCCCAATGCAGCGCATGATTGACCCAACGAATCGCCTCCTCAGCCCGCGCCCGCCGAATCTCCAAAATCGCCTGATTGACCGCCTGCTTAAAAGCCTGGTCATACTGACCAAACCTCTGACGCAAGGCATTCAGTGCCTGCTGCAAAGTGAGTTCCCGTGCGGCATCTCCCTCTGCTCTTCGTTCCTCATCCCGCTGACCACCCGTCGAATGCTTGAGTGCCACACGAATCTGACCATACAAATTCCGGTCCACATTCCAAATCCGGTTGATGACCGACTGAAGATCCTGCAAGTCCTCTACGATCTCATGTTCCTCTTTGTTGAGGCGGTGAAGATCGCCGCTGATCCGCTCACGTCCCTCCTCAGACACCCCATATCGCTCCAAATCGGACCGGACCTTCTTGAGAGTTACAACTGCTTTTTCTGACTGACGGTAAGCCTTTTTGACATCACGTTTCTCCTGCTTGTCGAGAGACTTGAGTTCGCCGATCTCCCGATCCGCCCCCTCCACAGGCACAACCCGACCCTCCCGAAAATGACGCAACGACTCATGACCCAACCGCCAAGTCCCCACACCCGTGGCTGCACCTGACGCCAGCCAAATCATGATCACCAAGGGCAGTGCTTCCGCAAATAACTGAGTGAGTTCCGGCAGAACCTGACTCACAATCGGAAGACCCAAGAAAAATACCAGCGCCGCTGAAGCGATCTTACCCAGCCCCAGAGCACGCCCGGTTTGAAAGACCATGAAGGACAAGAGGACGGCAACAAGCCCCAATGCATAAGGGCCTAGCGACTTGAGCGACAAATGATACTGAATTTCAGCCCACACCATCGCCACTGAGAGAGCGATCCCCATCCCAATAATCAACCCCTTACCGCCACTACCCGGAAACCTTTTCTCGAACACCACACGAGCCAGCCCCACAAAGATCAACGTGAAGATCAGCGCATCCACCAAAGGCCAAGTCGAATCATACAACTGCGGAAAATTCGTCAGCGTATTCTCAATCCCAATCCGGAAGTCCTCAACCAAACCATTCAGCCTCTCAACAGGCGCCACTCAAGAGGCATTGGTATATAAATCTGTCGATTTATCTGTGCGGGTATTCCGGCAAGCCATCCCTCCCCACCCAAACAGTCATAACCACCAACCAACCCCCAAACCCTGCCTTGAACCCTCAAGGCAAAGCGGCCAAACCAAAGCCCAACAAAATTCGAGAGAGGAGGTGGAAACACATGACCCTGGATGAAGGCGTAAAAGGAATCCTCAGCGCCATCCTCAACTTCCCCACCGCAGCCATGCTTATCGTGGCGTTCTGGATCTACATCTGGCGCGACCGGCGACCCTACTGACGGACGGGAAAGAAGAGGCCACCAGGACCAAAGTCTCCCGAACAACGGGACCCAACCTGGCCGACCCGGAGAGTACCGAAAGGTGCTCTCCAACCTTCCCAATGTGAGAAACCTCTCTGAACTCTTAGGAATCCCCAAAGG
>JAJVHZ010000045.1 GCA_022072255.1 Gammaproteobacteria bacterium | reverse complement strand
CGGTTCACCCCCACACACGCGGGGACAATACTGAAATCCAAAAGACTTGCAGCGGCAAAGCGGCGATAAGTCTCGTCAATTTTCCAGGCTTTTCTCCTCTGTTTGGCTTTGCGGGCAACGGATCAGCAACAGTCCATCGAAGTCTTCGACCACGCGTGAAGTGTCTCCGTGGAATCGGATGGCGTAGCCTTGCTCAGTGGCGGCATTGTAAACGAGCATTCCTGCCCCCGCCCGCATCTTGCCGCAGACCGTTTTCCACAAATTGTCGCGCACGGCTGCGGAAAGATCGCCGACGAAAACTCCCGAACGCAGTTCCAACATCCAGCGCGTCAATTCACCGCGCACGCTCGATTGAACGTTTTCCAAAATCATTACGACCATGGCGAATCAACCTCCTTCAACAGGGTCATCCCAATTGACCCCGCCTTGAACCAGGCCGCTCTCCGGATCCCACAATGTTCCCGGAGGATTGTCCGATGAATCGTAATTGGCGGCTTCCCCCAGAAATTCGCCTGGGAGAGCGACTGACAGCGCGCGTTCGATGTCCGGGATGATTCGTTGCAACAATCGGTCGTTGTGGAAACGGTCACGGCAGGTGCGGCGAACCCGCGTCTCCAGGCTGTAAGGCCCATCAGCAGCCGCGCTGAACGCCGCCGGGATCGTAATCTCGGCTTTGTACAAATCGGCGATGTCGTAAACAAACGAGAGCATCTTGCCCGTGTGGATGAACCCGAGCGCGGGCGAGTAACCCGCCGAAACAATCGCCGCGTGACACACGCCGTAAAGACAACTGTTGGCCGATGACAGCGCGCGATTGATCGGATCAGCATCCGCCCAACTATCGCGTTTGTACGACCGCCCAGTCCATTCGACTCCGCTCTCGCGGCTGGCCCTCGCATAAGCCTCGCGCACGCGAATCCCCTCCTTGCCGCGAATCTGCTGCAGCGTCAGCCCCGGATCGAGCGGTTCGGGAAAACGCATCTCGTAAAGCCGCCGCACGACCTGCAACCGCAACTGTTCGTCCGAACACAACCGGGATTGGCGAAGCAGATTGCGGGCAGACCGAGTCTCGCCCATCCCCTGAGCGTAAAAACGCACGCCGCCTTCACCCATCCACAAGACCAGACAGCCGTTGTCGGCCAGCGTCTTGACGGCGGCGTGCGTGATCGAAGTCCCCGGCCCCAACAACAAAGCCGACAGATCGGCGCAAGGCACAGCCACCTTGCCCGCCTTGTCGTGTAGCGCGATGGCCTTGTCTTCCTGGTCAATCTTCTTGTGCTCGACGTAGAGAAAGCTGTTGCTGTCGCGCACTTTCGGCAATACGTGCAAATCATTCATCGCTAAACCTCACTTTCCGAAACATAGGGTTGATGACTGTTTTCAGCGCGCCGAAGCGACGGAGAGCAATCCGAAGCCGTAAGCCTTGCCCGATCCGATGCCTTCAGCCAGCGTTCGCTTAAAAACCTCGGCGTCAGTGATCTCCAGCTCGCCTTCAAAAAGCGCCGAGCCGAATTTCATCGGCGGCTGCGAACGCTCACGCCAACCGATGACCTTGCCTTCAGGGTTGGCCCGCGCGTTCACGACATTCGGATTGACGCGAGCCGCGAGCAGCCGGAAGCCGTGCTGTTCGCCTTTGCGCCGCAGCCAATCGAGCTGCTCTTCTTCTCCGAAGATTTCAACGCGCTTGCCACGCTCTTGGCCGGCGCGGTTCTCGATCAGCAGCGGCAACCGCTTGGTCGGATTGGCGCGCAGCCTGAACCGCAGCCGCGCGCCTTCGCCCAGCGCGCCGTACTTTTCATCAATCCGCTTCACGGCCGGGTTGTCGAGTTCACCGAAATCATCGAGCAGGTAGTCGTTCGGCAACCGCGACCAATCCGGCTCGGCGTTTGATTGAACCAACAGCGTGATCCTGCCCGATCGCGGGTCGGTGTCAGCGCGAAAGAGCACACCGAATTCCGCCCGCGCCCCACCCTGAGCTTTGTTCGCCTGCGGAAAGGCGGAAAGGATCGTGCGATGCAAATTGCGGCAATCGCTCAGATCGTTACGGACGGCGCGGCTGCGCGGGTTGAGAGCTAAACGTGAGAGATACATCACAAGCCTCCTTTCGGAACTGGAATGAAATCGGTTAGCACGTGTCGGATCGTGAAGCGCCGATCGGCAAACGAGAGTGGCACATCCTGCCGGACTTCCGTGGCGGTTTCCGGCGTGGCGTCCATCACCAGACGCAATCGCTCCGGCGCGGCTTCCCGGCGATCCGTCTTCCACTCGAAGCTTTTCAGCGCGTCGAACAGAGAAGATTCAAGTGGCGCATCCAGCATCCGCACGGGTTTGCCCGGCACGAACGATTTGCGGCCAAGAAAGATTTGCCAGACCGGCTGCGCCACCGCCTCGTTCAACCGGCGCAGCAACTCGGTGTCATCACTCTCCAACCCGACCAGAAAATCGGCGTCGGCCAGATACCAACGGTCGGAAATTTCAGTGTCTTTCGTTCCACTGCCGCTCGCCTTTGCCACATCTTTGGCCGTGTGGAAATCTTTCTTCATCACGCCTTCGCGATCTACGCGCACGCCTATCGTCAGACTTTCGCGCAATCGCCGCAGCGTCTCTTCATCATCTCGCGGCGCGCCCAACGCGGCGCAGAGCAATCCGAAGACGCCGCTCTTCGACGGCTCCAACCCGGTGTCGCGGATCGAGAAGCGGCTCTGCGTGCCCCAAGATTGCATCGGCCCGGCCAACCGCAACAACAGCGTCTGTTTCATTGGCGCCCCTCCTGTGATTGCTCGTGGAGCCTGCTCATCACGCTGCCGATCAATTCGGGCAGATTGGCGACCTTCGTGTCTTTCAGATTAACCAGACCGTTCCGCGCCAGGCTCGCCACCCACGCGCCTCTGATCTGGTCCTTGCCATACATCCCGGTCAGATCGCCCCAATATCCATCCAACGCCCTGATCGAGTTCTCGATCAGATCGCCTTCGTGATTCGGGCGAACCGGTTTGACGAAGGCATTGGCCAACGACCACAACCCCGCGTCGCGCGCCACAGCCAACACAAACGAAGGCGGATTCTGCGCCGCCATCGAATTCTGCTTACCGGTTGGAATAGCAGTCACCGCCGCGCGAATGAACGCTTCGATGGTTTTGTTAGCCAGTTCCGCGTCGCCATCGAGGTTCTTCTTCAACTGCTCCACGTCCACATTGGCGTAGCGGTAGAAGCAGGCCGAATTGAATTCGACCGTGCCGAGCATGTCCGAGCCTTGATTGTCGTCCGGCTTCAGATCATCAACGGCGGTGTAGAAGTCGAATTCCAGGCTGATCTTGTTGGTCGAAATCGCGTGGGCGACTTGCGACGCGGCGTGGACATTCTTGTCGGGTAGATCGGCCAGCATTCTGCCGAACAGAGCCAAGTCAGCCGCTTTGCCGCCATTCAAAACTTCGAGCATCGCTTTCTTGATCTCCGGCGGAATCGCCTCGGCCCCGGCTTTTTTGGCGTCTTTGGCTTTGGCCTTCTTCGCGCCGTCTTCATTGGCGGGCACCGCGGCAATCGCCGAAAGCGCCTCCCAATGTTGCAAACACAACCCGGCGATGGCGTTGATCTCGTCCGCGCCGAGAAAGAGCAGATACTGCGTCTTGCCATCATCCTTCACCGTCAGCTTGACACCGTTGAGTATGTTTTCGACCACGCGCCGGGCTTCCTCCTCGGACTTGCCGCCCTCTTTCAAACGTTTGGTGATCTCATCAACCAGCCGCTTCGTGCGCGAAGCAAGATTGGCTTCATCAATCAGTCTCTCGCTTTTGAAAGCCTGTCGAATCGCGCGCTTGAAACACTGGCTGGAAATGCGCGCGCGCCGGTGGCCGCCAAACTCGCAATCTTTCGGCGAGCCGGTGTCGTCGCGGTTGAGATTTGAAGGCGCGAAATTTTGCAGGATGTGAAGTTCGAGAATCATAAGTGTCAATCTCCTTTATCGGTTGAAATGGTTGATTGTTGGCCTGTCGCGTAGCGACATTTGAACTTAGGCAGGTCATTTATGGCCTGCCTCGAACGACAACGAATGGGCGCGTCGCGTAGCGACGGTTGAATCAATGCGGCGGTGGGTTCAACCGTCCCTCCGGGACGAAACGCGCTGTACGTTATGATGGCGCTTCGTCGGCTTGCTGATCAGTTTGATTGCCGCCCCAGAAGGCGCGCGCCCAGCGGCGTTGCACGAAGCGGTCTTCGTGATTCCAGCTCCGTAAATCCCGGAGCAATTGCGCCCAATCAACCGGAATCTCTTTTGACCTGAGCAGGCTGACGGCGTGGCGCAGATGTTCGGCCAGATCGTCTTCGTGACAATCGAGCAAGGCGACGAGACGTTTTTCGATGCTGTCGCTGTCCGTCTTCGACTTCAGCCAGGCGAACGACGCGCCGAAGTTGGTGGATTGCCGGTCGACTTCTTTGTGCGCCCAGCTTTCAGGGTGCAGCGCGAATAATCCGGCGACCAGGTAATACGCCCATTCATCCCACGGATCCGGGTTGAATCGCAGCACGTGCCGATGCGCTTCGGCGGCTTCGCCCGGCGTTTTACCCAGGCTGCGGCGTAGCGCAGCCAGCGCGGCGCGGTCTTCGTCATCTGCAAGCTCTTTCAGATAGTTGATGAATCGCTCACCATTGCCGGGCTGAGCCATTGTGGTGGCCGTTTCGGTCATTGTTCACCTCCATTGGTATTTGTTTGATTGTTGGTTTCGAGATAACTCTTCAACGCTTCGCGCAGTTTTCCGCGAAAGCTGCGCTCAGCAATGGCGACGGCCTTCAGCGCACGGCTCGAACCGTCCAGACTGCGCGTGGCGATGTGGAATGCGTCTCTGGCCGCCTTCTCCAAAACGCGCGCCCAATCGGCCAGAGCGCGTTTGCCGTAGACAGTTTCCCCTTCGTCGTCCAGGGTTTGGTCGCTCGGCAAGGTGATCAGCAGGCGCTTGAAAGGCGCCTCGAGTTGCGACCAGTAGAAGGATTCGGTTTGCAGATGTGCGGTCATCTGCTGCACATCTTTTTTGTCGGGCTGGCGGTCGGCGAGGAATTCGAGCAAGGCTCTGGCCAGTGAAAAGACGCCGCTTTGCAACACTCTGGCCACTTCTTCGCTGAGCGTGATTGTATCGCGTAGTTTGTCGAGCAATGGTTTTTCGTTCAGGTAATCGGCGCTCAGCGGCAACCGCTCATTCCGCCAGAAGTGGATCGTCGGTTGGCCGGATTCCAGGCATTGCCCAAGAATCTGCAACCGGTACAGGCGCTGACGGTCGAGCACGCCCTCTCTGACCAACCTGGCAAGATGATGCAGAGCCTGCGGGATTTGAAATGGCGCATCGCCGGACAGATTGAAGAGCGCGTGGCTGTCACGCCACAGCGCGCGGTCTTCGTTGAAAAGCCAAATCAGCAATCCCAGCTTCTGATCGCGCTTGTAGGCGTACATAGGCTCAATTTTGAAATCATTGTGAACAGCCCTGCCTTGCGCGAAATGGCACTCGCGCAAATCGCCGTTTCCATCCGGCAGCAGTTTGATCGCGCGGCTTTGCCAGGTCAGATATTCGAGCATTCCGTCCGGCGTTTGATCGTGTTGAGGCTGCCAATCTACGTCCTTCTCCCAAGCGGGCAAATCCTCATCAGATCGCGGGAAGTCGGTTCTGAGCAGGTTGAGCAAGTTGAGCGAAAGCGTCTCAAACAGATTGTCACCTTGCAACAGGATTACTGCGCCGCGTGACCACGGCGAGTCTTTTGTGTGTAGTTGTCCTGTTTCTCCCCTCCCAGCCGACGCCGCAAAGCAATGTGTGGCCACAATCCAGCGCGCGGCGACTTCCGGTTCAATCGCCGGGCGGTCATCGTCCGAACTGTGATCGAACAATGTTCCGTTGTTGCCCGCCGCAAACTCCCAGCCCAGCCGTTTGAGCGGAGTGCGTCTGCCGAGCGTCAGATCACCAAGTTGATAAAACGGCTTTTGAGGATGTAGCAGGTCGAACCGCTCGCGCCATCGGTCGAAGTAAGTGTCGAGCTTGGCGGCGTCGAAGCGTTTCGCCTGCCACATCGTCTTCCACTCGGCCAGACTGCGCAGCGGAAAGACACGCCACAGCGCGGCCAGCAGCATTCGGTGCAGCGCCGCTGTCACCAGCGGCGAAGCGTCGAACAGTTCGCGCGCCTGATCGGCTTCGATCAGCGCGTCACGCAGACTCAGTTCGCGCGCTTCGCCACCGCTCATCACACAAGGAATCCATTTTTGATCAATCAGGTTGAATGAAGGCATCATTGTTCCTCAGAAAAAGTAGCGCAACCTGCCGAGGTTGCGCGGTTCACGCTAAGAGGCGAGTGAAGGAAACAGCGCAACCTCGGCAGGTTGCGCTACTCTCGCCGCCGATATTCACTCTTTCAAAAACGACTCTCTTTCAGATTCATTGATTATGACTCCGAGTTCGGGATGAACTTGAAGCCGATATTTGCCGATTTCGCAACATCCGGCCTCGTCCAATTCCAGCAACCGATAGCGCCTCAGCAACGCCGATTTCACCCACGCGGCGTGCGGCTTCTGGGCAAGCAGCGCCCAGACGACGCGCTTGCTGTTCAGTGTCACTGAGTAACGCAGCAGGTCTTTGGCGACTGAAACATTCGGGGCTTTAGTCAGATTGAAGCGCCGGCGTTGTTCCGGCGACAGGCAGATGACCGAAACGTTCGGCTCGGTCAGGCGGGTCAAGGCCTGAAGCGATTTGTGAATCTCCGGCTCGTCCTCTTCCAGCCGCTTGTTGCTCAAATCGAGAATGTCATCAGGATAGGTTGGTTCGGGAACGACGACGCGTTGGGCTTCGGCTTCCATTCGCTTCAAGTCCTCGCGCAATCCAGCCGCCGTCTTCAGCCAATGCTCGCGCAGCGCGTCCGACGCCGAGTCCGGGCACGATTGTTCGCCGTAAACGAATTCGATCAACTCTTCGATCTGCGCTGGAATTTCGATTTCGCTCCTGTCTCGCAAAGCCCACCAAGAACGCAGCAGCACGTGAGCGTCGTAGACGGCTTCGGAGCCGAGATCGAATTTCGGCGCGCCGTCTTCGACCGACTCAGGCTGGCGAACCCAGAGCGTTGGCTGAGACAGCTTTTCAGGGCGCGCGCGTTCGTGACGATGCAATCTGCCAGAGCGTTGCAGGATCAGATCCACTGGCGCGCAGTCCGTGACCATCAGGTCGAAATCCAGATCGAGGCTCTGTTCGATGACCTGTGTGGCGACCAGGACTTTGCGATACGGGCGGCGGACGGTTCGCGCTTCATCGTCGTCGAATTTGATCGTCGCGCCATCTTTGCCGAAATCGCTCAGCGCGCGTTTTTCGCGCTCGTCGCGGTCTTTGAACAGATAGCGGGCGTGGAAGAGGTCGAGTTCGGCTGCGTCAAAATATGGTTTCAGCGAGAGGTAGACTTGCTGCGCGCGGTTGACTGTGTTGCAGATCACTGCCGCGCAACCGCCATCGGCCAAAACGTCTTTGAGCCGCTGACCGAGCGCAACGCTTTCGTCCATCCATTCGATCTTCAGTTTGCGACGTATGTGGTCGGAGACCTCAATTGTTTGTGCGCCTTGCGCCGTCGCGTTCGCCCAACTGAGTCGCGGGTAGCGCGCATCGAGTTGTCGTTCTTCTTCAGCGGAAAGCTCGCGATTGAGACCGCGCAGATAGGCTTTGAGCAACGCGGTTCTCTTCTCGTTCGGCAACGTAGCCGACAGCAACGCGACCGGCGAGCCGAGCGCCGCCAGCCATTCCAGTAACCGTTCGAGCAGTTTAGACATGTAAGCGTCGTAAGCGTGAACTTCATCCACGATGACGACTTTGTGCGCCAGACCGAACAGCCGCACGAAGACGTGGCGCGTTTGCAGCGTGGCCAGCAACGCCTGATCCACCGTGCCGACGCCGAATGGCGCGAGCAATCCGCGTTTGCGGTGCGTGAACCATTCGGCGGCGACCACGCTGGCGCCGTGTTCGCCGCAGCCCTCTTCGCCGCAAACGCTTTCGAGATCGAACGCCCGGTCGCCGTTTTCGCGCAGCAGACGAAACTCTGACGACAGCGCCGCGTGGCCGTGCAGCAATTGCAGATTGACTCTATCCGCCGGGTAACGAGCCGAGAGAAAATCGCGCACGCGAGTGAACATCTGGTTACTGGTGGCCTGAGTCGGCAGCGCGACATAACAACCACGCGGGCCAGGCGCGACACCCCAATAATCGGCCAG
This sequence comes from Gammaproteobacteria bacterium, assembly GCA_022072255.1. Lineage (GTDB taxonomy): Bacteria > Pseudomonadota > Gammaproteobacteria > JAJPIJ01 > JAJPIJ01 > JAJVHZ01. Next base: position 2,266 of record JAJVHZ010000045.1, on the reverse strand, counting down.
ATAGAGCGCCGCTTCGGTCTTGCCTTCTCCCATCGGAGCTTCGACGATGACGATGCCGGGCGGCGTGAACTTGTCGGCGGTTTCGACCGCGGCTTGCTGCAACGGGCGAGGCGAGGAAATGAAATTGAAGAGTTGCGAGAACGCCAGTCGCGCCTCCGGCTGACGCCAGCCCATCCAGCCCAGGCGATTCAACGCTTGCTCCGCGCTCGTCTCCGCTTTTAGCAGGTACTCCGCCGGATCGAGCGTTGGCATTGACTCGAAATCGTTGACGAGATACGGAAAGAAATCGCTGTTCGATCCGACCCAATCAGCGACCGAAACCAATCCGGCGATGAACATCGCCGAGGCGTGATCGCAATCGCGCGGAACGGAATCGTTCGATACGCCGAACAGACGCGCGAGCCGCCGCGCAAGTTCGCGGCGGATGCCCTCCCACTTGTTCGTCCTGCCGACACCGGCGTCCGGGTAGCGGTTCAACAATTCATGACTTGTCGGAAACGTTCCGTGATGTCCGCCGATGATGACCGCGAGACGATCTGATACCGGCTTTTCAATGCCGAATTCCTCTTCGAGAATCTGCGGCAGCTCTCCAGCAGTCACTCTGCCGTGCGGACAGTCTTTAGCTTCGATGTTCGGGGGCTTCCCCAGCGCCGCGTAAATATTGAACAGATGCGCAGCCTCCTTGCGAAGCTGAAAGGCCGGTGAAGCTTTGCCCAGATCGTGCAGCGCCGCCAGGTAAACAACCCATCGCTCGGTCTCCTCCGCTGATAATTTCAGTGATTCAGCGATTCGCTGGCGGGCCGCGTCTGGCAACAGCCGACGCCACATCAGACGCGCGACGACTGCGACATCGAGCATATGGCAGATCAATGGGTGAAATGCCCGCGAGCCTTTTCCCTCTTTCGGTAGCTTTGCCCAGAGCAGGTAGAGGTTATTTGTCATTTTCAGCGCCCCCTTTTTCGGAATGATAGATCTCCTGCATCGCTGCGATTTCTTCTCGAATAGTCTGGCGTAATTCGTCCGGCCTGATCACAGTCGCGTGCGCGCCGTACTGCATCACGAACCGCTTCACGCCATCGAGCGCCGTCACCCTCATTCGCAAAATCAGCCTGCCGCCGGGCAGTTCCTCGCGCTCTTCGGCCGGGTGGAATTGGTCGCGTTCGCGAATCCAGCGGGCCTGGTATTCGTCGAAGAGGATTTCAACTTCGTGCAAACTGCTTCCGCGAATCATGCCGAAGCCGGAGTTGAGGTATTCGTCAAGGTCAAAGCCCTCCGGCCAGTCGAATTGTTCTTCTGTGATCTCCAATTCGCGGATGCGGGAGATGAGGAAGTCGCGCGGGGCCTGGCGCAGGTGATCCCAGGCTATCAGGTACCACTCGCCCGCCGCGTTGCGCAGGTGCAGCGGGTCGGCTCTACGGTCGGTCAGTTCGCCGCGCGTCGCCGTGAAATATTTCATGGCGATGCGGCGGCGTTCGCGGATGGCCTGGCCCAGTCGGCGAATCGTGTCGAAATTGGGTTCGGTGGTCGCGGCGGCCTCGAACGAATGGGCTTCGGCCAACGCGTTCAGGTCAACCGAGATGACATTGGTCACGGCTTGAAGAATTTTGGCGAAGGCTTCGGCGATTTGCTGGCCGATGGCCGTGCCGCGGTATTGCCGCGCCAGTTTTTCGGCCAGCAGGATCGCCACCAGATCGCCTTCGGTCATCTCGATAGCTGGCAGCGCGAAGTATGGCTCGGTGTAATACCAGCCGCGATGTTCTGCGGAATAGGCGATGGGCATTCGCAACCGGTCGCGCATGAAATCCAGCGCGCGCTGAGCGGTCTTCTGGCTGACCTCGAAATGCTCGGCGATGGTCGTGGTGTTCGGATGAAGGTTCGCGCGGATTTGCAATTCGATCCAGAAGACTTTCTCCAGATGGCGAATGTGCTCGCGGCGCTGCGATTCGGTTTGGTCTCTTTTCTTCATGGCTGTCGTTTATCAAAAGTGATAGGACAAATAACGTATCAGCAGAGGATTTCGGGAAAAAATTTGGGGCTGTTCTAACTCTGAAGATTTTGTATATGGGGCTGCCGAGATGGCGGGGGTAGAGTAGTCCTAAGCCGGGGGAAGGTAAAGAAAATTTCTGGACGAGTCGAAGAAAATTCAAGTCAATCAGAGTGGCAGCCGCAATCGCGCTTCGCAGCCTTTGCCTGTCGCGCGGTTTTCCAGCGTCAGCGTTCCGCCGTGGCCTTCGGCGATCTGGCGGCTGAGCGCGAGGCCGATGCC
>JAJVHZ010000054.1:3472-10558 GCA_022072255.1 Gammaproteobacteria bacterium | reverse complement strand
GGACCGGAGTGGACGTACCTCTGGTGTACCGGTTGTCACGCCAGTGGCACAGCCGGGTAGCTAAGTACGGACGGGATAACCGCTGAAAGCATCTAAGCGGGAAACCCCCCTCGAGATGAGGTCTCCCTGGGGACTCGATCCCCCTGAAGGGCCGTTGGAGACTACAACGTTGATAGGCTGGGTGTGTAAGCGCTGCGAGGCGTTGAGCTAACCAGTACTAATTGCCCGTGAGACTTGACCATATAACACCCAAGCATTTTGGGCGGTTATTAGGTCCGAAGCTGGTGATACCAGCGAAGCGCAATTACCCTGATGGCACCTTGCTGACTAACTTCCCGAATTCCGGCCAGAGCGTGGCGACACGCCGGCTGAAACAGTTTGCCTGGTGAAGATAGCGAGTGGGAACCACCCGACCCCATCCCGAACTCGGAAGTGAAAACACTCAGCGCCGATGATAGTGTGGCAGCTGCCATGCGAAAGTAGGACACCGCCAGGCACTTAATACCCAACCCCCGCACGCCCCGCGTCGCGGGGGTTTCTTTTCCCCCCGGGTCCGGCACCACCCGCAAGCTCCGCATCCGCCCGGGCTCGAGTCCGTCGTCCCCGCCCCCGCGCGCACCGATCTGGAACAAGTCTACGTGACCGCCATACGATCCCGGCGCCGGCAACCTTGTGGGGGGCGTTCAGTTCGTCTACGTTTCGTATTAAGGGCAGGTTTTTAACATCCAGCTTGCAGAAGGAGGTGAGGCGCCCGATCCCGGGCCTGCGATACAGGCTCGCCACCGGACCCTGCGGTGTCTCATCCCCGAATCGGCACCCCGGGGTTCGGAATGCAATCCATGACCTAACAGGAGGCCGTCCGATGTTCGAATTCGAACAAGACATCGTCAATATGCTACTCACCGAAGATGGTAATTTCCGCCGACTTTACGACAAACACCACGCCCTGAAGGAGCGCGTATCGCATGCGAACGCCGGCGAGGAGCCGCTTGACGACCTCAGTCTTGAGAACCTGAAGAAACAGAAGTTGATGCTCAAGGATCAGATGGCCACGATGATCGAGCAGTACAGGCGTACCCACCCCAGGGTGAGTCATTAGGGAGGACTTACATCGCGTCGCTGTGTCGGTACTCTCAGTGCATCGCTGCGAGTACCGGCGCGGCGAACTTGATACCAATAAGCAGCAGCATTCCCGCCAGCACCGGCCGGACGACAGTGTCCGGCAACCTGATGCCGAGATGACTCCCGAGATATATCCCCGGGAGCGAACCCACCAACAGACTGGCCAGCATCGCGTAATCCACTGAACCGAGGTGCGCGTGACCGATGCCCGCGACGGCTGTCAGCGGTACCGCGTGCGCCAGGTCGGTTCCGACTATTCGTTTGGAGTCCCAGTAGGGGTTGAGAAAAAACAGCATTACCGTGCCCAGTGCGCCGGCACCGACCGAGGACATGGTTACCAGGACACCCAGTGTCAGCCCGCAGATCACGGTTGCGGGCAGCTTCGTCTGCCTGTAAACGGCGCGTACGGGCGCCATTCGGTCCGCCTGCGCGAATCTGAGGATCCGGCTGCGAAAAATGATCGCGACCGACGTCAGGATGAGCGCAACGCCGAGCGAAGAGGTGATCGCTCCCTGGTAATCGATACCGCGAGCTTGCAGCACTTTCAGGACGTAAACGGTGACCAGTGCCGCGGGCATGCTCCCGGCCAGCATGAGCCCCACGGTGCGCCAGTCGACCGTGCCCTTGTTGTTATGCACCCAGATGCCGCTGCCCTTGGTGATAGCCGCGTAGAGCAGGTCCGTGCCTACTGCCAGCGATGGTTTGACGCCGAAGAAGAGGACCAGGATCGGGGTCATCAGGGAGCCGCCGCCCACCCCGGTCATCCCCACGACGAATCCAACCAGGAAGCCGGCGACGGTGAAGGCAAAATCCACGAGATCTCCTCCGGGGGGAGTGGTCGAATGGCAAATGTACCCAGTGGAACCGTATAGTTACCAAGAATAAAAAATTCTATACTTAGATTGTCCGGCAATTACGAGACGGACGATCGCATGAAACTGCAGCAGCTTCGGTACATCTGGGAGGTCGCGCGCCGGGAACTGAACGTGTCCGCCACGGCGGAAGGGCTTTATACGTCCCAGCCGGGCATCAGCAAGCAGATCCGCCTGTTCGAGGAGGAGCTCGGGCTGCAGATCTTCGTGCGCAACGGCAAGCATTTCGTGGACGTCACGCCGGCAGGCCGGGCCATCATCGATGCCGCCGGTCGAATTCTCGCGGAGTCCGAAAACATCAAGCGCGTCGCCGCGGAGTTCACGGACCGCGAACACGGGAGTCTTTCCATCGCCACGACCCACACGCAGGCCCGTTACGCCCTGCCGTCGGTGATCAAGCGGTTCATCGAGAAATACCCGGGCGTCAGCCTGCACATGCACCAGGGAACGCCCCTGCAGATCTCCGAGCTGGCCGCCAACCGGACGGTCGACTTCGCCATCGCGACCGAGGCGCTGGAACTGTTCAGCGATCTCATCATGTTGCCTTGCTACCGGTGGAATCGAAGCATCGTCGTACCGCGGGGCCATCCACTGACCGGCATGCCCCGACTGACCCTCGCGGAGGTCGCGAAATTTCCCATCGTGACCTACGTGTTCGGGTTCACCGGGCGCTCGCAGCTCGACCAGGCCTTCGGGGCACAGGGACTCGAGCCCAAGGTGGTCTTCACCGCGACGGATGCCGACGTCATCAAGACATATGTAAGGCTGGGTCTGGGGGTAGGAATCGTCGCCAGCATGTCGTTTGAGCCGGCGATTGACGCTGAACTGGTCGCACTCGATGCCGGTCATCTGTTCGAACCCAGCGTGACGAAGATCGGATTCCGCCGCGGCGCGCTGCTGCGCGCGTACATGTATGATTTCATCGAGCTGTTCGCACCTCACCTCACGCGGGAGCGGGTCGATGCCGCGTGTGCGGCGAAATCCAAGGAGGACGTCGAGAGTCTGTTCGAGCGCGTGCGGTTGCCTGAACACTGATGGAACACCACGGGTGCCGCGTGGCGGGCCCGGCGGCCCCTGCTACAAGAGGTCCAGGCTCGGATCCCGGCTGATCAGTTCCTTGACCTCGTCCTGTTCTGAAACACGTCGGTTCAGGACCTCCTTCGCGAACTGGAAATAGACGGTGTAAATCCGCTCCGCGCCGTCATCGTCGCGCACAACGAAAAACGGCGCTGCATCGACTCTGTGCCTGGCAGCCAGCAGCATCCCGTCACTTTCCGGGTCGCGTTCATCTGCGATAGCCACTGCGTCTATACGCTGCAGTTGACCGGAGTCCCGCAGACGCTGCTCGACCTCCGCGCACTTGCGGCAAGGGCTGCCGTCGGCCTTGATCTTCTTGACGAACGTGATGTGCATGGAAGCGGATCCTACTCCACGGGTCCCGTTCGCGAAACCGCGCGCGCCCTACGACTTGATCGGATTCCCGGCATGCAGACCGCACTCTTTCTTGGTCTCTTCCTCCCACCACCATCGACCGGCGCGTTCATGCTGATTCGGAAGCACGGCGCGGGTGCAGGGTTCACAACCGATGCTCACGTATCCGCGCGCATGCAACTCGTTGTACGGCACCTCGTAATCCCGGATGTACTCCCAGACCTGCGCGGAAGTCCAGTGAGCCAGAGGATTGAACTTGAGCAGCGGCTTGTCGGCCGTTCCGAAGGACCTGTCCTCCTCGACAACCTCGATCGCGAGGCGGGTGCCCGGACTCTGATCGCGACGCTGTCCGGTGATCCACCCATCCAGCGTCGCGAGCTTGCGGCGCAAGGGCATCACCTTGCGGATCCCGCAGCATTCATGATGACCATCGACGAAGAAGCTGTACAACCCTTTCTCGCGCACCAGTTTCTCGACCGCGGCGTGGTCCGGAAACAGTGCTTCGAAGCGGATGTCGTAGCGCTCCCTTACGAGTTCCAGGAACTTGTACGTTTCCGGGTGCAATCGGCCCGTGTCGAGCGAGAACACCTGCACGCCCTTCCTGATTCGGCTGGCCATGTCGATCAGTGCGACGTCATCGGCGCCGCTGAATGAAATGGCGATGTTGTCCACGTTCTCCAGCGCCAGGCGCAGGATTTCACGGGGGTGCTTGGCGGCATACTCGGATGCCAGTCCTGCCACATCGGCGCGCGCAATCGCCATAAGCTGTCGGAATGCTAGGGGTTGAGGGTGGTGTGCGGGGCGGACGGCAGCCCGCAGGGCCTACGATTGTAATGGAATCGCCGTGGACCCGGAACGGCGCACTCGTGCGCTCGCCCGCAGGAACGGCCGATCAGTGAATCCAGACGTGTATCAGGGCTGCCGGTTCAGCAGCTCGGCCGGCAGATACGTCCCGTGCGCGGACAGATCGGTCAGTCGCAGGGAATCCGGGCTGAGGCGCTCGATGATTAGGTGCAGACGCGAGATGTCCCGGAGGGTCGGACTGACCACGATATTGCAGATGGTGTCGCGGCCGATGATGTTGCGTCCGTTCTGCAGCACGTGCGACGTTCCGGTCTCGTCGATGAGCGTGAGCTCGTCCGCCGCCACGATGCGAAATCCATGGCGCGAGAGCATCAGTTCGATCACCTGCCCCCGCTCCACGTCTATCACGACCACTTCGCCTTTCGGGAGGCGGGCGAAAGCGCTCTTCTTCGGAGTCGGCGGTGAACTGTTGCCGTGGGAATGCAGCATCACGGCCTCCCGGATCGCGGCCTCCGCCGGCGGCGCCTCCGGCACCGGCGGCGAAACGGCGTTCGTGAGGTCGTCGGTCCGCAGGTCGAGTATCGGCTCCATGCCGAGGCCATGCTTCGTACCCTCCTGCTTCGAGGCGCAGACGTGCTTGATGACCTCCTGGCGAGCCGCCAGGTACTGCATGTACTTCGCAAGCGCTACCTGCTGCAGCTCCTCGTATTCCTGGTCGCGCTCACGCAGCGCGCTGAGTATGTCGCGCCAGCCGTGATCGGCGGAGAACGATTCGATATCCATGCTGCGCAGGGCATGACCGATCATCCCCGGGGTGCGCATGGCGGTGGATAGCAGCTCCACGAGCTGCTGCTCCATGCCTTTCAGGCCATGGGACTCGCGGATCAGGTCATCGACGGGCAGCAACATCAGTTCGAGGAACTGACGGGCCGGGACATCGGTTCGCCCGGCGAGACTGAATTCGAATTCAGCCAGGCTGTTGAACGAAACGCGCTGGCCGCCCAGCTCGATGGTGAGGGGACGCGAGAAAAGCCGATTGAGCATGGTCGCGAAACTGTCCGGTTGCGTCCCCGAGGACCCGTATTTTGTAGGCGTATTTGGGCTCATTGCCCAGCAAGTATAGTTGCCCAGACTTCGCAGCTTGAAGTTTACACCGTCACAAATCGCGAACCCAGTGTCAATCCTCTGGCGGCCCGCCGGCCGCGCACCGATCCGCCCGTGGGCGTGATCCCTGCCCGCACCGGCCGGCCCCGGCACCACAGGACGATTACTCGGTCAAATGCGCGCAAGCTTGCGGGAGGGCCGAGTCCGCCGCTGGAAGCTGCGAGAGGCAGGCGCCGCGTTGCGGGTCTGGCAGCTGTCCGAGCCGCGCCGCCCGTTCGTAAAAGCGCGAGAGGTCGCCACCGGAGAGCGCCAGCAGCGCGCGGAACGCCGGTACGGCGTCCTGGTAGGTGGCCACCGCATTGAACTTGGCGTTGTTGAGATCCCCGTAGGCCCAGCTGTCGTATGAGCGATCGCCATTCCAGCGTCGCCGCAGCTCGGTGTAGCGGGCCCGGAATCGATCGAGCGCGGCGTGCTTGCCCGCGCGCTTGGTGGCCTCCTCGGCGGTGGAGTCGTACAGCGACTCGAGCTCGCCGCGAGCTTCGAGGACCAGGCGCACAAACTGCTTCTCGCGCTGCTCCTCCTTTCGCAGCCGGTTGGCCTCATCGGGCGCGACGCGAGCCGCGAGCCAACGCTCGAGGCCGACCTCCGCGACGGTCTCGGCAAACGCTTCGTTGAAGGCGGTATCGTCCTTTACGTACAGGCGCTGGTGCGCGAGTTCGTGAAACAGGAATTTGGCGAGCTGGGCCTCGTCCCAGTCGAGCATGGTGTTGAGCACCGGATCGTCGAACCAGCCGAGAGTCGAGTAGGCGGCGACGCCGCCCACGTAAACGTCCATGCCGCCGGCCTTCAGATCCGCCGCATGCCGGCGCGCCATGCGTTCGCTGAAGTAGCCGCGATAGTCCAGGCAGCCGACCACCAGAAAGCACGAGCGCACCGGCGCGAACGACAGCTCCGGCGTGGCGAACACGTTGTAGATGACGAAACGCCGCTGCAGATCGGCGTAGCTGCGATAGCTGCCGTTGTCAGGGAGGCCCAGGGAGTTCACGGCAAACTCCCGCATCTGCTGCAGGCGCCTGAGCTGCGCACGGCGTTGGGCCGGTTCGCCCGGGTCCTCCGCCGCCGCCTCGATCGGGCGCCGCTTCGCCAGCACCTCCAGTTGACCGGCGACAGACTGGGCGTAAAAGGCCATGGTGCCGCAGGCCTGCAGCGCGAGGCAGACGGTGGCCACGAATGCTGTGCGCCAGAGACGCTGGCGAAGGCGTGCCGCCGCCGAGAAATGCCGTCGCGGTATCATCGTCGCGCATAGTAAATTAGTATCATCAAACCATCATCGGCGAAATTGCATGCATACCACTCTCATCGATTGCGCGACGTTGCACGGATCGCTCGGGAACCCGGAGTGGATAGTCGTGGATTGCCGGTTCGATCTGGCCGACACGGCCGCTGGTCGTAGGGCTTACCTCGAGGCTCACATCCCGGGCGCGCGGTATGCCGATCTGGACCTGGACCTGAGCGGGCCGAAACGCGCCGGCGCGGGGCGGCATCCACTGCCGGTGGCGGCGCAGATGCGGGAGGTCTTCGGGCGCCTCGGGGTCGAACGGCACGCACAGGTCGTGGCCTACGATGCCGCTGGCGGCATGCTGGCGGCAGCGCGGTTCTGGTGGATGTTGCGGTACATGGGCCACGATGCGGTGGCCGTGCTGGACGGCGGCTGGACCGCGTGGCTGACGGCCGGATTCCCTACGGAGACCGG
>JAJVHZ010000054.1:0-3372 GCA_022072255.1 Gammaproteobacteria bacterium | reverse complement strand
CTGGGGGCAGTTGCGGCCGACGGCCAGGGCGCGAGGCTGATCACCGCGCTTGCGGACCCTCAAGCTGCGGGTGAGGCGATTGCGACCGCGGCCGGCGAAATGATGACGGCCGCGGACAAGGACCCGGCAGCGGCGCTGGAGCGCGCGCTCTACGAGCTGCGCATCGACGGCCGGGACGAGGCATTGCCGGCCGTGGTGATGGTGAGCGACGGCCGGACGCTCATGGCCGGCGACAAGGCGGCCGAGCGCCGCGCCTGGATGCTGGGGCCGCTGACGCAGGAGGCGCTTCGCAATCACGCGCCCGTGTATGTCATAGCCGTCTCGAGCGCTGCCGACATGGCGGTGCTGCAACCGCTGGCGCGCGCCACCGGTGCGGATTACTTTCGCGCCGAATCCGGCGCCCAGATACCCGAAATGATGGCGCAGGCCGGTGCAGCATTGACCGCGGCAGGGGCGGGCGTGCCTCCCGCGGTCACCGCAGAGCGGGCTCAGCCCGAATCTGCGCCCGACGAGGAAGCTGCCCCGCCTCCGGCAGTCCCGGCTGCGGCACCGCTGCCGATGGCGAGCGTGGCCGCCGTCCATCCGGCACCCACAGCCGACGCGCTGGCCGGACAGGTGCTCGCTGGCATCGTCGGCGCAGGGGTCGCACTGGCCGCGGTGGCGGCGACCATGGCCGCCCGCCGGCGCCGCAAGGCGCCCGCGGATCCCGAGGCCCACACGCCACCGGAGCCTGGGGTGCAGGGGCAGGGCCAGGCTGCCCCGGCCGTCCCCCCGGCGGCATACCTGAATGATCTTCGCGGCACGACCCAGTTCAGCCGATACGCACTCGGCACACGGCCCGTGGTCATCGGCCGCTCGCCTGGCAAAGACACCCGGAATTTCGACTACATCACGGTGACGCTCAATACCGTGAGCCGGCGCCACGCGGTCATCGAGTATCGCGAGGGGGCCTACTGGATCATCGATCAGGGCAGCGTCAACGGCACCACGATCAATGGCCGGAGGATCCAGGGCGCACGGCGTCTTTGCCATGGTGACCGCATCGGTTTGCACCGATGCGAACTGCAATTCGAGCACGCCGAGGCCCGCCGCGGGGCCGCGACGCCCGCCCCCGGCGACACGCACGTGCTCACGCAGTCCGTGACAACCCAGCCCGGCCGCCGCGCGGCCGTCCTGTCCGAGACCGTGGTCGTGCCCCCCGCCGGCGCGCGCAGCCGTTCCAGCCCGAAGGCGGTCAGGAGCGTTCCGGGTTCGGTGCGCGCCAACGGCGATGCGCACACCTCAGCCCCCGAGCACGAGGGGGGCAGTTCGCTCGAGGCGGCGAGCGGCGCGGCGGCAGCGCCGGCGGCCGGCGCCACCACGGGTGCCCTGGATTCGTTCATCAGCACCACGCTGCTGCAAGCGGTGAGCAGCGAGCAGTCGTCGCCGTCACCGTCACCGTCGGCGAAACCCACCGAACCGGTACACCTGTTTGCCACCCTCGATACCGGATCCCGGGAGATGAGCATCGAGGACTTCCTCGGATCGGACATCGTCGAAGACGATGCCGTCGCGGCCCCGCCCCCGGTACTGCTCGCGACCCAGCCGCTCACCGACCATGCTCCGCACACCGGCGGCAACGGCGAGCGTTCCGGGGACACCATCAAGCTCACTGTGGAGGACGCCGCACAGCCCGATGCGACGACCACGTCGCTGGAAGAACTGCTCCAGGCTTTCGAGTTGCATAAGGGCACGGAGGAGCCCTCGCAGCCGGATCTTCCCGCCGCCGGCAAGGGCGGCGGCACAGGGCGCGAGTCATGAGCCGCCGCCCCAGGTAGGAAGCGCCCGCATTGAGAGTCGTCTCTACCACCGCGGCGGACCGGCGATGGCGCCTGCTATCCCTGATAGCCGACGGTGCCGTGCATTCCGGCGCGGATATCGCGCGCCACCTTCACGTCAGCCGTACCGCGGTGTGGCAGCAGGTGCATGCCCTGCAGGCCCTGGGTCTCGAGATCGATGCGGCGCGTGGATCAGGTTACCGGCTTGCCGGCGGCATCGATCTGCTGGATGCCGCCGGCATTCAGTCCATGCTGTCTGCCGAGGCGCGCAGCGCGGTGCGCGGCCTGAGTCTGTATTTCGAAACGGATTCGACCAACCAGCGCCTGGTCGAGCTGGCGCGCGTTGACGACGCGCACGCACAGGTCTGCCTCGCCGAGATCCAGACCGCGGGCCGCGGCCGCCGCGGCCGCCGCTGGCTGGGCAGCGTGGGGCGCGACGTCGCCTTGTCGCTGGCGTGGCGTTTCAATGCGGCCCTGGAGACCCTTGCCGGCCTCAGCCTGGCGGTGGGGGTTGCCGTGCACCGTGCCTTGTCCGGGCTGGGTGCCGACGATGGCCTGATGCTGAAATGGCCGAACGACGTCCTCTACCGGCAACAGAAGCTGGCGGGGGTTCTCGTGGAGGTTCACGGCGAGATGGGCGGTCCATGCCTCGCCGTCATCGGGATCGGGCTCAACATCGATCTGCCGGCATTCGTCAGGGCTGAGGTGCAGCAGCCGGTCACCGACCTGAAGTCGGCGGTGCGGGCTGTTCCGACGCGTAACGCGATCGTCGCGGTGCTCCTGGGCAAGCTCGTTGCAGTCCTGCGCGAATTCGAGGTGCATGGATTCGGGGCGTTAAGGGGTGAATGGGCGCGCCTGGACGCGGCATATCACCGCGAGGTAGACGTGCACCTGCCCTCCGGCGCCGCCCACGGGATCGCCATGGGCGTCACAACGGACGGCGCGCTGCGGCTTGATGTGGGGGGCACGGAACGGCGCCTGCACTCCGGGGAGGTCAGTCTGAGGTTCTCGTCGTGATACTGCTCGTCGACGCGGGCAACAGCCGCATCAAATGGACCACCTGGCGCAACGGTCATCTGGCCACCGGGCAAGCGGTCAGCTGGGTCGGGGCCGACCTGACCGCGCTGTTCGAGCAGGCCTGGGGGCACCTGCGCTCGTTGCGGTCGATCCGGGTCGCCAATGTAAGCGGGCGGCGTTTCGAGCGTGCTCTGGACGATTTCGCGCAGCGGCGATTCGGCCTCGCCCCGCGGTACGTGCGCTCCTCGGCCGAGCTGGGGGGGATCAGGAATGCCTATGTCGCCCCGGATCGGCTGGGCGTCGACCGGCTGGTCGGGATGATTGCCGCCCGCCGCGCCTGCGCGGGCCCTGTCATGGTGGCCGATTGCGGGACGGCCGTGACGGTGGACTTCGTGGATGACGCGGGTGACTTCGCGGGTGGTGTCATTGCCCCGGGGCTGGCGCTCATGCATGGCGCCCTGAACCGTGGCACGCATGCACTGCCGTCGGTGGAGCAGGAGGCGGGTCCGACCCTCGCGTTGTCAACTGACGGCGCGAT
>JAJVHZ010000120.1 GCA_022072255.1 Gammaproteobacteria bacterium | reverse complement strand
CCGCGCAGTGGGTCGCCATGGAGTTGATGCGGCACGGGCGGGTGCGCCGCGCGAGCCTCGGCGTATCTGGCGGCATCGCGCCGTTGCCGCGCCGCTGGGTGCGCGAGAACGACTGGCCGGCCGCCACCGCGATGCGCGTGCAGCAGGTGATCCCCGGCTCGCCAGCCGCCGGCGCCGGCCTGCGCGCCGGCGACTGGATCATCGGCGCGCAGGGCGAGCCGGTCTCGCAGCTCTCGGATCTCATGCACTGGCTGGGCGGCAGCGCCGCCGGGCAGGTGCTGCCGCTCAAGATCCTGCGCCCGCGCGCCGGGGTGCTGGAGGTGCTGCACGTGCTGGTGACGCCGTCGCTGCGCTGAGCCGGCGCACGTGAGCCAGCGTTACACACGCAGCACCCAGCCCCGCGGGCGCGGATCCTCCGTGTAGTGCTCACCCTCCGTGGCGGCGAGCGCTCCGATGCATGGCGGGACCCCGCTGATACCGTTACATACTGGGCCGCCCTCCCGGCGTTTGCCACGATTTCAATAACCGGCACGCGCGAGCCTTGCCTCGATCCTGATGCGGGCCGTTCGGCTCATGTGTTTCGAAGGGGAGGAAATCATATGAAAACCTCGATGACGCTTCTGAGTGCGACACTGTTCGTCATTCCCACCGCCAGTCAGGCGGGTGACAAGGAACCGCAGAGCGCCGATGCCGTGCGTGCGGCGCTCGTGGGCAATACGGACTGCGGCAGGAACGCCGATGGCCTGGACACCTGCATCTACTTCGGCACCGACGGCAGCATGTCCGGCCGCGCCGGCACCTACACCAGCAAGGGCAGCTACGAGATCAAGGACGATGGCAGCATCTGCATGAACTGGGAGAACCGCCAATGGAAGAGCTATTGCACCCGACGCTACCCGGAGCCATCCGGCGAAGTGCTCGCCATCGACAGCGGTGGCCAGGTGCAGTTTCGTGTGAAGCAGAACCTGGCCGGCAATCCGAAGGGACTCTGAATCATTGTGCCTTGCAAGGTATCACCGCGACGTCATGCCGTTGAGGAGCCTCCGCTCATGAGCACACCTGCCGTACGCATGCCAGAGGTTTCCTCACCGGACTTCAGCCGTGGCGTGGACTCACCGCCGCCCACGCCGCAGTCGGAGATGGATGCGGCGATCCGCAGGCTGCGCGACGGCGCGCCGGCCTTCGCGCGGCTGAGCGTGGACGAGCGCATCCGGCTGTGCGAGGACATGCAGCGGGGTTATCTGCGTGTGGCCGAACGCAGCGTCTTGGCCGGATGCCGCGCCAAGGGGATCGAGCCCGCGACGCCGGCGGAGGCCGAGGAGTGGGCCACGGGACCCTGGGGCGTGATCCGCCAGTTGCGGCTGCTGCGCGAGTCGCTGCAGGCGATCAGGGCCGAGGGCAATACGCGCATTGGGCCCGTCTCGCGCGCGACCGACGGACGGTTGTCGGTGCGCGTGTTCCCGGGCAATGCCATCGACGGGCTGCTGTTCAAGAACGTGACGGTGGACGTGCGCATGCAGGCGGGCGTCACCGAGGAGAAGCTCGCGGACACGCGCGCCGGCTTCTACAAGCGGCCGCTGCAGGAGGGCGTGGTGGTGCTGGTGCTCGGTGCCGGCAACATCGCATCGATCCCGCCGATGGACGTCATCACCAAGATGTTCAACGAGGGCAAGGTCTGCCTGCTGAAGACGAGCCCGGTCAATGCCTACATCGGGCCGTTCGTCGAGGAGGCGTTCGCCGAGCCGATACGCCGCGGCTTCCTCGCCGTCGTCTACGGCGGTGCCGAGGAGGGCAGCTATCTCACGCAGCATGCGGGCATCGACGAGGTGCACATCACCGGCTCGGACAGCACCCACGACGCCATCGTCTGGGGGCCGGGGGGCCGACCGGGTGGATCGGCCGCGCCCGGATCGCAGCCGCTGCTCGCCAAACCCATCACCTCCGAGCTGGGCAACATCTCGCCGGTGATCGTGGTGCCCGGGCCGTACAGCGAGAAGGAACTGCAGTTCCAGGGCGAGGATGCCGCGAGTTACGTGGTGATGAACGCCTCGTTCTTCTGCAACGCCGCCAAGATGCTGGTGCTGCCGAAGGGCTGGCACGGCAGCGACAGGTTCGTGCAGGCGGTGAAGAACGCCTGTCGTGGTGTCCCGCCGCGGCGCGCCTACTATCCTGGCGCGCAGGAACGCTGGCGCATGCTCACCGCCGGCCGCGCGCAGGTGGAGACCGTCGGGACGGCCGGCCCGGGCGCGCTGCCCTGGACGTTCGTCTCCGGGCTGGATGATGGCGATCGCAGCGATCCGCTGTTCACGGTCGAGCCGTTCTGCTCGCTGGTCTCCGAGGTGCGCCTGGGCAGCGCCGATCCGGTCGAGTTCCTGAGCCGGGCGGTGGATTTCGTCAACGAGGCCCTGTGGGGCACGCTGTCGGCGACATTGGTGGTGCACCCGAGCTCGATGCGCGATCCGGTCATCGGGCCCGTGATCGAGCAGGCGATCGCACGATTGCGCTATGGATTCGTCAGCGTCAACGGCTTCTCGGGGCTGGGCTTCGTCTTCGCCGCACCGCCATGGGGCGCCTACCCGGGGTCCACGCTCCACGACATCCAGAGCGGCCGCGGCTTCGTGCACAACACCGCCATGCTCGAAGGCGTGGAGAAAGTGGTCATGCGCTATCCGCTCACGTCATTTCCCAAGCCCGGCTATTTCGTCACCCACCGCACCGCCCACAAGGTCGTGCCGCGCATCGTCGCGATGGAGGAGAAGGGTGGCTGGGGCCACGTGCCGGGCATCGTGCTGAACGCGATGCGCGGCTAGACCGGTGCTTGCCGAGCGGGCGGATCGCGGTCTTTCACAACGCGACGGGCCGCGGCAGCGGCGTCGATCACCAGTACGAGATCGCGGGAGGGAGCTCCACGCCGCAGCGGCAGCGGCCGTTGTTGGCCTCGCGATCCGAGACGGCATTGCATGCCTCGCAGCGCTGCCAGTAGGAGAGCCGCGCCGGGGTGCAGATGCTGGTCATGACGCTCGTCGCCCAGCCCGATTGGAACAGCCTCTGCGTCGCCTCGCGATGCGCGGGGTGCTGCACCATCTGCCGCGGCCCCTCGGTATCCTCCCAGGCCGCGGCGGTGAATAGGCGGTCGCCCGCGCCACCGGCGAAGATGCCGATGAAGCCGCGCATGCCGCACATGTCCATGTACATGCGGCGGGCGTACTGGCGCACCTCCTCGAACTCCTCCGGCGAGCGCACCTGCATGGTGGTGAGCGCGAAGGCGCCCGGGCGTGACGCATTCTCCGTCCGCAGGTTGATGCCGTGGCCGAACACCGACCGCCCGATGCTGCGAGGCTGTACGATCACCTGCATGCCGAGCTGCTCGGGTATCGACCTGGAATCGAAATACACCCGCGCCGATCGCAGATGATCGCCGTCGACCTCGAGGATGCTCGCGCCCTCGAGGATGATCTTCCTGCCCGTCGGCGGGATGTTGCGGAAGGGTCCGCCGTGCGTGCCGCACATGCGCCAGTGGGCGGCGACCCTGCGGTCGTCCAACTGGCCGACGGCCAGCGGCTCTAGGACGATATCCGGAAAGCCGGCGAACAGCGCGCCGGCGTGCTCGCCGATGGCCTGGCCCCTGAGCTCCCCGGCGGACGGATCCCAGTACGCGCCATCGGCGCCAAATACGGCAACCAGTGCCGCGGCATCGCGTCTCGTCCAGGCGCTGAGGTAGCGGTGAGCAGTTTCAGTCGCATTCATCGGCGTCGTCTCCGTGCTCCTGCCTGCGATCACGGAAGCGGCGCCTGGCTGGAGTACGCCTCCAGAAGCCCACGTTCCTGTGCGTTGAGTTCCATACCTATCGACTGGCGTGCAATCAGAAAGCGGTGATAGAACTCGGGTCTGTAACGAAGCAGTAACGAGCTTGACCACCCAGCGATGGCGGCCTTTGCGCGTTCCACCAGAGCGCATGCCAAATCATGACGTCCTGTCATTTCGTAGAGCACGGGCAGGCTGGCCTGGTTTGGCATGAACCGCGGATTTATCTCGATACCGCGTTCCATGGCGGCGATCGCCTTGTCATACTGTCCGAGCATCTGGTGGCAGAGACCAAGGGCATAGAAATAGAAGCTCGACGGATGGGGGTTGAGCCTGAGCCCCTTCTCGATGCAACGCAGACCGTCCTCGGCGCGGTCCGTCACGGAAAGCGTCATGGACAGAAACAGATGCGCATCGGCGTTGTTCGGATCGAGTGCGCACGCGCGGTGCCCGGCAGCCTGGGCGCCCTTTGGCTCGCCCGACCAGAGCAAGGCCCACCCCAGGATCGCGTGCGCAAAAGGCAGGAGATCATCCAGGCTTACAGCGCGCCAGGCGTGCCCGAGGCCGGTCGCCAATGCGGTCTCCGGTTCGGCTGACCAGTTCATCGAATACTGGAACAGGTAAGTCCGGGCCAGCCATGCATGCGCCGCCGCGTAGTGAGGATCGTATTCGACGGCACGCTGGAAGTGCCGTTGAGCCTCCGCGCACGAGGCCGACGTATACTTCCAGAAATGTTCCAGGCCACGAAGAACCGCATCGTGCGCCACGTCACTTCCCGTTCCTTCATATCCTAGCCGCTCGGATTCGAGCGGCGTCAGACGAACCTTCAGCGCTTCGATGATGTTGCGCGAGATCTCATCCTGCACGCGGAAGACGTCGCTCGCGTCGCGGTCGTAGCGGTCGGCCCACAGGCAGCGATCGGACGAGGGGTCCACGAGGTTGGCCGACACGCGGATGTGCTCCCGCGAGCGGCGCACGCTGCCGTCCACGAGGTAGCGCACGCCCACGGCCCGCGCGATCTCCGCCAGCGGCTTCAACGTGGCCTTGTAGGCGAAGGAGGTGTGTCGGGAGATGACGAAAAGACCGGATACCTTGGACAGATCGGTGATGAGGTTGTCCGTCAACCCGTCGGCGAAGTATTCCTGGTCCGGCTCGCTGCTCATGTTGACGAAGGGGAGCACGGCCAGCGAGGGCACCTCGATCCGATGAGCAGAGGCCGGTGCGGCATCCTGCGCTCCTGTCTCGAACCGCTCGCCATTGATGCGGGTGAGATTCGCGGGGCGGGCGGTCCGCGTCATCGATTGCTGCCCACGAACGTGCACCTCGAGCGCGTAGGTTCCCTTCGGCAGTGCGATATGGATGGGGTCGTCGCGTCCGGCGTCCTCGTAGAATTCGCGCAGCTTGTCGCGCAGCCGACCGGCCTCGATGCGCACCGCCGGGTCGATATTCGGGTCGAAGGAGGGCGGCTTGCCGAAGACCTCCAGGCCCACCGTATATCCCTTCAGTTGCGGGCCGTGGCCCGCCAGGGTCTCCTCCAGCAGGTAGCGCAGGAACCGCTGGCGGCGATCGGAGAGGGCGAACTGCGGGCTGGCGAGGATGCGAGACAGTTGCTCCTGGATGGCCTGGCGGTCCGACGCACCCCAGTCTGCGCGTCTCTTCTCCATAAGGACGATCCATGATTTCAGTGCCGCAAAGCGCCCGAACTGTCGGCCGGGCGCACACGCCCGGGGCGGCGTATCCGAACGACGATCCCGGCAGTTTCCCCTACCAATCCCCCGGGGTCGTCCGTCTCGGAGGCAATCCGTAGCGGAAGTATAGACCCGACCCAGCGTTGCTTCGAGCGCAGCGACTCAGTCCCAGCCCCCGCCATTCCGTTCCGCCCACTCCCGAATGCGCCGCGGAATACCCGCCATGGCAGCACGACGACCGGACAGTGCGCACCCCCCGTATGGATGATGGCCGTAGGCTGCCATGCAGTCCCGATGGGGCTTCGAGGACCCGCGCTCGATGCCCGGCAGAACTGGCGTAACAGGCGCGTCGTTACCGTATGTAACTGCAAGACCCGCGAAGCCTGTTCGATACTTCCTCGCAGGATACGGACGGCCAGGGACGGCCGAACCGTCTCCGATATCGACTCAGGTGCCAGGGATGACGGGTTTCCGGAAGCGAACTCTACGCAGGGGGGCGGTAATGAAGACACTCAGGCAGAGGATGTACGCCAAGGTGATGGTCAGCATGCTGGCGTTCGCAGTCAGCGCGTTCGCGGACGAGGCGACCAGCGTGAAGGGCACGTTCACCGCGAAGTACGTCAAGCAGGAAATGGTGCCCATCGCGCCCGACCAGGGCACGATGATGTGGCTCGGCGAGGCGCAGGGCAGCAACAGGAACACCGGCCGCGGCAGCTTCATGGACGGCGCCAAGGTCGTCAACCGCGATATCGTCGACGTCGTCGGCGGCAACGGCCCGCACCGCGGCTACGCCACTTTGAGCAAGGGCGACGGCGAGGTGGTGGTGAAATGGAGCGGGGACGTCGCGACGATGATGGCCGAGGACAAGCCGCCGCTCATCACCTTCCGCGGCACATGGCAGTACGTCAGCGGCACCGGCAAGTACCAGGGCATACAGGGACGCGGCACCTACTCCGGGCATTTCACCAGCCAGACCGAGTACGTCGCCGACTGGATCGGCCAGTACACGCTACCGGTGGCCAGTCGGTGAGGCGGGTGCGCGATTTGCGCTGGTGACCGTGGAGGTCGCGAGTCCTACATGGCCAGGGACGGCCCGTCTGTTATCCGCGGGAACCAGGTTGAGCTACGACCGGTTCCGCGCGGCATTGCTGATTCGATCGAGCTGACCATCGCGACTGCTTCGTCACAACGGATGCGGATGAGGTGCGGCCATGAGACAGAACAACCTTACGCGTCGAATCTTCCTGGGTTGCATCGTCGGCCTGGGTCCGATCGGGGCTGCCGTAGCGCGGGACTACTTGTTGATTACCGATCCTTTCCTCGTCGGCAAGGGCGCGGGGCTCGACGGGTTATGGGGAACCGGCGACACGGGCGAAGGCGACATCACGGGCCTCTTCCCCGGGGCTAACCCGGCCGGCGCCGCCAGCTTCTCCTTCGATACCTCGAACTTCAATGCACTGATGTTCTTCTCCGGCGTCGATGCGGTCGCCGATCCGATTGCGCTCATCGGCCAGAGCAACGACGTCACTTCGTTGAGCTACACGGGGAACAACGTCCTGGGCGTCGCTTCGTCGACGACGCTCGACCCTGCAGACACCAGCACCGTGACCTCCACGGGATTGATGACCTTCAGCTCCAACACCCATGTGATTAGCACCGTGGCGGGCTCGCTCTCGTTCCTGAACGGCGTAGGCATCGTCCTGTTCAACGACGGCTTGCGTGACGATCCGTCGCTCGTGTTGAGCGACCCGGATCTCATCACGGCCGCGAACTTCCTGAAGGGCCTGGTCGACGCTTCGCATCCGGACTGGACAGCCATCACCTACGAGCTGCATTGCACCAGCACGGTCGGGTGCACGCAGGGAAGCTGGACCAGCAAGTACTCGATCGACGCTGCAGCGCTGGCGCCCATTCCCGCGGGCGTCAATGACAGTGGAAGCAGCTTCATAGCTGCCACGAACACGCCGTTCATTGGCACGGATTCCGGCGGCGGTATGCTGACGTTGGGCGGGCCGACCGCCACGGAGAGTTACGAGGCCTTGCTCATCGGAACGGAATCCGCTGGAAACAAGGGTGTCGTCGCCGTGGCGGGGACGGGGGCGTCCCTCACCGCCGACAGCGGGATCGTCGTCGGCGAGCGGGGCGATGGAACGATGCGCGTCTCCGATGGGGCGGTGGTCCGGATAGACGGCAATGCCGGCCCCTTTGATGGTGGTCCAATCGGACTGACCATTGCCAATGCCGGCGGGTCGGAGGGCTGGATGGAGGTTCGCGGCGCGGGTTCGAGTATTGACGTCACCGGTCCCGTGATCGTGGGCGACGGCAGTGTCGCTCCTGGCTTCGGCATCCCCTCGACGGCCTCGGGAACGCTCTTCATCGACGACGGTGGTCAAATGAACGTCGCCGGTTCCATGTCCATTGGCTACAACCCGCTAGGAAGCGGTGCCCTAACCGTTTCGGGCGGATTGGGCACGGGGATCGCGTTCCAGGGCCCGGACCGCGCCCTGGATGTCGGATTGAGCGGCACAGGCCTGTTGCAGGTGACTGATGGTGCCGCCGTGACGGGCGCGCTCTTTCTCGACGTCGGCACGCTGGCCGGCTCGACTGGCATCGTGAACATCACAGGCAGCGGAACGCATGTCGATCTGACGGGAGTGTGCGACGACTGCGCCGCGGCCCCTGTCGCGCCCGGGACGGGCCCCTATCTCTGGGTCGGACTCCAGGGCAACGGCTCGGTCACGATTGCCGACGGCGCGTCGCTCACGATCGATCCGGGCAACGGCGGCGCGCCGCTGCCCAACGGCTCCGGATTCGAGGTCGGCGGCAGCAGCTTCGCCGCTGGCGGCCCGCTCACCGGCACCGGCGCCCTCGGCGTGCACGGCGGAAGCGTCCTGGAGGTGAGGGGGAGCACGGGATACTTCTCGGTCGGGGACGGTGGAGCGGGGGTATTGACGGTGAGCGACGGCGGTCGGGTCATGCTCGAGAATCCGGACGGTCTCGCGAGCGGTTACATCGCCACCACCGGTACTTCCTCGGGCACCGTGCAGGTACAGGGAGCGGATTCGCTATTGAATGCCGGCTCGTTCCTCGCCGCGGGTCTGGACTTCAATCTCGCCGACTCAGGCGGGGATGCGATCCTGCAGGTCGGCAACGGCGGCACGATCGCTGCCGACACGATACAGCTTGGCACGTCGGCAATCCTGCGCGGCAACGGCGGGACGCTGCTCGGCAATCTCCTCAACGGCGGCACCGTTGCACCCGGCACCTCGCCCGGCACCATCACCGTGGATGGCGACTACTCGCAACTGCCCGGAGGCAGGCTCGTTATCGAGATCGGCGGCCTCGCGCCTGGCATCGACTTCGATGTGCTCGACGTTACCGGCACGGCCTCGCTCGACGGGACGCTGGAGGTCGTGCTGATCAACGGTTTCGTGCCGCAGCTCGCGGACGTTTTCCAGTTCCTGCTCGCGGGCTCGATAGAGGGCGGCTTCGGCAGCCTGATCTTCCCGATCTTCAATGGCAGGACCTTTGCGCTCGATCTGCCGAGCGGGTCGCTGGCCGTTGAGGCAGTGCCACTGCCGCCGGCTCTCTGGCTGCTCGTGAGCGCAATGCTGGGACTCATCGGCATTGGCCGTCGCCGCGTCGGGTAGCGGCGAATTCGAGTGCACAAAGCCGGGGACTTGACGACGGAAGGAGGGTGTATGCATATCTCGATTCAACACTCGGCTCTCTCTCGGACACGGGCAGTTCTCGCGCATTGCATGTACGGACTGTGCGTCATCCTTACTGCTTCGGCGATGCTGTCGGCCCCGGCCATGGCGACGATCCTGGCCTTCGACATCGGCAGCAACTTCGATGGGACACCGATTCCTTCGGCGTACGGTGACAATGTGGACCAGTCTGTCGTGGCTGGCGTGAGCTACCTCGAAGGAAATGGCTGGACGCCGGACATCGTGGTCGACTTTCTGGCCGACTCCGCATCCTACAACCACTGGGCGTCTGGATACGCTATTACGGCTCAGGGAGTCACGCTGCTGCCGCACGCGCTTGGGCATAGCAGCTTCAACGTGCCGGGAGAGATTGTGTTCACGCCGAGTTCCGGTAAACGGGTGTTCCTGGTTGATTTCGATATCGGCACATGGCTGCAGGGCAGTTATTTCACGGACATTCGCGTCTGGGACGATCTCGGTACGCGCGCGAATCCGAATCTCTTCATGTTCACTGCGACGCTGAATCCCGGCATTGTCTACAGTCCACTCACTCAGACACTGGCGGCGGACGGCTCATTGCACCTCTATATCAACAATCTCGGGTCCACCGGTATCGACAACATCCATTTCACACAGAACGCTTCCGTTCCTCTCCCTGCAGGCGTGTGGCTGCTTGGCACTGCGCTCGCAGGCCTCCTCGGCACGAGCCGCCGTAGCATGCGACGGCGTTGAACGACTCAGCGGACACGTGCGCTAGGGGAACCACTCCCGCGCCTTGTGGCCGGCGCGCTCCATGGCCGCGGGCGTGACGTAGGACATCACCGCCGCCAGGGTGGCCACCAGCACGCCGAGGTCGTCCATGTAGCCGACGATCGGCGTGATGTCGGGGATGGCCTCGAACGGCGTGATGAAGTAGCCGAGCGCGCCGTAGATGGCGGCACGCACCCAGGCGGGCAGACGCCTGGTCTTGCCGGTGTAGTAGAGCTGCAGCGCGCGCTCCACCACTTCGCGCCCGGCGACGCGGGCGTAGGCGCGCAGCGATTCCCAGAACTGCTGCGCCGAGTATTCCTTCTCGAAGCCGTGCAGCTGACAAGTCGTACCCATATTCCCTCCTCATCGGGTAAGCGACGCCGTGGATGTGTCGGTCGCGGTCCCGGCGCGCGAGCCGCCCGTGCCGGGGTCCCCCTCCCGTCGATGCAACAAGCTTGCCGCGGCGGTCGCGGCAGGTGCGCGGGGACCCGGAATTCCCTCGAGCGGCCGGACCTCACGGCCTTTCCTGTATTCTGATTCCCGAAAGGGGGCCGGGTGACGCCATCACGGGTTCGATGCGATTGAATACGGGGGGATCCGCCGGCGAGCTCACGGGGCGCGCGGTCGCGCTGGGCGCGGCCATCACGCTGGTGTTCACCGCCGCCAACGTCTACATCGGCCTGCGCGCGGGACTCACCTTCGCCTCCTCGATCCCGGCGGCGGTTATCTCCATGGCGG
>JAJVHZ010000059.1 GCA_022072255.1 Gammaproteobacteria bacterium | reverse complement strand
GCTCGACCAGCACGCGGGCAATCTCCGTGCAGCGGCGCAACAGCCGCGCGGCTTCATAAATCTCGTCGCGCGAATCCGGATTCGACGCCACGTCGCGCAGGTTTGCGATCACCGCATCGAGTTCGTGTAACAACTGCTTGAACCAAAGCTCGTAGGTCTGATGGATGACGATGAAAAGCATCTCGTCGTGATGCTCAGGCTGCGACTGCGGATGCTGAAGACTGATCAGTTCAGGTACGCGCAGGTATGCGCCGTAAGTCAGTTGTTCGGTGTAAGAATTCGATGAATCCATATTTCCAAATTTCATTTCCAAATTTCCAAAATAATTCTTGACAAGGATGACAGTACCTTTTGTATAGTGGCGCCTGTCAAGCGACATAGCCAGCTTAGCGACAATGATCGGATGTAGAAACGTATTACCTTTAACTCTCAGCGGGAGCCATTTTCCTCTGACACAGCATTAAGCGCTTGAATAAGTCGTTTCACCGTTGCCCAGTTTTCTTGAGTCTGTTTTCTCGACAAAGCCAGTTGAAATCATCAAACCCTCGTCGGGCCTGTGGGCGCCCGAATGGTGTGGGATAACACAGCTTTCATCGGATAGCTGTCTCGCTTCCTGCTCAACGTTTTCTCCCATAGGCGCAGATTTCGCTGGATAAATTAAACGACGACCCTGCCACCACTAGCGGTGATGGCAGGGCCGGCGGAACAACACAACCTTTGTCGCTTTTGGCGTTCAAGGATGCGTTGCACGACAGCCGGTATCCTAGTCCCCACTGCGGCAAGATTCAACTCGAAAGGAGTTTTGCCATGAAAAGCATTACCAGTCTCATTTCAACTTCGCTGTTTCGTGTTTTCGTTATCGCCATGCTTTCCACCTGCCTCATTTGCGCGCCGCTCTGGGCCATGAAATCGGCCAACGCCACGACGCGCAATATGGCGAGCGCTGATCAAAACCTGCAAGTCGCCCCCCCTCAACAGTTAGCTGAGCATCAACCGCGCGAATTGCTGATCAAGCTGCTTCGGGATATGACTCCGCAAGCCGAACATTTATTCAACTCCTTCGGCAAAAACCATAGCCTGCTGCGCGGCGGCGGCGGCGTGGTCAGGCTCACGCTCAAAGACCATCTCGATTTCAGATCCACAATCTCCACCCTGCAACAACTCGACAATGTGATCGAATGGATCGAACCAAATTACGTCGTCAGGCAAGCGACTTCTGAAGGGCCAATTTCAGCAAGGCCCAACGACCCGCAGTTTTCCGCGCAGTGGGCGCTCGACAATCGCGGTCAAAACGGCGGCGCGCGCGGATCGGACATCGGCGTTCGCGCGGGTTGGCGGACGACCGCAGGCTCTCGCCAGACCATCATCGCTGTCATTGACACCGGCGTTGACGCTCGCCATCCTGACCTGAAACGCAATCTCTGGATCAATCAGGCCGAAGGCAAGGGACGCTCAGGCGCGGACGACGATTACAACGGCTACGCCGACGACGTCCGAGGCTGGAACTTCATCAACAACTCCAATGACGCGACCGACGATCACGGACACGGCACGATGATGGCCGGCATCATCGCGGCTGAAGGAAACAACGCCAGAGGCGTCTCTGGCGTGATGCAAAAGGCATCCGTCATGCCGCTCAAAGCTCTCGACGCGAGCGGCAAAGGCACGGTCGCTGCCGTTGTCGAAGCGATGGATTTCGCCATCGAACATCAAGCTTCAGTCATCAATTGCAGCTTCGGCGCGCCCGCGTATTCGCGCGCCATGCTCGAAGCAATCAACCGCGCCTCGGCCAAAGGCATCGTCGTTGTTGCGGCAGCCGGCAACAACAGCAAGGATTTGGCTGAGGAACCATACTATCCGGCAAGTTATCAAGCCGGTAATCTGATCTCGGTAGCAGCGACAACTAACGGCGATCTGTTGGCCGGCTTTTCCAACTGGAATCAGGCGAAAGCGCATCTCGCCGCGCCGGGCGTTGACGTCCTCACCACAAAGCGAGGCGGCGGTTACGCCAGCGTCACCGGGTCTTCTGCGGCGGCGGCGCTCGTGTCCGGAGTCTCCGGTTTGCTCAAGACGGCGCAAGGATGGGCTTCGGCGTCAAACGTGCGCCACAATCTGATCCGGAGCGCTCGGCCTGTCCCGGCGCTGAAAGACAAGGTGGCGAGCGGAGGCGTAATCAACGTCGCCGAAGCGCTTTCAGCCTTCAATGGAAACAACAAAGGCTCCTCTGTTATCGCCAACAAGAGCAAAGGTCGTCCGA
The DNA here is from genome assembly GCA_022072255.1 of Gammaproteobacteria bacterium. GTDB lineage: Bacteria > Pseudomonadota > Gammaproteobacteria > JAJPIJ01 > JAJPIJ01 > JAJVHZ01. Next base: position 8,558 of record JAJVHZ010000059.1, on the reverse strand, counting down.
ATACCAATCGGATAGCCAAACGGGCGCCTAAAAGGGCAGCTATGCAAAGCGGCGCCAACCTCGATACGATGCGCGCCAACCAACCGTCGGCGCCTGACGCTTACCAGCAGACCGGAACGTTGCCGCCCGCGAACTATGACGATCCCAAGCCGACCACTACGGCCAATTTCAGCAGCTATCTGACGCAGATGTCGCTCAGCAATAACGCTACAGGCGTCGCGGGAAGTCTGCCGATGCAGGCCGTTGATCCGACCGCAGGATCGGCCAGCATCAGCGGATTGAGTTATAACCTCGATTCGCTCAACTACAATTTTTCCGCTCCCGTGCTGTCTTTGTCCGGACGCGCAGGGATGAATGTCTCGCTCACGTTGAGTTACAACAGCAAAGTCTGGACAAAAGACCCGAACACCAACAAGATGATTTTCAACGGCGACAAGGGATTCCCCGCTCCGGGCTGGCGGCTGGGCTTCGGGGCCATTCTGTTGATGCCCGGCGGCAACCCTTATGTCAATGGCGTGACTGGCGCTTATAGCGTGATCTACCTTGCGCCGGACGGGACGCGCCACGATTTGAAGCATACTGGCGATTTGATTTACGTCAGCTACGATTCGAGCTACCTGGAGTTCAACGCCTCGACGCGCGTCCTGCGAACGCCGAACGGCGCGGCGATCACCTTCGGAGCGGAATCAATGGCCAATGGCGACAATCTCTGGCTGCCGACATTGATCAAAGACCGTAACGGAAACCAGATCAACATCTACTATCGGACGCTGTCGAACAACGCCGTAGTCATTGACTACGTGATTGACACCGCAGGCCGCCGGATTGATTTCAACTATCAGAATAATCGCCTGACCTGGATCGGCCAGAATCGCAATGGCGTGTGGGCCTACTTCGTCAGAATTGATTACACGCCGGTCACGATTCAAACCAACTTTGAAGGGCCGCTGACCACCGACCCGATAAACATCAACGGCGCGCAGGTCTACCTGCCGAGCAGGATCACTTATCCGACCGGCGCTCAGCATCGTTTCTTTTACACCAGCTACGGACAGGCGTATCTGATTCAGAAGATCGCGCCGGGAATAGCCGGCCAGGGCATAGAACGGCTCGTGGCTTACACACGTTTCAATCTTCCGTCTCTGAACGGCGCCGGGTACCCGGCTGCTCCGATGATCACAACTGAGTATCAACAGCCGACCGACTGCCCAAGCTTTACCGGAAGATTTGACCAGGCCGAAAACTGGCAAGGCGGCGCCGAGCAAGGCTACTCTTACTTCTACAACATGGAGCCTGGCGCCTATCCTCCACCTTATGACCATCATCACCAGGTGTACGACCCATCTGGGCGCAGTTTCAGGCTCTTTTTCAGCGGATTGACCCGGATCAAGGCGACCTACGCGCCAAACGCCTACATCTCATCGAAAGAGGAGCGGGTGACGTATACCCAAGATGCCGGACTGTCCTATTCGTCGAATTTGAGAGCGCAGGAGGTCAGGATCAGCGACAACAGCGGCAATGTGCTGAAGACAAGCTACAGCTACACGCAACTCGATGGAATGTGGCTGCCGACCATAAAAGACGAATATCAGGGCGATTCAGCGACCGTCTATCGGCGCACGGCCACCAGTTACACAAGCTACCCCGCGCAGCGCATTCTCGGTCTGGTTTCGCAGGTGTCGGTTTACGCCGGGCTGGGTACGACGCTGATGTCCAGAACCAACAACGTCTATGACGAAACCGGAACGTTCGTTGACTCGAACGGCCAGACGGCGTCTTACTTCATTGACGCCACAGCGGACGGCGTGATTCAACACGATTCCGCTTACGGCGCAAGCTTCACCCAGCGCGGCAACCTGACCAGCGTCACGCAGAGTTCGGTTGTAGGCGGCGCGATCAACGGTTCGCGCATCGTCAGGCGGACGAGCTACGACACCAACGGCAATGCGCGCGGCGAAACCGATGGCGCGGGCAATCGCAGGCAGTTCGTTTTCAGCGATTATTACAGCAACAAACCGGGAGGCGTCGGCCAGACGCACGCTCACGTTTACACCTCGGCTGATCCGACCGATTTTCGCGCCGGGGCGCAGTACGATTATTTCGACGGCCACGTGGTCAAAACCTTCAACCTGAGGCCGGGGTCGAGCGTCGAGGAACAGATCACGACTTCGGCTTACGATTTCGCCGACCGGTTGCTGCAGCAGACGCGTCCCGATGGAGGTGTGAAGCGATACGGTTACTGGGACAACTGGGGCTATCGAACCGTCGCCACTTCGACCAACACGGGCCAACTACATTTCGAATTCACGGAGTTCGACGGCGCGGGCCGGATGCGCCGCAAAGCCAACGATCATCCGGGCGGCGCCAGCGGAAAATATTCCGGCCAGCAATTCGTCTTCGACAAGGTCGGCATGCAAACCGACGCGTCGAACGTGATCGCCATTTACGGCGATTGGACGATCCATCCGGAAGACGCCTCGACCGGATGGGTTTTCACGAACACCAGCCGCGATGAACTCGTGCGGCTCAAATTGATCACGCGGCCCGACGGCAACACCTTGCGATACGATTACACCGGATGCGGTTGCGCCGGAACTTCGACGGTCACCGAGACGGATGAAACCGGATGCAAGGTCAAAACCGAAACCGATTTTCTCGGCAGGGTGTGGAAAGTGACTGAGATGAGCGCGCCCAACACGCCGTACAATCAAGTGATCTACAGCTACGACGCGGTTGATCACATCACCCAGATCACGCACACGAACGGCAGCGGATCGCAGTCGCAAACCCGCAGTTTCGTTTACGACGGCTACGGGCGATTGCAGAGCGAGACCAACCCGGAGAGCGGGACGCTCACTTACACCTACAACCCGAACGACGGCGTCGAGACCGTTTCGGATCAACGCGGCATCGTCAGAACCTATAGCTACAACACTCGCAATCTGCCGACCGGTGTGAGCTACAACGACGGCGGCGCGACGCCTTCGGTCAGCTTCGGTTACGACGAATTCGGCGCGCGCAGTTCGATGGCGGATGGCGAAGGCGCGACCAGTTACACCTATAACGCTTACCGCCAACTGCAAAGTGAAACACGCACGTTCACCAACGTGACGGGCAAAAATTTCACGCTCAATTACACCTACAACCTGGCCAATCAGGTCATGTCGGCGAATTACGTGGTCAGCAACAGTTCCGCGTTTTTAAACACGCCGGAGCCTGGCCGCATGTCGAGCGGCGTTCCATCTCAGGTTGCGACAACAACGCGGCCTGATCGTCGAAGCATAAATCGGCCCGGCAATGCGCGGCCTGTTGTCTCAGCGACCGCCTTGAAACCGGGCCAAAAGGCGCAATGGCGGCGTTCGTCAGCGGAAACAGCGGCGCCGAGAGTGGTCAAGACATCGTTGCGAAGAGTCGTCCCGCCAACCTCTGCTCCGTTCGTCAGATTCGGCGGCAATGTCTCAACTGCTCAGGGCGCGGGCATAGCGGGTGTGACTGTAACGGTGACAGGCGGCGCGTTCCCTACTTCCACAACGACCGACAGCAACGGCAATTACGCTGTCTCGTCGGACTTCGGTTCCACCTACACAGTCACACCGTCGAAAGCGGGTTACACGTTCAATCCCACGAGCCGCAGCTATACGACGCCGGAAGGCGACATTGATGACGCCAATTTCACCGGCACACCTCCGCCTCCGCCGAGCGGCTCGTTATCGGCGAATCCGAATCCGATTCAGGTCTGCAACGGCACTGGACAGGGCGCTACGACGCTGAGTTGGACTACGGGCGGCGGCGTGACTTCGGTTCAGGTGCGCCGCGATTCACCCAGTGGAACCCTGGTAGCCAGCGGCGGAGCGAGCGGCAACGTCACGACCGGCGCGTGGGTGACCAACGGAACAGTCTTCTATCTGCAAAACGTCACGGGCGGTCTGCCGCTGACTTCGGCAAATACGCTGGCGACCAGAACGGTTATGACAACCACGCAGGGCTGTCCCCCGTCAGGCGGAACGTTCAGCAAGACGATCAATTACGCCCGCAACAAGACCGGCTCGATCACCAGCATCGGAACCAACCTGATCGGGAGCGATCCGAACGCGATTGAAAACGTCGCATCGGGGATGAGCTATCGCGCCTGGAACGTCTACTGGGGCATGAACTTCGGCAACGGTTTGCGCCAGACCGCAGGTTACAATGATCAGCGCCGCCAGTTGACCAGCCTCGTGGTTGATCGTCAGAATGGCTCCTCCACGCTGCTGAGCAAGTATTACGATTATTACACCAGCGGGTTGAACAACGGACGCATCCGGCGAATCTCCGATAACTCGAACTTCTCCTCCGCCGCCAACTACGGCTACGACAGCTTCAATCGTTTGACCACGCTGTCGGGAACGTTGGGAGGCGGTTTCCAGTACGACGAGTGGGGCAATATGCGCTCGATGTACAGTTCGGCCATCAGCTACGCCACGAACGGCAGCGGAGCTCCGGCCACCAACCGCATCAGCAGCGCGGGCGGCTACAGCTTCAGCTACGACGCGGCTGGAAATATGACGGCGGGCAACGGCCAGACTTTCAGTTACGACGCGGCGAATCGCTTGAAGGCCGCGGGCGGAGTGGCCAATCAGTACGGCTACGACGGCGACGGCAAGCGCGTGCGCCAACCGGGGCTGTATTACGTCCAGTCAAGCGTGCTCGACCAGGTGGCGTTCGAGGTTGACGCGAGCGCCAACGTGCAGCGGGCTTACGTTTACCTGGGCAAGGAAGTGTTGGCGTTGCAAAGCACGGACGGCAATTTCTACTGGTCGCACAGCGATCACCTGAGCAGCGGGCGGATGCTGACGACCACATCGGGCACAGTGGTCTACCGCGCCGACTTCGCTCCGTTCGGGCAGGTGAGCTACGAGTGGGCCGCCGCCGGCAACACGAACCTGAACAAGCGCAAGTTCACCGGCTACGAGCGCGACGCGACGGGGCTGGATTACGCGAACGCGCGGAGCTACACGTCGAGTTGGGGGCGGTTCATTCAGGCCGATCCGCTGGGCAGCGGGTATCGAGGGAGTAGGCCGAACCCGTTGGGGGCTGCGAATCAGGGCAGGCCGCAGACGCTGAACCGGTACAGCTATGTGAGTAACGACCCAATTAATTTCACTGATCCCTCAGGATTACTCAAATCTCCGGATGAGGGATGCGTTTGTTGTGGTGGTGATGGCGGTGGCGGTGGTGACTTTTCCATTGACATCCGCAGTGTCGCCTGCCGTATCTGCAATCTTGCCTGTGTTACTGCGGCTCTTGGATGCTATCCGGCCTGCTTGGTAAGCCCGGACGTCATCACTATACCAGTTAAAGACAGGCCCGCATTTTGTAGAGCACTCTGCTTAGCGCTACAAGATCAATGCCATAAGGGTTGTAGCTCCTCCGTGTGCTGATTACGCCCTGTGAAACGTCTTTGACCAAACCGTTACTGAAGAGATCCAGTCTTAAGCAGAGGCGTGAGACTGGATTTCTTCAAATGTAACTGATCGGTTAAACGAAGTACTACCCTGAAAGCATTTACAAAAAGGAGATAGCTCATGAGATCATTACCACATCTTGCAATACGATGCGTAGGCATAATTGGTATTCTTACTGCAATCTGCGGAATTATATATACAGCCATACTACTATGGGCGTCGCACCATAATGTGAGCAATAATTCTGAAGCCCCGTACTTCGCGCTATTCCTGTATGCTATGTCCTTAATTTGTATGATTTTTTATCTAAGTCTTTTTGTTTTCGGCGTGCAGTTTTTACATCTTCGGACGCAGTCATATATCTTTTTCATTGCAACGGTCTCGCTTGAAGTTGTCTATTTTTGTTTCGTTTCCGTTCTATGGATATTTCCAATACCAAGTATTGCATTTAGCGTCGCGGCGGTGACGGGGGCTAATGCTGGTTTGTTATTTCAGTTTTTCATCCTGTTTCCCTTGTGGGCTCCTTTCGTGGTCGTATGGGCACACAGGAAAATGGAAAGAGATATACATTGATAGACACCACTAGTAAAGCCAGTTGATCCGATTTAGATTTCGCAGACTTTAAGAGCGCAGATGATTTCTGTCGCTGCGAAGATACGGTTTCTTTGGCGATCGTTCAGCAAGACCGGCTTGATTATCGGAATCGGAACCAACCTGATCGGGACTGACCCGAACGCGATTGAAAACGTCGCTTCGGGGATGAGCTATCGCGCCTGGAACGCGTACTGGGGCATGAACTTCGGCAACGGACTGCGCCAGACCGCAGGTTACAACGGCCAGCGGCGACAGTTGACCAGCATCGTCGTTGATCGTCAGAACGGCTCATCCACGCTGCTGAGCAAGTATTACGATTATTACACCAGCGGGCTGAACAACGGGCGCATCCGGCGAATCTCCGATAACTCGAACTTCTCCTCCGCCGCCAACTATGGCTACGACAGCTTCAATCGTTTGACCACGCTGTCGGGAACGTTGGGAGGCGGTTTCCAGTACGACGAGTGGGGCAACATGCGCTCGATGTACAGTTCGGCCATCAGCTACGCGACGAACGGGAGCGGCGCCCCGGCCACCAACCGCATCAGCAGCGCGGGCGGGTACAGCTTCAGCTACGACGCGACGAGGAACATGACGGCGGGCAACGGCCAGACTTTCAGTAAAACAACTGATCCGTCGTCACGTTCGGCTCAGATTTCGCGGGCTTCGATGGCGCCGATGATTTCCGTCGCTGCGAAGATGCGGCTTCTCCGGCGAGCGGCTCGCTTCAGTGAACAATTTGAAGTGAATGAGAAAGGATTGGCGCTTGCCGCCGCTGTCAGGAACGCAAAATAAAATGAAAAATTGGCTCGATCCACTATTGAACAGGAAACATGTTTTTTTGGTGGTCTTATCGCTCGTCATTGTGACTCTGGTTTTTCTGCACGTCAGGGCGGTTAACGGGCCGTGGTATTTCAAATGGTCGTGGCAGAGGCTGGACGCATGGCGCGCGTTCGGCGTGACGCTGCTCGGCGCGACACCGTTTTTTGCCGGGCAGATTCTGTACCGCCGCCGTCCGGGACTCCTGCCCCTGGCGTTGCTGTCGGTTTCGCTTTCGATGTTTCTGTTGGGGCTGTTGTGTTTCGCCACTTACCGGCAGCAATTTGACCTGGGCCGGATATCCCACATTGTTGAAAGCCCATCCATCACCAGTTACTACACCATCGCCGCGCGCTTTTCCGAAGGCGCGGAGGCCAGATCGTTGGCGCGGTTGCTTGGCGAATACCCGGACCTGATGCCGTCGTTCCCGTTTCACGGGCTGACAAAGCCACCGGGGCCTGTGCTGTTTTATTACGCGCTGATCAGTTGGCTGGGCGTGAAATCAACGACGGCGTTGGCCGGCGGATTGTTGATCGGTCTGCTGGCCGCGATTGGGACGCCGATGGTCTTCCTGACGCTCAAGCGTCTGCTCGATGATGAAGAGGTGTCGTTTTGCGGGGCCAGCTTCTATGCGCTCTCGCCCTGCATGTCGGTCTTCTTTCCCGGATTTGATCAGGCGTATCCGCTTTTCACCTGCGGGATGGCGCTTTGCTGGTCGCAGGCGATTGAGCGGCGGAGTTTGCGGCATGCCGCGGGCTTCGGACTGGTGTTGAGCGTGGCGATCTTCTGGTCTTACACGATGCTGACGCTTGGGCTGTTTTTGGGCGGGTACAGCGTGTTGGCTATCGTCAACCAGCGGGGGAAGAACCTGGGATTTGTCGCGCGATGTGTCGCGGTCAGCCTGGGCGTCGTGATTCTTTGTTACGGCGGATTGTGGTTGGCGACGGGCTTTGATCCGTTGCGTACTTTTACGACGGCGGTTGAGATTCAGTCGAAGATTCTGCTGGAGCTTGGGCGGCCTTACCCGCAAACGATCTTTTGGGACTTGTATGATTTCGCGCTGGGCACGGGGTGGATCAGTTATCCGCTGGCGGGATTCGCCCTGCTGCAACGCCTGCGCCCGATGGAATGGACGCGGGAATTGCAGTTGAGCCTGCTGGCCGTGGGACAAATCGTGGCCGTGGCTTTGACTGGATTATTGCAGGCGGAGGTGGCGCGGGTGTGGATGCCGATGCTCCCGCTGTTTATGATCCCGGTCGGGTTGGAACTGCGCGATTGGAAATTCGGGCGCCGGATGGCGGTTTACGGCTGCCTGTGGCTGGCGTTGAACGCCATTTACCAGAATATGATCTTCATCGAGTAGGGACGCCAAAGGGATTTGAAGACGAAGGGGAGTTTCAGCCGCCGCAGGATGGCGTCAACGAATCCGCCCATATTTAAAAATCGCGCCGCTCGTCCCAACTACCCAGCCGCAATCGGGAGCGACAAAGAACAATCTTGAAAGGTTGGCGTGTGTGCTCAGTTCAACGCTCTCCCACGTCGCGCCGCCGTCGGTCGTGTGCAACAGCAATCCACGATCACCAGCGATCCAGCCCTCGTTTGCGTTGACGAAAAAAACATCGCTGAGATTCAACTCGACGTTCGACATTTGCCGCCGCCAGTTCGCGCCGCCATTCGCCGTAGTGACGATCGTACCTTTGG
>JAJVHZ010000064.1 GCA_022072255.1 Gammaproteobacteria bacterium | reverse complement strand
CCTGTTTCGGCGCGCCGTTGATGTTGAGTGTGATGTTGACTTTGTCCGGGCCGAGGATGGGAACGTCGGCGCCGGCGGCCTGCGCTTCATTTTCGCCGCCCGTGACGAGCGGGATGGCGCCAGCCAGGCTTACGCCTTTGAGGAAGTTTCGGCGCGACACCCCGCTGTTGTCGGGTTTGTCATGCCGGTCATCTGAACTGCTCATCAGCTTACCTCCGTTGGGTTGTTGAGACTTCAGTGGTTCAAAAGTGATTTCGCAAAAGGAAAGGATTACGTCTCGTCTGCGCAGACGCTTTCCGGAATCGTTCGGTTACAGATACGTTGTTACAGATAGTTGTAAAGCTTGAAGTGCGGAAGCGGGAGTATAGCAAGCGGTTTCGCAAAGTGACAAGAAACCTCCGAGCCTTTTCGATGCGGTGTAACGGATCACGTTTATAAGAGTAGAAAAGTTCAGTGATCGAATTCTGTATACGGGGAACTCCCGCGCCAACAAGGAGGGGTTATGAGAATAAGACGCCGCTGGTACAGTCACTGGCAGCCGCCGGAGACACAAATTTACAACTATGATTCCGGGTTGGGGAATCTTCCGATCATTCTCCTCTCGGCCTTTGGAATCGCCATCACCGCTAACGGAATAAGCCTGATGACAGGAGCATCTTTTCTTTTTGGCCTGCTGGTTTCACTGACGCTATCGGGATTGAAGCTGTACTTTCTCTTGCGATACGAACCCAGATACGAGCAAAGGGTGCCTAACAGGCGGGATAAAGTTTTGGGATACGTTATCCTTGTCATCCTGCTTGCCGTCACATCGGCATTCGGGTTGTATGGCCTGGGCAACATAGGCAATTTGGCGGCGCTCACGCCAAATGACGACATCAGCTTGATGACCTTCTTCAATGCGACGCGAGCCAAAGACACGTACGCGATTATTTGCTGGTTTGTGACGCTCGTCGTAGAGATGATCGTCTTTATGATCGCCGCGCGGGATCATCAGGAGTACGGATATATGGATTAAGGCGCATGGATTCGCCTGTGTCCGAGTCTGAACTGTAACGCTCGTTCGTTACCATAAAAGTAAAGGAGGTATTGACCGTGCATAACTTGAACTCGGCAATCTCTCCAGCGACTCCCTTGACGGATGGGCCATCGGGGGAGCCGGAGAATCGAACGGAAATTCTCGCCGCGCAGTTGGCGCAAGGCGAGACCGAAGCGTTCTGGGCGCTTTTTGACCTGTTCAGCCCGCGCCTCGTCGGTTTCTTTACAAAACGAGGAGTCCCGGATACGGACGCTGAAAACCTGGCTCTTGAATGTCTCATGAATGTCCGCCGACAGATCGGTAAATACCAACGGCGGGAGAATGGGAGTTTCACGGCCTGGATATTTACGATGGCGCGCCGGAAACGGATTGACTGGTGGCGTCGCAATAGGACAACGCTTCGGCTCGAAGATGATCTGCTCAGGAATTTGACTGAGGATGAATCTCGATTGTTCGAGTCACCCATCGCGCCGGAAGATCAGGAATCACCGGATCAAATCACTCGGGCGGTTCACGATGCGTTGGAACTACTCTCAGACTCGGATCGGGAAGCGATTCGACTTCGATTCATTGACTCTCGCCTTGACAACGCTGAACTCGCGGCGCGACTGGGAATTACGATAAACGCCGCCAAAGCGAGGCTTTCACGATCGCTCAGGCGATTGAAACCAATCCTTGAAAAAGACCCCCGAATCAAAATACGAAAGTAGGTAAATATGACTGAGAAAGATCTCCTCACAAAAAACGAAGACGACGCCTTCATTGCGCCGGACTGGCTGGTTCACAAACTTGAGGTGGCCGGCGATTACGCGGCGTTCACAAGCGACAATCAGCCCGCTATTTCGGAACGGTTTCGGGCGCGTGCTCATCAAATTGCGGAGACGCTGGATAAGCTTCGCGCTGAGCGCGAGAAGATCGGGTTTGTGCCTATGTCAATCGGCGACTACATTCATGGCATAGCCAAAGTCGTGAATCTTTCGCTCTCATCAACTCTCAACTGGCTGGGCATCTCCGATATTTGCCGACCTGACCCCCAATCTGCGGGAGGCTTTGCGAGACTAGGATTGGAACTCGGTCTCAGTCTTTCCGAAATCCTGACGCACATCCGTGTCGCCGTCGCCGACTTTGCTGGGAGTTCGCCGATCCCTTTGCTCATGGCGCGTCGCCGATGCGGCGTTCCGGGGGGAAACGATCTGCAGGTGTGCGTCTCGGTTCTCGACGATATCGAGGCTAAATATGACCGATCCATCATTCAGGATTTGCGCCTGATAGAAGATGAAATTCGAGCCGTTTATCAGCAGGAATCTCAGGACGCGTAAAAAACGGCTTCCAGTCGCGGGACGAGTTGACATCTCGTCCCACGACAAAGGCGTTTCCAGGACCAGGCAGGAAAAGATGGCATTGATTGAAACCCTGGCCAGGGGCTGGCTGGCAAAGCATGACGTTCAGGCCAACGAATTTGTCCATCGCTGGAGCGACAGGTTTCAAACCAGCGCGGAGGTAAAGACGTGGGGAGATAACAGTCTGCAATTCACCTGCGACCTGAGCGGCATACGCCTCTACGGCATGACTGAAGTTCAAAATCTATTGCTGGGCGGCGCGGATGCGGCGACGGCTCAGGCCGTGCGAGAGTTCAAACAACGAATCGGCGATTCGGGCGGGCTGCCGTTTGTGATGACTACCTCTCAGTATGCCTGGGAACAGGCGCGAGCGAATCTGCCCTCCGGCAGGTACCTGCTGATTTCCCCATCTGAGTTGGAGGAACTCATCAGAGAGCAAAAACCAGCCGAGCGATTGAAAGAGTTATTGCGCAAACATATTCCACTGCGCCGCCTGATTCCCTACAACTATCTGCTGTCGGTTGAAGGCGGGATGTTCTTCGGGCGGAGCAGCGAATCCGATAAGCTCTACTACGAAAGCGACGTGAGCTTTGCTGTCGCAGGCCCGGGGCGGATCGGGAAAACTTCGCTGGTCAAGCAATACCTGCGCCGGCTCGTCCGTCTGCGCGATCCCCAAAAGCTGAGGACTTTTCTCATTGATTTCTACCACTGTCCTAAAGACTCAAACGCTATCGCGCGGTTTCTGGCGATGAAATTTGAATCTTCGCGCCGGAGCAATGAGATCACGTCCAACAAGCTTCTGGACTTTCTACAATACCAGCGCTTCCAATTCGGCGGGCCGCTCAATCTATTACTCGATGAGGTTGATAACGTTTGCCAGAGCGAGGCCTTCAGCGTGTTGGGAGAGGCGGCGAAACTGGGGCATTGCCGATTGATTCTGATCGGCAAAGGGGAACTGCTCAATATGATGCTCTACGGCGAAACGCAGCTCAAACAGCGTCTTCAGTTGCTGCGGCTCAGGCCATTGGATGAGATGGACGCTCGCAGCCTGTTGCTGGAGCCGTTGACCGACCTGGGATTCCAAATCGAAGACCCTGACAGGCTGGTTGATCACGTGTTTCGCGTGACCGGACGATTGCCTCACCTCATGCAATTCTTTGCCAAGAGGCTGGCTGAACTCGCGATTGATGAGGGGCGGAGTGAAATCTCGACCGCTCAGATTGAGAGGTTGAAATGGGACTATGACACCGCCTGTTTTTTCCTCAGCCCTCTGGATGATAAGTATCTCGAAAATCTTGAGGTCCGGCTGGTCGCGTTTCTGCTTCTTAAGGAACGGCCAGTTGAAATTACTCCGGCGAAGGTCTGCTTATTGGCCCGGCGCTGGGACCTGGTCATTGATGAGGTGCATGCGCTTAAACTCTGCAACGAACTGGTTATCCATAACGTGCTCATATGGAATCGAGGCGGCTTTCAAATCGCGAACGAGGCGCTCGTGGATTACGCGCGGCACTTCGGGCTTCTAAACGGCGCCATCGAAACCGCGCGCCAGGCGCTGCGAGCCAAGCCGCCTTATGACATATACGGCAGAAAAATCTGGGGCGCCCCATGACAACTTTTCTTTATCGCAAAATCGGTCAACGGCTGCTGGACGAGTTGCGGGAAAAAGTGATCGGCCAGTCTGAAAGCGTGGTGTTGATCGCCCCGCGATATGGCGGCAAACGTTATTTGATGAACCGCCTTTACGAGATGCTGCAGGCCGAGGGTTTGTTTCATGTCCTGCGGCTGGCTGCGACGCAACACACCGATATAACCAATTCGCGAGAGTTTCGGGACTGGCTGGCCGGGGAAGCGCTGAAAGCGGACGGCAGACTCAATGAAGAGGCTCTTTCTTCCGAAGACATGTTCGCCCCGCTCGATGGGCTGATCGCCCGATCCAGCAAGCCGGTGGTTTTACTGGTCTCCAATGTTGACAGTATCTCGCAACCGCTGGCGCGCGACCTGCTCTTGAAGATTCGCGCGCTGGTCGAAGAAAGAAAGCTGATTGTCGCATTGAGCGGCGAGGATATATTCCAAAAGCTGGTTCACGGGCCGGCTTCGATGTTCAATTGCGCTTATCAATATTTCTTGCATGGCTTCGACCGCGAACTGTTTATTGAGGAGACACAGGCGTATCGGAAGGCTCTCGGATTGCGGTTCGACGATGACGAAGAGCTTACTGGCCGGCTTTACGAACTCGCGGGCGGACAGCTCAGCGTAATGAAAATTCTGTTGCGCATTATTTTCGAAGCCCGGTTTGAACGCGGTCAATCGCTCGATTCGCCTATTACGGTATCGGGAATTCCGGTTTCGATCGGCGCGGATTTGCTGCGCCAGCCGCCGCGCGTCATAAATAATTCGCCCGAATGCTGGGAGGATCTGAAACAACTCCTGCTCGATGAGGTCTCCCAGATCAGTTCCAATTCCACCGAGCCTGGCCCGCTGGAACTGGCGGGCGTTGCGGTTCGTGAGGGCTGGAACATTCGCATCAGCTCCCCTCTGCTAAAAAAGTTTCTCAAGGACTACTACACCAACAAACGCTTCGGCGATTTATATGTGCGCAAGAAGGATTTCGACACCGCATTCGTTTATTACGAACAGTTGGCCGAAGATGAAAGAGTGCGCCCCTCGAACTCTGATGATCGCCGTGAAATCGCCTTTACGATCAAGGCCCTCGCCGCCGAATTGTATTTCGCCGCCACCAAAAGTCCGGAAGACGTGATCAGGCTTTTTTTCAAGACCTGTCGTTACGTGCTTGGCTTCCGCGAAGCCGGGCGCCTGCAATTGAATGAAACCTGGTCTCCCCTGGCTTTTCCGGGTTATAACCTGAGCGAACAGACAGCCAGGGAAATCAGCGGCCTCCTGCCTGCTGTTGAGCCTAAAGCCGGTCCTTTTCCGATCAAAGGCAGTTTGCGATTTTCCGCTTTGGCGGCGATTTCTCCGACGGAACGCCCACATCAATTTCTGGCGGTTGTGGTTTGCGATCAGACCACGAGCAACGCAATTTCGCCCGAGCGGAGAAAACTGGCCAACGAATTCCTCGAACATTTCGTCGGCGCTTACGAACAAGCCACTCAAATCGTAGCGGCCAGGGATCATCTCGAAACGCGAGACAAACATATCAAGATTGTCAACTCGATCTTCGATGGCCTGGGCAGCCGCGCCCACAATGTCGAGCACGTAATCAAGATGGCCGCAGAGTCCTTGCGCAGTCTGGGCTATCGCCGCGTATCCTTCTGCCTGGTTGACCCGGAGAGAAAGAAAATAAAAGGAGTGTTGGATGATTCCGATGATAGTTCTGTCGTAAACGTAGCCGCCATGACTGACTGGCCATTGAGCGATCCCAAGGCCGATATTCAACCCTACGTCATAAAAACAAAGGAGCCGAAGATCGTTCCAGACGCGGCCCGCGAGCCTCTGGTCAACCCGAAGGTGAGAGAAAAAGCCCGGTTGAAGGCATTCGCCGTAGTTCCTTTGCTGACCCAGGACGGCGAAGCGATCGGAACCATGCACGTCGAGAGAAAAGACCGGTTTGCGCCTAACCAGCAGGAGGTGGACGACCTTGTGCATTTCGGGCGTCAACTGGCCATCGCCATCGGTCAAAGCGAGCGTGTCAATTTACAGCAAGCGACGCTCGATAAACTTCATTCGGTAACGTTGATTGTGGACTCCACACGCAAGCTGCGTTACGCAAATCAAATAGCCGAAGATACGCTGAAAGTGAAATCAGGTTGGCGAGATCAGGCAACGGCTGAGTTATTCACGAAAGAGAATATTGGCGAAGAAGCTTTGACCATGGTTCTTGACTCGCTCAGCGGCCAGCGCCTCGAGCGTCGCATAAGATTGCCGAAAGATGATAGCGACACTCGTTACTGGGAGGCTTTTTCAGAAGTCATTCGGGACGAAAATCATAAACAAATCCTGGGCGCCTTCATTCAAATCAGGGATGTCAAATATCCGCGCAGCATGTTCAAGGCTTTCAACCTGATTGCGGAGGCCAAAGACAAAGCTTCGGTCCTGGGACGGTTATTTGTAGCGGCGGAGCGTTACCTGGAGTTCAAGTGGGGCAGGTTATACCTGGTAGAACCCAATGACCCGGATTGTCTGGTTAGCCACGACTTTTTCGGCAAGCTTCCGATTGATCTGCAACAAAATTTCCGATTCGGCGGAATCAGAATGCCGCGGCGACAAAGGCCGGGGAAAGAATCATGGGCCTGTTTTGATTACGGCGCCCCTCAGGTCTTCTATTTTGCGCCGCATCGCAAAGATGGCGAAATTTATACAACTCAGAGGGGGCAGGAAGCCCACGTTCTGACTAACCCCCGGTTACAAGCCGAATTGCAAAAGCTCCCTGGCGATTTCTGGGTAGACCTTCCATTGCAGAGACAAGATGGCCAGCCGATTGGAAAAATCACCTTCGAGTGGGACGAGAATAGATGGCCGCGAGAATTCGATTTATTGGAAGTGCTGTCGGAAATGGTCTCTCGCCGGTTGGAAGCTTTCCAGGAACGCGAACGTGAAGAGGCGCGGCTGCAGGCGGTTCGCACGCAAACCGCGCAAAAAATCATGGCTGAGATGGCGCACAATATAGGCTCCCAGTTAAGCCCGCTGCCGTTGATTCTTGAGAGATACAGGCAGCGAGAGCGCGAACACCCGGAACTGGCGGATCTGAATCGTCGCTTTGCGTTGATCAATGAAGAAACCGGCAGGATCATCAATCGAGCGAAGGAACGATTGGTTGGAGTGTCGCCCAAACCCTCGCGGCTCAATCTGAAAAAATGTCTGGATGAAATCTTGCAATCCTACCTGGATGATAAATGCTTCTGGCGTATTGACTGCCCATATGAAAATTTCGAGATAGAAGCTGATGGCTACTTGCTGAAGCTCGCGTTATACGAACTGATTCAAAATTCCAAAGACATGGCCAGTAATTCGGGAAAGCTTGCAATCATCATAGGTCTGGAATTCGATCCGCATCCTGAAAGCAGAGTCGCTAAAATCACATATCGGGACAACGGGCCGGGTGTGCCGGAAAAGTTCAAAGAGAGGATCTTCGAGGATTTCTTCACCCATCATCCGGGGGGCGCTCCCGGCGCCGGATTGGGGATGGGGTTTGTTCGGCGCGTCGCTCAAGCGCACGGCGGCGAAATGACAGAGTGCGGAATTCCTGGGAGAGGTGTTGAGTTCGTTATCACTCTTCCGATTAAACAGGCGACTGAACGGATGGAGAATACGTTGCAAAAACAACTTCTCCTTCTACCTGAATGGCAAGGCGCGCAGTCAATCAATAGCGATAATCCGCAGACCGCCGGTTCAAGCGACCGCCCATCCGAAAGTTTGAGGTAAGTTATGTTTCGCATCCTTCTCGTTGAGGACATCTTGAGAGCTCTTGAAGAGCTACGCGAATTGCTGCAGGAGGCTTTTCCGAACGCGCTGCTTGAAACCGCTTCGACGGTTGAAGAAGGGCAGAATAAGATTAAGACGGCGGCGGAGAACAACCAGCCATTCGACATTGCGATCCTTGACTTCAAGTTGCCTGCGGATCAGGGCCTCAATCCGGAAATTGACGAATCGTTGTGTCAGGAGATCAAAATCAGGATGCGCGAGGCTCTGATAATTCATATCACAGCCTTCCACGAAGATTTTGCGGTTACCAAACATATTGCCCGCTATCATGCGGGCAAAAACGATCCCAGCGCCGAATTGATTCAAAAAAGCAACGACTGGCCCAGAAAACTGCTCGGCAGAATCAAGGTACATTTGATCGGGCGGCAGTTTGACGATTTGTTCGGAAGACAAACCGGCGCAGTCGAAACGCGCAAAGCGACAAGCGGCGCCGGAAGTTCGACGCATTCACTGGCGGCATTGAGCCGCGACATCGTGGCTTACTGGCGCGATCTGGATGACGCCACCAAAGCCAGGATTCGTGAGCATTTCGAGACAACCGAAGACGAGCAACAAGTTCACGTGACCTTGTGGCGAAGAAAATAGCGGCGATATAAATACAAGCCCAGTACCCGGAGGGATGAACCCGCGATGCCACTTCAATACGATCCCGCGGACATTTTGTATGATCTGGAACGAGCGCCTTTCAGGATTCGGTACAAACATCGGAATCCAAAACAAGGACGTGGGCAAGGCGCCAATGGAGTGTCCGACGAACGGCTGATAAAGATTTATGGGCAGGGATTGGAAATGCTCTATCGCGCGATGACTTCTCCTCCGTGGTCGCGTCCGCGAATAGACCGTGTGATAGAAGTTCAGGTTCTCGATGTGGCGACAATTCTCCCGGCAAAGCCCTCTCCCTTCACGGCTGAAGACAACGGTGTCCCCTATATCGTTCTGCCTTGCTGTACATTCGGCCCTTCCTACGAGGCCGAGCGACATTGGGCGTTAGCGACAGCGGTGCATGAAGCGACACACGTGTTCAATTGTCAGCAAAGGCCCCTGAGTTCGCCATACTCAGCTCAATGGGCATGGTTTGATGAGGCACTGGCAGTGTTTATGGAAATGCGGTTGATCACTGATTATTGCGATCATTTCCGATTCCTCGGGAATTGGATAGAGAGGCCGGAAGTGTCGCTCGATGATCGCGTCGCCAATTATCAGGCCGGGCAGTTTGTGGCTTATCTGACGAAGCGGTTGGGAATTGAATTTGTCAATCGGGTTTGGATGGAATCAGCGCCGGGAGAAACGCCGATCGAGGCTATCATTCGATTGGCGCCGGAAGGACAAAAACTCGTATCCGCCGACCCGGATGAACGCGACTTGTTCGCATCCGGTTACTGTTTGCATTCCTGGTTTTTAAATGATCCCGACAGCCCGGCGCACGCGCCGGAGTTGTATGCGCGCTATGGCGAGCGGGCGATAACTGAGAGCTATGTCTTGCGCGCCGGTGATGGAGTTGGGACAAGTGAAAATCCAGGGGAGCAAGAGACTCTGGATCACCTTGCCTGCCGGTATTATCGTTTTTATCTTGAAGATGGAGTAAGGCGATTGAGCGTCGAACTTCACTCGTCCGATCGGCCAGGGAAGCGCCCGCTCAAAGCAGAGTTGGCCGCTGTAACGAGAGAGAACCGGTTGGAACAGGTCATACCTTTACGACCCGCCTCGGACAATAAAAGTACGGAAACCTTCCTTGCCGCCCGCGTCGAACGGATTGATCCGCTTAAGCAGGATCACTTCATCCTGGTTGTTACAAACTGCGGCGTCAGATGCCTCATCCCGCCTCACGACGATGGAAAACAGTTTGTCATCAAGGCTTCTGCAATTTGATCTTCAGGGTTCAATTCCTGGCAGACCCGCACCCGCCATCACTGTTGCAAAGAAAAGCATCATCGGGTTCATGATGCAGAAAGTAGCCGAAGTACCGCTGGCAATCTTCAGCATACTGCTTAGTGTGCAGAATGTGAGCGTGCCAGTACTCGTCAACATCTTTATCCGGTCTGACCTTTAGTTCAGTCTTGCACTGCCTTAAAAATTGAAGGTATTTTTGCTCCAGCTCATCGAGTTGCTCGGCGGTGAATTCGGAATTCTCCTTAGCTACTCTAAGTCGAACGGGTGTTAGATCAATGTAGGGCAAATGAGAGACATCCGCTCTCTGCCCCACCGCTGTGCTTGCATCCAAAGACATGTCTTTTTGACTCCTGTTGGCCGATGTCGGGAAAACCTTTTGTAACCGCGTGTGTCGCACGCGTGTGTTATCCAAGCGATTGTTTTGGCAGCGGGGCATTCAATGTGGTGATTATCAAACTCACGTAGGGAGAGTAACCAATAGCGGGGTCGTCGGTGTAATCAATAAACCAGGAAGGATCGTCTTTTTTGAATTGGCGAGTCCATCTCTGCCAGTGAGGAGTTTGAGGCGGCGCGATTATAGCAAGCTTGTGAGGCTTGGCCAAGAAGCTTTTTTACCCACAAGATTTATGAAGTCATAAACTTTGCCCTGGCGCTTTTCATCGCTTTAACGCAGGCGATAGTTACATCCTTCGAACGGCTTGGCGAAACGCGCGCGGCGTTGACCCTGTCGCATCTCGGAAGATTTTCGTGAAGTGGCTCTGGCTGTTGTAGCCGACCTGCGCCCCAACCTCAACGATTGAAAGATCGGTTTCGGCCAATAGCCGCCGCGCGCGTTCGATCCGCAATGAAGCCAGATAAGCGTGCGGCGTCGCGCCCGTGATCTTCTTGAAGAGCCGCGCGAAATGAAACTCGCTCAGGTAAGCCGCTCCGGCGATTTCGGCCAGGCTCAGCTCTCGACCGCAGTTGTCATGCATAAATTCAATCGCGCGTCGCAACCGGCGATCAACAATTCCTACGCGCGACAATTCGATCCCGTCCGACCGCTGCGCGTTGATGTGCGCGCGGAGCAGGTGAATGGCGAGTTGATTGACCAGCGAGCGGATCACTTCGCGCCAGCCCGCGTCGCCGCTTTCCATCTCGGCTGCGATTGATTCGAGCGT
>JAJVHZ010000038.1 GCA_022072255.1 Gammaproteobacteria bacterium | reverse complement strand
TGATCTGCAATCGCCCGACGGTCGCCACGCGAATCTTGCGAATCAGATTCGCCGCTTGCTCCTGCAATCCGTATCGTTCGGAAAGCCCGATGGCGGGCAATGTGATGATGAACAGCGTCATCAGCCGATTGTCGGCGAACGCTTTGCCAAGCGTGTTGATGATGCCCGTCTGCCCTGGCTTGGTCAGATAAGGCAGATGCTGAAAAAATCCTTCGTGCGAAAAGAGCGGCAACCCCGCAACCAACCCTGTCGCCAAAGCGGCGACAACGACGACCAGAGTCGTGCGCAACCGCAACGCGATGCCAACGACGACAATGACAACGCCAATGAGCTTGAACAAGTCTTGAACGTGCAAAGAAAGCCTCCTTCCCTGGGGGCGCGCGCGTCCTCGCGTGCGGGCTTACTGAGAAAACACACTGGGATGAAACTAGCGACACAGTAAGCCGGCGCGCGGGCGCAGGCGTCCCAGGCCTGAATCTTGACAACTTAATCTGATGGGTGAGTAAATCGCGCTGTAATTGATACCACTAAAGGAGCAGCTATGAAATACCGCACATTGGGAAGAACCGGGATCGAAGTCTCTGAAATCGGCTATGGCGCGTGGGGCATCGGCGGCGTGCAATGGACGGGCGGCGATGACAAAGAGGCGAAACGCGCGTTGAACTTGGCAATTGATCAAGGCTTGAACTTCATTGACACCGCGCTGGCTTACGGCGACGGTCACAGCGAGCGATTGGTCGGCGAGGTCGCGCGCTCGCGCAATGAGCGAATTTACATCGCCACAAAAGTTCCGCCGAAGAACAGCGAATGGCCGGCGCGCGACGTGCCGTTGCAACAAGCCTTCCCGCGCGATTACATCATCAAGTGTACCGAGCAGAGCTTGAAAAACCTCGGCGTCGAGACGATTGACCTGCAACAACTGCACGTCTGGAACGACAAATGGGCTGATGAACACGAATGGATCGAAGCTCTGACCAGGTTGCGCGATCAAGGCAAGGTTCGTTATTTCGGTTTATCGCTCAACGACTATCAACCGTGGAACGCGATCAAGGCGTTGCGGCAAGGCCACATTGACGCGGTGCAGGTGATCTACAACATCTTCGAGCAGGCGCCCGAAGACGAACTCTTTCCGGTCTGCCAGGAGTTGAACGTCGGCGTCATCGCGCGCGTGCCGTTCGACGAAGGTGGATTGACCGGCGCGATCACGCCCGACACGACTTTTCCCGACAGCGATTTTCGGTCGTGGTTTTTCTACGGCGACCGCAAACGGAAAGTTTTTGACCGCGTGGAAAAATTGAAAGGCTTGCTCGACGATGAAGCGACGAGCCTGCCCGAGTTGGCCTTGCGCTACACGCTCAGCCACGACGCGGTCAGCACGGTCATTCCCGGCATGCGTTCGACCAAACACGTAGCGGCCAACATCTCATACTCTGACGGACGCAAATTGTCGGCGGAAATGCTGGCGAAGTTGAAACAGTTCGCGTGGGATCGCACGGGCGATTGGTAAGCGGCGGCGATGCCGGCAGCCAAACCCGGCATCATCCGGTTGGTTTCAGGCAGGAGGTAAAGCGGCCCGACCGTTCGATCAATCCTTCGACGCTCGTGACTTCGGCGCCCGCGACCAGCGATTCTTCGCGCTCTTTGCTTTCAAATACGAACAGCAGTTTCTTCCATTCGAGCGCCCGGCGGCAAAACCTCTCCGTCTTGCCGCCCGCTTCGGCGTAAGCGACCAGAATCTCATCCGCAAGCGCCGCGACGAATTCATTGCGCCTGCTCGCCAGCCGGGCGTTGATCCGACGATCCTTCTCCCCGAACGGCGAAAGCAACAGCAATCGCCCGTCATCGAGCGGCTTCTTCCATTCAGCAGGCAGCCGCATCTCTTCAAGCCCTCGCGCCGGGCAGATGATGATCGGCTGCCGCCCGCGCAGCAGCATCGCCAGACACTCTTTCTCCATCGGCGAATGAAAACCGCCGATGACCGTCACTCCCGCGTCGCGCAACGCCCGCGCCGCGTCGTAAGTTTTCAGAATCAGATCGCCGGGACATTTGACCGAGCAGAAGAGCGCCAGCTTGCGTTCGCCGAGTATTTCAAGATTGCCCAACGCCGCGACGCGCGCCGGAGTCTGCTCAGCCAGGCATGACCGCAAGGCAGGTGGATAAAGTGAATCGGTTGGGCTGAGACAGGTAAGCTCCATCAGTCTGTTTCCGCTCAAGCGGCTTGGGGTTGAGATTCAAGGCTGCGAACACGCGCAATCTCTCACTGCGCAATGGGTGGCGACTGATCGGCGTAGAGCGAAACGACGGCCAGCTACTCATATCTGCGGCGCGGAGGTCTTTAAGATGAAAGTAACCGCACGAAGCCTTCTTGCTCGAAATGGCGGTCCGTCGTCAAAGCCTCGGTAAGACCGCGCTCGCGCATCAGCACAAAGCTGACGGCGTCGCACAGCGAATATGTCTTATCCAGCCGCGCTTCAAGTAGCGTCAGGGCGCGCTCGTAAAGCGAGTCATCCGACCAAACAATTTCCACCAGCGGGTTTCCCAACAGCGAACGAACAAAGGTCAGGGTCTTTTCCCGATTCAAGCCGCGCGATTGACACAGCGGCACGAATTCAGCCAATACATAATTGTGCGTTACCAGCGAAGCGGCGGCATGGAAAAAAGCCACAGCGTCCTGATGCCGTTGGTCATCGTCGTCAAAAAAGCACAAAAGGCCGGAAGTATCGAGCAGCATCGCGCCTCCCGTCTAAAGGTCTTTACCGTATTCGCGCGCCAGGTCCGCGTCAATCTGCTCGTTGTCAGCCGAGCGAGGGTTCCCACTGCTGACGGCGCCGGCGTGCAGCATTAACTCATCGAGCGCAGCCTTTCTTTGCTCTTCGCTGAGCGGCCGGCGCGCTTGAAATACCGGCTTGATGTTGGCTAGATCATCGAGGATCAAAGCCGCTAGCCGCAACCGTTTCTGCGCCGGCCACTGGCGCACTGTCTGGATATAAAGTTCTTGCACATCTGAAATCATCAGCACACCTCCTCACCAATTTTCGTCCTCGCGCGTGTTGGCGTACTCACGCGCCAAGTCGGCTGCGAAACGATCATAATGCAGAACCGTTTATTCTTCACCCTCCGCATCCCGCCCCATCCGATACTTGATGTCGTAGTTGATGATGAAGTCCAACTCTTCGTCGGTGAAGCCGTAGTGTTTGGCCAGAACGCGGTCAATTTCGTCAATGATGGGCTTTGAGTGCAAAGCTTTAATCTCGTCATATTCGATGACATGACCTTGCTTGGTAGAGATGGTTTTCCTCCTAGCGTTCTGTTTCAGGCTCTGCGAAAGCCCACTAAACAAGATTAGCCAGTCCGTTTGCGTCCAGTTCGAGGGAATGCGAAACCCACGAATGAGATTGTCATTGATATGCTCACAATCTGAGAAAGAACTGTAAAACCAGTAAAAGAGAGAGGAGTTCGTTAGGCAAGCCGCAAACGCCGAAGCCTCCTCGCTCTCGAAGCATATTGTTCTTCCATGTGGAGGATCCGTCTTCACCCCATTTCTCTTGAAGAATGGCATCCCCTGGCAGGCTTTTACCCAGTAACGACAGGCCTCTTGGTAATACATAACCCAACGTGATCTGGACACCGCAAGAGATCCAAGAACCATAGTTTTCTTGAACAGCTTTTCGTAGATACTGCTTTCCGTTAAAGACCCTATCTTTGCGATCCGGTGTCCATCTATACGCACTGGATGCTGAATCAGCCTTGTGAGAGGCAATGCCGTTTCACGCTCCTCTGTATAGAACCGGTTTACTTTCGACGTTATAAACGTGTTATTGAAACCGGGCGCTGAAATCAAAATAGTAACTGGCATTTTCACTCCATCAAAGATTGACTCAGGACGGCGAGGGAATGGGAGCGCGTACAAAGTCGCCCGGCTTTTTAACAAGTCTTGAAGTGTGGGAAGGCGTTCTGACGATAGAGATGTAAGCTGAACAATTAACCCGATCAATGCGCTTTCTTTAGCAAGAGTAAGTGATCGCTCAAATGTAAATGCATACAAGTTTTTAGCCGGCAGAGTGACATAATTTTGCGGCTCCACGCTGTAGGCGACCTTAGCTGGCGCATAAACAACGTAAGGAGGATTTCCAACCACGACATCAAACCCGCCGCCCTTGATAATCCCGTAAAACTCCACGAACCAGTGGAACGGTTGATGACTCGCTCGCCACTTCTCGAAATCTTTCGCCTTGTCGGGATTGACCTTGTATTCGCCCGCCAGGTAGCGATCCAGTTCATCGTCCAATTCTTTCAACCTCCGGCGCAACTCCTGTTTCGATTCGGCGAACTGTTTGGCGTCCATCTGGCGCGCGGTCTGCATTTCGCGGAAGCGTTTGAAGGCGCGGTCGGCGATCTCGGCGCTTTCGTCAATACGCGCCATCGCATCGTCGAACTGAAGCTTGCTTGTTACGGCCTTTTGCGCTTCGTCGTAGTTGGCAAAGCCGACCAGCGTGTTGCCGGCGCGGATGTTGAAGTCAATGTCGGGCAGCGGCTCGATCTCTTCGACGCGCTCGACCTGCGCGACCAGCTTCAGGAAGAGGCGCAGCTTACAGATTTCGACGGCCTCTTCCATGATGTCCACGCCGAAGAGGTTGTTGAGGATGATCGTCTTCAGAATGAAGTAGCGGCGGTTTGGATGGCTCTCGGCTTCGGCCAGCGTGTCGCGGAAGTCGCTGAATTTTTCGGGCCGGTGTTTTTCGCCCGCGCGTTCGAGGTCGGCGACGAAACCTTCCATCCGCTCCAAACAGGCTTCGTAAAGCGGCTCCAGGATGTTAAGCGCGGCGAAGAGGAACGCGCCCGATCCGCAGGTCGGATCGAGAACGCTCAAGCCCGCCTCGTATTTTTCGTTCGACCGTTTCGGGACTCGCCCGGCCATCGCGTAATAAAAAGCGCGGAGCAGTTCCGGCCCTTCGCAATTTTCGATCACGTCCTGGGCGAATTGGCGGATGTCGAGGTTGTGGGTGATCAGGTCGTTGATCGAATGAATCTCTCCGGCTTTGAGTTTGGCGCGCAGTTCGTGGCAACGCCGGCGGCGCGCGACGTGTTCGCGCCAGGTTTCGGTCGGCAGCGCGTATTCGGTCGCGGCTGGACGATTCCAGCCCTCGCGTTTTGAAACGTTGTTGAGACCGGCCTCGATCTCCGCCGGCAATGGAACGTCAACGCCGCGCCGCACGGCTTCGTAAATGTACCGGTCGGGATTTTCGCCGAGCATTCGCCACACGGCGCTGTCAGGTTTGAAGGCGATGGCGCATTTCTTTTCAGCCGCGTCGAACACGAAAGGGATGATCGTGTTTTTGCCGATGTATTCGGTGATGTCCTCTTTGGTGTAGTACGCGCCCATTTGTTTCTGGTTGATGTATTTCTCGAAGATGTAGCCGAGCACGTCGGGATTGATCTCGTTGTCGGCGCGCAGCGGGCGCTCGTCCAGATGCCAGCGATAGGCGTCGAAGAAATCGAAAATCTTCTCGAAGGCCTTGTCCGAGATTTCGATCTCCGGGTTGCTCTCTTCAAGTTGATGAACGTCGAACAAGCCGCCGTTAAGGTAAGGCACACGGCCAAGCAGCGCGTCGAGTTCGGCGTTGCGCGCCTGCTGGCCCAGACCTTCGTGAAAAAGCCGCAGCAGGAAATGGCGGTAGAAGGAGAGGAATTTGTCCTTGCCCTTGCGCTCCTGCAATGTCCGCATCCGGTTGCGCAGGTAGTCGTGATCGCCGGCCAGAAAACCTTTCTTCTGGATGAAGTAGACGAACATCAACCGGTTGAGCATCAGCGAGGCGTACCATTCGGCGTCGGCCTGAGATTTGATGCCCTTGATGAATTTGAGGAAGGCCTCGTGCTCTTTCTTGAATCGGTCGTAAAACTTTTTGGTGACGCGGTCGGCGTAAAAGCCCTGCTGGACGCGGGCGGCGACGTGGGCGATGGTCAGTTCATCTTCTTCCGCAAAGTCGAAAGCGATGGCTTGCAGCTTCTGCAACAGCGCGTCGCCCGATTGGCCGTTGTGATAAGTGTGTTCGCGGCAGGCGTCGGGTTTGCCCTGCTCGTGTTTGACCCATTGCCAGACCTGGGTCGCTTGCTGCCGGTCGGTAAAGATGACCAGGTGTTCGTAGGCCGATTTGCCGATCAAACGATCAATCTTGCGCCGAGTCGAATAATCGGGAACGAGACCATCGGCGCCGGGCGGACAGAGATAAACAGCGAACCCGCGTTTTTGCGCGACGGCGGCGAACGTGAAGACCTGGCCGTCAACGGGGACTTCCAGCCGGTGATTGTGGCGATCCCAGCCAAGTTCTTCAATGAAGAGCGAACGGAAATCGAATTTCTGTAGCAGGTCGCGGGTACGTTGAATATTCAGTTTCGACATAGTTTATTGGTCGTTGACGGGGGCGCGAACTTAGCAAAGCCTATGGATAAATCAGATCGGCGGAGCCTTTGGAGTGCGGGAGCTTGGTACCGCTTTGGTAGTCCTTTGGCTGTCGTGCCGGCCCAGGGGAACCAAGCCCATCGCGCCTTTTCTCCCGGAAGTCTGTGGAATCGGAAAAGACGACCAAAGCGGTACCAAGCGATACTGCTGGCGAATTCCAGAGGCTACTGAATCCCGGACAATTGCCCATTGCCCATTGGCCATTGTCAATTGTTGAGCAGGTAAAGCTGGCTCTTCCTCTGCCCAACAATTGACAATGGCCAATGGGCAATGGGCAATGCCGAGTTTGCCAGCGGTATCCCAAGCTCCCGCACTCCAAAGGCCGTCGCTTTTTCAAGCTGTTAGCGCATTAAATCTTAACTTGCAGACAGTTCAACTGATAAACCCAGTGAACAAATAATTCTCGGCCCCCCCTCCTGTTCATCTTCGTGAATGCGGCAGAGCCGGTCGTCGCTGCGCAAGGCGATGACCAGTTGCGCCAACACTTGATCCGAGATGCCGCTGCGCAACTGGCGGTTGAGCGCGTCCACCGCCGATTCGTGCAGCGGGTAGCGGTAGATTTCGTCAATCGCCTTGAGTAAATCCTGCGATTCAAACAGAGAGCCTTTGACCTCTTCGGCGTAGCGTTTCAAACGCTCGTAGGCGCGGAAGCGAGCGCCTGAGGGGCGGCCCAGTTGCCCGCCGACAGATTTCTCTTCTTCGGCGATCAGCGTGACGGCCTTCTGAACCAGTTCGTGATGATCGGCGCGGCGAGGCAGCGGCGCAGCGTCCGGCGAGCATTCAGCCGCGCGCAGGATAGCGAACTGCGATTCGGTGACGCTCCGGCCTTCGGCGTCAACCCAGGCGAGCGCGTCGTTACCGGCGGCGGTGCGCAAATAAACCAGCGCGCCTTCAGGTTCGCGGTCGGTCGCTTGATGCGCGCGCGTCGAATAGACGACGGCGGGCAAGTCGGGAATGAGCTTTTGCAGTTCCGGCTTTTCGGTAATGGCGTTCTTCCAAATCTGGTAGGCGTAGGAAGCGAGGTCTACTTCGGTGTCGGCGTCGCCGTCGAGGATGCCCGCTTTTTCGTGATAAAGATCGAGCGCCGACTGGTTGTCGCGGTCGTCCTCGAAAAAAGCTTCGTCGGCGCCGACGACTTCGGCGTTCTGCTGCAAGCGTTGGCGGACGCGGGCGCGCAGCCGGATGATACGCTCAACGCCGTCGGCGGGCAGGAACGAGTAGCAGAGTATTTGTTCGGATTTTTGGCCGATGCGATCCACGCGGCCTGCGCGCTGGATCAGACGGATGATGGCCCAGGGCAAGTCGTAGTTGACGATGACCGCGCAATCCTGCAGGTTCTGGCCTTCGCTGAGCACGTCGGTGGCGACGAGCGCGCGCAATTCGTCTTCGGGGCTGATTGTGTCTCGTTTGTCGTTGCTCGCTGGGCTGAAGCGGCGCGCCAGTTCGGTCGGGTCGGGCGAATCGCCGGTGACTGTCGCGACGCCCTTCAATTTTCGAGCTTTGAACTGCGCGCCGAGGTAACGCGCCGTGTCGGCGAATTGAGTGAAGACCAGGACTTTGTCCTGCGCGTGTTTTTTGGTGAGCAGGTTGACGAGCGCCGTCAGCTTGGCGTCGCGGCCGGCGTCCCACTCGCCGCATTTTTCCAGGACGTCCAGCAGCGAGCGCGAGTCTTCGAGCAGGTCTTTCGCCAGCGATTTGATGAACAACGCGGAGGGCAGCCATTTGAAACGTTTTTTGAATTGCGTGGAGTATTCGGCGTAAACCGCCTCCGCCCGGCGTTCGTAATCGGATTGCGTTCGCAGCGCGTTTTCATCAACGGCCTGCGTCTCGCCATTTTCGTCGCCGTCGAAAAGATCGCCGGTCACGTTGGCGGCCTCGGCGTCTTCGTCGAAGACGCGGGCGTCGAGCATTTCGGCGCTCTGCGTCCCGATGGGCAGCGGCAGGTTGTTTTCAATCGCGTACAGGAAAACGTAATTGCGCAGGATGTGGCGCGTGACCGATTGCGTGAAAGCGTGGCCGCTGCTCTCCAGCCGTTTGAAAAGGTTGGTGCGGCAGAAGCCCATCAGCCGCTTGCCCGCGCGCGACAGGTCTTGCAACTGTCGGGCTTCGGCCTGCGTGGGCGGTTTGTGCGGCGTGGCCGCGACGTAATTTCCCAATCCGTAGCGCGGCAATTTCAGATCGTTGATGGCGTCCACCACATCATCGGCGTAGAGCCGCGCGTATTGATCGTCGAGGTTCCGCTCGTCAATTTTGAACTTGACCGTTTTGGGCAATCGCGTCGGGAAGTAGGACCGGCTGCCGTCTTCGAGTCGGAGAAACTTGCGCCCTGAGCCGGCGTCGGTTTCGGCGTAATGCTGTTGGATGAATGATCGCGTGCGCCGCACCAGGTAAAGCCGCATCAACTCGCGCCAATCGTCGGCGTATTCGCTTATTTCAAAAGCGCCGAGCGAACGCACGGGGCGGTTATGGCGGCTCATGAATTCCGTCTCTCCGCCGAGTTCGCGCAGCAATCGTTCGGGCCTGATGCCGAGGTCGGCGCCTTCGGGCACGAACAGGCGCAGTTGATTCGACAGGTCGGTGTAGGTTTTGTTGTAAGGCGTGGCGGAAAGCAGGATGCAGCGGCTCTCGTTCTCTTCGATGTATTCGCGGATGGCGCGATAGCGGCTGCCTTCGCGGTTGCGCAGGTTGTGGCTTTCGTCAATGAGAACTAAACGGTATCGGCGCAGCTTTGGCAATTCGCGGATGACCTGGCTGAGCGAAAGAACTTTGGCGTGCAGCCGATACCGGACGCGGTAATCCTCCCACATCGGAACCAGATTCTTCGGGCAAATGATGAGCGTCTCCCAGCCGAAGTCGTCCTCGAAGATGCGCGCCAGAGCCGTCGCCATCAGCGTTTTGCCAAGTCCGACGACGTCGCCGATGATCACACCGCCGCGTTTGTGCAAATGATGAGCGGCGATCTTGACGGCGGCTGACTGGAAATCGAAAAGCTTCTGCCGGAAATCTTTCGGGATGCGAAATTCGGACAAACCGGCGCGCGCCTCCTGCGAAAGGTGATAAGCCATCTTCACGTAAATGTAGTAAGGCGGGGTGGCTTCTTCGCGCGCCCAGCTTTCCCGGATGATCTGCGCCAACTCTTCCGAAATATCCCAGCAGAAGCGGTCGTTCCAGCGGTCGTCGAACCATTGCGCCAGCTTCTGACAAGCGTCGTGATCGAGCACATCCACGTTCAATTCGCCCTGCTGCGACAGCCCGGCGAAAGTCAGGTTGCTGCTGCCCAGATAGCCGATGATCGGATTGACGGGATCGGAGCGAAAGAGCAGGTAGAGCTTGGCGTGCAGCGGATGGCGCAGGAAGAGCTTGACCACAACCTTTCCGGCGCGGAGTTGAGCGGCCAGGCGACGGAGCGCGGCTTCGTCCTCGCTTGTGGGGACGCCGAAGGTCAATTGCGCTTTGAATTCTTCCGCCAAACGCTTCTTGTGACGTAGGGCTGTAGCCTGATCAATCGCATCGGGCGCTTCCGGCGCTTGAATGCGCATCGCGCTCTGCAATATCTCTTGCGGGAGTCGCTGCATGCCGACCAGCAAGCGGCAACGACTGCCCTCGGCGCCGCTCCATCGCTCAACGTAAGAGTCGAGCGCCTTCCAACCGCGCAAATTGAAATAGCCTGCGCAGAAATCAGCGCGGTCGGAAACAGTTATCGCTTCGCGCAGCGCGGGCAGAAGTTGTTGCTCGATATTGTCGAAGATTCTCGGCATCAATCCGACTCCGTGGTCATAGCGGGAATTCGCGGCGGCCAGAATTGCAATGGGGCGAAAATTGAAGAGTCGCTCAAGAGTCGGGCGAAAGTTATGCAAAGCGGTTGACGAGTGTCAAGAAGAAAGAGGGAGGCTCGTACGGCCGTCGAACTCGACGCGCTGCTCCCGTCCATTCTCGACAAGGCGTTCAAGGGCGAGTTGTAATAAGGATCAGGTTGAAGAGTGTTATGCGGCGACGGCGCCAAACCGCTGACTAGACAGGCAGACCTAAGGCTGTTCGAATCGCGCGCCGCACTTCTCGGCAGTCTTTGATCGCCGCTTTGGCGTCGGCTTTGGTCGCGGCGAGTCCGGGATAGCGATACCCGATGGCGAAGGGATTGAGGGAGATCAGAAATGGCTGTAATCCTTGCCAGGACGGCTCAGCCTGCAATACCAGTTGATGGAGCACGAGCAGATCGTGGGTGCGTGCAAACGTTATCCCGGCTTCCACAAGGCGCGCTTTTAGATACTTTTCAACAGATTGCTGGCAATGAAAACAGACGCCATCGTAGTTTGGGTCTTTGCGGACACGGTTCAACTGATTTGCGGCATTCCAATCACCCTCGGCTTTGCCTACCCACTCAGAGGTCTGTGGCTTCATACATCACCTTTCCGCGCTCCAGAATCTCAGTCACAAACTGGTCGCCGATGGCCAGCCGCTCGTTGATTTGCTCGGGGGTTCTCACCAGTAGATCAATCGGCAATACGCCAACCTGCGGAATCACCCGCTTCAGAATTTCGCCTGCCTGCCGGAACGGA
>JAJVHZ010000063.1 GCA_022072255.1 Gammaproteobacteria bacterium | reverse complement strand
TAGCCCTTGCGCCCAGCCGTGGGAAGCGGACAGAACGCGGACATGGAAGGCGCTTCGAAGCGCCTCCCCGTGAATTACGCGTGAGAGGACCTAAATCGCGGGAACTCGCAAGGGCGATCACCTCAAATTTGGGGTGTAGCAGACTTGGTACACCCCATTAGAGAGGCGCAAAATGAAAAGGCGATGCGATCCCCGTTTTGTGAAAAAAACCTACTCAAAAGCCCGCTCATGGCGAAAGACCGCCCAGGAATTGAACGCCCTCTACGACGTGAATTTTTCTCATGTCCATTGGAGGGCGTACAGTTTGGGGGAACGCGACATAGCCGACGCCGCGACCCGCGCCGCGCTGGGACTGGGGCCGCGTCCCTGTCCCACATGCGGACGCAAGCCCGAGGCAGTGAAATTATCCCGTTTGCTGAAACGCATGACCCCAAAAGATTTACGGAACTGGAAGCGGTTACGCGCGGCGCGAAAGTACAAAGCCGCGAATCAATTCCTGCTGGAAGTCTGCGACCGCAAAAAATCCACAACGAAAGGAGGTGAGACGAAATGACAACCCTAATCGCCGTATACAACTCCAGCGGATGCGTGGGACGATGCGACGCGAAATGTTACGAGGCGCAAGAGCCGAAATGCGATTGTATTTGTCACGGGCGGAATCACGGCGCGGGCAAGGCGCAAGCCGTGGACAATACTCGCGAACTCGCCGACGCCTGGATGGAAGCATACAGCCGCGAACACAATCTAACCGGCGAGACGTGGGAAGTCCCAGCCCTGCAACCGGTCCAACTCGACTTGTTTTAATTCCGCCGTTTCCACTGCAACGAGAGGAGGCAATTGAATCTGAAACTCTGACCGATCACTCCCGCCCTATTCAAATCATCCCCAAAAAAGGAAAAACGACATGGCTACAAAAATCATAAACGGCAAGAAATACGACACCGACACCGCCGAATTGATCGGCGAGTATGCCAACTCCGCCAACCGCCGCGACTTCCATCAATTCGAGGAGGCGCTTTATCGCACGAAAAACGGCGCTTACTTCCTCGTCGGCTCGGGCGGCCCAATGTCTCACTATGCCCGCTCGACCGGGCAGAATACATGGACAGGCAGCAGCGACAACTTCATGCCCCTTACCAGAACCGAGGCGCTGGAATGGTGCGAGAATCACGACGTAGCCGCCGACGTGATAGCCGCCAAATTCGCGGACATGCTCAAAGACGCGTGACGATCACCGCGTCGCGAAAAATCCACAACGAAAGGAGGTGAAAGCATGTTCTGGAAAAAGACAATCCAAATCAGACAGGAATCACGCGTCGGTTATGTCGCTTATGTCCGCACAGACAACGGGCAGGAAGTCGGGCGCGAAAAAAAACAGGTTGAGCGTTGGGCAAAAGAGCGCGGCGTCAATGTGGAATTCGCGGACGGGATTGACTCGACCCCATATCCACAACCCTACAAAATAGCCTGCTCATATTGCAGAACCCCGCGCGTTCGCGGCCGGTCCACTTGCCCCAAATGCGGAGCAGAATACTAACCGCAACAAAGCGGCCTCCCCTCTGGCAAGGGGAGGCCGACCAACCGGGAGGAACATTGCACACAAAGCAGAGTCGCTCCCGCTCCCATTCTACCATCGGAGGTATATGACAAAAAAGACATTGCACACAAAGCAGAACCGACGCGGAGGCCTGGCAGCCTCCGCGATCCTTTTCGCCCTGGCTGCCCTTTCCCTGGCGGCGCTGGCTTGTGAATTTTCCCAGGCCGGGGCGGTCCTGTCCGCGCCGACACGCGCGCCGACTATCGCCGCGCCGACGCCCTCCCCCACCGCGACGCCGATCCTTTGCACGGTCCACGCGGACGCGCTTTATTTGCGCGCCGGTCCCGGCATGGAGTATCAGGCGCTCGACGCGCTGGACAAAGGCGAACCCGTCACGCTGCAAACGACCGCCTCGGAACACTGGCAACTTGTGACGGCGGGCGCGCGGACGGGCTGGGTTAACTCGCTTTTCCTGGACTGTGGGAAGTGAGGCCGCTCATGTGGTGGTATCCCTATCGCCTGAATCGCGGCTATGCGGTCCCTGTGGACGGCGCGAAGGCAATCGAAAGCCCGTCAAAGCCGCCCGGCCATTACTGGGGGCCGTTTCATTGCCAGGCTTGCGCGGATCTCTGCGCGAACTTCGGAAAAACAGAATCGCAAGCCTGGCTTTTCAATCACGGGACCGACGATGAAAAATTCGCCGTGTTCCTTTCAGCCTGAGGAGTAAAAACCCATGAAAGATAATCTGTTCGATAACAAAGTCACGCCCCTGGACGTGATTAAAATCCTGTTGCTGATCGTGACCGGCTTCAGTACATGGAACGTCGTGACGCTTATGACCCCGCCCGGCTCCCTGTCTTTCATCCGCGAGGCGGCAGCCGTGGGAGTCGTCGAGGGCGCTTTCCTCGGATTCGAGTTTGCGACCTCGAAGGCCAAGAGCGCGCGGCAAGCCAAACTTGCGACCGTGGGATTCTTTTGCAGCCTGGCCGTCATCATCACGTTCGCGGCATTGTCTGGCCTGCTCGAGTTTGGCGGAGACAGCCTGCTCGATCACCCTGTTGGGACATGGCTCGGGCTGGAATGGTCTGGACGCTATGCGGTTATGGCGCTCGCCCTGGGCGTTCTGGTAACCTGGCTAGGCGGACTGGCGGCGATCTACCGCCTCTATTCCCTCGCCGACCCGGACAAACTCGCCGAACTGCAGAAGATCGCCCTGTCTGGCGAAGTGGAAGAGGAGGCGCGCAAGGCGCTTAAACTGGCGCTCGACAAGGCCAAGCCGGTGATCGCCCGCACACGCGCGGAGGCGCATGTCATGGCGGCCTATCAGGACGAATTGACGCAAGATCAAATGAACAGGTTGATCGGCGAGGTATCTTCACACCTGGCGAATCACTACGGGACAGGATCGCCCCAGGGCGCGGGCGCCCAGCCCATCCCAGCCGATCCTGAAATGCCCATCATCCCCGACGCGAGGCAGTACAACGCGGAGGCGCCCAATCAGGGCGAGAAATTTCGCGGCGAGGGCAGCCAGGCCGACTAAGGCAAAGCCGCGGAAGGTCTACACCTGGGTTTGCGCGTACTGTGGCATGGAGTTTGAAACCGAACACTACGGAAAGCGCTATTGCAGCGCAAGCCACAAAGAACTCGCGTACCGCTTGAGGAAGGCCGCTAAACAGCCCCAGGAAGCCGAATCCCGTTGACGGTATGACCGTCAACCTGTTTACCATTTTCCGACCCGCTGGGCGGCCAGTCGCAAAAACTGGCCGCCTGGCGTTTCTACAGACAGAGAGCCAGGGCGCGGGCGCGGGCAGAAATACTGCGATAAAACTGCGATAAAAACTATACCCGCCTGCTTGTTTTTGCGCCTTGACTGGCCTGTTTTTATAGTGTAAAATGCTTACGTATATGTCTCTTTACGTAAGCATAAGGAATAAAAAAACCATGCCGACACAAACCGCCCTCGCCCCCATCACCCAGGCCGCGCCGCTTGACTTGAAAGCGATAGACCGCGCCGACTTGCAACCCACCACCAAAGCGAAGTACAAGCGCGAGATCGCCAACCTCGCCCAGGCGGGAATCAATCCGCTCGACCTTGAGGCGTTGACCGCCTACGCGGACGGGTTGAAATCCTCGCGCAAGTCGTTTCTCAAATCAGCCTTGCGGCTTATGACAATTGACTTTGAGCAGGCCGTGAAGGGAAGCGCGACGCCTGATAATATCGCCCAGGTGCAGGCGGGCGTTTATCGTCTCGAGGCGATGCGCGGAGCGGTCAGCGTGAAAGCCCGCAAGGGAACAAAGGCGCACACATGGCTTTCACAGAAACAGGTGACGGAACTCACCAAACTTTGCGGGGATGACCTGGAAGGCCGGCGCGATTGGATCATATTGGGTTTACTCTTGGGCGCCGGCTTGCGGCGCGAGGAACTGGCTTCTTTGACCTTCGACGCGTTGAAACAGCAACCCGCGAAGGGCGGCAAACTCCGCGACGTGTTGCAGGTCAAAGGGAAGGGCGCAAAGGATCGCGTCATCCCGATAAAGCCCATCCTCGCAGAGCGTCTGCGGGAATGGAAGGAAGCCGTAAAGGGCGGCGGGTTAGTTGCGCGCTCGCTTGGCATGGGAAAGAAGTTGGGCGAAAAAATGTCGGCGGTGGCAATTTTTCAGTTGGTCCGCAAATATGGCGCGTTAATCAATTGTCCCGAACTCGCCCCGCATGACCTTCGCAGAACCTACGCTCAATTGGGATACGAGGCTGGCGTACCGATCACTCAAATTAGCGTTCTGCTCGGACACAGCAGCGTAGCCACTACGCAAAAGTATCTGAATTTGAATCTTGACCTTGAAACCACGGTTAGCGATTTTATTCCTCTCTCAGGCGATTAAGTGATAGGATACAAACAAACCGCCCGCCCGTGAGTGGTATCACGGCGGGCGACGGTCTAGCCGATAGCGGCGGCATTGACAATGCGAATTGTAGCATATTCGCAGGCCGCTTGCAGAGGCAGGCGGCTTTTTGTTTTGGAGTATGCAATGAACTTCTACAAGGTTGAATATTCGATACCGGCAAATGTCGAGGACATTCTCGCGTGGCTGGCAAGAGACATGCAGCAAGGAATCGAACCTTACGATCACGGAAAAGTCAGAGTAACTTTTAACTTCAAGCGAAAAGAAAATGTGATCGAAGTTTTTCATACGGTAAAAACCGACGAATCTTCGCCTTCCAGCGGTAAGTCATTTTCTTTGGAAGCGGTAAGGGTGACTGATACAGCGTCTGTAATCGTCGGCCTGTATCAATCGGACAATTTACACATCAAAAAACTTTTTTATCTCTATCTGGCGCGTTTGGGTAGAGCGTTCAATGCCGACTTTGCAGAACCGATCACGATGCTATTCCAGGAAATAAAAGAGCAGGCTGAAAATTATCTGACTTTTCCAGAACTCGAAGCCCTCGAAGACAGGGCAAGGTCCGGCGATGAAAATGCGTTACGCGTGCTTGATACTGTGGCGCGAGAGGAAGGATTCGAGTCATGGGACAGCCTGAATAAAAAACTTTGGAAGGAATACGCTCCGGAACTCGAAAAAATGCGGGAAGCCGTAAGAAAAGAGGTTAACCGGCGAGAGTCTACCCCGGGCGTTTTGCAAGTTTGGGAATACCTGGAGCGAATGTCGCAATCGGAAAACCCATTACACCAAGCCATAGCAGATAACATTGCCTATCTGGATATATACAAAATGGGAAAGTCTTTTCAGGAAAAAACACTTCGCGCGCCTTTGTTTGAAACGGGGCAAGTCGGCGCGATAATTCCTTTAATCGAAGACCCAACAGATCAAAGAATTTGGGATTTGATAAAAGCAGACCCTTCTATAACTGACTCTCAAATCGCGGCGCATATAGATATTACAAGACAAGCCGTAAATCAGAGGAGGCGAAGCCTTGAAAAGATGGGTTATCAAGTGAGAGTGTCAAGACAAAAATAAATAAGTGTCAAGACCACATAAAAAGCCAATAGGTTTAATATGCTCCCAAGATGAAAAAACATCTTGGGAGTTTTTCTTATGGCGCGATATGAACGATTTACTTTTCTATGCGATGCAATTGAACGGCGGGCAATAGCCGACCTTGCGGCACGGTTGCAAAGAAGCCAAAGCGACGCAGTGCGTTTTGTCGTTATCGAAGCGGCGCGGCAATTGTCCCAGGCCGTGGACCCCAACCAAGAGGCCTCGAAGGAATCCGCAAATGAAAAAGGAAATTAATCAAATCACTTATCGCCCGCTTTGTTTCAATTGCGGACGTGAATCCAACAAAATCGGCAGTTGCGCGGGCGATAGGCCAACCGCGAAGCAGTGTAAGCGCGGCATTGTCGCAATTGATCGGCGCGGGACTGGTAAGCGCGGCGGAAGGAGCATTTATTAGTCTGCCAGTCTTTGAACATACGCTTCTCCAGGTGACGGTTAACGGAAAGCCAATCAAAGAACGTTCACGGACGCGACGCGAGAAACACAAACGCGAACGCGAGATTAACGCCAATGTGGACATGGCGAGGGCGATAAGGCGCTATCGTGAAAAGCAGAGAGACAAGCAAGGCAATCACAAGCAGAGGTAAACAGCGATGAAATGCAAAGCGAAAACAAACAGCGGGCAGGCTTGCAGATCGCAAGCGATTAAGGACAGTCAATTTTGTTTCATCCATGACCCCGCAAGCGGAGCGGCGAGGGCGAAAGCGCGCAAAAAGGGCGGGGAACGTCGGCGCGTGTCTCATTATGGCGATGAGTCCATCATCCCCCGCGAAGTCAAAACGCTGGAGGACGCGAACAAAATCCTTGCGTACACATTGGCGGAAGTTGTGCCAATGGAAAACAGCATAGCGCGGGCGCGGGTACTGCTTGCCTTGTACGACTCATTCGTCAAATCCTTCGAGATCGGAGAGTTTGAGAAACGACTTCAAGCGCTGGAGCAATGGAGCGGCAAATGACGATTAAAAAGCGACTGGAAAAACTGGAAGGCGCAAGGCGCGGCAGGAGGGGAGGACCGGCGAACGTTTACAGATTCACCCAGGGAAATTACGCGGACGGCACATTTTACTTCATTGACGGCGAGGAGGTGGACGCGGAAAAATACGCCAAAGAATACGCGGAATATAGGCGACTTCACGCGGACGATCACGCGCCGAGTCAATTAATCGCCTACTTTCCGGGCGACCGGTGCGAATACGGCTACCTTCCGGGCGAACACGACGAACAGGGCGAATATAACGTCATACGCATTACCACATTTGAAGATGACGATGAGACGCCCCAGGACGAACGCAACGGCATTTTGTAAAACAAAAAACGAAAGGACAAGCAAACATGGAAAAGAACACGAAACAAAAAAGCGCCCCGGCAGAACCCAGGGCGCCCGGGGTGACTAGCAGCCACCCGACAACGAACCAAAGAGATTATACAACTCTTCAATGGTTCGTGCAACAGGCTGAAAGGGGGGAGTCATGCTAACCGAACGAATTCAGGCGCAAGCAATCGCCGATCACCTGGCAGGCCTCGAGGTCAGAATTAACCCCAACGATCTGACAGAGATTTTCGCCAAGTGCTGGCGGGCAATTCAAGACAAGCCCGGCAAGGCTGAAAAACTGGAAGCCCTCGGGGAAGCGCTGGATTTTCAAAACACGCCAACCAACGCGGATATTTATCAGCGTATTCTCAGCCTTCGCCCTGGCGGTATGCGAATCGAACCGCTTGACGAAATCAAAGACACAATCGCGCCAATCGAATGGGTTTGGGATGGATGGATACCTCGCGGCATGATTACGATCCTCGCGGCGGTCCCGTCGGCGGGAAAAACCGGACTCATGCTCGACCTGGCGCGGCGCGTCTCAAGCAAGGGCGGAACATGGCCCGACGGAA
Organism: Gammaproteobacteria bacterium; assembly: GCA_022072255.1. Lineage (GTDB taxonomy): Bacteria > Pseudomonadota > Gammaproteobacteria > JAJPIJ01 > JAJPIJ01 > JAJVHZ01. Next base: position 3,844 of record JAJVHZ010000063.1, on the reverse strand, counting down.
AGCCCATCAAAAAAGATAGCGCTAATGTTCTGTATATTGACGCGGAGAATCAGCCCGAGGTCATCAAAGAGCGGGCGCTATCCTGGAAAATCAACCTTAAACGTTTTTTCCTGAAATGGCCCGAAGACGGCGAGGTTTTCGATCTGGGCGATGACCGTAACCAGGATATGGTCTATGAATGGGCGTATGCAGCCAAACCCGAACTAATCAATATTGACTCTTTTGGATCCATCAATTCCAAAGGCGAAAATAATATTGAGGACGTTCGGAAAATCCTCAGTTACCTGACCATGCTCGCCCGTGATTCGAAATGCGGATTGATTCTGTCCCATCACCTACGAAAGCGTCCGGGATTTATGTCTCCGCTTCTGGACTTGTCGCAAGACGATCTGCGCGGCAGCAGCCATATTGTGGCAGCGGCGCGGGCCATTCTCGGATTGTCTGTAATTCAGACTACCGAGGAAGCAGACCCCAACGGCCCCAGGAAACTGAACGCGCTCAAGATGAATATCGGGCCGTATCCAACGCCGCTCGGGTTTGAAATGGTCCCCGGTTATCCAACCGGCTACAGTCTGAAATGGGGAGACGCCCCAAAACCCTACCGCGAACCCGACAAGGTGGACCTTTGCGCCGACTGGCTGGCGGACATCCTCGCCGACTCTGACAAACCGCTGAAAGAACTGGTGAAACTCGGACAGAATGAGGATTTTTCAAAAGGCCTGATTATCCGGGCAAAGCAGAAGTATCCTGGGCGATTCACGGACACGAAAGCCAGGCGTGACCCCAGCAACACCTGGAAACTCGTCAAAAATGACGAGAGGTAATTTTTATGAACTGAATCACTGAATCACTGAATCATTAACCTATGATACCCCCCCATGAAACCTCCGTGAGTCAGTGAGTCAGTGATTCAGTGATTCAGTTGACGAAATGAGGCGCAAAATGACCCCTGAAACCGACTTAATCAGCCTAATTGAGCGTGATCTTGGGCCGGGCAAGCGCTCCGGACGCTGGACCCTGTTTCATTGTCCCTTTCCCGGCCATGCTCACGGCGACCGAAAGCCGTCCCTGGCAGTAACCAACGGCGACGGCGGCAAGCGCGGCCCCGGCTGGAGGTGCTTCGCTTGCGGCAAACATGGCGGCGCCGTCCGCTGGTATATGGATTATCGCGGCATGAGTTACCCCGACGCCCTGGCCGCCTTGAAACTCCCGCCGTCCCGCGCCGACCGACCGAAGCCCGAACCGCCCATCATTCATCCCGACACCCCTCCCGCCTCCGCATGGCAGGCCCGCGCCTGGGAGTTGATAGAACGCGCCGAGTCTGTCCTATGGGATGAGCGCGGCGCGGAGGCCCTGGACTGGCTGCGCTCGCGCGGCCTCAGCGATGTGACGATCTGCGCGGCGCGCCTGGGTTACATTCCCAAAGGATTCAACGCCGACCCGAAAGCCTGGGGAACGCCGAATGATGACCCCTCGCCCATGTGGATACCCGAGGGCGTGCTTATTCCGGGCGTGATCGGCGGGACTGTCTGGTACCTCAAAATCCGACCGTCTCACCCTCGCGACGGGCAAAAGTACAAACACATTCGCGGCGGTAGACAAGCGCTTTATCTGGCCGACATTCTCACGCCGAACTTCCCCGCCGTCTTCTGCGAGGGCGAACTTGACGCCTTGCTGCTTATGCAAGAGGCGCGCGGCCTGGTCAACGTAATCACGCTGGCAAGCGCGACCGGCGAGTTAAATCTCGCCACTTGGGGAATCTACCTGTTGCGCCCCTCGCGTTTCATCCTGGCGCAAGATATGGACAAAGCAGGCAAACAAGGCGCGGAAAAACTCGCATGGTTGCACGACTCGAAACGCCTCGACATTCCCACCCTGACGCCGGGCGCGAAGGACTTAACCGACTATCACAGAGACGGCGGCAACTTGCGCGGCCTGATTCAATCCGCGCTTGCCATTTGACCGATCACTCAGGCAGTTTTTCAGACATGGCGCCAAAGACTCCAACTCTCACCCTCGAGGAAATCCCCGGCGATGATTATCAGTCACTCGCCGAGGCGCAAGCCTCCGCGCTGGCTGGGACTGCCTCCGATCTCGTTTCAACGATCCGCGCCCTGTTATCATCCGGCGCGCTTGTAAATCAAAACGGGAAAATCATCCCGGCGGATACACGAGGAAAAAACCATGCCTGATTACATGCCTCCCCCCTCCACCCTGAAAGCGGGCGCGTCTGTTTGGGCATACCTGCGAGATTCTGGCGGTCCCGCGCAAGAGCAGAGCGTCCCGCAACAAGAGGCGGAGATCCGCGCTTATTGCAAGCGTCACGGCCTGGCGCTTACGCGGATATTTGCGGACGTTGGAAAATCTGGAGGAAGCGTTACCCAGCGCGGGCAATTCCTGGACATGGTGGACCTTACCAAAGACAAGCCCGCCCGACCTGCGGGCCTGCTCGTTTGGAATTTTGCCCGCTTCGCCCGCGACGTTGACGATTCGGATTACTACAAAGCGACTCTGCGAAGGCGCGGCATTGTCATTCACTCTTTGACCGATGCGATCCCGGAAGGACCCTATGCGGGAGTAGTGGAAAAAATCATTGACATTGCCAACGAGGAAAAGCGGCGGCAAAACTCACGCGACGTAAAGCGCGCCCTCGAATCGTTGGTAAGCCAGGGCTTCGCGCCGGGAGGCACTCCCCCGCGCGGCTACCTGTCCGAACGCGTGACCATTGGAAAGCACAAAGACGGGCGGGAACGCTTCGCCCCGCGTTGGAAACCCGATCCCGAACTTTTCCCGCTGGTACAACTCGCCTGGAAGATGCGCGCCGAAGGCAAGAGTTACAACGAAATCGGCCGCGCCACTCATGGCAGACTCTACAGATCGCGTCACTGCTGGATTACGTTTTTCTCAAATCGCTCATATTTGGGAATTGGTAAATGCGGCGATAAGGAATTTCCCAATCATCACGAGGCGGCGATCACGCCCGAACTGTGGGAAGCCGTGCAGCGTGTTCAGAAATTGACGCCGCGCGGCAACTTGCGACACCCGCGGCGCGTGGCGTTTCCATCCCTGCTCGGAGGCCTGGCGTTTTGTAGTGAATGCGGCGCGGCGATGGTCCATCATGCCGCCTCCCGGCGAAACTGGCCGTTTTATTTTTGCGGGAGGCGGGATAGTCAACAAGCGCGGCATGTTTGCAACGCTCGAAGGATTGGCGCGCGCAAGGTTGACGCCCTGGTACTGGATACGGTCCTAAATCAGATTCTCACCCTGGATTTTTTCTACAATCTTCTGGAGGAGGTCAAGAAACAAATGAGCGACGTTGAAACTTTGCAAGCGCAAATTGAACAAAAGCGCGCCGAACGCCGCGCCGTGGAAAGAGCGATTCAAAATCTGCTTGACCTGGCGGAATCATTTGGCGCGGGCGCGTCTCTTGAACGTCTGAAGCAACGCGAGGCGGAACGATCACAACTCAGCGCGGAAATCAAAGACATTGAAGCGCGGCGCGATGCGGCTAGTATTGAGATCACGCCCGAGGCCCTCGCCCTGGTACTGGACGCCTGGCGGACGCAAATCGTCCAAGCCGACGCGTTCGGGGATGTGGCAGCCGTGCGAAGTCTAATTGCCCGTTTTGTGTCAAAGGTGGAATTGAGTTATACCACCGTGAAAATTTGGTACACTTATCCCGCGGATAGCCTGATTCAACCGACTGGTAACGCCCTGCTTGGGGGCACCTTCTTATAGACAAACTTTCGAGTTTGTCTATTTGTTTTCAAACAACCGTCTCCGTTTGGGGATGCTATTCGAGTCCCCTTGAGGGCGCAAAAAAGTCGCCGTAAAAAGCGGCTTT
>JAJVHZ010000084.1 GCA_022072255.1 Gammaproteobacteria bacterium | reverse complement strand
CCGATGCGGGCGAACAGGCCCTCGTTGTCGTCGGCCACGACGCCCGTGGCGAACGCGCACAAATCCTTTGCCAGGCCAATCATGTCTTGCGTCACCTCAGGCATTCGACAGATCCCCCTCGATCGTCGAGAAAATGATATCTGCCGCGCGCGCTGCGCCAGCCGGTGGCCGCGGGAAGCCGCCCGACCTTTCGGTGGCGCCTGCGGCGATGGTGCGCACGCACTCCGCGACCTCTCCGGCGGACTGGGCCACGCATGCGCCGGGAATCATGTTGAGTGTCCTGCTTTCCTCGTCGCGGGTCAGTATGCCGAAATGATCGTAGATGACCAAAGGCTTTTCGAACGTGAGCGCCAGCAGATTTGTCGAGCAGGGGAAGGAAACGCTGATGGCGCAATACGGATAGAGGTCGTGGATCCGGAAATCCGTGCTGATCGTCACGCCGTACTGCGCTTCCGCGAAGCGGTAGTTATCGATCCGGCACAGGGGGTGCAGCGAGAGAACCACCGGCAATCCGCAGGCGGCCACCGCAGCCAGGGTCTCGTGAAACTGCCGCCAGTGCCGGTCCCAATCGCAGTAGTCATGTTCAGCTGACGGCTCGACATTGAACAGCACGAACGGGGTTCCGGCCGGCAGACGGATGTGGGAGAACAACGCTTCCTCGTGAGCCGCGTCGCCGATTCTCTCCCGCACCGCGTCCAGCAATGGCGGAGCACTGACGACGATGCGGCCCGCCGGATACCCGTCTGCCAGCAGAAGGTCGCGCGAATAATCGGAAAACACGAATACCCGCTTGAAATCGAGCGCCGGCTTCAGCCAGAGCCGGTTCATCTGCAAACCGGTAAGCGTTGCGGCCAGCATCATGAGCGGATCCCAGTAGAACGCACGGTCTCCGTCCGGCAGAACGCTGGTCCAGGAAGGAAAGAGCCATCCCAGAACGCGGTTGATGAGGCCGTGTCGGACACGAATTCCCGGCGACGCCATCCCCTGCTCTAGATGATTGAGCCGGCCGACCCTGAGTGTCAGCGTCCCGAGATAGGGCGAATTGGGAATGCAGTACATCGGGATGGAACGCCGCCTGCAAGCGCGCGCCACGGCATTGTCGATCTGCCCGGAGCTGTGATACGAGCCCATCACCACCGCGGACGGCTTGAGCCTGCCGATCAGGGCCTCGGCGATGCGGCGCCTGCGCAGGCACTGCGCCACATACCCCGGGAAATGCCGTAGTCGTCCAATGCCGGTTCTGCGCAGCCTCTCTCTCAGCAAACCGGCAACCCTTGCCCACACCGTTTCCCTCGCAATTTCCGCCACGGGCGCTACCGGTCCGGCATCCCCGGCATCTGCCGGCTTCCCGTAAGCCGCCCCGGCCGGCACCAGTTCGACCGGAATGCCTTTCTTCCGGCAAGCCTCCTCTATCCGCCTGGTGTGTTCGGAATGGAAGCCGAGCACTACCCGCACCGGCCATCCGCGGCGCGCAAAGTCGTCGATCACCGGTGCGGCTTCGCGGTGATACGACTCGGCAGTAAAAACAAACATGATGGCGGGCGGGCTCAACGCAGCTTCCTGAATGCGTTTGTCAGTTTCAGCACGGCCTCATACGCGGCAACCGGCACCCTGTTCCAGGCATCCAGCAGCCTGCGCTTTCGGGACCTGTCAGGACGCGACCTCATCGACGTTTCGATGGCGGACAATTCTTCCCTGCCAAGCAAACCGGCCTCCGCGAGCAGGCTGAGGGCAAGGGAATTGAAGCCGAAAACCAGCAAGATCAAGGCCAGGCGCTGGCGATCCATGGGGGGAATCTCGTTCCTGTCCGGATCGATCATGAACAGGGCATCCCCGGCGAACAACGGCCAACGACTGCAGTCGTCCGGCAAATCCACGCCCCCCCGCTGGTAGCGCGGATGGTCGAGATTCAGGTCAATCAGCCGCATCCCGCAGCGGTTGAGAAACGCATGCTGGTCGCCAAAAACGGGGTGCTCGCGGTAGTAGGGAAAGGCCTGGAATTCCGCCTGCACGAAAAGTATCCTGCCCTGGGAGAACATGCGTTGCGCGCCCTTGAAGACATGCAGTTCCCCTCCCTCCACATCCACCTTGAGAAAATCCACCGTCTCATCCGGACCGAACAAATCGTCGAGGGGACGGCAGCGAATCTCGCCCTCGGAGACGACGCGGGTATGCACGTCATGAACGCTTGTGCGTCGCCGCGGGTCCCCCCAGGGATAAAGAAAGCACGTGTTCTCCATCAGCGGTTGCGTCGGCCCCATCAGGGTGCAGGCACCCGGGCCTTGCGTAACATAGAGCGTGTGGGTGCAATCGCTATCCCATACGGCACAATCGAAATAGCGTTCATTTCTGAACCTTGGGATCTGGCGGTTGTGCTGCCGGCTCCAGGCATGCATGTCCGTCTCGCCCCTGGCAAGCTTCGCGTACTCCTCCGGGTTCGGTTCGAACCCGACCAGGGTGGCCAGCGCGGCGTATTCGGGCGGCAGCAGGAACATCCCGTTCCGCGCGCCCACATCCACAACCAGGGGCGACACCCCGGCCTCCCGCAGCGGACGGGCGACGAGTTCGCCGATCGTCAAGCCCATGCGTGTGGTGCGTCCCAGTACCGCCATTCGGTATCCCCTTGCGCCGTTCCACTCAACCGATATTGAACTTCAGGTCGACATATTCAAGCAGCCGCCCGAGGCCTTCCGCAACGGTCAGACCGGACGTGTCCAGCTGCAACTCCGGCGCATCGGGCGACTCATACGGCGCACTGATGCCGGTAAAGCCCTCGATCTCGCCGCGGCGCGCCTTCCCGTAGAGCCCCTTCGGATCGCGCCGTTCGCACACTTCGAGCGGGGTCGCGATATGGACTTCATGAAACAGGTCGCCGGCAATTGTCCTCACCCGGTCGCGATCGGCGCGGTAGGGCGAGATGAAGGCCGTGATCACCAGGCAGCCCGACTCCGCGAAGAGCTTGGCGACCTCGCCGATGCGGCGGATGTTCTCCGCACGATCGGCGGCTGAGAATCCGAGGTCGGCGCACAGGCCATGGCGGACGTTGTCGCCGTCGAGAACAAAAGTACGCCATCCCTTCTGGAAGAGGATGCGCTCCAGTTCGAACGCCAGCGTGGTCTTCCCCGAGGCAGACAGCCCGGTGAACCACAGGATGCCGCTCCGGTGGCCATTGGCCTGACAGCGGTCAGCCGTAGCAACGAAATGCTCGGTGTAGCGAATGTTGCTGGAACGCACGTGCAAACCCTCGACTCAATAACCTTCAGACCTTGATTGCCGACAAGTGGCACCAGGGCTGGAACAAGGTGCCACGGAAACAGAGGTTCCGGTTATCGGCAGACTTAACCGTATAACTAACAACCTCCTCATCAAAGCCGGGCTTGGGGAGTTCAATCGGCAGTTCAAAGGGGTGAAACGTGACTTGCTTGAACCCAGCTTCTTCGAACACCGATGCCACCTTCGGCATTGGCCGAAAACAAATCCGCAATCCTTTTGGATGGCCAATGGTTGTTTCGGTGATCGTAATGTCCTGATGCCTAAAGGGGTGAATCCACTCAAAGGCAAGGTATGTGCCGCCCTTCTTGAGTGCGCGATTGCAGCTTCGCGCGGCTTTGGCGTATTCATCCCAATAAAAATACACGGCAACTGCGTTGGCTACTATTACGTCGAACTCCGACTCGTAATCAATATCGAGCATATCCAGCCGCTCAAATCGAATACCCTTCAGGCTTGGATTGGAACGGCATACCTCAAGGGATGATTCCGCAAGCTCACCGCCGACAAGCTCCAGTCCCGGAACAAGGTTCTTCAAGTGGAGAAGCAGATTCCCCGTTGAACATCCGATATCCAGAAGTTTGAAGGGGCCCTTCGATGCGTCGTGCCGGCTAAAGGCCTCACGAACCAAATTGATGAGTACCTTATCGCTTTCGCGAATATTCGTTGCGTATTTCGCCTGATAAGCGTTGTACTCTCGAAGAAATGCCTCGTCTTTTACATACTCATCGTATGAAGTGGTCTGTTTATCCATCGCAATGCCCTCAATGAGTTCTACGTATCGCACTCAACGTTTCTGCAAACAGGTAGCAACGCCTGACAAGTTCTTCACTTAGCTTCCCGGATGTGCCTTGGATAGTTCGTCGAACCATCTCCCCACCGAAATCTGACAAAAGGTCGCCGCTGTCGCTGCGCCACGAACCGGTCTGTTGTCCGGCTTCCTGCAGGTAGGCAAGCACTTCTTCCGCCCGGGGCTCAACCGCCGGGCGGTAGGGAGTCAAAGTCATCTCCGGTCCGCAAAGGTAGTCCGCCGCCTGCACCAGGCGCGCCGGCAGAACCTGCCGCCAGCGGTCGACCGTTTCGGAATAGATGTCCTTGCTTCCGTGGTCGAAGCTGCTGTTCCCCTTCCAGCCATCGGCCGAAAGACGCAGCATTTCCGGATGGAAGTCGATATCCAGGTCATCGCACAGCCTGCGCGCCTCGTCTTCCGGCAGCGTGGCAAGGCGCTCGAAGGAAATGCTGCGGAACCGCCCGGCCAGGAAGGGATCGCGCCCGAAGTGATGCGAGAGCGCGACCTGCTTGCGCCAGTGGCGCAAATAGGAGGGGGGATGGGCGGCCTGGGTCGGGTCTTTTTCCGCCATGGCCAGAAGCGAGGCCACGACAGCCCGCGGATCGCGCTCGACGGCGAAAAACCGCGCTTCCGGGAATAGCCGCGCCAGCAGGGGCACGAACTCAAGCACCCAGACTTCCTTGCAGCCCGCCCAGCGCACGCCCGGTTTCGCGTCCGCGACAATATCGAGGCCGCTGCGAAGCAATTCCCCGTAGTCGTTGCCCGCCAGCGCGTCCATGCGCGCGCCCAGCGCGGGGGATTCCAGGGCCGCGCGTTCCGCCGCCTTGCGGCGCAGTGCAGCCAGTTCGGACTGGTCGAGTGGCATATCGGCCTGCGCCGCCAACATCAGATCGAGCAATGCCGGGCCGTCGGGGTCGAAGTAGTAATCCTGGAATGGCGCGGACGGAGCAAACCGCTGCCGCACAGCCTCGGTCGCCCGGGCCGCCACCAGTGCGTTGCGCAGGGAGCGGAACAGCGGCAGGAACGGGTCGAGCGCCACGGTAACGTCCGGATGGCGATCAAGCATCCGGGCCAGCAGATTGGTGCCGGAGCGCGCCAGGCCGAATACGAACAGAGGTCTATAAGCCATGGTCAGCGGGCCGGCACCGCCGCGATAATGATGTCGTCGCACTGCCGGCCGCGATCCAGCGCCTGCTGGATCACCGGTATGAAATCGGCGAGCACCTCGAAAAGCCCGGGATCGTTGGCCCTGAGCGCCGCCTGGACACAGGTTTCATAGGCATCCATGCCGAAGTACCAGGCCGCGACCGGAATGAACCCTTCCTCGACCAGGGCGGTGCACAGCGAGGCATCCGTGAAACCGTTGACGTGCGTCGTGGGATCCATGTGGCGCGCGACGACGGCGCCCTCCATGCCCTGCACCAGGGTGCCGAGCGAATCGACGCGCGGCACTTCGACCACCAGCATTCCGTCAAAAGTCAGTCGCCGCAGGGCGGCGGCAATGAAGTCGCGCGGCTGCGCGACGTATTCCAGCAGGCCCCAGAAGGTGATCAGGTCCACCGGGGTACCGCCGGCCGACAGGAAGTCGTCTTCGCGCAATTCGAGATCGAAGGCTTCCCGCGCGAAGGCGCGTGATGCCCGCGATTTCTCGAAGCCTTCGACCGCCATGCCGCGGCGCATCGCCCCGGCGAGGAAATGCCCCCCGCCGGCCCCGACATCCAGGACCGACCGGGGCTGCCTCCGGTTCCTTCCCTGGAAATGCTCCGTGCACCAGTCGAGCTTGGGTGCGATGATCTGCGTCATGCGCGTTTCGATCGCGCTGCGGTCGACATAGGCGGACGAGTGCGTTTCGGATTCGGCGAAGATCGCGTCCAGCACTTCCGGCTGGGGACGCGCGCCCACGCCGACATGACCGCATCGGCCGCAGCGCACGTAGGGAACGCCGAACACGGCCAGTTCGGCGGCCGCATCGTCCAGCGATGCGTGGCAGAGCGGGCAGTCCTGCAGGCGGTGGATGTCGGCGCCCGCCCCATACAGGCGAGCCGAGGTGCTCTCGAGGAAAGCCGCATAGTCGCGCACCTCGCCGAGATCGACGCCTTTCAGCTTGAGCACGTCGAGCGGCTTGCCGGCGCGCACTCTGACATCGAACGATCGGCGGGCATTGCCGTCCGCACTGTATTCCCATCGCTCCTCCCATTCGCGACCGTGGTCTGCGCTGAAAGGTGAATGCCGGTGCCACTGTGTCATGATCCGGTCGCGAAAACGCGCAAGGTAAATTTGCTGCTGGGCTCCCGCAGGCGCTGTGTCAGGAGCGGGCTGAAACCCGCGCGCACGGCAAGCAGCGCTGCGGAAGCCGGACTGAAGACATGGTGGTGCTCGATGAAGAACTCCTCGCGTCCCGGCCCCTCGGCGGCGGCGGCCTCGCCGTCCGGCACTTCGATATAGACGAAGCCGCCGGGGACCAGCAGCGGCCGCGCCCTGGCGAGCATGGCCACCGGGTCTTCCACGTGCTCCAGCACCTTGTTGAAGGTCACCACGTCGAACGTGCCGAGCGACGACGTGTCGATCCGCATGAAGTCGCCGGTGACAGCCTCGATGCCGATCACTTCGCGCGCATGCCGCGCCGCCCGCTCGTCCGGATCGAGAGCGGTGCAGTGCCAGCCGGCCTCCTTCATGCGGCAGGGAAAGACGCCGAGGCCGGCACCGACGTCGAGCAGGCGCGGTACCGTGCCGGCAGCAAAACGCCCGCGGGCAAAATCGAGCAGGGCGGCAACCCGGCCCGCATTGTCGGATCGCTCCGGCGGCAGCGCCAGGATGCGTTCGAAGGTCTGTCGCATCCGCTCGCCGTAGGTGTTGTCGACGTAGGCCCCGCCGTAAAGGGCGCCGAGATCCATGGCGTTGTCTGAAAACCAGTGGCCGCAGAGCCCGCACCGCGCATAGCCGCGCCGATACTGCCCGCCGGCACAGTCGAACGCGGTTTCGCCGGGCGGGGGGGCATCGTACTGGAACGCCGGCTGCAGATGGCGGCCTGCGCAGGGACATTGCAGGGTCGGCTTGATCATCGCGGCGCCTCCAGCCTGGCCGCCAACGCATCCAGCGCGTCGCCGGAGTCCAGCCAGTCGATCACGGCCAGATTTTCCTGTTCGCAGTACGCGTCGAACTGCGCCTCGCGCCCGCGTTCCACCAGAAGAATGAAATAGCGCCCGGTGCCGCGGTTCTTGATCAGCACGCCGCGCAGGCCGAACTGCTCCAGCCTGCCGTTGAGGGAAGGGGTGGCGTAGAAACCCCAGTCCTTCCTGGCGACGTCGTACTCGGCACCCGAGCCGGTGACGAACGTCACCTGTTCGTCCGGTTCCAGCCGGAGGGTTCCGCAATCCTGCATGTCGAACTTGACCGAATTGCCGACCTTGAACAGGCGGGGCGGCTGCTTGGGTTCGAATTTCACGACCACCTCCAGTCATCGATCAGGAATCCGGGGATATGCCAGGTGCCGTCCTCCCTCCGCTTCCAGACTTCGCGATTGCGGAAGGTATCGGCGATGGCGAGGAAGCGCTCGCGGGTAATGTCCGCAAAAGCACAGAACTTGTCGATGTCCGCATGGGGAGTCTGGTCGCCCTTCTCGCGGATGATCTGCAGGGCCTGCTCGCGCGTCAGGCGGCCGTTGCGTATCTCCAGGGAAAGGTTGTCGAACAGGCGCGTGAAGCCGAACTTGTACCATTTCATCCAGTGGTGAAGCGAAATGAAATCGTCGTCGATATCGGCGTAGTCGTAATAACCGGTGCGGGCAGCGCCGGCATCGAAGGCGAAGCCATGGGCGGCGGCAACGCTCAGGCTGGTCTCGGGATCCCAGGGAAAGTAGTAGCCGAGGAACACGGCGCGCAGTCCCTGCGACGCCAGCGTGTCGGCATCGGGCCCGAAGTAAGCGGCGAGTTCCTTGCGGGTGAACCCTTGTCCGAGCCAGTCTTCCGCGGTCGTGCCGTGCATCACGCCATGCCGTGCAAGCCATGCGCTGTCGAGCCGGAAGCCGGTGAGGGATTCGTCCTCGGTGCCGTACTCGAACGCGGAATTCTCCCCCCACACCACCAGCGGAATGTGGAAATTGGCGGCGATGGACAGCGGGATGTTGAACAGCGCCATGTGCATCGGGATGGCCGTCGAGCCGAAGCGCTCGAACGCCTTGACCATGAAGCGCGCCTCGACCTTGGGGTTGATCTGGTAGTCGATATGGTCGACGCCGAGCGACACGAGGTTGTCGAGGTTGCGCTGCCCGATCGGCGTGCGGGCGGGTGTCTTCCAGGTCACTGCGAGCGGCGTCAGCCCGTATTCCAGGCATTTGACCACCTGCCAGGTGCTGTCCTTGCCGCCGCTGACCGGGATCAGGCAGTCGTATCCGGCGGAACGCCCCCGGGCGCTTTCGACTACCTGGCGGAAAGCCGCCTCGCGCGTGGCCCAGTCGATATTCCGCCGGGCGCCATGGCCGCGGCAGGCATTGCATAGGCCGTCTGGTCCGATGACGAGGTTCGGCCTTGTATCGGGGAGGACGCAGGAGCGGCACCATTTCATGACTGCAACTCCCCGCCGAATTCTTCGAGAAAGATCTTGGCGTTGAGGAAATAGAACAGGAACTTGCTCTGGCTGTTGGGAAGTTCGGGGCGCTCGATCAGTTCGGCAATCCGTTCCCTGCGCACATGGGCGTAAATCGGGCTGTCGCCGAGGATCTCCGCGCGAACCGCAGGATCGCGGGCATCGAGGTAATCGAAGATGGGCACATTGAAGCCCACCTTGCGCGGGTTGTCGACGACGGCGTCGGGCGCAAGGCCTCGCACCGCTTCGCGCAGCACTGCCTTGGCGCGGCCATCCCTGATAAGGTGGCGCGTGGGTATCCGCTGACACACCTCGAACAGCCGCCTGTCGAGGAACGGCGAACGGTTCTCGATCGAGTAGTACATGGCGTTAAGGTCGTCTTCGTGCAGGATGGGGGGCACCGACTCGTGGAAGAGTTCGTTGTTCATCCGATTGCGGAGCGGCACCCGGCTGTAGGATTCCTCGGCGAAATCCTCATGCCATGGATGGGTCAGGAAGCCAGAGAAATCCGCCGCATCCAGATAAATGTGATCGCGCAGGCCGGGTTCCTTGACGAAGCAGTCGGGATCCTGGAGATAGGGATTGCGGACGATGGGGGCCACGACGCGGCGCCAGTTGTCGCGCGCAGACTGCTGCAAAGCCTGGTCGCCGGCAATCGCCTGGATATAGAAATTGTGGTGGTCGAAGTACCCGCTGAACAGCTCATCGGCACCGGTGCCGCTGACGGAGACCTTGTAGCCTGCGGCGGCGACCGCCGCCATCAACTGCCATTGGGCGTAGTAGGTGATGGTGCAGACCGGCGCATCGTGATACTTCAGTTGCTCACGCAGCCGGCCGAGGAACTCGGTGCGCTCAACGGCAATCGCGGTATGCCGGAGTCCGAGTTCGCGGACGGCAATCTCGACCATGTCCCGTTCCTCGTACCGGGCGTCGGTATTCATGATCGTGAATCCATGCACGTCGTAGCCCAGGCGTTTTTTGGCGATGGCTATCAGGGCGTTGGAGTCGACGCCCCCGCTCAGGCAAAAGGCGATCGGCACGTCGGCGCGCAACCTCAGGCGCACCGATTCCTCAAGGGCATGCCGCGCAGCTTCGACCGCCTGGGGAAAACTCATCGAATCGTCGCAGACGTCGAAGCGCGGTTCCCAGTACCGCCATGAGCGGCGCTGCCCCGCCGCGTCGAAGGCAAGGATCGCGCCGGGCCGGACTTCCTCCAGGCCGTTGAAAAAGGTGGCGGTTGTCTTGTACAGGGCCTTGTAACCGTTGACGAGATAGCGGCGCAGATGATCGTGGTTGATCGGCAGCCGGCGGCCGAGCAGGGCGAAGATGAACTTGGGTTCGGAGCCGAAGTAAACGCCGGTGTCATCTTCGAACACGAACAGCGGTTTCTCGCCGAAACGATCGCGCGACAGCACGAGCCCCTGGTTGTCCAGCCAGGCAAACGCCCACATCCCTTCGCACGCATCCAGCCCCTCCCAGCCGTCGGCGGCAAGAGCGGCGGCAAGCACCTCCGTGTCGCTCTCGGTGGCAAACGCCTGGCCTTTGCGGCCAAGGGCCTCGCGAAGCTCGAGATAGTTGTACAGTTCGCCGTTGAAGCAGAGGTGACCATCGCCGCGGCTGAACGGCTGGTTCGCACGCGGATCGAGATCGATGATGCGAAGCCGGGAATGCAGCAAATAGGCATTCATGCCGCCGATGCGCCGGCTGACCGTGCCATGTCCGTCCGGACCGCGCTGGCCCATCAGGCGGAGGCATGCAGCGATGCATTCCGAGGGCAAGTCCCGCCTGCCGTAGTATCCGGCGATGCCGCACATGTCAGTCCACCATGTCCCGCGTAATCATTTCGCCGCGGGCCACCGCCCGCGACAAGCGGCGCCCGAGGAGCAGGCCTTCCTGGCCGGGCGCCAGTCCGCCACCGGGACGCAGCCAGTCGAAATCGCCTGACGACAGCAGGTGCCCCGCAGGGAATGCTTCGCGTGCCACGATGGATCGGCGCGCAGCGGCGGCTGTCGGTTTTTCCGCAACCTGGAGGATCTTGTCTCCGCTTCCGAGGAGCGTTTGCGCGAGGCGCACCCGCCGCACGAGTTCGGCCAGTTCCGCCGGATCCGCCGACAATGCGTGATCCCTGAAGTCGGAATGGGTCTTGGATAGAGTGAAATGTTTCTCGATGATCCGCGCGCCCAGGGCGACGGAAAGCACTGCGGCGTCGATGCCCAGCGTATGGTCGGAATAGCCGACGACCCTGCCGGATTTTCCGGCCAGCATCTGGATGGCGCGCAGGTTCGCCTGCTCCGGAGGGGTCGGATAGGCTGATACGCAATGCAAAAGCGCGATGTCCGCGCGCTTCCCGCAATCCGCTGCCGCGCTTTCGACAATCCGGCAGGCGTGCTCAATCTCCGGCATCCCGGCCATGCCCGTCGACAGGATGACAGGCTTTCCGGTGGCGCCGACGGCCTTCAGCAGCGGGTCGTAGTTGTTGTCGCCCGAGGCGATCTTGAAGGCGGGCACCAGTTCATCGAGCCACGGCACCACATCGGGGGAGAATGGCGTGGAAAGAAACATGATGCGATTCCGGCGCGCGATTCCGGCAAGTTCAACGAACTGCTCGCTGCTGAGGGCGAACCTCGCCAACTGTTCGAGCCGCGCCGGTTGCTGGGCCGAGACAAGCTTTTCCGGCAGGATGGTCTGGAATTTCACGGCCTGAGCGCCCGCCGCCGCCGCGGCATGGACCATTTCCCCGGCAAGTCCGAAATCGCCTTCGTGGTTATTGCCTATTTCGGCAATAACCAGCACGTCCGTCGTCAGGTCTATCCCGTCAATGATCATCGATGCACCGTTTCCCCGTTGCCATGGTGATGCAA
>JAJVHZ010000049.1 GCA_022072255.1 Gammaproteobacteria bacterium | reverse complement strand
GATTGCCGGAAGATTTGTTGAAAGCGAATTGGGATCGCTGCCTGACGATACCGATGCCGAATCCCAAGGTGCGCTCGCTGAATCTGGCGACTTCGGTCGGGATAGTTTTGTACGAAGCATTGAGACAGCTTGAAGCATCAGCCTGACAATCCTGCGTCAGCCCGGCAGAGTCTGGAACACCCTTGTGAACTGAAAAATAAATTGACTTGGCCGAACGCTATTACTATATTGCCCGCCGGGTCGCGGCAACCATCAGAATCAGAATATCAGCCCCAATTTCAGCGACTCGATTTTAGATCAAATAACTTTGCATCCTGAGTCTCCGCGCTGGTTGTAGTACGCAGTCAATCCGAGGCGGTAAAACGCGCGATACCATTCAGTTTCGAAACAAATTAATCGTCTTAAGACGCGCTGAAAGCCAGGCCAATTCCCCGGCGTCACGATGTGGAGAGGCGCGTGGTAGGAAAATCACAAAAGGAAAACAAGAAATATGTCCGACGAGCAAGTTGATCTTCAGGCAGCGACGGTCCCGGAGAAATTGCGTGAAGCCTTTGACGATGGCACTCCGCTGGCGTTGATTGCCGCAGATGTTGATCGTGTCCAGAGCTATGTTTTCGAGTCGGCCAAACTGGCGGAAATGCGCGGCGCAAGCCTGATCCTCGACCTGCTGAATGTGAAGGACAGTGATGATAAAAATATCTGGGGCGATGTCGAGATCAACGAGAAACAGGTCACAGGCATTCCGCAGGTGCTCAAAGATGAATTCCCCTTAGCCAGGTTGGTTTATGCCAGCGGCGGCGGCGCAATGATCGTCAGTGAATTGGCGCAAGCGGAAGAAATCAAAGAGCGCATCGAAAAGCTTTATGCCGAAACCACGCTGACCGGCGCCATCACGGTGGTTTATGAACATGTGCGGTTAGCTGACCTGGAAAACAAACCGGCTTCGACCGATTGGATCAAAACCAAAATGGAAAAGGCCAGCGGCGAAGCCTTACGGTTGCTCAAGGATAATTCGCATACGGCGGATAAGGAGTCTGATCGTGGTCGGTTCAGCGAACTTTACGCCTCGCTTGGCTATCAGTTGCGGCGCGCAAAGCAGAGCAAGCTGACCGCGCCGATTTTCGAGGTCTCGTCTTTCACTGAACGGTGCGGCTATTGCCATTTTCGCCCAGCGCGTGAGATTGCGCCGGAAGTTGACGAACGCCCGATCTGCCAGGTTTGCATTCGCAAGCGGCAGGACAAGCGCCAGGATGATGGCGACCGCGCCGCGCAGAGTTTCTACCTCGGCAAATTCAGGGATTACCTCGAAATTCAGGCGAAAGGCGAACTCCTCTTACCTTATTCGCTGAAATGGGCGGGCGCGCAATCGCCCCCTGACCTGGAAGCCATTGCCGAAGCCGCAGGCGGAAGAGCCAATAACTTCGTCGGCGTCATTTACGCGGACGGCAACGATATGGGCGCGCAACTCGAACGCCTGAAGAGTGCGGCTGGTTTGGGGAGTTTTGCTGATGAAGTGCGAACCGCAATGGAGCAGGCAGTTTTCAGCGGCCTGGGGACGCTGCTTAGCGGCCCGTGTGATGGTGAGCGTGAATATCGCGGCAGAGACGGTCAAAAGCGTAAGCGTAAAATCAAACATCACCCTTTCGAGATCATCACCATTGGCGGCGACGATGTTTACCTGATTGTTCCGGCGGACGTGGCGCTGGAAATGGCTCAGCATATTTGTCAGGAATTCGGGAAAAACCAAAACCGCAATTTGACACTGGCCGCTGGCGTGCTGATTACGGACGTTACAACGCCGATCTACTTCTCGCGCCAGATCGTCAAAGGTTTGCTTAAGAACGCCAAGAAGCTCAGCAAGGCGGAGCCAGGCAAGACCATCCCAGCCGTGGATTTTCAGGTCATCACGACTGACACGGCGATTACGGAAGATATCTCCGGTTTCAGGAAGAAGGCTTATCGAACTTCGCGGGAGGAAAAAGACGCGGACGGCTTGACCACTCGTCCGTTGACGCTTGACCAACTCAAAGCTTTGATAGAGGTCGTGCGCGATTTGAAAAACTCTTCTTTTCCTAAGTCGCAACTCTACGCCCTGCGTGAAGCCGTGGTGAGCGGACCACGATTGCGCGCGACGAACTTCTACTACTACCAGCAAGCTCGCAGTGGGGATCAGTACGAGAGGCTGCACAAATTTCTGGATTCCGGAAGAGCAGTGGGGGAATGGCCATCGGCGCCGTTTTGGAAAGCGAAGAACGAATGGCTCGATACGCCCACTGTTACCCCGATTGTGGACATACTGGAAATTTACGACTTCGTGCGCGAAAAGAAATCGGGCGAAGGGCAGGAGGAAAAGGCATGAAAAAAGTCAGTGTGAGCTATCGGCTAACGGCGGAGAGCGGCGTGATCGTCGGGTCGTCAACCGACGTGCTGAGCATCGGCATAGATAAAGCGACTATCCGGCGGCGGAAGGTGGGCGGCGGCGCGGCGCAGGAACCGCTGATTCCCGGTTCGACGTTGAAGGGCAAGATTCGTTACGAATGCGAGCGAATCTTGTCGGGTTTGGATCACAAGATTTGCCGCGCGCCGCGCGCCGAAACGATGTGTCCGCATCATCCGGAGATTGAGAATCCGCCTTGCGAAGTGTGCAAACTGTTTGGTGGCCCCAGCGAACAATCACACTTGTTCTTCGGCGATGCGACGGTCAAGAGCCGCGACGTCCCGGCGCAGTTTCTGACCCGCGTTCAAGCGGGCGTGTCGCTTTCGCGCAAGCGGCGAACAGCGGAAGACGAACGGCTCTTTTACGCTGAGCGCGGCGTGGCCGGGACCGTTTATGAGGGCAAGCTGGAAGGTTATCTCGAAGACGACTTGGTGGAGCCGCAACTTGCGCTGGTCATCACGGCGATTGAGCGATTGGCGGCCATCGGCGGGGCTAAATCGCGTGGCGCGGGCTGGACGAACCTCGAAATCGCCAGCGTCGCCGTGAACGGCCAAATCCTCAGTCGCGAGGAGTGGCGGAAATTGAGAGAGAAGGGATTGTCGGTATGGCCCAAATCGAAATAACCATCACGGCCAAATCGCCGCTTTCGCTGGCCGCAATCAAAGCTTATGGCGGCGCGCTGATCGAAACCGGCCTGTATGTCGCGGGCGGGCAATTGCGCGGCGCGCTCGGCGCGCTCAAACGCTTCGCTTCACAGGTGGAGCAGGACGAGCTTGATCAATTGCTGGGAGCGCCCAGCCAACCTGGAATCAAATTTCCCAACTGTTATCTGACGAATGAGCAGCCGGCTTTCCCGCTGCCAATGACGGCGCAGACCTGCAAGCGCGATGCCGGCTTTCTCGAAAAAGGAAAGACGCACGGCGTGGCCGACCTGCTGCTGAGGCAATTGGCTTACGACTGTGTCGCGCGCAACGGCGCTATCCCAATACCGTTCCAGTACAAATGCCCAGAGTGCCATCAGCGCACGGAAGCTTTCAGCCGCATCGTCGAATATCACGGCAAGGGAAAATACGCCGCTGTTGAAGCTTCGCTGCACCGGCAGACGCGCGTGGCGGTCAATCGCTCGCGGCTGACCACCGAAGACGAAATGCTTTACAGCGTGCAGGCGATTGACGAAGGCAGCCGCTTCATTGGGCTGATGGAAGTTGACGATGAACGCGCGAATTCGACAGGCAAATGGTTGAAGCAGATCACTCGCATTGGCGGGCGCACTTCGCGCGGTTTCGGCGCGGTCGAAGTCATTGCCAAAGAGAGTTTCGCCAACGACGTCTTGCGCGACCGCGTGGCATCGTTCAACGCCATGTATCGAGAGTTTGAAGCCGATCTGCGCGCGATTGCCGATGACCCGCCGCCCGCCGATACGCGAACGCTTTTCACCGTCAACCTGCGTTCGGACGCCGTTCTGCGTAATACGGCGGGCTTGCCCACGCTACAACTTGATTTGCTTGACGCGCTCGGCGAACTGGCGACCAACGAAGAGCGGCAGGTTCTCACATCCATCACGCCCCAGCCGGTTGCCCAATTCACCGGGCCGCTGATGGTCAGCGGCTGGCAGACGGCCTGGCGATTGCCCAAAGAAGTTTTGCTGGCAACAAGAATGGGCGGGCTGTACGTTTTCGCCGCCGATCTCGGCGACGACGAACACAAACAACGGACGCTGTTTTCACTGCTCGAAAAGCTGCAGGCCGCAGGCGTCGGCGAAATGCGCCAGGACGGTTTCGGGCAAATCATCATCTGCGATCCATTTCACCTGGAGGTAGAACCGGTATGAGCGAAATGAATGAACTGACGTTACAGGCAAGAATTGACGCGAAAATCGGCAGGCTTGTCGAGTGCGCGGAGGGTTTGATTACCGACCGACTCGACAAGATCAAGGAAGTTGATGGCAGTCAGCGGATCGCGGGCAGTCAGATTCGCAATGTCATGGCGGTTGCCAACACTGCTCCACATCCTGCGGTAGTGACAAACTTTATCCGCTATCAAATGGGACGGTCGGGAGCGCCCAGCAATGCATGGAAAAATACAAAGCTGGGCGAGGCAGTGATCACAATAATTGATGGTGAATTGCAAAAGCTGGCAAAAGAAATTGTCAGCGATGTCAGTGACTGCAAAGAAAGCAAAGAGATTGAAATGCAAATGCAGATGACGCGACTACTTCTGGGTTTTATGTATCGCCGTTACGTTTACGAAAAACCGGAATCGGAGGCAAAAAATGCCCTTCGATAAATTCACCTCGCGCGTCACCATTCGCGGGCAGATCATCTCCGAAACCGGATTGCATGTTGGTTCCGGCGGATCGTCGCTCGATCCTTCGGCCAGCGACAGCCCCATCATTCGCGATGGCGCCGGGCGTCCGTTCATCCCCGGCTCGTCGTTCAAAGGCGCGCTGCGGGCGCATCTGGAAAGTCTGGTGCGCGGCGCTGAACGAACGAATTTCAGAAGCTGCGACCCACTGGCGGCTCCGTGCATCACTCCCGAAGACATCGATAAGATCAAAGACAATGCGGAAAAGAACGCCGAAGCCGAAGCGAAAGCCAGAAAAGACGAGCGGCTCGAGCGCGTCATCAAGGATCAATTGCTGACCAATGAAATTCTTGGCCAATCATGCATCGTCTGCCGGTTGTTCGGCTCGCCGTGGCTGGCGTCGCACGCGATGATCAAAGACCTGTTCGTCCTGCCGGATTGGCGCCTGGGCAGAATCGAACGGCGCGATGGCGTGGGCATTGATCGCGACACCGAAACCGCGCGGCAGGGCGTCAAATACGACTTCGATGTCGTGCCTGCTTCCACGCGCTTCGGGTTGGAGATCATCGCCGAAAACGCGGAGGATGATCTGCTCGGCTTGCTGGCGATTGGCTTGCGCGAAATGCGGCAGGAGCGCGTCTCGCTCGGCGGCAAAACGACAAGGGGATTGGGCAGCGTGAAACTGGAATTGAGCGAAGTCGAAATCGTCGGTGACACCTCCGCCAATGATTTCATCGGCGACGGCAAGGCTGATCTGCTCAATTATCTAATCGAAGGCAAAGGCCGATTGTTGAAAGCAGCCGAAGCGCATAAATACCTGGACGGCAAAATCACCAAACTGGCCGAAGCAAGATTGAAATGACAGGCCTGGGTGCGCATCGCTTCCAGCGTGCTCTCGGCGATAGGCCTATTGAAAAGAAATAGGTCTCTTGCCAAATAGCACGCTGGAAGCGATATGCACCCAGGGATCAAGGAGCGCACCGAATGCACAAAAAATTACTCAACGAAGCGACCTTTCATCTGACCATCGCCGCCGAAGGGCCGCTACTTGTCAAATTGGGCACGGAAGGCTGGGACCCGACCGTTCCCGACATGCAATTCATCCGCACCCGCCACGCCCGATTGGGCGAGACGATCTTCATTCCCGGCTCTTCGCTCAAAGGCACGCTGCGTAGCTACAGCGAAAAGATCGCGCGCACGCTGGACGTGTATTGCTGCGATCCGTTCCATAAAACGGATTCGTGCAGCAAAAGCCTGGAGGGTTTAGCGAGAGAGAGCAACGCGACCGCGATTTACGATCAGTCTTGCGTCGCCTGCAAACTCTACGGCTCGACCAATCTGGCCGGACGCGCCGCCTTTGCCGACGCTTACCCGACAGTTGATTTGAAGTCTCACCTGACCAAGCGAACGGCGGTGGCGATTGACCGCGTGCTGGGTTCGGTCGCCGTCGGGCCGTTCGACTTCGAGGCGCTGACCGAAGGCGAGTTTGCGACGACCATTCGATTGCGCAATTTCGAGCTTTGGCAATTGGGCTTGCTGGGGCTGGCCGTGCGCGATTTGTGCCTGGGGCGCGTCCGAGTCGGTTACGGCAAATCGCGCGGCTTCGGCAGCGTATCGGCGCGGCTGGACAAACTGGAATTGCGCTCGATTGCGGCGGGCGGGCTGGCGCTGGGCGACGGTGAGTTGAGCGTGAAAGGCATCGGCGCTTTGCTCGACGATGAAGAACGCAAAAGCTACGGCATCACCAGCGAAGCGGAAACGAAGCCGGTCAGCGTCGCCGCCAATCCCGAACAAAGTGATGAGGTGCTGGGTTCGTCCGTGCTGTTCAAGCGCGAATCGAATTCGGCCGATTGGTTCGCGCCGGGCGTTGACGCGCTCCTGGGCGAATGCGTCAAGACGGCCTGGAACAGCTTCATCGCGGAAGACAAACAGCGGAGGGCGAAATGACGAAAGGAACGGTCGCAAGCCGGCGCGGCGATTGGGCGGCGGTCGTCGAAGCCGTCAACGCCGTCTTCGGAGGCAAGGAATTCATCCTGCTGGCCGAAGACGCCGATGCGCTCATCAGCCCGCACTTCGAGCCGAAAAACACGCTCGAAACAGACGCGCAACTTCCGCGTGGCCGCGCCTTCGACAAAGAGCGCGAAGTCCGATGGCGCGAACGCTCAGGCGGCCTCTTCATTGTCACCTATCTGTCGGAAAGCGGCGTCCCGCCAGACGAAGCGAGATTCGTTGACGAAGGCAGCGAATGGGAAACGCGCAAAACGTGGCAGAAGCTTTACGGCAAATGGAACGGCAAGCTGGGCGATTGGGTGGAAGTGTCTGTACCGGGAATCAAGGATAAATATAAAGCCGTCTACACCGGTGAGCCGAATTCGCCCTTACAGATTGACGCGGTGGATTACAGCCGCGATGGCATCGTCCAGATGACCCGTTTCTGCGGGATCAGCGATTACAAAAAGCCGAAAGGAGAGTAACCATGCCAGACAGACCACAACGCGGCGGTTGGCGGCAACAGGAACCGGAGCCGAAACCGTTCGGCAAAGTCGTCATCTCGAAACACGCCGCGCGCCGCAGCCTGAAAGCCGAAGACCGCCCGCACGACCGATTCGCGCCCGGCGCTTACACCGGCAAGCTCGATTGTTTCTTGCGCGCATTGACGCCGATTCACGTCGGTTCGGGAATTTACGAACTGGTCAACGATGATCCGGTGCGCGGGCTGATCACCGCCGACGGCAAGGTGATTGTGCCAGGGACTTCGCTCAAAGGCGCGGTGCGCTCCATCGCCGAAGCCATTTCCGATTCGTGCCTGCGAATTGTGCGGAAGGAGATCGAAAACAATTTGGCGGCGAAAGCAGGCCCCTGCAAAGACCTCGCGCAGCTTTGCGCTTGCTGTTCGATCTTCGGCGCGTTGGGTTATCAAGGCCGGGTCAGTTTCAACGACGCACGGTTGAGCAAAGGCGGCGTGGCGACCCACCAGATTCAATCGCCTTATCCGCCGCGCGATTCGGCGCGGTTTTACAAAGACTTCCAGCGCCGTTTCAACGGGCGCAAGTTCTATTTCCACGGCGAACCGGTAGCGGCGCAGCGCGGCGAGCCTTATCAGGTGATCACCGAAGATTCCGAACTGGAATTCACTGTGCAGTTCGAGAGCCTGACCGCCGACGAATTCTGCCTGCTGATGGTGGCGATGGGCGTGCTCGATGATGTGGCCATCAAAGTCGGCGGCGGCAAGCAGGCGATGCTCGGTTCGGTGGAGATTCATCTGATCCGTTTGGAAATCCAGAACACAAGAGAATCATTCACGGATTTTGCCGCTGGCGTCCAGGTAGTTGAAGAAGAGATCGTCGGCTTTTTGCTGGATAAGGTTGGAAAGGCTAACTCGCTCATTAACGAAGACGCGCTGGATGAGTTGCTGAAAATCTGGGAATACCCGTCGGATCGCAAAGCGCCGACTGGAATGTACTGAAGGAGGAAAACCGATGATGCAACCGCAGGAACACATCCGCCACGCCACGCAGCTTTGCCAGCGGCTGCGCAGCGCGGCGACCGAAGTCGGATCGCGCGACCGCCAACGCCAGGTGCGCGGCGCCGACCCGAACGAACTCAAGAAAATCTACGCCTATCTGCTCAAACACCGAGACCTCAACAAGCTCAAAAAGCTGGTGGAACGGCTGCCCAACTCGAATTTCGCCAGACGCAGCGGCTCGACCGAAGGCTATTACCGAAATATTCAAACGGCGTTGGGGGCGGAGTTTTACCGGTTTGGCGTGGATGATGCAATTTATGTTTTAGGCTGGGCTTGCCGATTGTTGTGATCGCATCAATCGCTAGACTTATTACGGTGATGTATCCCTCGCAAACACAGGATGAGCAAATTCGCGGCTTAGTCAGGCTAGCTGAGCTGATAGCACAAGTTTACGATGGAGCAGAAGAAAAACTGGAAAGGTTTCTCGGAAGGTTTCACCGCCCTGCAAAAGAATGGGTTTATGCGTATTTAGAGCGTGAGGATAAGGAAAATGGAACAGAAGGGTTATTGAATTTTGTCGGTAACTTGAGTCGCCTGGATCAAATAGCTAAAGAATTGAACATTGACCTTGATGAGGTTGGGAATAGCCAGAGAAGCCGCGAAGTTTTCAAGCGGCTAAAGATATCTGAGCATCAGCCACCTTGGGGGCTTTATGCGGGGTTAGCCAAGATAAATGAGATCAGATATGAGGCCGACAGGACGATAGCTTATCCCACATTGTTGGGGCAGGGGGTGGCTGCCTGTAAAGAAATTGAACGTCTACTTAAGCTGTTGATTTTGTTCTATGGTGGCTTTTGCTTCGAAACAGCTTTTTCCGCATATTGGCACTGGGAAAACCAAAAGGCGCTATTGAAGGCACTATGCAATTACATCGGCGATCCCAAATTGAGCGTGGCCATATACGATTTTCTGGACAGAGATACGAACATAGAACTTGGCCCAATGATTTGGTTGCTGAAGCGGTTGGATAAATACACAGCCTCGTTGCCAAAATTCAAAGCTTGTTTTGGACGCAATTCGATTTTGACCGAATATCCGTCCCCGGCTCCGCCCTCGCCTAATTATATTTCGATTAAGCCCACCCGAACTCGTTCTACAAGCCCCAGCAACATCAGAGATACGTTAGATAAGATCAGAATACTGCGTAACGACCTTCCTCACGATAAGAGTGGAACGCCGGAGAAATACGAGCTTCAGACGGCTGAAGGACTTCGGCCACACCTACACAAACTGTTTTATGCAGTCGAGCAGTTTGAAACAGAGAGCGAAAAGTTGCGATTGATTCCTTCTCTTGCGCTTCTTCTTCAGAAGGAAGACCGGATGAATCGCGGGGCACAATTGGAATGGTTTTCGGAGCACAAAATACGTTGGTCATTGCCTTGCGCTGACCTAAATAATCTTGATGTTGGCACCCAGTATTTTATTTGGCAACTACAGGAACGCCCAGACTATGTTTTAGTTCGGAACTATCAACGGAAATCATAATGTCACGCCAAACCATTCTCATTTCATCGCTCGGCGAATCGCCTGCCGTTGTCACCGAAGCCATAGACAAGCTGGAGGAGGCTGAAGGGATTCGCTTTACACAGGTCGTCACGCTGGGGACGGATGAATCCGAGGTGCGGCAGGGTTGCGCGATTTTGAATGAGCATATGGTTGATCATTACGCCGATCGCAGCATCGTCTATCTTCACGAGGCGATTGGCGCGACCGATGTGTTGACCGAGAAGGACAACCTGGATTACCTGGCGCTGGTCGCCAAATGGCTGAAGACTTCTAAGCATCTCGGAGACGTTTATGTTTCGCTGGCTGGCGGGCGCAAGACGATGTCGGCATTGATGGCGCTGGCCGTGCAGATTTATGGCGCGAAGCTGCTTTGCCACGTCGTCCACCTTCAGATGAGCGACAGTTTGCAGCGGGACATGAACGCCGCGAATTTGTCTCGCAACAGGGAAGAGTGGGAAACATTGTTGCACCCGGCGTCGGAAGAGATCGAACTGGTGAGGCTGCCGGTCATCAGCCTTTTCCCCTGGATCAATGATTTTCTGCGGGCGCTCGGCGGGCAGGAAGTGGATAAGCTGGATGCGCCGGTGCGGACGCTGCTCGAAGACAATCACCTGGTGGAGCGACAGGGCGGAGGATGGCGTGTAACGGCTTCGGGGCGGCAGTTGCACGACATCCTCAACGATATTCAGTTGCTGCCCGATCCGTCCGCCATAGCTCCGCAGGACAAGGTCGTTCATCTGAGCAGCACTCATCACGGCAACGAACAACTCAGACCGCACGCCGAGCGGTTGCGCAATTTCCCTTTCGCCGAACGAATGGATTCCACCGACAACAACCCGGCCTGCGATCGCAGCCGCGCTTTGAAAACGAAGTACGGAAATTTGGTGGTTGATGTGAAAACCAGCGCGCCGGAAGTGTTGCGCGTCACACTGGCTTATACCGACGCTGGTTACGCGCTGGAAGTTCGCACGCGCGCGCAGTCAATGAGCCAGGCTGAGCGCGTCAAACGCGAGTTGGAGCGATTTTTGATCGGATGAAAACAATGGGGGGGGAACGCTATGGCTGGAAAGTTCGTAGATTTTTTGATCAATCTGGCGGCGGCTGCTTTTGGCGGTTTTGTGACCTGGGCGTGGCGGACAATCCACAACAAGCGGCTTCGTGATAAGCGACTGCAACAAATTCAAACCGCGGCAAAGGAAGGAGAGATAGCGATTTGCATTCGCGTCGGCGGATATAGCGATCCTTTGCCGGATGTGCGCAACTATTTACAAGCGCATCATCCGAACATTGCTCAAATCCTCGTCTATCAAGCCAGCGGCGAAGCCCTGGATGAACCGGCAACGGCAGCGCGGATTGTTGAGGATGTTTACGAAGGCATCCGCGCTTATGGTGAAGGCGCAATTTCACGCTTGCATTTCTTTCCTTCGGGTATGGTTGCGTACTCGCCCATCATTTTTACGATTTTGAGCAATTGGGGAAAAGTAGTTGTCTATCACAAAAAGACAGATGCCTATGTGCCGCTTTACGAAGTAGACAAAGATAGACGGCGCTTGGTGAAGCGGGAATTCAAATCGCTAAACGCTTGGCAGGTTGTTACTGTTCAAGCAACTGCTGCCGCGACTGTGGGAACCACCAAATCATGAGCGATCAATCTGCAACGCTGCTCTTGTCACTCGACAACACGGAGCTTTACGACGGCTGCGACGTTCAGGAAATAGCCGGACGGCTGACTTTGATGACTCCGCCCAGTCAGGCCGTCAACATCATCGGGCGCAACGCGCGGCTGATCGTTGAACGAATGGTCGCCAGCGGCGTCGAAGAGGTGACGCTGACCG
>JAJVHZ010000071.1 GCA_022072255.1 Gammaproteobacteria bacterium | reverse complement strand
ACCTCGGTGAACCTGGTGGCCTGCTTGGTGCGCTCGATGAACAGCTCCGCGTAGGTGCGGCCCTTGCGGATGCCGGGCAGCACCTTGCCCTCCAAGGCGTCGGCCGCCTTGTTCAGGCTGCCCGGCATTCCGGCGAACGCGTCGTCGATAGTCTGGCCGGCCTTGCCGATCTTCTCCATCGCGTCACCGACGTTCTGGAAGCCGGGAATGAACTTCGCGACACCGCCGATGGTGGCCATCGCGTCGAAGATCGGCCCCAGCGCCCCCGACACGTTGGAGATGAGTTCGCCCAGGCCGCGCAGCGAATCGGCTACGAACTTCACGATCGCCTCGGCGGCGGCGAACGCCCAATCGGCAACAGCCCCGAAGAATCCGATCACCTTCGACTGGTTCTGTGTCACCCAGTCGGCCAGACCTTCCAGGCGCGCGTTGATCAGGTTGAACACGCCCGAGGCGATCGGCTCCAGTGCGACGCTCAGCGTGTTCTTCAGCTGCTGCCAGCGCTCCGACCAGTCCGCGGTCGACTGGGCCACCTCGTCGATCGTCACACCGCCCTGCGCAAGAGCGTCGTTAAGTGACTGGGCGTCCAACGCCCCAGACCGGATCGCGTCGAGTACCGGCCCGTAGCCCTTGCCGAAGATCTTGGTGGCCACATTGATCGCGTCGGCCTCGCGACCGGCTGCCAGTAGCCCCTGCACCTGAGTGAGGGTGTCGCGCAGCCCTTCGGCCGGTGCCTTGCCGTCCTTGGCGAGGTTCTTCGCGGCCAGGCCCAATGCAGCGAGGGCCTTCTCGCCATCCAGGCCGGCCTCGTTGAACACCGCCATCAGGGCGGCGCCCTCACTGACGCCCATGCCCATCGTCCGCAGGGCAGGTCCGTTGCTGCCGATCGCCGAGACGAGATCATTGACGCTCATCCCGGTCGCTGCGGAGGCGCGGTACAGGGAGTCCAGGGTGGCGACTTGGTTCTTGGCGTCGACCCCGAACCCGCGGAACACCTTGCCCAGGTCACGGATGTTGAGGTCCTCGCCGGTGATCCGGTTCAGGTCGAGGATCGTCTTGGACACCTTCGTCAGGTCGGAGCCCGACAGCCGCAATGCCTGCGACACCGCGCCAACTGCGCTGCCGATGTCGCCGATGGACGATGCGGTGGCGGGCGCGAGGTCCTTGACGGCGGTCTTGAGCTTGTCCAGGTCGGGGCCGATCTTGGCGGTCTTGACCGATAGGGCGTCAGTGACGTCGTCCCACTGCTGCCCGAGGTTGTACAGCTCGCGGCCGGCGGCGATCACCCCGGCCGCCAGCGCGGCGATGCCGACAGTGGCGGCCCCTGCGGCCACTACGCCCGCACTGGCCATCGCCGTGCCAGCCTTGCCGGCCAGATCGCCGAGCTTGCCGAACTCCATCCCCAGCCCGGAAGTCTTGCCGGATAGTCGCCCCTGGATGGATTCCAGGTCACTGTAGGAACGCAACGCATCGCGGTTGACGGTCGCGGCGTCACGGCGGGCCTTGGCGAGGCGCTCCTCGGCGGCCGCGATCTGATCGGACTTGCCGGCGGTGCGGGCCTTGGCGAGCTTCTCCTCCTCGACGCGCACCTTGCCTAGGGCGTCGAGGGCTTTGTTGCGGAGCTTGTCGTAGGAGTCGGAGGCGCGCTTGAGGTCGTCCTCGGTGGCATCGGCCAGCGCCTTGCTCGACTTCTTCCCGACATCGCCGAATGCCTTGCCGAGCTTTGCACTGATCTGCTTCTCGACCCCCTCGAAGGAGAGGATCACAGGAAGCGTGTAGTAGGCGATGTCGTTGTCGGACAAACTAATTCACCCCCTCCGGCTGTGGCACGGGCACTAGCCGCACTCGCGCTCGACCGTGTCGGCGAACACCGTGAGGAACTCCATGAACTGGCGGTAGGTGGGAGCGGCGATAGACATCAGCGACTCCCACTGCCCAGGGCCGAGGACGTGCTCGACAACTGCGTCGTACTGGCGGCGGGACGCGGCGATGATCGCGCGGGTGGGCCAGTCCTCCTGGTCCCGGGCGAACGTGAAGGTATGGCCGTTGAACTCCAGCGACACCAGAGGATTCGGCTCCGGTGCGGTGTCGGTGCTGGACTTCTTGGCCATCAGTTCCCTCTCGTTCGTCGTGCGTTCTCTCGTGCGGTGCGCAACCGGTCGGGCAGGCGGTCCCCGCGCGCCACCCGGCGAGCCTCGTAGTCGGCCATCGCCTTCTTGCGCGCCGCATCCTCGGCGTTGCGCTCGGCGATCTGAGCGGCGGTCAGCGGCCGCGATGGATGGACGCGGCCGGCCAGCGGCTCATAGATGTCCATCAGCAGCAGTTCGGTGGGGCTGCGCCGCCCCCATGCCACCGCGCACGCCGAGTTGGCGGGCAGATGACTCAGGCGTGCGTGGATCTGCCGCAGGGTCAACCGGCGTCGGCCGTCGCCGTCGAAACGCCACCGGTCGCGGTAGTCGAGATTCCAGAAGCGGGCCAGGTCGGACTCGACGGCCGTCGGCCACGCCTCCAGTAGGGCCAACAGCCGAGGTATCGCCCCGAACGCCTTGTCCCACTGGTCGCCGTGAGTGTCCCGGCTGCGGCCGATCCCGACAGCCTCGGCGAACGCATGGGAGGCGGGGATCAGATGGGCGCGGGTGGTGGCCGCGTCGCAGAACGCCTCGAACTGCTCCCCGAGTAGCACCTCGCACGCGGAGATGACCGCGACGTGGTCGACGGCGATCGACCCGTCATCCCGCACGCCGACGCTGGCCCGGATCGCGTCCAGCGGCCAGGCGTCGACGTCGAGGGGGACCCGCCAGTCGCGGCCTGCAAAGGCCGCGGTGACGGCACCCTCCCCGAGTGCCTCCGCGCGGGCGGGGCTACTCGCCGTCGGGCTCGGCCGCGGCCTGGTCGGGCTCGTCGGCCTTGGCACGGCGGGGCTTGCGCGGCTCCGACTCGACAGCAGCCACCTCGGCGGCGCCCTCGTCGACTCGGATGGCGACCTTCTTCTTGTCGACCAGCGACACCGCCGACATGTCATCCACCAGCAACCGCGACCCGACTGAGCGGGTCGCGGTCGCCTTGGTGAACTCGATGAGCGTCAGCTTGCGGGCCATCAGGCGGGCACACCCTCTTGCAGGGTCCAGTACTCGCCGGCCACCGGCTCCAGCGACCCGGTAACCTCGCGGCCCTCGATGTCCTGCTGGTGGTTGTCGTTCGACACGAACAGGCCGACCTTCGCCTTGGAGATGAACCGCTTGACGTAGCCGTCCTCGTCGACGAACACGCAGGCGACGTAACGCCGCTTGACGCCGGGGACCTTCGTCGCGTCGACCAGATCGGCGGTCACGTCGTTGTCCTCGAGCAGGGTGAAGGTGATGTCGGTCTTGGGGTTCTTGACCTTCTCCTTGACGCGGCCCTGCTGCCAGGAATTGACGTCGGTGCGTTCGACCTGACGGGCCATGCTGACACCGGGGGTGCCCAGCATCAGCCCGGCGGGCAGCCACGCGGCGTGCAGGGCGTCGTCGATGTCGCCCGGGATGTGCGTCGCCCCGACGAACGTCACGTCCGGGTCGAAGATGTACACGTCGCCGGTCTCCCAGGAACGGATATTGCTGGCGTCACCAGCCATGAGGGTCTCCTCTGTGAGAGTTGTTGCGGTTAGAGGGGTCTCACGATGACCGGCATCGTGATCGACGCCAGGAAGGCGCCAGTCTCCCGGTCGCGCGTCTCCAGCGCGGCGGGGACGTTCTCAATGCGGATACCCGCGGGCCGGTTCGCGACCAGGTCGTCGACGGCGGCGTCGAGGACCTCGCGGGCCTCGCCGCGCCCAGCGGCGAACACGGTCAACCGGATGACGATGCGCAGCATGTCCTTGCGGACCAGCCACGCCCCGCCGTGCACCGTGGTGCCGCCATCGTCGGCGACCAGCAGCACCGGCGAACCAGCCACGGGGCGATAGTCGTCGTCTACGTGCAGGGTGACCGCCCACTCGGCGTGGTCGGTGTCCCACACCTGCTCGATCGCGGCCTTGATAGCGGCCGCCGGATCAGGCTGCGGCACTTACGGCTTCCCCGGGCTGATTCCGACTGCGCTGGCCGCCCTGGTGGCCACACCGTCACGGGCCTGCCTGTCGGCGGGCACCATGATGCCCACCACCTCACGATCGGTGGTGTACACCTCAATGCGGGCGTCGGGGTCTTCGATGTTGGCCAGGATCTTCTGCGCGACAGCGCGTTTCCCGCCGTCGGCAGTCTTGAGGATGCGCCCGATCGTCTTCTTGTTCAGGCGCACCTTGCCCGCCATCAGGCGGCCTTGCCTGTGGCGGAACGCGCGAGCACCGCGACACCACCGCGGCCGCCGTGCTGGGTGCGCCACACCGACACCAAGGCGGTGCACTGCTTCCCGCGGACCAGGATGTCGTCGCCGGTGCGCACCAGGTCCTCGGTGGAGGTCCACGCCCCTTCGAAGCGGACCCGCAACGGCAGGTAGACGGTGAACTCCACACCGGTCAGGTCGCCGCCGACGCCGTGACGAACGAGCAGGTTCCCGGGCGCCACCTCCAGTGGCGTCAGAACGACCGGATCTCCGGAGTTGGCGGGGTTGCCGTCGGAGTCGATGCCGGCGGCCGGGGTGACGGTGACCGTCTCGGTCACGGCATCCGTTCCAGTGCGTAGCGGTCGAGCACGGCCCGCTCGGGATCTGTGAACAGCGCTCCGGCAGAAGTGGCCGAGCCGTACTGGAACGGCCCGATCACCCGAGGGGTCTCGCCCCCGCCGGCGGCGAACGTACCCCGCTCGATGGCCGACAGCACCGCCGACTCGAAGTCCGGCACTGAGGCGTACCCGTGGGTGATCGTCGCTGTGACGCCGGAGAAGCGGGTAGTCCACAGCTGGCCGTAAGGCTTGCGCACCAGTCCGCGCAGGGACCACTCCAAGGTGTCGACGTCCAACTCGACACCGTCCTCGGTGACCGCGGTGACCGCCGACAGCGCCAGGGTCGGCAGCGCAAGCAGCGCACCGCCGCGACCGTCGGCGATCACCTGATCGCCGGTACGAACAGGGGTGACGTGCCAGCCGCAATAGCCGCGGGCGGCTGCGAGCGCGGCGTCGAGCTGGCGCTGCGTCTCGGCGTCGTCGCGGTTGAGTCGGCCCTCGGTGAAGGCCTCGACCGCCAGGACGTCAAGGGTCATCTAGTCGGCGCGCTTGCGGAACGCCGCCGCGGCAGCCTCCGCGCGCTTGGTGGCAGGCTTGCGGGCCTTGTTCGCCGGTGCGGGGGCCTGCTTGGTCGGCACCTCTTCTGCGGCCGGGGTTAGGCCGCGCGCCCGGGCGTCGGCGTCGGACAGCTGAAGCGTCGTCTCGACGCCGTTGATCACCAAGTCGTAGTTCTTCACAGCTGGTCCCTCCTGGGATGTGGTGGCGGGCGGCCACGCATCGTCGCCGCCCGCCACGCCGATCAACGCCACCGCGCTTATCCGCTGGTGGTAGCGACCTTCACGAACGCCGTTGGCCGCGTCACCGCGAACGCCAGGCGCTCCTCGGCCAGGACCGCGACCATGTTCCGCACGAAGTAGTCCTCGTGAGAGTCGGTCATGGTGACCGTGGTCTCCTCGCGGTCCCAGATCACCGCCTTGGAGAAGTCGCCCAACAGGCCGGTGCCGGCGCCCTGCGACTCGGACTCGACCACCGGAACGCCCCACAGGGTGCGGCCCACGATCGCCTGGGGTCCCCCGTAGTAGTAGCGGTTCTCGCCATCCTTGGCCAGGTCGATCTTCTCCGCGTCGGCCGGGTTCAGCACGATCGCGTTCGGATTGACGCGGCCCACCGTGCGGGCCTTGGTGATGGCCTTGCGGACGGTCTCGAACAGGTCGGTCGACCACGCCTGGGTCTGCACGCTGCTGGTCGAGTTGATGCCGGTGAAGTTCTCGCCGGAGCCGTTGCCGTTGAGGATCTGACCCTCCTCGGCCTCCTCGATGTCAAGGCGCAGCTCGTCATTGATGAGCCCTTCGAGCTGCGACACATCGGCCAGTGCCCGCTTGGTGGCCGGCACCCACTCGGCGATGGTCTTGACTACCGCGGTGCGTACCTCGAACGCCCACGCACCTTCGGGCTTGTAGCCACCGCCGGCGGCCTGGACCAAAGCCCCGCCGGAGGCGCCCTCCGGGGCGGTCGGGGCTGCGGAACTGGTGGCCTCAGCGACCACGGCTGCGGCGTTGGTGTGACTGGTCTGGGCCACGTACTCGACGGTGTCGGAGCTCGTGCGCCGATTCGAGCACAGCGACCGGATGGTCAGCGGCTTGCGGCCCAGCATCTCGACGATGTTGGTACGTTCGTTGACGACGAACGCACCGCCCGAGGTCGAGGATGCGCCAGTGAACAGCGACTTGACCTTGATCGGGTCGGAGTTGATGTGGGTGCCCTTGGGGATCGAGATCCCGCCGTCGGCTCGCTGGAACGGCTTGAGCATCGCCTTGAACTCCGGCGATTCCACCACTGTCACCCCGAGGCTCTTGACCCGGGCCTTCAGGTCCTGCTCGGCGGGCAGCCCGCCGACTTCGTCGCCGAACGCCTTGGCCTGGTCCAGCACGGCCTCATCGGCCTTGACAGACTTGACTGCCGCCAGGATGTCACTGAGGGCGTCCATCGACTTCTTGTAGTCGGCGGCCTCGTCGGCGGTCATCTCGCGACCCTCGCTGTGAGCCTTCTCCGCGACCTCGCGGGCGGTCTTGCTTTCGTGATTCGCCCGTTCCTTGAGGGCGGCCAATCGTGCGCTCATGTGCGCGTCTCCTTCGGATTTGTTGGATGGTTAGACGAACTCGACATCAAGTGATGCGTCGATCGCGTTCAGCAACGCCAAGGGGTTGACGGACGACTTGCCGATGGCCTCGCGCGGCTGACCCGGCTGGGCATCCCCGGCCGGCGCTTGGCGAGACGGTCCGCTGTCGCTGGCCTTCTCCTCGTCGGATGTGCTTTCGAGAGCGGATAGGACGCGGCCGATGGCCTCATGCGCCCCGCGGAGTTCGCCCTCGTTCTTGGCCGAAAGCACACGGCCAGCCTTGATGTCGTGCAGCGCACGCTGCACCACGGTGGGGATCGACTTCACGGCGAGGATCTCGGTTTCGCTGTTCACGCCGAGTGTCACCACCGAAACCTCGTAGAGCTTGAGTTCCCGCAACTCCCAGACGTCATCGCCGTCACGGGTCGTCGGGCCGGACTCAATCTCGTCGTAGGCGAAGCTCATCTGATTGATGCGCCGGCCCTTGAGCATCCGGTAGACCTGCCGGGCCTTCGGGTTCTCCAGGTCGAGCTGCCCGGTGACCTTCAGCCCGACGGAGTCCTCCTCGGCCTTGACGACATGCCCGATGTTGTAGTCGGGGTCGCTCATGTTGTGACCGAACAGCAGCGGGATCGGATTGCCCGACTTCTCCCACCGTGCAAGGTCCTTCGCGAACGCGCCCGGCAGCACGACGTCGCCATAGCTGTCCTTATTCCCGAAGACCGACGCGTAGGCGATGAACTGGCCGTCCTCCAGTCCGTCGTCGGGCCCGGCCTTGAACGAGACCAGCTCGATCGCGTGGTTCTTGGTGAGCATCAATCCTCCTGCTCGGCATCGTCTTCCGGGTCGGGCTTGCCGCCGCCGGTTGGGGTCATCCCGACCGCAGGTTGCTCCTCGGCCTGGATCGGGTCCTGGTCGCCGTTCTGCGTCACGTTCAGCGGCCGGATCAACTCATCGCCGCCGTCTATCGGCGGCCGGTTGTCCATCGCGCGGCCCTCGTTGATCGTCAGCCACGGCCCGCCGATCGCCTGCTGCATCACCCCGGCGCGTTCCTCGAACGAGCCGGTCAGCTTCTCGCGGATGTTGAACTCGACGTAGAACCGGTCCGGATGTACCGGCTCGAAGTCCGGGATCAGTTGCAGCGCAACCTCGTCCTGGATCATCGACAGCCACGGGCCGAGGGTGTCCTGGTAGAGCATCTTGTGCTGCTCGGTGATGTTCGAGAATGTC
Organism: Gammaproteobacteria bacterium; assembly: GCA_022072255.1. GTDB lineage: Bacteria > Pseudomonadota > Gammaproteobacteria > JAJPIJ01 > JAJPIJ01 > JAJVHZ01. Next base: position 4,252 of record JAJVHZ010000071.1, on the reverse strand, counting down.
GCATGATCCAGGATCCCGATCATCGGCGGCGGGATGAAGTACGAGCGGGCCACTTCTTCGTCGGTGAGCTTTCGGCCCTCGATGTACTGCAGTTCCTTGGCGGTCTGGGATGCCGCGGTGAACGTCATCCCGTCCTCGAGTAGCGGCGTGCCGCCGGCGTCGGCCGCTGCTGAGCCCGCGTAGCGGGTCTGCCACTCCAGCTTGAAACGCTCGCGCGCGCCGTCGGACCACTTCGGCGCATCATTCGGCCGGGTGAGATACCCCGAATGTCGGGCGCCATTGCGCATCACCTGGTCGCGCATCTCCGAAGCGGTCCAGTCCTCGCGCAGCACCTGCCGCAGCGACTCTAGCGGAGACACCCCGGCATCCGCCGCGCCGCCGTAGCCGCGGAAGTACAACACCTCCGCGGCGGGGATGAGCTTGCGACCCTTGGCGCCCACTACCTCGAACACCTCGGGCGTCAGCCAGTTGTCACCCTTCGGCGTGACCAGCGGGGCCGGTAGGTGCAACAGCTGGTGGCCTCCATCGACCCCTTTGGCCTTCCACCAGTACGCGCAGTCGTAGATCGCGAAGTCGCACACCAGTGAGTTGAAGAACCGGTACCGCGTCGTAAACCTGTTCGGCTGGGTCAGCAACCGGGCCAGCGGGTGATCGGTCAACCGTTGCCGATCTGTGTCACCCTTGCGCTCGAACAGGTTCAGACCCAGCTGGGCGATGTTGCGGCCCAGGAATGACACCGTGCGACGCACCGACGGCTGCCTGCGCCAGATCTCGAAGTAGTCCATCACTACCCACGGCGACAGGTCGATCCGCCGCGCGACGGGGATACTCGGCCGGGACAGGCTCTGCACCGCCCCAGCTGACTGCACGAACCCCATCTAAGGGCCGCCGACGATCTGCACGTAGTCGACGTTCGCCCGTTCCACCACGACCTCGCCGTCAGCGCTCACCGGCTCAACGCCGGCCTCATGCACCACGCAGCCCCGAAGGATCAGGTATGCCGACGTCGACGACGTCAGTACACCGGACACCGCCGACCCGGAATACAGCGAGACCAGCACCTTGCGGTTCAGGCCGGGGTGCCGTCGAAGCCCCATCAGCGAGAAGCTCTCCGCGTCATACGATCATCAGCCCTTCGTCCTCGTAGGCGCTCACACCAACGGCCTCGCGCGCCGACAGTGCGCGGGCCAACGCCATGATCAGGGCGACCACACCGTCGATCTTGTCCCCGGCGTTCGCCTTGTCCGGCTTCACGTTCCCCGCCGGGTCCATTACCACCGCGAGGTTGTCCACCATCCACCGCAACAACGGATTGCCGCCGTGACGGATGATCGGATGCTTCGGGCTGCCGGTGAGCACCAGGCGCTGGAAGTCCTTCGTCGGCGCCGACATTGACGCGAACCCCTGACCCATCGTCACCATCGGGGCGCCCGCCGACACCAGGTTGTTCACCAGCTGCTGGGCATTCCATCGGTCGTAGGCGATCTCCTGCACCAGGAACTCGTCCCGATCCCGGCCGATCTGCGCCTCGATGAAGTCGTAGTCGGTCACGTTCCCCGGGGTTGTGGTCAACCATCCCTGCGCAACCCAGTTCGACGCCGCGCGCGCTGTCCGCTCATCGAGTGCTGCGATCGAATCCTCGGGGGACCAGCATCGCAGCAGCACATCGAACGCATCCCCCTCGGGGAACACCCAGCACAACGCCGTCAGGTCGCTCGTGCTCCCCAGGTCCAGGCCGCCGAAGCACTCCCGGCCCTTCAGCCGCGAGGCGTCCACGATGCTGGCGTTGCCGTCCCACGCGCCCAGGTCGACGTACCGGAATTGCTGCTTGGTCCGCAACCCGAGGTGCAGGCGCTGGAAACTGGCCAGCTCCGCCGGCGAATCCTTGGCCTTCGCCGCCGCCGAAGCCATGAACCGCTTCGTCGGAGAGATCCCATACCCGGGGTTCGCCTTCTTCCATGTCGCCTCGACGAACGGATCATCATCAGCGCTCGCCGCGAACACCACGCCGTACGTCGTCGGATCCTTCAGCGCCCCGCGCGCCAACTTCTCGATCCTGCTGCGCTTCTCGTCGTACGGCGTGTGCCGCCTACCGGCGTCAGCAGTGGTGATGAACAGGATCAGCGGCTGTACACGCGAACCCGTGCCCGTCTCGATCGCCTCGATCAGGTCGTTGGACTTGTGCAGGTGCACCTCGTCGACGATCCCGCCGTGCAGATCACGACCATGCTGGGCGTCGCCAACATTGGCCACCGGCTCGAACACCGAACCCGACGCCTTGTGAATGATCTTCGACTGGAACGGGTCGAAGTGCTTCGCCAGGTCCGGGGATCCGCGAACAATCTGCTTCATCGGGTCGAACGCGAACCGCGCCTGATCCTTGTTCGTCGCCGCGCACACCACCTGCGCCCCAGGCTCGCCATCGGCGCCGGTCAGATAGATCCCCGTCCCCGACGCAAGCGTGGTCTTCCCGTTCTTCCTGGGAAGCTCGATCCACGCCGTCGTGACGATCCGCGCATAATCGCCGGTGTCCTTCGACTTGGCCACCCATCCGAACACCGGTGCCAGGTAGTAGGCGACCTGCCAGCAGTCCGGATCGAAAACCTGACCGGCGAAGCGGCCCTTGGTGTGTCGCAGCCGGCGAAACGCAGCCACCACCCGATCCGCCCGATCCGGATCGAACACCGCACCCCGCACCGCCGACGGCTCCGGGGTCTTGATCAGCGGCGGGCACGTCGGCGGGTGATACCCGCGCGACTCCAGATACCAGGCGACCTCAGGGGAAAGCTTCAGCGCCTCAACGTCGGCCTTCGCCCAGCGGGCGCTACGACGCGGGCGCGCCGAACGGGTCGGCTTCCGCGCCGTCACCGCTGCCCCTCATGGGCTTGCCGATGTTCTGCTCCGATGACGGAGTCAGCCCGAACTCGCGGCACGACGCGCGAAGCTGCTGGGCGGCTGCCTCCGCCGCCGACAGCGCCGGATTCTTGTACCTGCGTCCGTTCTCCGGGTTCGTCAACACGATCCCGTCCGCGCGAACAACCTCCAGCGCGGCAAGGTAAGTCGCCCACGTCTCGCAATGCTCGACCAGCGCTGCGAAATCCTCGGCCTTCAGCAGCTCCAGGTCGTCAAGGCCGGGAACGATGCGATCCCACTCCTCGCGGGCCGCGGCACTCAGCCAGTCCGGGACGTCCGGGGCGCCGCGATGAAACTTCGGTGGCTCGTTGACGGGCCGGCCACCACTGTCTAGGCCCGCGCCCCTGCCCTTGACCAGCTTGAGGGCTGCCGGTGCGGCCGCGGGGCCCCTACGCCCCACCGCGGCCGCCGTGAAACTGCGAAAAACCTGAGTGTGAAAAAGAAAGCCTGACCGCTCGCGGTCCCATGTCCCCGGTCGCAGCGATTCCAACCCCCATACCCGGTGTGCTCACGGCGGTCTCACCTCCTTCGGGTTCTGCCTCGCAGCGCATCGGCTGCCGTCTTCTGCTTGTGGTGGTGTCGGCAAAGGGATTGCAGGTTGCCGCGCCCGAAGCGGTCTCCGCCCTCGGCGAGTGGAGTGATGTGGTCGACTTCGTCCGCGAGGCGGTTACAGCCCGGGGCCTGACAGAACGGGTGATCCTGGAGCTGCTGCCTGCGGGTGCGCTGCGTCCGCCGGCTATTTCCGGGATGTGTGCTGTTCTCCCATGCCGGTGTGCAGGCACATCGTTGTCGAGCGGGAGCGGCTCGTCCGCAGCGAGAGCAGACTCGTGGCGGCGCGGAGGGCATTGAGCATTCATCCTCTGACGCGAAACGCCCGGCCTGCTTCAGGTCCGGGCGTTCTGTTTTTGGGCGCACTCGGTCGCCCAACACTTGCCGCGAGAGTATCACGCGCAGTGGACATTCGCCGCTACCCGCTACGAGGCGTGTCGGATCAGTCCGGCCACCTGCCGATGCAGATGGGTGGTCCGAGGTTGTCGGTGAAGTAGGCGGGGAACAGTTCCCATGTCCATCGCTGGCCGTGGTAGTCGTGGTGGGCGAATACGCGGCGGCCGTCGGTGGTGACGCTGTGTGTGCCGTGTGGCCATTCCCGCGGGCCGTTGTCGATCAGCTCGCGCAGGTAGTCGGGGGTGACGATCATCAAAGGCCCAACCTGGCCGCGGTCAGGGCGCGGGCAGGAATGCTCAATCACACCCCACCGGCACCACACCTTGCCGCTGTCTTCCAGTTCTATCGCGATAGGGGGCCTCATCGGGTCCTCGCCGCCGCACCAGTGGTGGCC
>JAJVHZ010000116.1 GCA_022072255.1 Gammaproteobacteria bacterium | reverse complement strand
ACTCGATCTTCGTAGTTGTTGCGCCGCTCTGAAAATTTTTCTAAACCGAGTTGCGCGCGCGCGCGTTTTCTGACAAAGTTCGCGCTGGCTTGGTCCCTGACGGACTCTATCAAAATCTGAAAAATGGAAAATCAATGATCACGCTCCGGGCAGATGACGGCATTGGAGATTGTTATGAATCACACTGCGTTTCATCTGTGAAACGCAGTGTATCTAAGCGAATGCCCTATTGCAAGAGGTTTTTTACGTATCGAGCAAATTTTTTTCGTCCGCCGTCTCACAAATAAAACACCGCCCGCTCATCGTCAATTTGAATAACGACCAATGATGTTTTGCAGTGATGCGCATCTGCGCGTGGCCTTGCATTTGCAGCCTCTTGAATGTGGGGCGCTGGGATCGAGCCGGTTTTCCTGCCCACGCGTTCTTCACCTTGAAGGCTTTGGGATACGCTTGAAAGCAGAACGGAAATCTATCGTCAGCGACGATAACAACAGAGAGGATGAATGACTCAAGACAGTAAATCCCCAATCCACCTGGTACAAATCGAAACGGCGAGGAGGTCCGAGTCGCAACCCGATAACGGTTCTCAATCTGAAATCGAACTGCCGGCGCTTTCCGAACGGGAAATTTATCGAAAGAAAGCCTACATAGGCTTCCGCAAAATAATCGGCTTCATTTACACCAGGCATTCAATCGGCGCCACACGGCGTTGGATACTGGCCAAAATCCTGCCGGATAAAATTCTCTACCGCTGGAAGCCTTATCAACGAGGCGGCTGCAACCGTTGCGGCCTGTGTTGCAAGATCGTCTTCCGCTGCCCCTTCTTTTACGAAGACAAGAACACGACGGCCTGTTTGATCTATACGTCGCCCAGACACGCGCCGCCGCCGTGCGTGGTCTTCCCGATTGATCCGATTGATCTGGCTGAAGTCCAGCGCGAAGTTGCTCCGGCGCCCTGCCCTTTTTACTTTGAAGGGCAACCGGAACATCCGACCACCTGGGGCGCGGTCAAGGCTGAGATTCGCGCCGAATGGGGCAAGCGCGTGGATAAGTTGAAAGAAGCTTTTGATTTTTGAAATCCCCCCTTGATCGTTGTGTATCGCTCTGCGAGCAAAGAAAAAATGGGCATCGCCTCTTATAAGACGATGCCCGTTTTTTTCTTTGGCTCAATCAGCCTGCGCCAAATGCTGGCCCAGGCGTTACCTGCCTCAGAAAGTGTACTTGATTCCGAGGGTCATGCTTCGGTTCCCCCAGTTGTTCGTGTTCAGACCAAAGCTCAGGCTGTTCAGGTTATTCACCGGGATGCCGTAGTTGTCTTGATTGAACGCATTGAGAAGATCGGCCCGCAGAACCAGGCTGTGACCTTCCAGTATCCGAATGCGCTTCGACAGGCTGAGGTCATTGTTCCAGAAGCTCGGCGCGCGAAGCGTATTCTTGCCCAGGTTGCCGTTGCCGAGACTGAAGGCCAGCGGCAATCCATTGGAACCGAGCGGGACCAGGAACCGCCCATCCACTTTGGAAGTGGTGAAGGTGCGCAGGTTGCCGGTCAGCGGATCATTCGAGAAAGCTCCGCCAGGATTGAAATTGGGGCGGTCGCCGCCGCCGCCGTTACCGTTCGAGTCCACGCCCGTAAGAATGGTGAACGGTTGGCCCGATTGGAATGCCGTTACCCCTGAAAACTGCCAGCCAGTGAAAACCTGCTTGATCACCGGCGCCTGCGCCCAGGACGATTTGAACCAGGGGATTTCGTAGATGTAGTTGACGACGAAGCGATGGGTGCGGTCGAAAGCCGAGACGCTCTTCTCAGCGCCGTAGTTGAGATAATCCTGCGGCACCTGCGGCGACCCGGCAGTGATCGCGCCAACACCGAGCGATTCATCGTTGTTGCTGATGTTCTTGCTGAAGGTGTAAGCCAGTCCGAATTGCAGGCCGTGCGACATCCGCTTGTTCACCGACAGGAAGCCCGCGTTGTATGACGATTGCGCAGTCGTGGCAATCAGCACCCGCGAACCGAACTGCGGGAAGATGCGGCGCGCCTGGACACTGGGAATCGAAGTCGCGCTCTTGGTCTGCTGCACTGTGGCCGCCTGCGCCGCAGTCAGGATCGCGGGGTTTCCCTGAAGCTGGTTGATGCCGTTGATGCCACGACTGCCTGTGTAACCGACCTCGACAACGAAGTCGCGGTACATTTCGCGCTGGATCGAGAAGCTGTAAATCTGAGCGTATGGCGTGGCAGCATCTTCCGGCGTATTCACGTAAGTAGCGAGGGGGTTGAACACTGGCGCTCCAGTTACCGGAAGCAAACTGGGGAAAACATCCGTTGCGTTGTCCTGTCGCCCAACAACCACGCGCGGGAAATTCGACGCGTTGACCGTCAGGATGTTGTAGAAGAGCAGATCATACGAAATGCGATAGCCTCCACGGAAAGAAGTCTTGCCTCCCCCGAAGAGTTTGCCGAAGAATCCGTCTTCTACCTTCGGGCTGTAGGCAAAGCCGAAAGCCGGCGCCCAGTTATTGGTGTCCTTCTTGACCGGTCCGGGCACGACCGCCCCCAGGCTCTGCTGATCCGTTGCGCCGAAGAAACCAAACGGCACACCCGAAAGCTCATAGCGGATGCCCAGATTCAACGTCAGATTCGGCGTGATGCGGAAATCGTCCTGGGCGAAGTAGAACTGCTGAGTCTGGCGAGCGTCGAAGGTCGCGGTCTGCAAAGCCTGGGCAAAAGTGACAGCCACGTTGTTCAAATAATCCTGCAGGTTGTTGAAGGTGAAAGTTCCCTTGGAGTCGAACGCGGCCAGGTTGAACAACTGGATGCGCCGGATGTCCGCGCCGAACTTCACCGCGTGCCGGCCTTTTTGCCAGCTCAGGATGTCGGAGTACTGGTAGCTGTTCTGGATGCGGCCTTGCGGGAAGTTGCTGGCTCCGCCGATGCCGAAGAAACCGCCGATAGTCGTGCTCGGCGTGGCCGGGTCGTTCTCAGGAAATTGCAGGTTGCGCCGGACATACGAGATGCGGAACTCGTTGAGCAGGTTACCGGAGAAGACATGGGTCTCGCTGATCGCGGCGTTCTGATCGAGGATGTTCTGGTTGCCGGCAAACCGGGAACCGAATTGGGTGTTGCTGATCGCGTTGACGTCCACCGGCTTGTTGTAGATGTAGCGAAGGGTGAGGTTATCCCCTTCACGAACCCGGTGGTCGCCGCGAATGATGAAGTTCCAGGTGTTGTTGAGCGGGCTGATCGGGAGATTGGTCTGGGCGGTCGGAATCGCGACCCCGTTGACCGTAGTGTTCTGTGGATTACGGAACACCGGATTTTGCGCGTAAACGTCATTGAGGAAACCAATCGCCGAAAGCACCGCCTGACGGCTGGCCGCCGATTGACCCGCCCGCAAAGGCACGCTGTTGAGCGCCGCGAAACCGGCCTGGGTGGGAATTCTGATCGTAGGGCCGGGCGCGTTGCCGTTGCGAGTGCGATCCCCCTGCATCAGGCCGAAGACGAAAGTGCGATCTTTGATGACCGGGCCGCCCAGTCCGAAGCCGAACTGGTTGCGGTTGAAGCGCGCGGGCCGATCCAGGCTATTGCTCTTTTCGATGTTGTCGAGAGCGTTGAGCGCGCTGCCGCGGTAGTACTCAAACACGTCGCCGTGGATTTTATTGGTTCCCGACTTGGTGATCACGTTGATCTGCGCGCCTGAATTGCGTCCGAATTCGACGTTGTAAGGGTTGGTCTGAATCTGAAATTCCTGCACTGCCTCGGGCACAATCGGCGTGGTGGAAATCGTCACGCTGATGTCGTTGTTGTCCGATCCGTCAATGGAAAAATTATTGTTACGAGCGCGCTGGCCATTGGCCGAAATCCCGGTCGAGCCAGGCGCGGTGAAGGTGTTAGGCGAAAGCAGCGCCAGATTGTTGACGTTGCGGCCTGCGGAAAGTGGCAACTCCACCGCCTGACGCGAGGTCGCGGTCAGACCGACGGTGGGATTGGTTTTATTAAGCGTGATCGCTTCAGCCTGCGCGCTGACATCCACCAATTCATTGGCGGCTGCGACCTTCAGTTCCGCGTCGAAAGTGACTTCTTGAGAGCTTTGCACAGTTACGTCACGCACCTCTACCCCTGAGAAGCCGCCCTTCTGGATTGTGATCGTATAAAGGCCCGGCTCGACCGCAGCGAGCCGATAAAACCCTTCGCCGTTGGTGGTGGCCGTGCGGGCCTGATTGGTGCTGACGTTTGTGATCTTGATATTGGCGTCAGGAATCACCGCTCCGGCTGTGTCGCGTACCGTCCCCGAAATGGCGCCGCGCGTCAATTGCGCGTGGGCCGGGGACGAGAGAAGAATCGCTGTCAGCATTACAGCTAACAGTGAGAATGCTAAGCTGAAATTACCAAGTTTCTTTTTCATAAACCCCCTCCAGGAAATTTGATCCTGCTTGGCCCATCAGGCCAGCGTCTGATCTACGGCTTTTATTTGGATAGAGTGAGCGATAAAAACGTGAACAGCGGACAACTTCGTTTCTAAATATTTGGATTCGGAAGATGCCGCAGACATCATTGACTAGGCAAACAGAATGCCTCTCGCAGATTTTTGCGCTCACTGCTGAAAACCTCAGTATTTATGAGCAAAGCATGTCGAGCCTAATTGAGTCAGATTCATTTTTCTGGATAAGGTTGAGATTTTCGTATGACTGAGAGGGTCTGACTCGGCGGTTTTGTGGGCGATTGGGAAGGCTGCTTACAAAATTTTTTCAACAAGAGTGGGAGAGGACGAGAAGGCTCTCCCACACCGTCTTCGGACCATCTACGCTTTTCAATATTCCAGTTTCCCGTCGAACATCATGTCTGAAATTTTGAAGCGCATATTGAGCTTGATGTCCTTCCCCATCTCGGAATAGAAGCGCAGGTAGCCGCTCTTCTCATTCACGAACGCCTCATTGTTGAGCGTTCTGGGAAAGACGAACTTCGCGCCCATCCCGTCGTTGATCGGCGCAATGTACTCCTGCAGAAAGACTCGCTTGCCATCCTTGTTTTCGAGATAGGCGCTGTTCTTCAGAGAGCCTGTGTTGGCGCTGTTGAAGACCTGCATCACCGGGCCGGAGAGGCGGCGGTCGGTGGAGTCGTAATCAACCGCCACGACTATGAATTTATCGGTGCTCTGCTCTGCGAAAGCCTTCAACTGCTCGGCCAGTTGCGGGTTTTGCATCTGCGCCCGCCGCGCCATCGCCTGTCGAATTGGCCTGGCTGTCAACAGGCGGATGCGATAATTGACGTTGGTCGCCTGATTGAGCGCGCCTTGCGTGGAACGGTCGTTGGTGCTCGAGCCGGTGGGACTGTCCAGCGGCCGATTCCCGATTGGATTACGGTTCGACGTGGTTGGCGTGAAGAACATCTCAGCGGTGTTGGTCTCGGCCTGCGTCTGCCCCCAGGCCGAATCATTGAGCATCTTGTTGACTTCCTTCTCCGACCATTCGGTCCAGGGCTTCATCTTCTTTTGCGCCCCCGCCACGGCGGCGAGCGCGAATACAAGCGAGAGCGTGATGACGATCTTCTTCTTCATTGCTAACCTCCAAAATCAGGATCAAAGAAAATTGGCTAAAGTTGGCCAGGTCGGTTTGACTCGGCTGATGGCGCGGGGCGCCAACGGCTGAACCATTACTGGCAACTGTAATCGAGAAAAGTCGAGAAACGATCCGACCCGTGATCGAGCGCCAGGTCGCGGCGCATATAATCGAGATGCACGGCGGACATTAACAGCGTCGCCCGTTCGTCTACGAGCCGCAGCGTCAGAGATTCGTGATTGGCCTCGCCAGCGAACAACTCCGAGAGCAGATAATGACGGCAGGCGAAAGGCGGAACCACTCCCAGCGGAAGTCGAGCGATCAAACCGCGCGATCCGAAAAGCTCGACGACGGGACGCGCTTCCAAGCCCTGATCATCAATATTCAATACCGCGATCAGTTCATCCCGTGGCGCGGCGCTTTTACTCTTGACCAGAGACGCCCCGGAGACGATGTAATCGGTTGTCAACCCGCCGCGCTGTTCCGGCTTTTGATAGGAGCGCGCCGAGCGAAGACCGGGACGAAAATGGGTGAACGCGAAGGCGTTCCATTCCGGGATGCGGACTTCGACTTTGAGCAGCGTATGCGTTGTGTCCGGCGCGACGGCCACGCACAACCCTCCTGCGAAATCAGGCGCGAGCGAAAGCTGCTTGAAATCGAGCGCGCAGCTTTGCCCAGCTGCCAGCTTGATCACCCCGCGCTCGGTTTGCGAAGGCAGGCAGGTAGGCAACTTCACATCGTTGAGCGATGACCAGATGGCTTCGCCCGCGCCATTGACCGCGAACGGATAGAACCACTGCGCCTCTTCGAGCGGTAGCCCGGCGCCAAGATAGAATCGCGATTCAAGCGTCAACCTGCCCTCCGGGCCGTTTTTCTGACCGCCGATCTTCTTCTGGTGAAAGAGCAGCGGCGTGTAAAGCACGTTCTTTGCCTTGAATTGATTCTGCGCGTCGAAGGGAACAGCCGCAGGTCTGGGTTTGAAGACGCCTTGATGAATCGGATGCTCAACGCTGAAACGCCCGCGCGAAGGCTGTTTGATCATCAGGTATCCGAAACTCTTCGCCGCCCCCTGCTCGTTGGTGATGGCTAGCAGGCCGTGATGGCGATTCTGTCGCGATTGGGTTTTATCAGCGACGAGCGGTTGGAAGCTATTGGTCAATTGATTCGCATTCAAATCGAAGACCAGTGAAGCGCGCGGCTTCAGTTCGTAACGCCTGGTCGCAACCTTCTTGCCGAACGGATCGTTGATCGCAATCTCGCCCGAACTGCGCGCATCGTAGGGATTGAAAAGACTGAAGACACACTCGTATTCGGCGAGCGAAGGGAAAGGCATCGAATAAAAATAGCTCTCGGTGTTTTGCCATTGCGGCGGGTCCGGGTTGGCATGCACGTTGTCGAACGATGACGCCGAACGCCAGCAATTGAACGCCGAACTGAATAGATCGCTTGCGTGTGTCGCCTTGCCGCCGCGCGGGCGCAGGCGGATCCTCATCCCGCCCCAAAAACCCTTCTCCTTTCTCCCCGCTTCGGCGATCAATTCGCGCGCGGGGATAACCGTCGTCCTCATCGCAGGCACAGTCAAACGCCTCGTCACGCCATCGGCGCCGATGGCCATCCCATCCGCGTCGTAAAGATAAATCTCGTATTCGGTCGCGTCTGAGCCTCCTTCGTGGCCACGCGCCCCAACGAAGGTGTCGGAAGTCAGAATGATCTCTGTGCGCAGATCGCGCTCGGCGTCTTCGATGATGAACGGCGCGCAGACATCGAGCCAGCACGAGCGGCTATCGGCGGTGAAAATTTTCGATTCCCTGGCGAAGAAGCGCTCGACAGACACAAACGAATCGGCGCCAAGCGTGACGAGCGAGCAGGATATTGTCGAGAGGAAACTGCGGCGGTCGAATATCTTCATTGTATTTTGACCGTAACGAGAAAGAGCGTTCAAGCAAAACGTCTCTTCCTCGTCGAGTGGTTACACAACTCAGAAAGTTAGCTGAAAAAGATTTAGCCGCCTCGCGATCTGTAACGAAAATGGGAGGCGCGCAAATCGAATTGCGCGCCTCCCTCCAAATTGGGGAAACGAGATTAGAAGTTGATGCGGGCGACGAACTGGATCAAGCGTCCGCCCGGATCATTGGTTGTCGAAGTGTCCTGATAGGCGTTGGCTGTTTGACCGAAGGTCGCGCTGCCGAAGCCGCCGACGTTAACTACGTCACTCGCCGCGCTGCCGACCAGGAAGTTGGTGTTATTGAACGCGTTCAGGAACTCGGCGCGGAACTCGAAATTGACCCGCTCCGTAAACCTGAACTTCTTGACTGCGCTCAGGTCGAAGCGTGTGAACCTCGGTCCGTAGAGAACCAGGTTGGTCGTGCCGCATTCGCCAAAGTAGCTCTCGATGCAATTCGCATTGCTGGCGGGCGCAATGTACCGGCCCGTCGGCGCGCCTAACGAGCTGTAGCCGTTGGCGCTGGTTGCGCTGACGTTGAATGCTTTAATGGTGTTGTCAATGATGTCCTGCGGCAGATAGTAGACGACGGTCGCCTCCTTGCGAATCTTGAGCGCCTTCTGCAGGTCATTGCGTGTCATGCCGACCAACTGGACGTTGCCGAAATTGTTCGGGCTGCCCGTCTGAATGCGCGCCGTGCCGTGAAACGCCCATCCGCCAATCGCCAGATCAGCCCAGCGATTGACGCCGCCGCCAAAAGCCTGGCCTCTGCCGAACGGCAACTCATAAATCCAGTTGAGCTTCAGAGCGTGCGTGATGCCGAAGGGCGAGAGCGTCTTCTCACCCGCCACATTGCGTAAAGTCGGTGGCTGGTAAAAGACCACTGAACTGCTGGCAGGCATGTTGGTCAGGTTTCTAGCAAAGGTGTAGCTGCCTTGCACCAGCAACCCCTTCGAGAGACGGCGGCGTAGTTCCACGACCGCCGCGTCGTAGTAGCTGCGGCCATTGTTCTCGACCGTGAAAGCGCCGCCAAGCTTGCCAGGGTTGACCTGGAAGAAGTTGATCGGCAGTCCGGCCGCAATGGCGTTCCCCCTGAAAGTCGAGTTGCCAAACAGGCTGCCGGCAAAGCCGAATGGCCCAGGGCCATTGGCCGCCAGCGTGTTGACAAAGGTCGAACTGGCGAAATTGGCGCTGCTGTAGTTGGCTGAGACGTTCGGATCTACTTTTCCGCCGAAGTAAGCCAGAATGATTGGCAAAGGAACCGTTCCCGTGCCCGGCCCCGCGTAACGGAAGTTGGCCCCCCGGCCAGCGGCGATATTGGCTTTGAGATTGGCCTGCGCCAGCTTGAACTCATTGAGGAACCCATTCTCGATGATGTTGGTTTCGTTGAGATCGTACTGTTGCCATTGTTTGACGGCGCGGTTGGCGACGTAGCGCGCCTCGATAACGGTGTCTTTATTGATCTCGCGCTGGACGCCAATCGTCCACGATTGAACATAGCCTAATCCCAGGTTCGGGTTGAAGGCGTTGACCCCGTCGGTGATCAGCCCCGTATTCGGGAAAGTCGGGGCGCTTGGGAACGCAGGAGCGCCAAGCCGGTTCGTCTCGCGCAGCAGCACCGGAAGCGTGCCCAGGTTGCCGAGCGTCAGGTTCCGGTTCGTCGTGATCGTTGCGCCCGGATTGCCTCCGAGAATGCTGGAGAAGACATTCATCCCTTCGCGGTTGAAAGCAATCGAGTAGCCGCCACGAAAGACCGTCTGCCCGCCTTCGCCAAAGACTCGCTTAAGCACACCCTCTTTCCAGTTCGGACTCCAGGAGACGCCGATGCTCGGCGCGAAGTTATTCCTATCTATCTTGCTCGTGTGAGAGCCGGGAGTGAAGGCCGTATATTGCGACGGACGGCCAGTCAGCGTTCCCGGCTTAAAGAGATTGCCCGGCCCGGATTCGCCGAACAGATCTTCAAAGCTCACCTGCGAGAAGACGTTGTTTGAGGCGGTGAAGGGGAATTGCACTTCGTAGCGCAGGCCGGCGGTCAGCGTCAGGTTCGGCTTGGCGCGCCAGGCGTCCTGAGCGAAGAAGCCCATCTCGCGCTGCCGGAACTTCTGCGTCAATTCGCCCAGATAGACATACTTTCCATTATCATCCAGCCGCGCATTGCCATTGATTGCCGTGACGTGGCCTGTCAGCACCGCGTAGATGTTACGCGCGCGCGTCAGGTCGGCGGTTGCCGCGCCTGGGAAGTTCGCCGTCGTGAACATCGCGTTGGCCGGATCGTTTGTGTCAATACCGAAGGTGATAGACGGCGCCAGTGTCTGGTTCTTTCCCCAGAAATTGACCTGGGTGAAACTGTAGCCGTAGCTCATGCTATGCGTCCCGCGCGTCCAGTTGAGCGTGTTGTTGAATTGCCAGGTCGGCGCGTTGCGACGCTGCGGACCGTTCGCAGTCCCGGGCAACGCATTGCTGATTCCCGCCGCGCTGATGCCGAGCACGAAGCCCTGCTGATTGGCCACCGGTCCATTGAAATTCGCCAGGCTGTTTTCGGGAAAGAAGACTACTGTTCCGCCGGTAAATCCGAAGCGGGCCTCATTGACGAGCGTGGAGGTCAAGGTCGAGCGCAATGCAACCACGTCTGAGAAGCGATTCGATAACTGGCTGGCCTGTCCGGGAAAGCCTGGAAAAATGGGGTCCGCGCTGTTAAGGAAATCCACCTTCGAGCCGAAATAGTCGTAGTTGTAGATATTCTCCAGATGATGCTTATCCGACAGGTTGAAATCGAAACGCACCGTCGTGAACGTACGACGTTGGCCACCCGTGTTGGTGAAGGAGAAGCGTTGGAGGTTGGGGTCGCTCAATTGCTCGACGAAGCCTGTGGTCGTCGTGGACTGGCGGATGTCGGCGAGCAGTTTCGCAACTGTCGGATCGAGCGTCGCTGTGCAGGCGCTGCAGTTAGTTTGACTGGCGGCGAGTTGGAGCAGGTTTTTTTTCTGCACGCCGTTGGCGGTGTTGTACTGGAACTCACCTGCCTGAGTCAGCGGATTGAGGATCGTGCGCTGACGGAAGGTCTGTTCAGGCAACCGGTACTCTTCATAGTTGACGAAGAAGAATGCCTTGTCTTTTCCATTGAAGAGTTTCGGGATTGAGATCGGGCCGCCAACGCGACCACCGAATTGATTGAGCAATACGCGAGCGCGGGGCTGCCCGGAGCGATTGCTGAACCAGTAGTTGGAATTGAGCGCTGGATTGCGGTGATATTCGTAAAGGCTGCCGTGATATTCATTGTTGCCGGATTTGGTCACGAATTTGATCTGGACGGCACCTTCGCCGGAACTTTCCGCGCCGGGCGTGGCGGTCGAGACCGTGACTTCTTCAACCGCGTCAATGCGCGGACGAATGTAAGTGAAGAAGCCGTCAGAAGACTTCAGCGTATTATCCTGAATGTTGATGCCATCCATGGTCAGGTTAAGCGCGCCCTTGGGCAACCCGTTGACCGTTGAGGTACGAGGCCGGCCAGGAGTGCTCGTGCCTGGGAGAAGCAGGACCAGATCGAGCGCATCACGTGAAGTGAAGGGTAACTCGATGATCTGGCGACCCGTGATCGTTGTGGCGACGTTGGCCGATTGCGTCTGCAAGACCTCGCCGCCGCCTTGCACGACAACCGATTCGGAAGCTGCGCCGACTTCGAGCACTACGTTAGTGGTGGCCGGAACGCCAGCATCCATCTTGACATCCTGCACAACGGCTTTCTTGAAGCCAGACGCTTCGACCGTGACCAAGTAAGAGCCGGCGCCAAGCGCCGGCACCGTATAGGTCCCGTTGCTTGCTGTCTTCACTCTATATTCCGCGCCAGTGGCGCTATTTTTGACAATTACCGATGCGCCGGAAATGACAGCCCCGTTCGGATCAAGCACAGAGCCTGAGAGTGGAGCCGTCGTGCCTTGTCCCAAAGTCAACAGACTAAAGACCGACGCTACGATCAGGATGGAAAATAGCCTCAGTAATCTGCGGGTCATAAATTTGTCCTCCTAAGGATGTGGGTATGCCTTAACCAGTCAAGGCTTCTCGACAGCGAAACCTGGTCACCGGAGAGACAACCACACCCGATGACCTCTTCCAACGACGCCGAAAGTGAGGGGCAAAACTTTTAAGACTTACTTTGTAACCGCGAGTTTTTTGTTGAATGATGAAATGTAGCGATTTTAGTGGAAGCAAGACGTATGCCTGATCAATTATTTTGGAATGGTCTCTGATTCGACTTCATTTACAGATGGCGCTTTGAAGGTTGGCGCAACGACCTGTCCATATTTCTGAATTTAATTGGGAATTTTGGATAAGGAGAGACTGGCAGAAGATTGCATTCGCGCGGGCTATCGCACTGTTTCCAGCGCCACACGTTGTTTGCGGCGATATGAAGTCGAATTTGATTGAGGGCTGAATTGCTCGGCCCTCAAGTACGCTCAATCGCTTGTCGCCCTATATCAGACCATACAAGATTGGGACAAACGTTTTTAGCCACAGAGGTCACAGAGAGCACAGAGACAATGCACACGCGCCTTTCATCTCTGTGTCCCCTGTGATCTCTGTGGCTGGTGTCCCAATGTTTTGTGTTTCGATTTAGAAGCGGAAACGCAGGCCGAATTCAATCTGTCTCGGGTCACCTACCTGACCGTTGATCAGACCGAAAGTCGCGGGACTGTCAATATTCATCGCCGGATCGCTGGGTTGGAAATGGTTCAGCACGTTGGCGAACTGCGCGCTG
>JAJVHZ010000080.1 GCA_022072255.1 Gammaproteobacteria bacterium | reverse complement strand
TCGTCTACACCCAACTCAGCACGAATTGGGTACATGAAGCCGCACGTTGGGCGTGTGTAAATTTGGATTCGGATGTGGCGGTGGTGATGGGAGATCAACGAAGGGAGGGGAAATTACCGATGGTGGAATGGGGGAGGGTAACAACCTGACAAAACCCAACCTATTTAATGTCGGTCGCAGTATTGTTTTATCTCCTCTGCCTGCTTCTTCCAATGTTGTGTACGCGCGTCATCATTTAAGATAGCGATTATCCTGAAAATTTCAGGAATCTCCCTTTTCGCTTCACGACACTGTCTGAGATGCGCTAAAGCGATAGCGCGATAGGCTAATACGTCAATTCGTGAGTGGAGGTGAATGTCCTTAGCGTCATCAATCGTGGAACGAGCAATGTCGAAAGGTCTTAAAATCCATTTGCGGACTAGAGGCACGAAGATTCCCAACCAACCAAACAATTTAAAACGCAATCGTCCTCTGTAGAGATGAAGAAGAGATGTATGTAGCGCGATCGATTCTTTGTCTGTAGTTTCTTTTTCGAGAACCTCGATATCTTGTCGGTATCTACGGAAAAGACCAGACGCTTTCAAAAGCAGCCATGGATACTTCTTCAAAGCGACAATTGACATGGATAGAAGACCAAAATCGGTGTTGAGTTGTAGACGAATGTCCGCTCCTTTTTCCAATGCTTTACGCGCTTGTTTCAGCGATTCTCTGGCTTGGTTCGTATCTCTGCCTCCGATTTGTTGTCGCAGAAGGGCGACTTCTTGTAAGGCGGCGCTGCGCTCACCCGATGTCTCAGCCAGTTCTAATGCTATATTGAGTAACGTTTCCGCATCGCCATATCTTCTTGCGCGACGGAGAGTAATTCCAACCATTCTGGTTAATCCAGTTTGCGTACATTTACCAATGGCTTTTGAGAAATCAAACGATTCGACCTGCCGCGTTGGATTGCCTATAGTTAGATTTCCAACCCAGCTTAAGAATTCTCCAAAGGCCCGATCTGCATCGGTCAGGATAGGATGATTGCTTGTATATATTTTGATCCACTCCGAATAGCCTTCAATGGCTTTATGCAATGTTGTCGAACCTGGCGGAAAACCTTCAAAGTGAATCCAAAAAGTTGGCAATGAAGAACTCCTCTTGCCAGACATATAGTATAGAAGCGGAGGAATATCGGGATCCACACCTCGCCAGCCGACAAAACAGAGGGGACGAGTACAAATGATCTCCTCCAATAATTCCGCTTTGCTTCCGGTTAGTTGTGTTCCAACGTGTTCGAGGGCGCCGAGACAGCTCTCGGGATCGTCCAAGGAACCATGAATTTTGAATAAGACCCCTCCCCGATCCAAGTCATCCCTCCATCCTCCAAATGAGTTAGAGCTTCCTTCTCGATATCTACTTTGAATCGAGCCGCCAATTTTCAGCCACTCGTGTTCGATCAGCCGGTCATAATTGGTTGTGATTACTGTACCGCCCGTGGAAAGCCAATGAGCAAGAAAGGCATGAACCCGATTAGGGACACATTTTGCTTCAACTTCAGCAAAGGATTCATAGAGTAGCGCCGTCGCCTGTCGGCAAATTTGCCAGAAATCATTCAATGTAATTTCAAAACCAATGCCAGCGCTGATTTCTTTCAGGGTAGCAGGGATGGTACTACTTTGAAGATCAAATTTTCCTGAAGCAGCCAAAGCTTGCAGCAACACATGGTAAAGCAAGGTGGGCGTACTGGGCATCCCCGTATTCCCTGCCATAGACGCGCCTGCGCCGACAAAGAAGACCAGGGAACGATCGCTGCTTGTGAGATAAGGACGAAGCAAGTTTATGCTCGCCGATGAGACCTCAGTATCTATTTTAGAGATGGCTGGAGAAAGGATCGCCTGTTTCATAGGGATGTCTGCTGATCGTTAGGGTAAAATTACTATACGCTTATCGAAGAACTTGTGCTAAACTCTTAATACCAAATTCTACATGAATTTGGGGATTTTTTATGCCCAAACTCACCCTCTCGCAACTTGAATCCCACCTCTTCAAAGCCGCAGACCACCTACGCGGCAAGATGGACGCTTCGGAATATAAAGAGTTCATCTTTGGAATGCTCTTTCTCAAGCGTCTGTCTGACCAGTTTCAGGTTCAGCAGGAGGAGGAGTATCGGAAATGGGTTGCTCAGGATTACAGCCACAAAGATGCTGTTGAACTGATAGAAGATCCAAATTTATACGGCGAGACGTTTTTTGTCCCGAAGCGCGCCCGATGGCGGCCTGGTCGGTATGAGGTTCCCGATCCGAAGGTGACCTACGTTGTAAATCTCAAAGAGGATGTGGGGAATCAGTTGAACAAGGCATTGGCAACGTTAGAAGACGCAAATCCTGAATTGGTGGGCGTACTTAAGCACATCAATTTCAACGCCGAGAAGGGAAAGTCGAAACTAAAAGATTCTGAATTGGTCAAGGTGATCCACCACTTCGACAAGTACCGACTAACCAATGAGGACTTTGAGTTCCCAGATCTTCTCGGGGCGGCATACGAATACCTAATCAAAGACTTCGCCGACAGCGCGGGAAAGAAGGGTGGAGAGTTCTACACACCTGCACGAGTGGCGCGGTTGCTGGTCAACGTCATTGAACCGCGCGAGGGAATAACTGTATATGATCCGACTTGTGGATCGGGCGGCATGTTGATTCAGTCGCGGCAATATGTGGATGAGCAGGGACAGAATCCCCGTAAACTGGCGCTCTATGGGCAGGACAGCGCAGGCACGACCTGGTCAATATGCAAGATGAACATGATCCTGCACAACATCCCCGACGCGCAGATCGAGAATGAGGATACGCTCGACAATCCGATGTTCGTGGAGGGGAATTACATCAAGCAGTTCGACCGCGTAATTGCCAATCCGCCGTTCTCGCAAAATTATACGCGGGCGAACATGAAGTTCGAGCAGAGATTCCATTTCGGGTTTACGCCAGAGACGGGCAAGAAAGCCGACCTGATGTTCGTCCAGCACATGATCGCCAGCCTGAAAGCGGATGGGAAGATGGCGACGATCATGCCGCACGGCGTCCTGTTTCGCGGCGGGACGGAGAAGGTGATCCGCGAGGGAATCGTTAAGGAAGGAATCGTCGAAGCCATTATCGGCTTGCCGCCGAATCTGTTTTACGGAACGGGAATCCCCGCCTGTGTGCTGGTCATCAACAAAAAGCGACCGCGCGATCAGCGTGACAGCATTTTGTTCATCAACGCGGACGCCGAGTTTGGCGAAGGACGCGCACAGAATTACCTGCGCCCTGAAGATTTGGAGAAGATCACGCAGGTCTATCGTGACCGACGCGAGATCCCGCGTTATTCGCGCTTGGTTCTATTGAAGGAAATCGAAGCGAATCAATACAACCTGAACATTCGCCGTTACGTGGACAATGCTCCCCCGCCAGAGATCCAGGATGTGCGGGCGCATTTGGTTGGCGGAATCCCGAAACGGGAAGTAAAACTCCATTCGGCGCAGTTGGCAAAATTCGGGTTGAAAGAGGCGGCCGCCCTCATCCCCAGCCCCTCTCCCGAGGGGAGAGGGGAGTATCTCCAGTTCAAAACCGAAGTGGAGTCGAAGTCGCACATACGACCGATCATCGAGGGACAGAAAAATGTCAGGGCGGTGCAGGCAGACATGAAGTCGAGGCTCGAAGCGGTGTGGAAGTCCGCCGAGAGTGGAGTCGTCAAGTTCCCTGGCAGGAATCAATTGCCGCAGTTCCGCAAATCGTTCCAGGGACAGTTGCTGGAGGCGTTGCTGCCCGCGGGCGTGCTGGACGAATTCCAGATCGCGGGAATTTTCGTGAACTGGTGGGAGACGGTGCGCTACGACTTGAAGACCATCGTCGCCACAGGCTGGAGCGCGAACATCATCCCCGATGACTATTTGCTGGAGGCGTTTTTCCAAAAGGAGAGGGCGCGCATTGACGAACTGGAAAGCCGCCTGGGTGAATTGGACGCCGAGTTGACCGAACTTTTGGAAGAGGCCGAGTTGGAGCCAGAAGTGGACGAGGAAGGCAAGGAAAAAGCCGTGACGCCCGCGCAGGCGATTCGGGTGATCAAGGAGGAAAGTGCGGCAATCGCTTACACCGCAAATGCGGAGGCGGCAGGTTTGCGCGCCCTGGCGGAATCCATCGCGCAAAAGGATAAGGAACTGCGCACGGCGAAGTCCGAGTTGAACAAGGAGACTGTGAGGCTCTTCGGCAAGTCCGACAAGGAAGGCAATCTCAAAACGCGCGGGCTGATTCACGAGAAGCGCGAGTCGTTGAGCGAGAGCGAAGCCAGGGCGTTGATTTTGAAGAAATTATTCGAAGTAGTTGGAAATGAACTGGAACGATACTTGAAACTGGAACTCAGAGCGGTTGTAAGTATCTTTGAGAATTTGCATGAGAAATACTTTGTGCCGTTGAATGAAATAAAGTCTCAACGCGACCGTGCAGTTTCGGCTTTGGATAGATTCCTACAAGAACTCAACTACAAATAACAATGACGACACAAACGTTGCCAAAGAACTGGACGCGCTCAGCAGTTGCAAAAGCCGCAACTGTCATAATGGGGCAATCCCCCGATTCTCGATTAGTGAACGAGGAGCAGGTCGGCTATCCTTTCCTGCAAGGTAATGCAGAGTTCAACGAAAAACACCCCATTCCGATTCACTGGGTCGCCAAGCCGACAAAACTTTCGGAAAAAGGCGACATTCTGATTAGCGTTCGCGCGCCTGTCGGCGAAATCAATATCGCCAACGACGTTTATTGCATTGGTCGCGGGCTTGCGGCAATTCGATTCAAGAAAATTGACAAGCAATTTGGCTGGTATGCCATTGCTTATCACAAAGACCAACTTGGTAAATTGGCACAAGGCTCAACTTTTACAGCGGTCAGTTCAAAGGATTTTTCGAGTTTTGAAATAATCCACCCCAATGACCCTGCCGAACAACGCGCCATCGCGGACATCCTCTCCACGGTGGATGAAGCCATCGCGCAGAGCGAGTCGCTAGTGCGGAAGTATCAGTCCATCAAGCAGGGCTTGATGTCCGATTTGCTGACGCGCGGGGTGGATGAGAATGGGGAGTTGAGACCGACGCGCGAGGAAGCGCCTGAATTGTATCGGGAGAGTCCGCTGGGGTGGGTGCCGAGTGACTGGGAAGTTACCGAGATTGAAAAGAGATGTTGCGTAGAGGTTGGTGGAACTCCAAGTACATTTATGCCTGAATATTGGAACAATGGCGATGTTCCGTGGATGTCTTCTGGCGATGTCCATAGGCGCAAGATATTTGACGTGCCTGGTCGTATTACATCCAAGGGCTTAGCGGCTTCAAACGCAAAACTTATTCGCCCCCCAGCCGTTGCTTTAGCGCTTGCAGGGCAAGGAAGAACAAGAGGCATGGTTGCTCTTACACAAATTGAACTATGTACCAATCAATCAGTAGCGCTTATCAAACCTACAAATGATGAGCTAATTACCACGTTCTTGTTTTATGATCTGGAATTCAGATATGATGAGCTGAGATCAATTTCAATGGGAGCAGGGCGTGCGGGTCTATCAAAAAAAATTATCAATAAAATAGCCATTCCTATCCCAAGTTTCGTCGAGCAAAGAATGATTGCACACATACTTGAGACACAAGATAGTGTTATTGAAGTCGAAAACGGAAAGTTAGAGAAGTTAAAGTTATTGAAGCAAGGACTCATGCAAGACCTGTTGAGCGGTCAAGTGCGGGTGAGGGTGTGACCAAAATGAAAATCCGTTCTATTGACGGTCTGGCATGTTTGCCGTATTATGCATATACCCCCCCTGTCCTTACGAGGGCAGGCCGCGAAGCCACTCCTGGCAACAGGAGCGGCTTCTGCTTTTTTAGGAGTGGAAAGTGAAAAAAGCATTCGCCTATATTGACGGCTTCAACCTCTATTATCGGGCAGTCAAAGGCACAAGCTACAAATGGCTAAATCTACGCCAGATGTGCGAAATGCTGGTTCCCGAATACAGCATCGAACAAATCAAGTATTTCACTGCCCCTGTCAGCGGAAAAGAGGACCCAGATAAGCCAATCCGCCAGCAGACCTACCTGCGAGCCTTGCGCACCGTAGGCGTGGATGTTGTTATGGGGAAATTTCTGACGCGGGAAGCGCCCATGCGGCTGGTCAACAATAAAAATCAGATCGTCATGGTGTTGAAAACCGAGGAAAAAGGGTCAGATGTCAACCTGGCGGCACAATTGCTGATTGACGGTTTTGACAAACGGTATGAGGCTGCAATTGTGCTTTCCAACGACTCTGATTTGACCATGCCGATTCAATACGTGAGGGATAACCTTGGGTTAGAAATCGTGGTGATCAATCCCGATCGAAACATCACCAGCAAATCCCTAGCAAACGTTTCCTCCTCTATTCGCCAATTGCGCAAGGGCGTTTTGGAAGCCTGTCAATTTCCTGATATGATTCGATATTCCAAAGGTGTGATCAAAAAGCCGCCCACCTGGTAAAAACTATGACAGATCAAGTTCGCCTCAACGAACTCACCCAAGTCGAAGAACCCTTCCTGCGCCAGTTGGAACGGTTGGGCTGGCGCGTCCTGCGCGGCGATAAATACGATCCCGCCTCCACGGAGCGCGAGTCGTTCAGCGAAGTGATCATCGAAAGCGAATTGCGGGCGGGGCTGAAACAAGTCAATCCGTTTCTCGAAGACGACCAGATCAGCGAACTGGTTCACCGTATTCAATCGCCACAAAGCAATCACCTGCTCAAAGTCAATGAAGAAATTCTCACCCTACTGCTCGAAGGTGTCGCGGTCACTGAAAATCGGCAGACGCGCGAGGTCAGCCCGACCATCCGCTACGTGGATTTCAATTACCTTGCCAACAATCGCCTGCTGGCAGTCTCGCAGTTCAAGGTTAATGTGCCTGGGACGCAGAAGCATATCATTCCCGATGTCGTCCTGTTCGTCAACGGGCTGCCGCTGGTCGTGGTCGAGTGCAAGTCGCCCGCCGTCGCCGATCCGCTCGGCGAGGCCATCACCCAACTCCAACGCTACGCCAATCAGCGCGGCATGATCGAGGGGAACGAAAAACTATTTTGGTACAACCAGTTCCGCGTCGCCACCTTCCGTCAAAAATGCTGTTACGCCTCCCTTACGGGCGAGTACGACGATTTCGTCGAGTGGAAAGACCCCTATCCCTATGCCCTGACCGAGATCGAAACCGAGGGCGGCGAGGTGGTCAACAGCCAGCAATTGCTGGTGCAGGGCATGTTGTCACGCGAGAACCTGCTGGACATCCTTCATAGTTACATCGTCTTTGCCGAAGACAGCAAGGGGAATCCCATCAAACTTGTGCCGCGCTATCAGCAATATCGCACGGCGCGCAAGATCGTGGAACGGCTCAAGAGTAAGCAGACCAATGCGGAGCGCGGCGGTATCGTCTGGCACACGCAGGGTTCGGGCAAATCCCTGACGATGATGTTCACGGTCAGGGCGATGTATCACGATCCGCGCCTGAATCACTACAAGGTGGTTCTCATCACCGACCGCACCGATCTCGAAAAACAACTGGGCGACACTTCCAAAGCGGTCGGCTACGAAATCAAAAAAGCGACCTCCATCGCCAAGTTGAAGGAACACCTGCAAACGAAAACGCCCGACATCGTGATGGGCATGATACACAAATTCCAGGACGATCAGTGGACGCAGTCCTTCCCGCAATTGAACGACTCCCCCGACATCCTCGTGATGATTGATGAGGCGCACCGTTCCCAGTACAAATTGCTGGGCGCGAACTTGCAGGTCGCTTTGCCCAACGCCACGCGCATTGCCTTCACTGGCACGCCCGTCGAACGCACCGAAACCACCTTCGGCGAATACATTGACAAATATTCCATGCGGGAGTCACTAGAGGACGGCGTCACGGTTCAGATCGTTTACGAAGGCCGCACGCACAAGGGCGAGGTCCGCGACAAGGCGGCGATGAATCAACGCTTCGAGGACGTTTTCAACCAGGTCGGACAGGACGAACGCCGCCTCATTCTCGACCGATATACCTGGCGCGCCTATCTGGAGGCGGATGAGGTCATCCGCGACAAAGCCGCTGACATGTTGGATCACTACCTCGCTTACGTTTTCCCCAACCGATTCAAAGCGCAGGTGGTAGCGGCTACGCGCTTGGCGGCTGTCCGCTACAAGTCCGCGCTCGAAGCGGCGCTCCAACAACGGATCGAGTCCCTTGTCAACGCAAATGTCAAGCCCGAAGATATCGAACTGCTTCGCAGGATGAAAGTCGCCGTGGTCATCTCTGGGACGGGCAACGATGAAGCCATCTTCAAACCCTTCACAGATGATGATGTTCACGAAAAGGTTATCAAGAGTTTCAAATTGCCTTTCGATAAAGTCAGCGACGATGGAACGCGCGGGGATGTTGGGATTATCGTTGTCCAGAATATGTTGATCACTGGCTTCGACGCGCCTGTCGAGCAGGTGATGTATCTGGACAACGTCATCAAGGAGCACAACCTTTTGCAAGCCATCGCCCGCGTCAACCGCGTGGCGCACAACAAATCCTGCGGCTACGTCGTGGATTATGTGGGCGTCGCTCGTCACCTGCGCCAGGCGTTGGCGGTTTACGACGAAAAAGACATTGATGAAATTCTTGCAGTCGTCCAAACGAACGCGGCGGATATTGACACGTTGAAATACCTGCACGGTCAGGTCAAGACTTTTTTCCAGCAATATGGCCTCGTGGGCATGACCGACACCGACGCCTGCGTGGATGTTCTCGCCGACCAGGAAGTCCGCGACGACTTTCTCGCCCTGCGCCGATTCTTCAACAAGGCGATTGATCGCGTCCTGCCTGACCCCGAAGCGTTGCGCTTCATCCCCGACCTCAAACTGGTGGCGTGGATCAGCGAATCCGCCCGCAACCGTTACCGCGACGACAAACTAAGCATTCGCGATGCCAGCCGCAAAATCCGCGAGATCGTAGATGAGTTCCTGATTTCCAAAGGTGTTGACCCGAAGATCCCGCCGCTCGAAATCTTCTCGGACGAATTCAAAGCCAGAGTCAGCGCGAGCAAAAGCCCCAAAGCGAAAGCAGAAGAAATCACCCACGCCATCCGTCAGCACATCAACGAAAACTACGAGACCGACCCCGAACTCTATGACCGTCTCGGCGAAAAACTGGAACGTGTGTTGGCCGAATACCGCGATAACTGGGATCGGCTGGCGAAAGAGTTGGAAGAAGTGTTGGAAGCTCTCAAGAAAGGCCGCCAAAGCGAAAACAACTACGGCTTCGACCATCGCAAAGAACTTCCATTCCTGGCCCTCCTGAAACGCGAGTTGTATGGCAATGCAGACATTGCTGGCCTATCCGAGGAGGAACGCGGGCAATTAATCTCCTGCACAGGCGATATTCTGGAGATCATCCGCCGCGAGACCAACCAGCCCGATTTCTGGAACAATTACACTGCCCAGAAACGCTTGAAGGCCTACATCCTCAATCATTTGCTGACCACGTATCGCAACAACCGCGATTTTATCCGTAACCGCAATCAGGTCGCCGAAAAGATTCTTGAACTTGCAAACTACAATCGCCCCGCCTGATATGATTCCTATTGACCAACTCATTCGCACAAAACGCAAATCCATCGCCATCATCGTTCAGAGGGATGGCAGCCTCATCGTGCGTGCGCCTCTGCGGGCAAGTGAAAAGCAAATCCAGGTGTTCGTCCTGAAAAAAGCGGGGTGGATTCAATCCAAGCAAAAACTGGTTAAGTCTGTGTATCCTCCATTCGTGCCAAGGGAGTACGTAAACGGAGAGGGATTCTGGTATCTGGGAAAAATCCATAAGCTGGAAATCGTTGAAACTCAGCGACCCACCTTATACCTGAATGGAAATTTTCAACTTGCTGAAAAAGCGCTCAACCGAGCAGAAGGCGCTTTTGTCAAATGGTACAAAGCGCAGGCATTACAGGTCATTACTGAGCGTGTTCAATGGTACGCGGCAAAGCATGGACTTCAATACAAGCAGATCAGAATCACCTCGGCGCAGACCCGTTGGGGCTCCTACAATTCCCGCGGCACCCTGAGTTTCTCTTGGCGGCTGGTCATGGCGCCAGTCCCTGTAATTGATTATGTGGTGGTGCACGAGCTAGTTCATAGCGTGGAGAATAATCACTCCAAGAAATTCTGGACGAAGCTGCAACTCATCATGCCCGATTACAAGCAGCGCATCGCGTGGCTGGATAGGAATGGGCATTTGCTGAGGCTGGAGTGAACGCAATGAATTTTTTCTATTACCAAAGTCTATCGCTTCCAAGCCGCGCCGAGTTGGACGCCTACTACGCCCGCCTGTACGGACTCACCCGCGACGAACTGCGCTACATCTTGGACCCCAAAGAAGTCTACGGCGAAGACTTCCCTGGCGAGACCTTCCGTGTGTTGAAGGAGAAAGAGGTCAAGCAGTTTGGGGAGTATCGGACGAGGAGGCTGGTGTTGGAGGCGTGGAATGGGATGGGCTAAAGCCTAAGAAAGAAGCGAGCATGAGCACCGATTACAAATCAATCCTACAAATGATTGTACGCCTTGCAAAGCTGCAAATAGGTGTAAGAGAAATTTCTCTTACCTATCTTGCAGAACGATCTTCTTTTCGGGTTGAGGAGTTAGTGAGTATTATTCACTTGCTCGAAAAAGAAGGATATGTCATCACAAAACATCCCACTTCGAAAGTTACATTGCTTCAGCCAACGATCAGCGGATATGAAAAAGCTAGAGAATGGGAAGAGTTGGCGCTTGCAAAGACTCCCAAAAGAAAAATCCTGACTTTCGGGAAGGTAATTGGCGCGAGTTTGTTAGCGGTAATATTAGGGTTTCTTTGGTGGTGGCTGGGTTTTTCACCTGAAACGAGCGGGATTACTCCTTTAGGAGCTACCATACCAATTCGACTCTATCAAAAAAGCATTTATCCTCCCAATTATTATGAACCAGGCGGATGGTATGGATTTCCTAACGCTCCCAAGGATGGGGCGGTTATTTCTGCAAGTGATTATGATGAAGCGGACAAAGTATTGCAAACTCTGATACCTGAATTTATTCCAGCATCATTGGATGGTTGGGTTCGCATTACATTTGACGTTGAAAATATTGCTCCTTCTTATCAGGTCAATATAGATGCAGTACAAATCAAAATAATTCGCAAATCTGTAAACAATCCAGAGAACCTTTATTTTGAGCCGCCGCACCTTGGCATGGGTGACACAAGGGAGTTTGAATTAACGCTTAATTCTTCCTCTCTCATATCGACTGAAGATGGGGCGGAAATTTATCAAGCAAAGATGACATCTGACAACAAGGATGTTGACTATATTTATGTGCGACCTGGCGAGAGAGAAACGTTTAGCGTTTCAATAAATCTTGATCATCCAGGTTTATTTGAACTAACGCCTATTATTAAATATTCTTTTCGCGATAAACAATCTTTGTTACAAGCCACACCATATACAGTCATTTTTCCCAAAAAATATCGATTATGGTATTGGGATTCCGATTCTATGTCGTGCAAAGGAGATGTCTGTACTGGTGGCGGCGGTACTCTTGTGTCTAATGCTATCATCCTTGATACCCAGTCCAATTCCATTGAGTTCGAAAAAGAAACTAAAAGCATGGATATACCAATTTGCTTTCCAGAGAAGAAGTGGATTGCCTTTGAGTCATCAATGGTTACATTCGGATATTTAGATCGATTATTCTTGATTGACACAAGGGGTGAGCAAATACGCGTTATTTCAACAACTGATCTGCATAATATAGAACGAAGGTTGGCGTGGCTGTCTGATGGAAATTTATTGGTTGGAGAGCCTACTTCACAGGACGAATCAATTCGCGATTACCGATACACCGATATTGTAATAAATTCATTAACGCTAGAAATGCAAATACAACAAGCTGGAAGTAATGCGACAATGTTGAACAGCAATTATGTAGAAAAAGTCAAAACTTGCTTTAGCGACAACTCTGGATGCATTGAACAAAAAGCAGACAAGGATACAGATGGATATAACGGAATAGACTCACAAGACTTACAGCATCTTTTCATTGTTCGAGGTGATGTTCAATCCCCATTTGCTTACATTTCTGATCAAAGCCAGATCGAACCTGTAATCTCCCCAGATGATACTTTGGTTGCTTATGTTGAGAAAAAGGAAATCAAGAACAATTACGGTCGTGTTTCCTTCGTAGAGGGAATCTCTGTTGCGAGAATAGATGGTACTGTCCAATGGAAGATTAAGGATTTTGATGGTTGGTACGACAACCTAAATTGGTCTCCAGATGCAATACCTTCGCCAATTAGGCGGTAGAAACTGGTTCAAAAGCGGGATGAACCATGCCTAATCGGGCAATTTGCTGAAAAATCTCGGCCAATAAAATGCCTTCAGGTTTTCGCGGAAGCAATTTTAT
>JAJVHZ010000006.1 GCA_022072255.1 Gammaproteobacteria bacterium | reverse complement strand
CCGGATATTTGTTTACCCAGTTGAGTAACTCATCGTCTGTGGGTTTTCGCTCTTGATAAGTCTTCCATGAAGATGGCGGACATTTTGATTTTGCGCGGATTGGAACGAGCGACAGGCCAGCGGCGACATATTCACGCGCACTCTTCAGGCGTTCCTGTGAAAAGCGGCTTTCGCTGCCTAATGGAATGCTGTGATTGTTGATCATGGCGTCGCTCTCCTTTCCCCGCCGATCAGCGCCGCCGTTGCGACGAACCATTCGCCCCGGAGTCTTCGGACTCCGGGGCATAGCGCGAACAGCGATTCCCAACATCGCATAACCCCGTCGCGCGCCTCAGCCACGAGAACCATGAGCCAACAGCGAGGGCACAGATAAAGTGCCGGGCCGCCTGGATGCTCAACATGGCGCACTACTGCGCGGGCTTTGCACGTGTTGTGGTCGCAAGAAGGGGCTGTTGTTGTGATTGTTCTGGTGATGATGTGGCAATCCGTGGTAGGATCAGGTCGTCCGTTGAATTTTGTAGTGGTTGCCCGCCGCTGGTCGCCAGCTAGTCGGCGGGTTTCGTGTCTCTGGGTCATAAGCCACCGCCTTTACCGCGCAACCATTCGTGAATTGCGCTACCTTTTAGCCTAACGGCCCTTCCCAGATAATTCGCGTTCAGGTCACCGTTCCGAAGCGCACGGAACACGGTGGAACTACTCGCCACGTAATAAGGCGAGTGTGGATCGCTGATTTCACGAATCGAGTAATAGGCGTCTATCTCAATCGGCTTTCGTTCACAGGCGATTTTCGGCGCCCGCAAGCGAGTGCGTTTCACTACATTCTCTGGTACCATCAAGGTGAAATCCCTTCTGCCGCCTTGTGGCGGCGGTTTTGGTTTTCGATTCGGCCAGCCGCTCGGCGTAGGAAACTGGTGCGGCTGGTCGCTCTCTCAAACTGTCCTATCCTGCTTGTGAATCCTTCCTGTTGTCAAGGGGACTATCATCGTAACTCATTACATGGCAAAGATTTAGCGAAATTAGATCGTTACATTTCTAAATTTCGCCGCTGATGCTTATAAGCGAAAATTGGAATTTTTCTTTTAAAATTTCGCCGCATTTGCAATCAGCGAAATTTAGACTCATCTTTCAAAATTTCGCCGCGTTTCTGCTGCTTCAAATACTCCTTCAAGGTTGTCAGCTTATACATGTAATCATCAGCTCCGCAGAGGCGCGCAGCGTGTTCGAGCGCTATGTCATCGGGATCACTACTGCCACCTTTGTCACCCATACTTTTTTTGATTTCATCCGACCACAAAAGCTTCGGTTGCAATCGCTCTATCAAATCATCAGGCAAGAGTGGGAAGTCTCGCCTTATATCTTCACGCCATCTGCTACGCCGAATTTCTGAAGTTGACTCGCGTGTAGAATTGCAAATTTGCGAAGCCTCGCGCCAAAATTCAAGAATGCGCTCATACTCTAAGCGCAATTGAGTTCTCACTTGATCAGCTTTGGCCTTTTTGCCTTCACGAGTCCTTGTTGGCAGCGGCTGTATAAGCCAATCCGCAAAAAAAGCCGCCACCTTTTTCTTTAAGTCTGTAAAGATAGGCAACTCCTTTTTAATCACATCTTCCGGCATCCCTGACAAATCTGCGTTTATGGCGTTCGAGTATTGTGCGGCTAAAAACAGAGTAGCAATAATCCCGCAGCGAATACTGTGATCTCCATACATCCTGAATCCATGAAAGATCGCTTGGGTATACTCGTGAATCATTCTCTCTCGGATTTGGCGCAAAATCATGGCTACGATTTCGGGCGTTTGTTCCGACTGCGTGCTTAAGTCATTATCAAATTCAGCAATTCTACGATCTCTTACTTGTGCGGGTATGTCCGCCAGACTTTCGATGAACTCTTCGCGAGTAGAGATTTCAGGAAACTGTGCCTGGTTAAACTCAAAGATAGCGCGGAGTAATTCATAGTCATCACCGCGAACTCTAAGCAAAGCCTTTGTTATTACTCGCTGTGAAAACTTGTGCAGCGACAAAGGATCGTAGCCGCTTCCGTAGTCTTCTAATTCATCTTCGTCAGGAACTGGAATCGCTCCATAATCTAAAACCGGGAACACTACTTTTCTTCCTTCTTCTTCGAGGGCCTGCTGCAAACAAACACCCAACAAGTTAGCCATCAAGTAAACCAAAGGCACTTGCTCGAAAAGTGGATAGCGTTTTTTGAAATGCTCTTCCGCAGTTTGGGCGATTGCCCCTAAATCATAATCTTGCAGATTGTCCGGCACTGTGCGTTGCAACCAAGCTTCCGCCAGGCGATGAAAAGTGTAGGCTGTATATGTGTAATGCTGATTATCCGGCGATGCTTGCTCTGCTTTATTCAGTAACGATTTCGCCTCTTCAATCAATAATTCGATGAAAGGACGATTCTCCTGATCCACTCCCATAAAACATCTCCTTCCAGATGCGCCTTCGAGTTTTCGGCTCGCCAACGGCGCGAAGGTTCGCCGCTGTCCGCAGGATAGCTAGTCCGGCGTGAGGCGAGCCGAAGTCGTCAATTTATAAATCCAACAACATTGTCATTCACTTCTTCAATCAAGATCGGACTGCCGATACCGACGGCCATACCGTCACGCCAGACGTAACCGAATGAAACTGTCAACTGTTCCAAGACTTCCAAGCCGTATGCTCTCACCTCAGCCGCATCTTGGCCCGGCAAGGGCCGAAACAGCCCTTGAAGGTTCTCAGGCGCTACGTTGAGATACCTCTTCCATTCCTCAGAACTATGGCCGCTCGCTTTGAGCACTACCGCAGGCGGAATGCCGGCTAATATCGAGCGCGTAATGAAAGCGTGGCGCCAATCGTGTTTGTGAATGTCCTTGATCTTGCTCAGTCTGCAAGCCGTACCGAATGACCTCTTGACCTCTTTTAGTCCACCGAACACCAGACCTGACTTGCTGTCCTTCGTCTGATCGTATAGCGCCAGCAGTTCGTGATAAACCCGCTCTGTCATTTGAACAACGCGCGGCTTGTTTGTCTTCGCGTTAATCGCTCTCAGCTTAATCTGGCGAAGCTCGAAGTCAATATCGCCCTTCGCCCAGGACAGTGTGAACAACTCGTTTTCCCGTAGGCCACTGTCGGCGGCAATGATGATCACCGGTCTAAGGTGCGATCGCTCACTATTGCAGACGCTCAATAGCGCCATCTCTTCCCCGAAAGTCGGGATGCGCTCACGTCTGTTTTCAGCGTCCCTCTCGATCAAGGATTTAGCGCTTCGCATGGAGAATGGATTCTGGTCAGCCCTCAGTATCTTTTCCTCGACGGCGTAGTTAAGCATTGTTCTGAGCAATTCAACGGGCCGGTTGATTGATTCGACGCTTCTCTGCCCACCCGAAGTTTTGACCGTGAGGATGATTTTCCCGCTCTCTTCATCTTCCTCGAACAAGCTACGGGCGGGAACCTGAGAGAGCCACACGCGAAACTTCTCGATCTCGCCTTTGGTAATGTCCGGCAATTTCATTTCGCCGAAGTAGTAGCGAAGTTGCTTGAGCCAAGATGTAGGCGCGCTCAACTCACGCCGTCCAGCAATCTTCTTTTCACCAATGTATACCGCTGGGATGAGCCTACCCTTCGCAAACTTACGGGCCAGCGAATCGAAGACTGCGCGCTCGTTCAAGACGGACACGACACCATCGCGCTCAATCTGGTTGAGCAGTTCGCGCTTCTTCCTCAACGCTTCGGTTCTGGTTTTGGTGAAGCGGGTGATGTCGGCGCGCTTCCCTGTTTCCGGGTTGATCGTGGTCACTCTGGCGAAGTGCCTCTTTCGACGTTTGCAATACCCGACGTATCCGGTTCTGGTTTTCATTAAATCCCCTCTGATAATAAAAATCGGTCACACATTGCGGTCACACATTCGCCTGGCGATGTGAGATAGCCGATGATAGCACAGGACGCGCTAAGCCCTGTATATTCTTTTATTTAGACAGTGTAGGACAGTGTAAGACAGTTTGGGAAAGTAAGACTTTAGGAAGGATACTTGCTTGGGGTGCAAGAGGCCGTGGGTTCGAATCCCGCCGTCCCGACTTTTAGATTCAATAAGTCACGGGCGTCTTTATGACGCCCGTTTCGCTTTGCGTACACATTTGCGGACACATTGGAATCTGAACTGCGTATTAGTCATTACCCACCGGATCTTCAATAACGACGTCCGTCATAGATGTGCGGCCATTGAATCGAATGAAATCCAGCCCTGCGCCAATCCCAATGCGCGCCTCTGTTCCATCTATACGGGTCAAGTGAATGAACCTATCGTGCGGCAGCGATTGTAGGCTTTTTTCGATCTGATACTGAATATCCAGAGTTGGGAAATCGCGTATCAGGCGGGCAAACATCCGCTGCTGTTCTGTCGAGGTTTTATAGAACCAAGGCTTGGTTGAAGAATTTACCTCCGCCGCCAGAGTGACAATTTTAATCTGAGGTCGCGCTCCAGTCTGGTCTTTGATTAAGCTCAGATAAGCCCGCAGTCGCTTTTCATGGTGATCTGTACGTAGATAACGGTCATTGATATACACCGATTTCAGTGGGCTGCGAAAAACATCGCCAAACAGATCGGCCTCTGTCACATGCTCGCCATCGCGGATATGGAGTATTCGGACATTAGGCGGGAACTCAAGTTCTTCTGGCTTAACAACCCTGCGAGATGTATCGCGCATCGCCTCAGAAATTGCTTTGACAGCAGTCGGTTCGATTGTGGTCACCAACCCGCCAGTCCCTGCCTGCGCGTTCAAACATCTGTCAGCTCCGTCTATGTATATAGCGCGACAGTGTGCTCCTGCAGGATCAATCACAATGTTCCATTCAGGAAGCTTTCCGTTTTCAGTGATGCTAAGTTGCAGGCCATCTTGCGCGAGCAGAGACAGATGATTCCGCAATCCCGCTACATCAGGCTTGTTCCTGTCCGCAGGGGGCAAATCCGCCAATTGTAGTGAGGTTTTCACTCCCCGCCTCAGCAACTCCTGAATCATCTCCAACCAGTTCTGCGAGATTCCTTGAGGGCGTTCACGAACGATATTGGTCACAGCGATCAGAACTTCCTGATCAGCCGTGAGGAGTTGCTGGGATAGCCAACGGGGTTTATCAATAGCGGGTACGTGCGCCGCTCCGGACGCAAGATGATCCAGGTTTGAGGGAAACGTCTCGTTGATTACCGCTTCGAGAAATCGCGCAACCGGACCTCGCTTCAACTCTTCCCAGTAAATCTGATTGCCATAATTCCTAAGGCAATTCAGGCAACTGGTCTCTTCATCGCATTCCGTACATTGAGCGACAATAAGCGCCTGGCGTAAGACGGTTTCGAGTTTTTCCACGATCTGCCGGACATGTCCTGCTCCACCCGGCACGTTATCAAACAGGACAATCTCTTGGGAAAAGTTTTCCTCCGGATTCGTAGAGACTCCCACAGTGAACGGTCGTACGACACCATCCAAATCTCTGCGTTCAATTTGCAGCGCAAGGCTGGCTCCTTCCAACAGCGCGTAGGTGAGAGTGCGCCAAAAAGATAGATTCCCGCCGGAAGGAACCATAATATTTGTCGTGTTTTCAAACCGTAAATGTAAGGTGTCGCTTTTGAAGGCATGCCCCAAATGATATTGAGCAGGCGTGCCCGCACACCCCTTTTCGCCCCAAGGAGTTTCGTGCCCTTGATGGCCTTGACGACCACGGCCTCGCCGCTGTCGTGGCGGCGCGAGTTGAATTCCGCACTTGTTGCAAAGCCAAAACCCTTCGGGATCTTCACCGCTATTTATCGAAACGAGTTCACCATCACGCCGGTATGCGTAATGGATGTGCGGCTTATCGTTGACGCTGATGGTTTCTTCGGCCACGTTCTGCCCCGTCGCCAGCAAAAAGGAACGTGAACGATTAACGCCCGTATCAACCTGCAACCCCGCCCTTCGCAGATTCGCTGTCAGATCGGTAGTGAATCCATCAGGATCAACGAAGCGGTAAGAGTTCCCTGGTGATGAATCACCGCATACGCGACAAGCTCCGCTGATGGGCAACCCGCCGCGCTCAGAACATTGTAGGTGACGGCAGGTCTCGCAAACGCGGTACTCATAGTCATTAAGTTCCTCACGAATGATTACGCCGACACTCTTCCAGAGGTGCTTGTCGGCAACGACCTCAGCGCCGGGAGCGTACTCGACGATTGCGATCTTTTTGTCCCGTTCGAGCCGCAGCCAGTCATTCGCATACCGTTCGTCACGATATTGGCGTCCGGCTGGCAGTCGCAGCGAGACCAGATCAATAGGAAAGGAATAGCTCGGCAATACACCTTCGCGGCATAGAAAATTTATCAGTGACTCACCCAGCAATCTGTCGCGCAGCGCATCGAACCGATCCCACATTTTTTTCGCGGCGTCACGGTCGTTGCGGTCACGGCTGTTTTTGGCGGTGTCCATCGCTCCGTCGCGCAACCGCTCATACTCGCCCAACCATCGCTCAAAATCCCGACAACGTTCCCTGAGTGAATTTGCAAGGCGGTTCAGGCATGCATCCGGCGCGGCGCGTTCTGCGTCAGGATTTTCTTCGAAGAAGTTCTGAATGATTTGGCCCAGTTCCGCTGCGCTTTCACTCCGCCATTGCGAGATGAAATCCACGTGGCGTCCGTCGGGAGAATTCAGCGCGAAGAATGAACCACTCTGCAGAACTTCCTGCCTTCCCTGCCGAGTAAGCCAACGCAGGAAATGACCGAGCAACGTGGCATTCAGATGCCGCCCGGTGATGATCCGATTGCCGATCGCGAGATGCGGGACGGCGACCTCTCCGGCAATAATTTGGGTTGGGGCGGAAAAATAGACACGGTCGTGAGGGCGCTGCGCGGCGTATGTCAGGATGAAGGCCGTGCCGCTCGCGCGGCGCCCAGCTCGTCCGGCGCGCTGACGATAGTTGGCGACGCTGGGCGGGATGTTGTTCAATACAACTGTCTGCAAATCTCCTACGTCAACTCCCATTTCGAAAGTCGTAGAGCAACTGAGTATATTAATGTCGCCATTGATAAAACCATTCTGATACTGACGTCCGGCTTCAGGCTGAAGCTGTGCAGTGTGTTCTTCCACCCTCATAGCGATGGGATTACGGCTGAACAATGCGAGATAGTGATCTTCCGTCGTCGCCGCATCCGGCGAATAAGTCTCCAGTTGTCCCTCGCAACCGTGAGAAGGGCAGAGTCGTAAATCTTCCGCCAATAGACGAGTGGATAGCCGCAGACAACGATTGCAGCGATACCACTGGAGTCGCGCCGGGAATGTCAGACGCTGGTGATTGATCTGATAGGTTCCTTCGCTTGTGCCGACAAAGACCCGATGATCTTGTAACCAGTTCCAGACTTGATTCAAAGCATCTTTTATTTCAGAGGCGTCTACGCGTTTACCTCTGGCGGTAAGAATACGTCGCACATAGTCGAACCGAGTCTGTCGCTGCGCAAACTGATCTTTCGGACTCACCCAGTCCTTGATGGAGGGACTCTTTGTTTCAGTCAATGGGCGAGTCAGTTGGTAATAAATCGTCGCGGTGGAAAGACCAAAAACCTCATCGTTGGGTCTAACACCTTCCGGCATGGTGACGGCTTTATCCAATCGCATCGTGTCGAGCAAGGCTTGAATCACCGTCATCATCGCCTCCGGCTCAAGCGCGAAGCGGGAGCAGAGCGCCTCGTCAGGGAATGCGTCTGCTGGGAAATAAACATCACATCCGATTAACCCGAGCGTCCATAGCGAATGTCGAGGATCAATGCGCGAACAAAACTCCGCCATAATGCGCTTTGTAGCCTCCATCCTACGGCGGCGCCTTTCGGCGTCAGGCGCATACTGCGCGTGGGCGCCGTGCAATCCGTAACTTTCAGCCAGCTTGACGCACTGGCCCGCAAGTTCTTCCACATCCGGGACCCGCCCTTTCTCATTTAGATCGGACGCTGCTTGTGTTATCAAATGACGATAAAGCGTGCTATCAACCGTGGACTGCAAATATGCCGCATACCGAGCCGCCCCTTGCCGGCTGTCAGCGAAGGTCAGCAGCTTCCGCCCCTCGCCACTTTTGCTTCTGATTTCCGAACTGGGACTTGGAGGTGACAATCTATAGAGTTCTTCGGTCAGTACCGCCAGAGGCGCGCTGTTCCCCACTCGGATGGAAGTCACGATTTCTCTTTGCGCGGCGCTGCGCGCACGACAGCGCGGACAGGTGGGAAGCGTTTCCCTGGGATTTCCGTGCGCGTCCCGAATTTGATGCAAAGTGATGGGGCAGGCTTCATTCGTACAAACGCAGTCATTACTCTGGCGACGACAGCGTAGACAAATTTCAATAGCCCTGGTCTCGCAGATGTCTGGAGAGTCTCCAAGTTCCTCGTCCTCGTCTGACGGCGTCAGAGGTTTCCAGGTGAAATATCGCTGACCGCTCGTATCACGATCAAACCTCCCTTCGGTGGCGAAGACACCGTCTCGATTGAACGCGCGCACGTAAGGCTGGCCACAATTACGACAAGCGGTCAGTTCATAAACAGCCGCGCTGCAATCGGGGCAATGCTCGCGTTTTTCCAAAAAGAGATGACTCCAACCCTCAGCCCCCTCCGGATCTTTGCACTTCGGATTGAGACATAGCCAGGCCCCCTGCGGCGCGCGAGCAAACAGATGGTATCGTGCCGGCAAGAGCGGCACGGAGTCGAAGGACTCACGCGCCATTGCGCCGATCTCAACAAGCCGACAAACGGCTTCCGCGCGCTGAGAATCGCCTTCCGCATCGTCCAAAGAATCGTCGCCGCCAAAGATTTCGCGCCCAGCCAGATGTAGTTCCACTGGCGTCTCACGCATCATCACGCGCAACTGCGCAAGCTGCGGATTCTGCTGGAAGACAGACCAAAGGAATCTGCCGATGGCGCCGTTTCCAGCCTGTGCGCGAGCAGTTTCAATCCGGTCTGCGATTGCTAGTCCGCATTTGAGAAGTTCCTGCGCGGCCTCTTCAATCAATTCTGAATTTTGCTGCTTCTCCGATCCAAACGCCTGGCGCAGCCGTTCGCGAATCCCCTCGGAAATTTGCAGCCAGGCAGTGACGGACGGAGCCGGATCAGTGGCGGAGCTGATTGCCGTGACGTCAAGAGGCGTTCCGAAAATCACGTCTTCTTCCAAAAAGTCTTCGCCGAAAAGGCTGGACGCGAAACGCGCCGCCGCGCCGCGATCGTCTTCCGTCAGCGTGGCGCTGGTAGCGATGCACTGAATTTCCCCGCGCCGTTTGCCGAGCCGCTGTTTGAGCCGCCGCAACAGCATTGATACTTCAATGCCCTGCGCGCCAGTGTAAGTATGAGCCTCGTCAAGGCACAGGAAGCGCAAACGGCTCGTGTCGAAGATCGGCGAGTCTTCAGGCCGCAAGAGCAGGTATTCGAGCATGGCATAGTTGGTGATCAGAATCTGAGGCGGATTGGGAGGAATGTCGCGACTCGGATTTCCCCGGATCGTTTCGCGCGAAATTACTTCATTGTCAGGCGCTTCTGGATTCTTGGCCTTGCCCCTGGACTCTTTATCTTCGAGTTCACTCGTGTACCTGCCGAATGTGATCCCAGTTCCGGCAAGCAGCTTGCGCAAGCGAAGGAGCTGGTCGTTGACAAGGGCGTTCATCGGGTAGATCAGTAACGCGCGCACGCCGGGCGCCGGATCAGTCAGCAAGTCATGAAGGATGGGAATCAGAAAGCATTCTGTCTTTCCACTGCCAGTTCCTGACGCGACTACGATGTTCCGACGCTTGTCGAGAGCGCTACGGATGGCCCTCTCCTGATGCAGGTAAAGCGGACGGTCTGGCGGGAGTGGCCGTTCGTGCGGCGGATTGATGTGATCCTGCAGTTGGCAGATGGTTTTGTCCACCACTCCTTCATCGGTCAATTCCCGCAGAGATCGCCCGGTGGCATAGGGCGGATTCAATTCAAGGAACGGGCCGCGAAACAGCGTGCCGGGCGATTCCAGGTTACGCCGAACAGCGTTGGCAAGAATCGCGTCGCTTCGTTCAACATTGAAGGTCGTGAGCAGATAACGGATAAAATTGCTTCGTAGTGTTTCAGTGATCTCAATCGCATTCATAACTGTCCTCCGGTTTAACTCAATGCTTCCTCTACCACTGTTCCCCTTGTTTTCTCGCCAACAACAAAAGTCCTGATGCGGACCGTTGAGTCAGGATTGTTGTGTGAGGCGACTTGCCTGTAACCATAAACAGGCAGACGGCGGGTGACCGGGATGAAAAAGCTGACTCCTGGATAACGATCAAAGTGGAATTGTGCGGTGTTTATGGTTTCACCGAGGGCCGTTGTTTCAACGAAAGCCTCCAGAACGCCCAACCCGTAATCGGGATGAAGCGCCTGTTGCCCGACGCGCAAATATCGGATCGGTTCGCCGGCTGTAATATCAAAGCTATGGGTTGAATCTTTATAGCCCACCAGCAGGAGTAATTGATGTTCGCGATGATCGAACTTCACAATGATCCTGACAGGAACCTGCGTTGCTGCGCTTCGCTTCACGTAGTCGGTAAGGTTGGCTAACGGGAATTGCAGCCTAGCCTGGGCATTGAACCGGCTATTAATTACAAGAACCTCGCCCGCATAAATTTGGTAAGCCGCATCCGGGATGCCCTCAACATTCACAATGTGAGCAAAAGATAGTTTGTCCAGCGCCAGCGTGAGAGGCTGCGTTTCCCAAGATGTTGGAGATCCTTTGGAATAAATGCCTGCCCGCAGGATATGCGGATGCCAACGCAGAGGGAGGCTGAAATCCCCGAAATGAAGAGTCGCTTCAAAATCATTTTCAAAGGCTGACCATTCGATGCGGTGGATTCCGGGCATGACGGTCGCAATGTTTCCAGCCTTGCTGGCCAACTCACTCGCCGCCGAGCAGGCGATCTGAACCGTCGGCGTTTCTTCAGCGGTGTAAAGAGTACGGTCGAATTCATCCGCAGGAGGAGCTACACGCATTGCAGGCGCGAGGTTGAATTCGAGCGGCAGGTATTGGGCGCTTTGCAGCCCGCGAAGCAGTTTGAGA
The DNA here is from genome assembly GCA_022072255.1 of Gammaproteobacteria bacterium. GTDB lineage: Bacteria > Pseudomonadota > Gammaproteobacteria > JAJPIJ01 > JAJPIJ01 > JAJVHZ01. Next base: position 1,435 of record JAJVHZ010000006.1, on the reverse strand, counting down.
CGAAAGCGACCGACAGCGCCTTCCGGCAGGAGGTTGCTCAACTGGATTCGTAATTGACGCTTCGTTTCAGACCAGATGGCGATCTCTGAATGCCTGAGATTTTGAATCGAGTAAATCTGAGCGACGTTCTCCGTTTCACTGGTGGCGGTCAACTCACGCAATTGCAATTGAAGATTCCTGAGTTCCTCCCACGATTGCGCGGCGATAAAAACATTCGGCGCCGCACCGCTGAAAGTGGCCGCGCCGCTGGGGTCATCAGCTTCCAGCAACATTTGCCCGTCCAACTGAAGCGATCTGAGAGAATCTTCAACAAGAGGGATTCGTTCCAACTCCTCTTTCGGATCGTCGGCGGCGTAGACCTCAACGGGGGGCGAAAGAGCGACTGACAACGCCTGATACTCCTCGAATCCTCTTGGCGCGTACCATTGGCGGAGCGCGTTCACTTCTCCTTCCGCATCGCGCAAACGAAGATTGCGGCGCATAAGCACAAACCATTCGCCGGCGGACAATCCTCTTTCGTGCGAAACCAGCGAGGCGAGTGTGCCTGAGGCTTCGGGCTTAAAGAACAGCGCTCTTTCATTCAAGGAGTTCACTGTCCAGGTCCTCAAACGAGCATCATTCTCCGCGCGCAATTCGACAGTGAAGCTCTGGGCGTCAGGCCCGGAGATGCGCGCTCCCGCCAGGCACGCCGCCTTGATTTGCCAATACCCATCCCTCTGCTCGACCTCAACCGGGTATCGCTCTTTCCTGAACACGAATGAGGCTGGACGAAGGCCTCCGGCGATATTTTGTCGGGGAAAGAAGAGCCGCACCTGTCGCGCTCTGATATCCCACTGCCAACGGGGAGTTACGAATAACGATCGGGAAACCGCTACGCCGCCACCCCCCTTGGATTCCATCCCCATCAATTTATCCCACACTTCGCGCTGCACAGGATGGTCTTCAAGCAGGCTCTCGATGTCCCGCAAGCGGAAAACTCCGCGCTGGCGCAGGTACGCGGCTTCGCATAAGTCGTGGACGAATTGTGCGGCAAGGCGGCGTGAATGACTGTTGTTGACAAACCGACTAAGCGCTTTTGTCGCGCGAACCTTCTTCACCACCGCGGGAAGTTGGCGCTCAAGTTCTCCAATCTCCAACTCCGCGATGGCGTCCCAACCGGCATCCTGCCCGATGTCGTGAAGCAATCCCGCCATTTCCGGCACGCAGACTTGCGGGATTACAGCATGGAAAAGAATTGGCGTGACGTATTTGTAGCCCTCAGCCGGGAAGTACAGATGTTCCAAACTCCCCCGGGCCTCTTTGAATCGCTGGCGACAAGCATTCTGGACGCCTCCTTCGTTACGTAACCCCAGCCGGTCGAGGAAGACGGGCCAGTAGCCAGAAGTGTATGTATCCTCGTAGCGGGCGCAGAAAACCATCAGCGCAAGGAATACGC
>JAJVHZ010000003.1 GCA_022072255.1 Gammaproteobacteria bacterium | reverse complement strand
CCGCGCCGGCCGCGGCGCCGCCGCCGGCCGACGCGGCGCTCCAGGCGGGCTCGAGCAATCCGGACATTGCGCGGCGGCGCGCGGAGGCCGAGGCCGTCCTCGCGGCCATGGACCCGCCGGCAACACCGGCGGAGATCGCGGCAATCAACAAGGCAACCGCGCACGGGGTGCGGGTTCGATACGGTCCGATGTCCGCCGAGCCCGAAAAGGCGCCGGCAGACGCGCAGGAGGCGCCCAAGGGCTTGCATCTCAAGCCATCGCACGCGCCGAGCTCGTTGCAGGAAGTCATGGCCGGGCAGGAGGAGCCGCGCGGCCCGCTCGCCGAGCTTCAGCCCGCCGGGGCCTCGCAGGATGGCGCGGCTGCAGCGGCTCCGAAGCAGAAGGCCCCGGGTCCGCCGCCCGAGAGCGTGGCCACCCTGCAGCAGCGGGCGACCCAGGGAGACCGCGTCGCGCAGCGCCGCCTGGCAGCCGCCTACCTCGATGGCAGGGAGGTGCCGCGCGATCCGGTGCGGGCGGCGCAGTGGTATCGCAAGGCCGCGTTGCAGGGCGACGCGGAGTCGCAGTTCGTACTGAGCGGCATGTATTATCGCGGCGAGGGTGTTCCGCGCGACGCGGAGGTGGCCGTGCAGTGGCTGCGACGGGCCGCGGCCCAGGGTCATGCGGGCGCGAGGGCGAGGTTGGCGCAGACGACTGACTGATCGGCGCCAGGCGCCGCGGTGGTGATCGGCCTGGCCTGTCGCCACCGGGCGCGCCCGAGACGTGATCCCCGGACAGCACTTCGCCATGCTCGGTTTATTGCTCATCCTCTCCATCGGCGCGGCGCTGATCGTCCTCGTGCTCGCGGGCCCGTGGCGCCGCGCGCGCCGGCGCCGCAGGCTCGCCGGCGGCGCGCTTCCGGCGGAATGGCTGTCGATACTGCGCCTGCACCTGCCCGTGTTCAGCCGGCTTCCCGACGACCTCCGGACGGCCACGCTGGACGCGATGAAGGTGTTCCTGGCAGAGAAGCGATTCATCGGTTGCAACGGCCTGGTCGTGGACGACACCATGCGGGTCGTCATCGCGGCGCAGGCCTGCCTGCTCGTCGCGCGGCTGGGAGTGCACCGCTACGACTCCCTGCGCGCGATCCTGCTTTATCCTCACACCTTCGTCGCGGAGCACGAGCACAGCGACGAGGCCGGCGTGCATACCGTCGAGGCCAAGGAGCTCGGCGGCGAATCGTGGCCGGACGGGAAGATCGTGCTGTCGTGGCAGGACGTGCGCGAGGGTCTGCTCGCCGGGGACGAGGCCTACAACGTGGTCTACCACGAGTTCGCGCACCAGCTCGATCAGGCCGACGGCGACGCAGACGGCGCACCGCCGCTATCGGGCAGCGGGGCTTACGAGCGTTGGGCGAAGGTGCTGCAGGCCGCCTACGACGAGCTGCTCGATGATCTCGACGAGGGCCGCGCAACGCTGATCCCGCCGGAGGGGGCGGAGAACGAGTCGGAGTTCTTCGCGGTGGCCACGGAGGTGTTCATGGATCGGGCGCGTGCGCTGCGCGCACGCCATCCCGCGCTGTATGCGCAACTGCGATCGTTCTACGGTCTGGATCCGGCGGCGTGGCCGGCCGCACCTGCGTCGGCCTGACCGCGGGTTTCGCATCGGCGTTGCAAGCGGTTAAACTGCGCCCCGCCGCGCTCGCAGGGCCGGCCATTCCGGATCCCACTTCGAGCAAGATCTCGTGCCTCCGAATCCGACGCCGCAACAGGGACTCTTCACGCACCCCGCTCGAAGTCTCTACGTCGGACTGGTCATCTACGTCGTGGGGTTCTTCCTGCTGCGCGCGATGCTGTCCTCGACCATCGGCGTCGACGACGTCGAGCAGATGATCTATGCGCAGGACTGGCGCTGGGGGTACAACCCCAGTCAACCCCCGTTCTACACCTGGCTGGTCCTGGTTGCCACGAAGATCACGGGGGGCGGCGCGCTCGCGCCGCAGCTCGTCCGCTACAGCATCCTGTTTCTGACCTTCGTCTTCATGTACGCGTGCGCTCGCCGCGTCATCCGCGATCGTGACCTGCAGGTGCTGGCCGCCTTCGCGCCCGTACTCATCTATTTTGTCGGCTGGGGCGCGCACCAGGGTTTCACGCACAGCGCCCTGGTCGGTGCCACGACCACCGCCACCCTGTGGGCGGTGTTCCGCGTCATCGAACGCGGCTCCTGGAGCAACTACCTCATCCTCGGCATCGCCTTCGGTCTCGGACTGCAGTCCAAGTACAACTTCGGCATGCTGATGGCGGCGCTATTGCTTGCGGTGGGCACGGATCGCGCCGCCCGCAGCCGCGTCAAGACATGGCGCATGGCGCTCTCGGTCGCCATCGGCCTTGCGATGATCGCGCCGTCCATCGTCTGGCTGCTGCACGGGCACGACCTGCGCGGCGTGCTCGGCAGCTACGTCACCTACAAGGCCGGCGGCGGTGACGGCGGCGGCTCGGGCCGCCTGCCGGCGCTGTGGTCGATCCTGCGATCCAGCATTTCGTTCATCGCGTCCTTCCTCGTGGCCGCGGTGCTGCTCTTCCCGCAGGCGTGGCGTCGATTGCCGGGCGGCGGTGACGCGCGCGAGCCGGACTGCGGGCGGTTGCTCGGGCGCTTTCTGATCATGGTCTACGGCGTGCTCACGGTCGCCGCGCTGGCCGGGCTGCTCGAGCACGTGAAGATCCGCTGGATGTATCCGGTGCTGACCCTCTTCCCGCTCTACTACCTTTATCGCGCCGAGCGCATCGGCGTGACGCCGCGCGGGATTGCCCGGTTGCGGACGGTGCTGCTCGGGTTCGTCGGTCTGACCGCGGTGCTGTGGATACTGCAGCCGGCCTTCAACGGAGTGCTCTGTGGCCGCTGCCGCCTGCTCGAACCGTACCCGGCGCTGGCCGAGGCGATCGCGGCCGACTCGGGATTCACCGAGGGGACGATCTTCGCCGCCGACGAGCACATCGCCGGCAACTTTCGCGCGCGATTCCCCGCGGCCCGCGTGATCGCGTTGCCCTATCCGTTCTATCTCCCGCCCGCGAGCAGGGCCGGCGCGTGCCTGCTGGTGTGGAACGCCAGGAACGGCGAGACGGTCCCCACGCGGCTCGCGGAACTCGTGCGTTCCGTCGCGAGGGTGTCGGTGACCGGCGCGGAAGAGGTGCGTTTCGCGGCGGGCGTCAATCGAGCCAATCATCGGCCCCTGCGGCTGGCCTATACCTCGCTCAATCACTGCGAGCGATAATCGCTGTCTCCGCAGGGCGACGGACCGCGGCCGTGGCAGACATGACGACATGTTTCCGGTGCCCGGCCCATCGTGCCGATGACGCGAGTCCGCCGCGATCCGCGCGCCCGCGGCGCCGGGCGCGCAAGCCGTGGAGCATACGGAAGGCGGGCCACAGCGGGACGAACCTGCCGGCCCCGCGAGTGGTCATAGGAAGCGTGCGGTGGGGCAGGGAGCGGCATGCGATGTGCTTGCCGTACTGAAGTCCCGGAGATGGCCGGGCGACCGGGGGTGGTGCGAAGCCCGGCTGCCATTGCAGGTCCGCCAGCGACGCCGGCGGGCCAATCGTGTGGGGAGCAGAGTTCGTGCAGCGGTCGATATACAAGTTCGCCAGCCTCGTCCTGATGGGTGTCGCCATGCATGCGCAGGCCAAGGTCGAGCAGGCCAGCATCGTCGTGGACGTCGATCGCGGCACGGTCGTGCTCGAGGACGATGCCACCCACCTGTGGTATCCCGCGTCGCTGACCAAGATGATGACGGTCTATCTCGCGTTCGAGGCGATCGAGGCCGGAACCCTCAGTTTTGCCGACACGCTGATCGCCTCCAGGCACGTCGCCGCGCAGCCGGACTCCAGGATCGGACTCGATACCGGCGAGAAGATGACGGTGCGCGAGGCGATACTGGCGGTCATCGCGCAGTCCGCCAACGACGCCGCGGTACTGCTCGCCGAACGAATCGGCGGCAGCGAGGAGGACTTCGCGCAGGCCATGACGGCGCGCGCCCGCGCCCTCGGCATGTCGAGGACCGTGTTTCGCAACGCCAGCGGTCTGCCGCACGACGAGCAGAAGACCACTGCGCGCGACATGGCGGTCCTGGCGATGAGCCTCATGCGCGATTTCCCGCAGCACTACGAGCTCTTCAATACGCGCAGCTTCAGCTACAAGGGAATCACCTACGGCAACATCAACGCCATCCTGAGCAGCTATCCCGGCGCGGACGGATTGAAGACGGGGTTCACCTGCGGATCGGGATACAACCTGGTGGCCTCCGCGAAGCGCGACGATCATCGCCTGGTGGGGGTGGTTCTGGGCGCCGGCAGCGGCAGTGCACGCACGGCAGCCATGATCAAGCTGCTCAACGAGGGCTTCGCCAAGCTCCGGTCGTCCGGAGACCCGCTGATGCTGGCGTCGTTGGAGCCGGCGCCTGCCGTCGCGGCCGATCCACCGCCGTTCCGGCTCAAGGCCTCGGAATGCGCCCTTGGCGCCGGGATCTCGAACCGCGCCCGCCGTCTGCCCGGCTGGGGCCTGCTGTTCGGCGCATTCAACGAGGAGTCCCAGGCGCGCAAGCACGCGGAACAGATGCGCAGGCGCCTGCAGCCCACGCTGCGCGGCGGCCAGATCGCGGTGGTCCCGCGCCAGGTCGAGGACGTGAGGACCTACAAGGCCCTGCTGGTAGGACTGAAGCAGGTCGACGCGGTGAACGCCTGCCTGCATCTCATCAAGACCGACAACGTCTGTCTGGTGCAGTCCCCCACGGTGCTCAACGGCGGCGCCCCCGGCGCAGGGTCCAAGAAACGTTCATCGAAGACCGCCGCGGCAACGTCGCCGCCACCGCCCTACCTCCCCTGAGGTTGGAACGGTCGCCTCAGCGGACGTCGATCCGCCGTATGTGATGCGCCGCGGTCCACCAGGCGCCGAGCAGGCCGATGAATCCCGCGGCGACCATCACCGCGAGGATCGCCGGCCACGCCAGAGCGTTCAGCTCGAAGGCGCTCTGGTAGAGCTGCGCGAGCTGCCTGGCCGGGGCGCGCACGCCGGCGAGCATCGCCGCCACCACGCCGCAGGCGAGCAGACCCGCCAGCGCGCCATACAGCCCGCCGGTGTAGAGAAACGGCCTGCGGATGTAGGCGTCGGTGGCGCCGACGAGCTTGTACACCTCGATCTCCTCCCGCCGCTGCGCCACAGCCACCCGAATGGCATTGCCCGCGATCAGCAGCACGGCCACGGCCAGCATGCCCGCGACCACCCGCACCGCCCGTTGTCCGAGCGCCGTCATGGCCTGGAGCCGCTGCACCCATTCCATGTCGAATTTCAGCGTATCGACCTCCGGCTGGCTGCGCAGGCGCGCGACCAGGGCCTGAAGGTCGGCGCCCTCGCCCGGATCGATGACCAGCACCGCCGGCAGGGGATTGCCGCCGATCGCGTCGATCGCCTCGTTGAATCCGGAATAGGCCCGATACTCGTCGAGCGCCTCGGCGCGGGTGATCACGCGCACGTTGGCGATCCCGGGGCCGCCGCTGACGGAGGCCGCAAGGCGCCGGGCCTGGGCATCGTCGACATTGGTCTTCAGGAATACCGACATGCGCGTCTGGTTCGTATCCCACGCCTCGGTCAGGCGCTCGACGTTGCCGAGAACCACGTAAAGACCTATCGGCAGGGCCAGCGTCACGGCGAGCACGGCGATGGTCAGCACGTGCGCGAACGGATGGCGCGCGAACTGCTGCAGGGTTGCGGCAATGGCGGAGCGGTGGGCGCGCAACCACGCGCCGAGTCCGCCGGCGCCGATGCCGCTGCGCTGTCTCGGCGTGACCTTCGCCGCCGGGCGCGTCACTCCGTGCGCTCCTGTTCGGCTTCGACCTGCCCAGCCCGAAGCGTGATGCTGCGGTGCCCAAAGCTGCGCAGCAGGTCGAGATCATGGGTCGCGATCACCACGGTCACGCCTACCTGGTTGAACAGGTCGAACAGTTCCATGATGTCGTGCGAGAGCTCGGCGTCCAGGTTCCCGGTCGGTTCATCGGCGATCAGTATGTCCGGCTTGTGCGCCACGGCGCGAGCGATGCCGACACGCTGCTGCTCGCCGGCGGAGAGCTGCGCGGGCAGATCCTTTTCCTTCGACAGCAGCCCGACGCGATCGAGCGCCGCGCGCACGCGCCTGCCGGTCTCGTTCGGAGTCAGTCCCGCGATGGTCAGCGGCAGGGCGACGTTCTCGAACACGCTGCGATCCGAGAGCAGGCGGTGGTCCTGGAATATGAATCCTATGCGGCGGCGGTAGTATGGAACGTGGGCGCGGCGTATGCGATTGAGGCTCTGGCCGTTGACGACGATCTCGCCGCCGGACTGACGCTCGATGAGGGCGATGAGCCGGAGCAGCGTGCTCTTGCCCGCACCGGAGTGGCCGGTGATGAAAACGAAGTCGCCCTTGTCGATCTCGAAGCTGACGCGCTTCAGTGCGTCGTGGCCGCCCGGGTAGGACTTGCTGACCTCGCTGAAACGGATCATCGCTCAGGGACGCGTCATTGCCCGGTGCCACGCTCGAGCAGCGCGTCCACGAACTCGCTGGCGGCGAAGACGCGCAGGTCATCGGCCTGCTCGCCCACGCCGATGTAGCGCAGCGGGATGCCCAGCCGCTGTGCTATGGCGAATACGATTCCGCCCTTGGCAGTGCCGTCCATCTTGGTGAGCGCGATGCCGCTGACGCCGACGGCCTTGCGGAACTGCTCGGCCTGCGCCAATCCGTTCTGACCGGTGGTGGCGTCCAGGACGATCAATGTTTCGTGGGGCGCCTCCGGGTCGAGCTTGCCGAGTACGCGTCGGATCTTCTTCAGTTCCTCCATGAGATTCTCGCGGGTGTGCAGGCGGCCGGCGGTGTCCGCGATCAGGACGTCGGCGCCGCGCGCCGTCGCCGCGGCCAGCGCGTCGTAGATGACGGAGGCGGGGTCGGCGCCGGTGGCCTGGGCGATGACCGGCACCTCGAGGCGCTCGCCCCAGGTGCGCAACTGCTCGACAGCCGCGGCGCGGAAGGTATCGCCCGCGGCGAGCACCACGCGCAACCCCTGGTCGCGGAACTGGCGCGCGAGCTTGCCGATCGTGGTGGTCTTGCCGGCGCCGTTGACGCCGACCATCAGCAGGACGAACGGCGCCTTGCGATCCGCCGGCACCACCAGCGGCCGGGCCACCGGAGCGAGCAGCGCGACCATCTCCTCGCGCAGCGCGGCGTACAGGGCATCGCTGTCGGCGAGCCGCTGCTGGCGATGACGCTCGCGCAGGCGGCCGATGATGGTCGCGGTGGCCTCGACGCCGACGTCGGCGAGCAACAGGCACTCCTCGACCGTGTCCAGCGCCGCCGCGTCGATGGGCCGACCGCCGGGGATCAGGCTGGTCAGGCCATCGAGCAGACTCTCGCGCGTCCTACGCAGACCTTCCCGCAGCGATCGCATGAGGCCCGGTTTCTTCCCGGGATCGTCGTTGGAGGGATCCTGCCTGCGCTCTCCGAAGCCGAACATTCTCTGGATCTTCGCTGCCATTGAATCGATGTGGATACGGGATCGATGTGGATACGCTGGACCACCGATCCGCGGCTATCCTACCATCCACCCATGCAGACTTCGACGCTTGTTCGGGCGCGCGCATGAGCAGGCGACGCCGCGGGCCGCGGGTCTCGGCGCCGGCGTATCCCGGCCGTGTGCGCATCATCGCGGGGCGATGGCGCGGCCGCTACGTCGACGTGCTCGACCATCCCGATCTGCGGCCCACCGGCAGCCGCATCCGCGAGACGCTTTTCAACTGGCTCACGCCGGCGATCGAGGGCGCCCGTTGCCTGGACCTGTTTGCCGGAACCGGCGTGCTGGGACTGGAGGCCGCCTCGCGCGGGGCGGCTGAAGTGGTGCTGGTCGAGCAGGACATCCGCAAGGTCCGTCACCTTGGCGACGTCGCAGGGCGCCTCGGCGCGCGGTCGGTGCGCGTGGAGCACGCCGAGGCGTTGAACTGGCTGGAGCGGGACACGGGCCGTTACGACATCGTGTTCCTCGACCCGCCCTTCCATCAGGGCTGGGTGTCACGTTGCTGTTCCGCACTCGTGCAAAGCGACCGCCTGGCCAACGGCGCGCTCGTGTACGTGGAGATCGAAGCCGACGCGGATATGCCAGAATGGCCACCGGGGTGGGGGGTGCATCGGGAGAAGCAGGCCGGCCAGGTGCGATATCTGCTTGTCAGTACGGCCGAACAGAGAGGCGGGCAATGAACGGTGTGGCGCTTTATCCGGGAACATTCGATCCGATCACCAACGGTCACGCGGACATCGTGTTGCGGGCCTCGCGTATCTTCGATCACGTCATCGTCGCCGTCGCCCACGGCACGTCGAAGAACGTGTGCTTTCCGACCGACCAGCGTGTCGCGCTTGCGCGCGTGGTGCTCGCGGACGTGCCGAACAGCGAGATCTGCCGTTTCGACGGCCTGCTGGCGGATTTCGCGCGCCAACGCGGTGCGCGCATCATCCTGCGCGGACTGCGCGCGGTCTCCGATTTCGAGTACGAGTTCCAGCTCGCGGGCATGAATCGCAAGATCATTCCCGAGGTGGATACCATCTTCCTGACCCCCTCGGAGCAGTACCAGTTCATCTCCTCGAGCCTGATCCGCGAGATCGCCGCGTTGAAAGGTGACGTCTCCGCGTTCGTGCATCCGGCGGTGGCCGAGGCGCTGGTGAAACGTTACGTTTGATCGCGCAGGAATTCCCGACGATACCACTCCGACATGGCCCTGCTCATCACCGACCGGTGCATCAACTGCGACGTCTGCGAACCAGAGTGCCCGAACGGCGCGATCTCCGAGGGGGAGGAGTATTACGTCATCGATCCGCGACTGTGCACCGAGTGTCTCGGTCATCACGACCGTCCGCGCTGTATCGAGGTGTGCCCGGTGGAGTGCATCATTCCGGATGCTGCGCAGGTGGAGACCCGGGAACAGCTGCTCGAGAAGTACCGGAAGTTGACCGCGGAGAAGACCGCGGCCGGATGAAAAAACCGCCTGCCGGAGAGCACAGGCGGTCAAATGGAGGCACTGCTACCTGCTTGGAGAGTGATGCGCTCCGCGCCGTGCGCGGCGGACCGAAGCTGTCCGCCGCGTTCGCCCGCGAGCCTCGCCGGCGTCACGTCACGAGAGCGCCTGCAAGTTATTGCACCGCAGCAGGCCGAACAAGGTGCTGCAGGTGCACATACTGTTTACCCCGGCGACCCAACGACGCGGCCTGCGCATCGCCCCTGCTCCCGGTGCGCTGCGAGATCGCGAGACTTCGCCCGGGTCAGTACCGTGCGCCGTGCGCGAGACGGTCCGGTCAGGCATGGCGACGCAGGAATCACCGGCATACTGCGCCGGATTGCGCCGCGGGCGACTGGTCGCTGCAAATGCGCAGGCGGACACGGCATGGGGGCGCTGATGATCTAAGCTTCAATTGACAAGTAAGAGCCGCACCGGGACTCCGGATCGGCCGTGTATAGGGAGGGCATCATGGGAGAAACCAGGGCGCTCGGTGCCGTGATGGTCTGTACCGCGCTGTGCGGGTGTGCGACCTCGAACCCGCCGGCACGCGAGGTGGCGATGGTGGCGGAGGCGTTCGGCGCGCTCCACACGGCCAGCCAGCCGTTGCTCGACGACCTCGCCGTGGCCGAACGCGCCCAGGGGCAGACCGTGGCGCTGGAACGCGCGCTGCAGGCGCGAGCGGCCTCGCAGCCCGGTCCGTGCGGAGGCATTCCGTACCAGGGCGACACGGACGAGCGCGGCAATCCCTCCGGACCCGGCGTGATCGCCGGATTCTGCAATGGCGACGCGCCCTACTATTCCTCCATCGCCGATCCGCCCGCGACCGGCGCCTTCAGGCGCGCCTTGCGCAGCGTCGGGGACTACACGCAACTGCTGGTCATACTCGCGGAGGGCCGCAACATCGACGCGGCGCAGGCGCAACTGCACACGCTGGCCGCCAACCTGGGCAGCGCGCTGGCGAGCGCGGGCAGCATTGCCGGCGCTCCCACCGCCGGCGTGGGTCCGGCGCTGAGCGGACTGGTGGCGGCGGTGGAGCCGCTCACGCGCCGCGTTGCGACGCGCAACAACATCGAGGAATTGCGCCGCGTGGTGCTGCAGGAGTCGCCCAAGGTCGAACAGGTGATCACGGCGCTGCGTGACAGCGCCCCGGTGCTCTTCGACACGGTGACGGAACGATCGATGGCGCGGCTGAACGGCGTCGGGCTGGACAATGCCGAGGTCGCGGCCGAGGAGATCGCCCGCATCGAGGCATATCGCGCGACGGTGTCGAGTTACGTGGTGCTTCTGGATCAGTATCGGGAGCTCCTGCACGACCTCGTCGCCGTCTACTACACCCCGCAACAGCCGCTCACGCTGGCGGTACTCGCGCAGCGCTCCGCCGAGTTGAGCGCGGGGGCGGATGCGTGGCGCCGGACCATCGCCAACCTGCGCGCCGGACTGCGCTGAAACCGATCCGACACGGGGAGGAAGACATGTACGTCATCGAAGAACTGCGGCACGAGTTGAGCCGCGCGATCAACACGCTGAGGAGACGCCACGCCAACACCACGGACGCAGCCGAACGCAAGGCCATACGCGGGTCCATCGAGGCGCTGAACCGCAAGATCGCGACGCTCGATCAGGCGCAGCTCCTCGATGCGGCCGCCACCCTGACGCTCGCCACCGAGGACCTGGAGCGGGCGGTGGCCGCCGCCAGGCTCGGGCCCTTCGACGGCTATCTCGCCGCGCTCGAGGTGCATGTCGATCGTCTCAATCAACTTTCGGGCGCGATGCACGCGCAGGAGTCGCTGGCGCCTGCCCCGGAGGACGGCGGCGAGTCCACGATGCGGATCCCGCGCGCGCCGCGCCGAGGCGCGCGCGGCCTGGAGCCGCCACTCGCCAGCAAGGACTACACCCTGCTGCGCTCCGAGTACCAGGCCTACTACGACGCCTGCAGGGTGCGGCCGGAATGCAGGGGCAACGTCGCCTACTACGTCAAACGGCTGCGGAACGGACGCCCCCTCTACGAGGCCGTCGGGCGCGATCTGAACGGCATACCGTGGGCGTTCATCGGCGCGATCCATGCCATGGAGTGCGGCTTCAATTTCTCCGGGCACATGCACAACGGCGATCCGCTCGGCGCGCGCACCGTGCAGGTTCCGAAGGGGCGGCCGCTCACCGGCACTCCGCCGTTCACCTGGCGCGAGAGCGCCATCGATGCGCTCACGATGAAGGGTTTCCACGACGTGCGCGACTGGTCGATACCGCACATGCTGTACCTGCTGGAGCGGTACAACGGCATGGGTTACCGCATGCGCCGGCTGGCCTCGCCGTATCTGTGGAGCTTCTCGAATCACTACAGCCGCGGCAAGTTCGTCAAGGACGGGATCTACGATCCGCATGCGGTGAGCAGGCAGTGCGGCGTCGCGGTCATGTTGAAGGCCGTCGTGAGCTGACGGCCGCAGGCGGAGTTGTGACGGGTTGCGCCTGCGCGCGGCGCCATCCGTCGCACACTGACGATGCCGCGCCGGAGCGCGGATGGGCGCGAGCGCGTGTCTGCGAACCGTCACGGAATTTCGGGGAACATGTTCAGGGGAGGAATCGTCATGGCGAAAAAGGCCTTGCTCATCGGCATCAATCGTTATCGGGTCCCGGGCGCCGACCTGCGCGGCTGCGTCAACGACGTCACGAACGTGCGCGAGGCCCTGCAACGGTATCTCGGGTTCACGGCCAGGGACATCACCACTCTCACCGATCTCGCTGCCAGCACGCGGGCGATGAAGGCTGCGATACAACGCCTGGTGCGCAGCGCGCGCAGCGGCGATGTGCTCCTCCTGCACTATTCGGGGCACGGCGCCAACGTCCCCGACGCCGATGGCGACGAGGCCGATGGGCGTGACGAGATCCTCTGCCCCACCGATCTCGACTGGAAGGCGCCGCTCACCGACGACTGGCTGCGGCGCACGTTCGACCGGCTGCGCAAGGGCGTGAGCCTCACGGTCATCATGGACTGCTGCCATTCGGGCACGAATACTCGCGCCATCCTGCCGCCGGATGCACCGCGGATCCCGCGTTATCTGCCGAATCCCTGGGACCTGATGGCCGAGGAGTCCGGGCGCCGCCTGCGGGGCCGGCGGCGCACCGGCCTGCGGGTCTCGCGGGCGGCGGCGCGCCGCAGCCGCGACGTGGTGGCCGCGGACATCCCGGAGCTGCTGATCACCGGCTGCCGCGATACGCAGACCTCGGCCGACGCGCACATCAACGGCAGCTACAACGGGGCGCTCACCTACAACCTCGTGGCGGCGATCGTCGAGGCGCGCGGGGATATCTCCTATCGCGAGCTGCACGCACGGACCTGCGCCGGCCTGAAACGCGGAGACTTCGACCAGGTGCCGCAGCTGGAGGGCCGGAAACCCGCCTTCGACCGGCGTTTCCTCGCCCCGCTGTAATCCTGCCATGGCGAGCCGACACATTGCCGGCAGGGCACGCAGGTCCTCGTCGGCGCGCGCGCGCGCCTCGCGATCAGCGACTGCGGCGGCGGGGCCGGGGCCG
>JAJVHZ010000111.1 GCA_022072255.1 Gammaproteobacteria bacterium | reverse complement strand
TCCGGGGCATTAACGATAGGCTGGGTGCACCGGTTGCGCTGGGATATTCGGCGTCCGGCGTGGTGGCGGCAGTGGGTGAGGGCGTTACCGAATTCCATGTGGGGGATCGGGTGGCGGTTGCGGGATCCCAATGCGCCTACCATGCAGAAATCCTGAATGTGCCAAGAAATCTGGCCGTCGGTATTCCTGAGCATGTCGGGCTCGATGCGGCAAGCACCGTTGCGCTGGGAGCGATTGCCCTGCAGGGAGTGCGGCGTACAGATCCGACACTTGGTGAAACAATTGCCGTGCTTGGCTTGGGCGTTTTGGGACAACTGACCTGCCAGATCCTGAAAGCGAACGGCTGCAGGGTCATTGCCGGGGATGTTGATCAAGCCAGGGTGGATCTGGCACGCAAGCTGGGTGCGGACGCAGGCGTCCCGATTACGTCGGATGCCGATGAGGCTGCATTGCGTCTGACCGGAGGCATGGGTGCAGATGCGGTGATCGTCGCTGCAGCCACGACTTCGAACGACGTCGTGTCGCAAGCATTCAGGATGTGCCGCCGCAAGGGTCGGGTTGTGCTGGTGGGGGACGTTGGCCTCGACCTGGATCGTGCCGACATGTACGCAAAGGAACTGGATTTGCGCGTGTCCTGCTCTTATGGACCGGGCCGCTACGACAGCAGGTTCGAGGACGAGGGGGTCGACTATCCGTACGCTTATGTGCGTTGGACTGAAACGCGGAATATGGCCGAGTATCTGCGGCTGCTTGAAATCGGAGCCGTCAGAGTCGAGCCGTTGATCCGTGCCCGATTCCCGACTGAGCGGGTGGCGGAGGCGTATGCCGTTCTCGAGGAAAAGGGGGCCGGTCCGTCGCTGAGTCTCTTTGAGTACCCCGCCTTCACCCCGTCGCCGGTGCATTCGGTTGTAACAGGTACTGTCGGCAACGCCATCCCTCACGATGGCCGGATTCGTCTGGCTGTGATAGGGGCAGGAAATTTTTTCAAGGGCGCACATCTGCCGGTATTGAGAGGAATGGCCGATCAACTGTCGATTCGGGCGGTAGTGAGCCGAACGGGGCACAACGCAAAAGCCGTGGCGAACCAATGCAACGCCGAATATGCGGCAACGGATCTGGAAAAGGTTCTCCAGGATCCCGACGTAGATGCGTTGCTGATCGCAACGCGCCACCATCTCCATGGAGAGATGACCTTGCGTGCACTGGCCGCGGGCAAGCATGTTCTGGTGGAAAAGCCGCTGGCGCTCACCCATGAAGACCTTGACGCAATCGAACATTTCTATGCCTCAGACAATCAAGTCAAGCCACTTCTGATGACGGGATTCAACCGCCGTTTTTCTCCCTATGCGGAAAAGCTTGCCGGACTTCTTGCTGCCAGGAGCGGGCCAATGCTGATCACCTATCGGATGAATGCCGGCCATATCGCGGCGGATCATTGGGTGCATGGCTTAGAGGGGGGAGGGCGCAATCTTGGCGAGGCTTGTCATATCTACAACCTGTTCCTGGCACTGACAGGTGCCGCGCCGACGCGCACCGAGGCGGTTGCTCTTGCCCCGGCAAACGCCTACTTCCGTGGAGACGACAATTTTGTCGCGACCATCCGTTTCTCGGATGGATCAGTGGGAACGCTTGCATTTACGGCGCTGGGGGCAGCCAGGCATTCCAAGGAGCAGATGGAGATCTTCTGTGACGGGGAAGTGTACCGCCTCGACGACTATGTCTGCCTTACCCGAACCGGCAGCGGCAGACCGCTGGTCGAAAGCAAATCCCCGGACAAAGGGCTGCGGGAGCAATGGCAGGCTTTCTTTACGGGTATCCGAACAGGGGTGTGGCCGGTGTCACTCGGCGAGCAATTGACGACCTCGCGGCTGGCGCTGGATATCCAGTCGCGCCTTGCTTCATGAGGAAATTCCTGCGACGACTTCTCGGAATCGCGCTATCGCCCGTATTGGCGCTGACTGCCCCTATTTATGCACTGGCGGCAAGAACCGGTATTGGCGCAGCATGGTGCCGCCGATTTGGCTGGCAGCCGATAAGAGTGCATTTCTATCAGCCGATACCGGAATACGAGAAAATTCCCCCGGCCTACTTCGAGGTTCCGCGCAGCATGCCGGGGGTGCGGTTCGATGAAGGATCGCTTCCGGCGACCCTGGAATCCCTGGGGGCTTATGCCACCGAGTGCCGGTGGCCTGAAGGGGAAACGCCGGAAGGTGTCTATAGCGCAACCAATGGCGCCTTCGGATTCACATCCGCAGCCCTGTTGCACGGCATGATCCGCTCAGGAAGAATCCGCCGCGTCATAGAAATCGGTTGCGGCTTCTCGACCTTGATTACCCTGGATGCCCTGCGGCTGAATGCCGGCGATGGGATGCAGGGAGTAGCGCTGACATGTATCGAACCCTTTCCTGCACAGTGGCTGAGAAAGACGCTCTCGAAGGCGGCCATACCGGTCGAGTTGATCACCAGCGGAGCGGAAACCGTTGGCATGGCCCATTTCGAATCGCTTGGGGAGGGAGATCTGCTGTTCATAGACAGTTCCCACGTGGCGAAACTGGGCAGTGACGTCAACTTCCTCTTTCTCGAAGTGCTTCCTCGGCTCCGGGCAGGTGTATTGGTACACGTTCATGACATCTACCTGCCCTACGAATATCCGGCGATCCACTTCTTCGGGGAAAACAAAATCTACTGGAACGAGCAATATATCCTGCAGGCTTTTCTTGCCTGCAATAACCGTACTCAGATTCTTGTCCCGGGCTTTTTTGCGCTCCGGCATCACACGGAGGCATTTCGAGCTGCTTTTCCGCAGTACGACCCGGTGCGGCATCGCCCGACTTCCAGTTTCTGGTTCAAGTTCGTGGAATGAGCATCAAGGCAGGCAGGGAGAGAGACGCCATGTTTTCCGCTTCCGTGGCCGATTATTTCGACGGCGTGGCGGGACTGTGGTCACGTAATTATTCGCCGCAGGGGGCCATGCGGGCCCGCATCGCGCGTTTTTCAGAGGCTCTTTTCGCTCAGGGGATAGATTCCGGCCGCTTGCTCGATTTTGGGTGCGGTACCGGCGCCATTGCTTCCGTTCATGCCGGGTTGGGCTTCAAGGTAACCGGTTGTGATATCGCCCGGCATATGCTCGATGTAGCCAGAAGGGAGCATGCGGATTCCGGTGTGGAATGGGTCCAGCTGCCCCCGGGGAATACGCGCCTGCCTTTCGAAGACGGATCTTTCGACGCAGTGATTGCATCGAGCGTCCTGGAGTACGTGCCTGAACCGGCACATGTGCTTCGCGAATTTCATCGAATCCTCAGCCCCGGCGGCGTTGTCTTGTGCTCGTTACCGGATGAGCGGCACCCGGTTCGCAAGAAGGAACAAGAATGGCTTGCCTCCGCCGAACAGCCCGTTTGGCGGGCGATATTGGGCTGCCTGCCCCGGTTTATACCCCTCCGCAGGCGTTACGATTACCTGAAGCTTTCTGTTACTCGGTGGCCGATCGAAAAGTGGCGTTCGGTTTTTCAGGAAGCCGGGTTCGATGTTGCCGACCCCTCGAGCTGCGATGATCCATTGCTGATACTCGCCGGCAGAAAGCCCAGCCCGTCCCATGTTTGAGGCTGAGGATTCGTATGGACTGCGCAAGCGTCTTCAGTATGCCGCGTCGATAATCGAAGCCCTCCAGCCCGGCTCCGTGCTGGAGATCGGATGCGGGACGGGGGCCTATCTGCTGGCACCGCTGTCGGAACTTTTTCCCCAAACGCGTTTTGTCGGGGTCGACTCGGATAAGGCCAGCGTCGATTTTGCGCGGACACGATTCGGGAAGGGCAATCTCCATTTCGAGTTGTCCGGATCCGTTATTCCGCCCGGGACGCATGATTTGGTCATCGCTTCGGAGGTGCTGGAGCACGTTGATCGCCCAGTCGATTTCCTCAGGCAGGCGCGGGAAGCGGTTGCGCCGGGAGGGAAGATCCTTATGACCGTTCCCAACGGTTATGGCCCGTTCGAGTTGGTTTCAATGCTGCAGGGGGCCTTGGAAGGCTTGGGACTCATTGACGCCATGCGACGGTTGAAAAGGCGGACAACGGGACAATCCTCATCTGCCATCGAGGGGGTTCCGATGAGTCTGGCCAATAGTCCTCATGTAAATTTTTTTAGCTGGGGCGCAATCAACCGCGTCATCCAGGCTGCAGGACTGCGAGTAGAAGACTCTCGAAACCGGACTTTCCTATGCGGTTTTGGCCTCGATATCCTGGTCGGCAAACTTGGGATGGCTGGATGGAATGCGAAAATTGCAGACCGGTTGCCGAAGCCTTTTGTCAGCGACTGGATGTTTTTGCTGTCGCCGACTGCCGAAACTTTTGCATCGGGAGAATATATCCCAGGAGCCTGGGCGAAATTCCGCCGGCGCTGGAATATAGCTTTGGCCGCGAAGAGGGGCTGATGTCTTCCATTGCCCGTCTTCTGAAACATCCGTCACGGCTGTGGGTTCCATTGGTCCTGCATAGGGCGGGAACCACTCTGCGGCGCAGTTTCGAATCGTTGTGCGACGGTTTCCTGCCGTCATTCAGCAGGAAGGATTCGCTGACGCTGTCGTACAGGCTCGCTGCGCCGAACCAGGATATGATCGTCAGATGCTGTCCCTGGCTAGGTGAAGTGACGGATCTCTTCATGGGGCACAAGTTCGACTGGCTGGGCTTGGGTTGGCAGTCTGTCGGATATGGATCAATCCCGACCGGAATGGGTGGACGCAGATACGAATCGGACAAAATCAGGCCCGATGCGGGCGGCGATTGGCTCGATTGTGTGGTGTCGCGGCCCAACCGGCAGGAAGCCCGGCGTATATGGCGGATGCTGGAAGGGCAGTATGAGCCGATTGATTGGCAGCGGGATCATCGCTCCGGATACAGGTGGGATGGCTCGGCCCGGGCATCAACCTTGCCGATCTATCCTTGTCTTGGCGCTGATATCAAGCAGCCGTGGGAGCTTGCGCGCCTGCAGCATCTGCCTTTGGTGGCGCTGGCCTACCGGTGCAGCGCAGCAGGCATGGTGGGTTTTCGTGAGAGCGACCAGTATCAGAACGAATTCCGCAACATGATCCTGGATTTCGTGGCAACCAATCCGCCTCGCCACGGGGTGAATTGGATATGCGCTATGGATGTCGGGATACGTGTCGCCAACATGGTCGTTGCCTGGGACCTGTTTCGTGCGGCGGGAGCACGATTCGACAAACCGTTCGAAGACCTGCTTGCCCGTTCGGTATTTGAGCATGGGCGGCATATCCGCGCCCATCTTGAGCGCCGACCCGACTTTCGCGCGAATCACTATCTTGCCAATCTTGCCGGCCTGCTTTTCTCCGCAGCCTACTTGGGTGCGGAAGATGCCTGCAGAAGGTGGTGGGAGTTTTCCCGTTGCGAGCTTGCAAGGGAAGTTGAAAGACAATTTTTCCCGGACGGCTCGAACTTTGAGTCATCGGTGGGATATCACCGTCTGTCGGGTGAAATGGCAGTCTGGGCCATAGCCCTGATTCTCGGCGTTGATGGGGAAGGGTGCCTGGCACAAGGCGTAAAGGATCGTCTTGCGGGAATTGGCGATTTCGTGCGCGCGTCGGCTCGGCCGGATGGATCGGTTGTTCCGATAGGGGACCTGGACAGCGGCCGTTTCATGAAAATTTCAAGCGCCTTTGTGCCCATGTCGAAAGCCGAGGTAGTCGCGACCTACGACGGCCTGGATGATTTCATCGATCGTATCCCGGAACGCTGGTGGGACGAGCAGTTGAACAGGCATGGGCATCTGTCGGATGCATGCGATGTGCTTTTGGGTACACGGGGGACTATGAACTGCCCGGAAACGTTCATGCTGCGGACGTTATGCGGTGGGCGCACCCTGACGGGCTCTGCGCAGACAGTCCCAAGGAAAATGTATGGGGGCGACTGGGAGGCGCTGCTAGCGGGAGTACGCAACAACGCTCGGCATCCGGCTCGCAGGTATTCGATCCCACTCGACCTCGGGTGCCATCCAGAGTTGCACGCTTATGAGAAATTTGGTTTGTATATTGTCCGGGACGGGAGCCGGATGATCACGGTGCGCTGTGGTCCCAACGGACAGGAAGGCAATGGAGGGCATGCCCATAACGATCAGCTGTCGCTGACCTGTTTCAAGGACGGCATGGCCATCATCGAAGATCCGGGCTCGGCCATCTATCATGCGATGCCGGCGCAGCGAAACGCTTATCGCTCGGTATCCGCGCATTTTGCCCCGCGCCCGGCCCGTGGCGAGCCTGCCAGCCTCGATGTCGATCCATTCAGGCTGCCAGTCGGAGGGGAAGGGGTTTGCCACTGGTTCGGGCCGGAAGGATTCATCGGATCTCATCGAGGGTTCGGTTATTCGGTCACGAGAGTGGTGGTCTGGAGCGAGGGCCATCTTGTCGTGGAGGACTACTCGGAGGGCGATTGTCTGGTCGATCTCGGCCTGGATGGGGGCGGCGGCAGATGGCAACCCCCAGTCAGAGTGGCAAGCAAATATGGACGTCCACTCAAATGACGGTGCAAGAGAAACGTCTCAGCATCCTGGTTATCAGCTTTTCGTATCGTCCGCTGAATAATCCACGTTCGTTCCGGTGGTCTCACCTGACGGAGCAATTCGCCAAGCTCGGGCATCGGGTCGACGTCGTGACATCCTGGGTGCCGGGCATGGACGAGATTGAACAGGATGGCTTGCTGACCATATATCGCGTCGGGTGGAAAAAGATCGAACGCCTGCGTGCAAGGCAACGCGACTCCCGCTCGCAGGCCGGGACCGGGACAGCGTCGGCCAAATCTCCGTTTGGTGCCTTGCGCGGGATGCTGCTCGGTGCAGTCATCCGGACATGGCGCGCCATCCATTGGCCCGATGCCGCCTGCCTCTGGTATTTCCCGGCTCGTACAAAGGCGCTTTCGCTTGCGAAGGCGCATCAGTACGATGTGGTTGTAAGCGTCGCGCCGCCTTTTACCGCTGTATTGGTGGGCAGATATGTCCGGAATCGTTGTGAGGCCCCTGCCTGGATACTCGATTTGGGTGACCCCTTCAGCTTTCTTGAAGGAGCCCCCCCGAACAACCGCGCCCTCTATGGTCGACTCAACGAAACCTACGAGCGAGCGGCTTTCCGCGAGGCAGATGGCGTCTCCGTAACCAATCCCCAAACGATGGAACGCTACGAAGCGGTTTTCCCGGAGTCCAAGGGGAAAATACGGGTGATACCCCCATTGCTTTCCATGCCTCCCATTTACGCGTCGGCAGCACCGGTTCGGGGAAGGCTGGTCTATGTTGGGACGCTTTATCGACATATTCGCGAACCGACTTTTCTGCTTGAGCTATTTACGCGTGCCTGCCGGGACGATCAGGACGGGAAATTGGAGCTTCATTTCTTCGGCGATGTCAGCGCATGCATCGATATCCTTGGACGGTACCAGGAGCGTCTTGGCAAGCGTCTTAGCATCCATGGCTTGGTTGGCAGGGAAAAGGTGGCCGAAGCAATGGGAGAGGCCGATATACTCATCAATATTGGCAACGATACGACGTACCAATTGCCGAGCAAGGTGGTCGAATATGCTGCAAGCGGAAAGCCGGTAGTAAATATCGCCAAGACAGAGCAGGATAGCTCTGTGCGTTTTTTTTCGAACTTTCCGTATGCGCTTAACCTGGTCACCCATGACGGGATGCCCAGCGATTCCCATGTGAGCCAGTTTTCCGATTTCATTTGGCATCCGCCGGAGCGAGCCTCCCGATCTTTGCTTGACGCATGGCTTGCTCCCTATGGAACAGATAGCGTCGTCGGGGACTATCTTGACCTGTTGAGGAGAAGGCGTGGCTGAACCGAAGAAGATTGTCTGTGTGGTAGGTGCAAGGCCCAACCTGATGAAAGTGGCGCCGATTCTCAGGGCATTCGAAGGCCGGCAAGATATATTGCATGGATTGCTGGTCCATACCGGACAGCATTACGACTACGCCATGAATCACCGTTTTTTTGAGGATCTGGAACTGCCATGGCCGGCAGTCAATCTTGGCGTTGGTTCGTCAAGTCATGTCGTACAGATTGCGAATGTAATGCTACGCTTTCAGCCCGTCATGGAGGCTGAGAAGCCCGAGGCCATATTGGTCGTTGGGGACGTCAATTCAACCCTGGCTTGCAGTCTCGTTGCCAACAGAATGGGGGTGCCGGTCATCCATGTCGAGGCGGGATTGCGCAGTTTCGATCGCACGATGCCGGAGGAAATCAATCGCATATTGACCGATCAGCTCTCGGATTTGCTGTTTACGACCGAGGCCACGGCTGAAGCCAATCTTCTGCGGGAGGGGATTGCGTCCGATCGAATTCGCTTTGTCGGCAATGTGATGATCGATTCGCTTCAGACGCATCTGCAGAACGCGATCCCGATGGCGGAGACCATGGCCGCGGACGAGAGATTCCTGACAGCCAAGGAGGACGGATACGGCTTGGTGACACTCCATCGACCTTCGAACGTGGATGATCCAGAAGTATTGAGGAATCTCGCTGGCGCATTGCGCAAAGTGGCCGAGCGATTGCCCCTGGTGTTCCCCATGCATCCGCGTACGCGTGTCCGATTGGGCGAGGATGGCATCGCGGAACTGACGCAAAACGCCAGAATTTTCGTGATTGAGCCACTTGGATATCTGGAAATGCTTGGCGCAATGAGGGATGCGCGACTCGTACTTACTGATTCCGGCGGTGTTCAGGAGGAGACAACGGCGCTTGGCGTTCCCTGTCTGACCTTGCGCAAGAATACCGAGAGACCGATTACCGTAACGCAAGGGACAAATCATCTTGTCGGCATCGATCCGGAAGCCATTCAGTCTATGGCCAACCATATTCTCGACAAGGGAAAGACAACAGGAGCAATCCCCGATCTTTGGGATGGCCGGGCGGCTGAGCGGATAGCCAAGGAAATCGAGATATGGCTGGCCAGGCGCAGCGATGGTTGACGCAACTGTCCCGATCTCTGTTGTGGTTCCGGTGCGCAACGAGGCGGAAACCTTGCCCGAACTGCTTGCTGCACTGATTCGTCAGAGCATTAAGCCAGCTGAAATTGTGTTGGTCGATACCGGCTCGACCGACAACAGCATTGCCATAGCCCGGGAGTGGGGCGGGGCTGCCAAGCAGGCAGGGATTTCCTTGACCTTGTTGCGGTTGCCCGATGGTTATCCCGGCGCTGCAAGGAATGCAGGGGTGCGTGCGGCGGCGCATGAATGGATCGCCTTCATCGACGCTGGCATTGTCCCCGCAGACGACTGGCTGGATGCGCTGTGGGCATGCAAGGAGAGTTCCGGCAGTGAAGCGGTGTTTGGCGTCTGCCGCTTCGTCTCCGATGGCATGCTCGGCAGAATACTGTGCGCGCTTTCTTACGGTTACGGCCGTATCTTGCCAGTATTGCCGGCCTCGCTTTTCCGGCGTGACTTGTTCGACAGGATAGGGTTTTTCGAGCCCGACCTGAGGTCTGGCGAGGATATCCTGTGGAAGCGGGCGCTGGCGGCCGGGGGTGTCCTCATGCAATCCTGCAGCGACGCACGGGTGGAGTATCGGCATTTTCCCGTCACGCTGCCGCATGCTGCGAACAAGTGGTATACCTACGAGCGCAGCGCGACGATTGCCGGCATTGGCGGTGGGGTGCGTGCCGTGGCCCTGTTTGGTGTTTTGATTCTCTTTGGCCTGCTGTTCGTTGTGCCCAAGTTGGGGGCGATGGGTCTTGCGGCCTATCTGCTTCTGAGAGGGGTTGCGGATCCGCTGCGCCGCAGCGGCTGGCGTCCATGGTGGGGTGCGGCACCGTGGGCAATCCTGGCGGCCGTGCCTGTGGCTGCAGTTCTGGATGTATCGGCCGCCGCCGGTCGTGTTGCAGGGTTGGTTGGAGGTAGCCGTCATGCCGGCCATTAGACGATGCCTGGCAGTATTGGCGCTTATCATGGCATTGCTGGCAGCGCTTGCGGTTGTTTTCCTTCATGCGGCGGCGGGGTGGCTGAAGGGAGGGCAATCGGAAGGGCCGGCGGATGTGATCGTTGTCCTGGCGGGCAGTTTCGAGCGCTCGATGCATGCCGGCGATTTGTATAAAAAAATGGTCGCGCCAAGAGTCATGGTCAGTGTGCCAAAGGCCGAACGGTCCCTCGTCAAGCTTGAGGAACTCGGGATCGCCTATCCCAGGCCCGAAGTGATCTACAGGGAAATCCTGCGGCGCAAAGGCGTGCCGGACGATCGCATCGAAATGGTGGCCGCTGACGCGATCAGTACGGCGGATGAGGCGGCGGCATTTGCTGCCAGGCTTGATTCCGGCGGGATGCGTGTTCTGGTAGTGACCTCTCCCTATCACGTCAGGCGGGCGGCCATGGCGTTTCGTGATGCCTTCGGCGGCAAGGCGTGGATCATGGTGACCGGCACGCCTTATGAACATTTCCCGAATGACTGGTGGCGTTCGCAGGATGCCGCGCGCAATGTGCTGTTGGAAACTGCGAAAATCATCCTCTATCTCGCAGGAGGACGCTTCAGTGCCGAACAGGGGCAGCCGTGAAGGGTTCCTCCGGCAGCGAAGGCGTATGCATTTATCAAGTTACAATAATGTCATGATACCGAGTGTGATGCCGCCCGATGCATCGGCAGCCTGTCCAGGTTGCGTGGCATGACCGAACGCTTCATCCGGCCTCTGCCTTCGCCGATCGTTTTCCTGCTGTTTTTCAGTTACGCGACGGCAACGGCGCTGCTGTTCCAGAAGTTCCTGCTTCCATTGGCGGGCATAGCCCACCACGGTCAAGGTCTGGTGGAAGGCGATTCTGCATATTTCCATGCAGTTGCAGTGGATCTGGCAGACCGTATTCGACTGGGCGGTTGGTCGGAATGGCGCGTCTATCCTAGCGAAGGGGCGACTGGCAACGTAGCCCTCCTGGCGGTTCTCTATGTGCTGTTCGGTGAGGATCCTTCGTTGATGGTGCCGGTGAATGCAGCCACTCACGCGCTGACCGGAACGCTTTTCTTGCTGGTCGGCCGAACGCTGTGGCCGTCTCGCATCGGCACGCTGGCCGGAATGATCGCAGGCATTCTGTACGTCGTCTTTCCTTCATCGCTCAACTGGTACGGCCAGATCCACAAGGACGGTTTTGCCATCGCGGGGTCGATGCTGGTGCTGACCGCCTGGGTGGGCACCGAGACTGGGAACTCCAGTCGCCAAAAGACCGCCGCCATCCTTGCGACAACCCTTGCCGGACTGGCGTTGATCGCATTCGTTCGTCCATACAACCTGATGCTGGTATTCGGCGGCGTGTTGCTGATGCTGACTTTCAGACTTGCTGCGTTCTGGCATGATTGGAACTTTCCGGAGTGGCGGCGAATCATGTCGCTGCAGATTGCGCTCACCGTCCTGGTAGGCACTGCCGCGGCAATGGCGCCGCGGGCTGGCGCAGAAGCCCAGAAGTATGCGGACTGGGGCATGGCATCCGGGAAATGGGGGGCGCATGGGAAGGTCGCCGAATGGCAGTGGCAGTCCACGGGTTGGGTGCCCCAAATTGTCGAGCGTTATGCCGAGGTGGTGGCTCGGACGCGAGCCGGACTGATCGACCAAGGTCTTAAGGTTCAGGCCGGCTCACTCTACGACATCGATGCCGTACCGGCGAGCACGCCGCAGGTGGCGGCTTATGCGCCGCGTGGTCTGCAGATCGCGCTGTTCGCGCCGTTTCCCACGCGTTGGTTAGAGAAACTCAGTGCGACGCGCCTGGTGGCGGTTGGTGAAATGGCGATCTGGTACCTGGTTGCTCCGGGGCTGCTGCTGGCGCTGTGGTTCGCGCGGTCGCGCGGCGCGCTGTCGGTGGCGGTCTTTGCGTTGGCCCTGCTGACGTTTTACGGCATCACCATAGCGAATGTCGGCACGCTGTACCGCGTCCGCTATCTCTATCTGTTCCTGCTGATGCTTATCGGCCTGGCGGGCTGGCTGGGCTTTTTCGATAGACGCGGCTGGTTGCCGAAGGAGAGCGGACAGCCTCCGCCTGGCGAACCGCCCACGCCGGACGCAGGGAAGGAAATGAAGCAGGCCAGATCCGTCCTGATGGGTTCGGGCATTACCGTGGCGGCAGTTACGGCGATCACCTTTGTCGGCCTGTTCGTTCGGGACATCGTCATGGCGCGGTTGTTCGGCCTGGGCGGCGAACTCGACGCGTTTGTGGTGGCGGCAGTGGTGCCTATGTTCCTGGTCGCAGTTCTCAGCGTGCCGATCGGTACTGCAATCGTGCCGGTGTTCCTGGCCGTTCGTGAGCGTGCCTCGGCTGCGGCGGCGCAGGCTCTGGCTAGGCGCATTGCGATGACCTTCCTTGCCGCTGGCCTGGTGCTTGCCGTTGTTGTAGCCCTTGCCGGCCCCGCCTTACTGGAAACAGCGGGATGGGCTGCACTGCCGGAAAAGTCTGCTCGCGTGCAGGCGATCACGTTGTGGATGCTGGCAATTTTCGTTTTCAGCGGCCTGGTTACGCTTGCCAACGGACTGCTCAATGCCCTTGGACACTACGTCGTGCCGGCTGCGGCGCAGGTGATCGTGCCGGTCGTGGCCATAGCTGCCCTGCTGGTGTTCGGCAATTCGCATGGTGCGATCGTTGCTGCCA
>JAJVHZ010000057.1 GCA_022072255.1 Gammaproteobacteria bacterium | reverse complement strand
GAGAATCGCCACGTGCTGAAGCCATTCATCCTCCCGGATGGCGAAGGTCCCAAAGGTCTTCTCTTGGAGGATGACATGCCCCACCGGGTAATCACCTGCCAGCACCTCGGCAGGAGGCGGGAGAAACATCGCGGGCGGTTGATCGGGTGTGGCCTGGAGGTACTGAAGGCTGAGGATGCGGAGATACCGCTCGATCTGCTTGCGCCCCTCGAAATCGGCGACCTGATAGGCCTGCCAAATTCGGTCGGCCTTCTCGCCAAGAAAGGGCTTCAAGTATCGGCAAATCTCATCGACATCCTCCATCCGCGCATCATCATCCCTGCGACTCTTGAATCAGAATGAGGACAGAGCGGAGCCGTTTCTTCGGCTTCCCCCGCTGGACTGTCATCCCCGACCCTGAACCGCGGTGGGATGAAGCCAGCCTCACACCCCTCCAGTTTTCCTTTCCACTGACTCTCCCTTGATTCCTTAGCACTGTGCAGGGTCCCTTCCTTTTGCTTTCTAGCTCTTGCGACATCTTGATGATAGGCCCCGAGCGTTCGGGGTGTGCCACGAACACCATCAAGAAGGAGTTAGAAATGACACCCCTACGGAAAACGAATGATCGAGAACATGAAGACCCGGAATCCCTCGGAGAAAACGCAGAAGCAGAACGTGTATTATGTGGCGAAGTTCAGGATTTACGCCGTGTTCCCTCAGGACCTGGAACAAACCAAGAACCTTGGTCTTTTGTTCATCTGATAGCATTCAGGAAGTCGCTCTGACTGATATCGCCGCTATTCAACCCAACTTGCGAAGTTCTCGTAACCATTGTTCTTGTCCCACAGGTACGTTTTATAGAAGTGCGCGAGGTTAAAGCCCTTACCCCAGAAACTGCGGTCCGGGGGATTTATGGAGTAGGACGTCGATCCATCGATCTCCGCGTATTCTGCCCAATTGCAGTTTGTAAACTCGTGCATGGTGAGCCGGCTGCCATCAGCACTGTACGTGACCCCAAGTGAATTGAATGGATTTGGCCCTGAATCTTTCGTGTGCTTGTGCTTGTCGGGAATACCGTTGATGTGCACGCCGATAATCTTGTTGCCACGCTTCATGCTTTTGAGGATCTCGTAGCGAACCCAAGGTCGAACATACGTCAATGAGCCGATCAGTACGCATGTCACGGTCGTATTGTCCAGTCCGCTATTGATCAACCGTTTCAAGGCGTCAGGCCCGTTTGTTTTAGTGCTTTCCCAGAGGGATGCATCAAAAAAACCCGCCTCCTCTCGATCTTCCTTTGTGAGCCAATGATTTCGGACAACGTTGGCCCGAAAGTCGATAACGTCCTGATAGTGGAAAGAGAAAAAGACCCGCTTTGCCATGGCTACTTCATCCAGAACATGATGACCAATGTGATGCAGACGACAGGAGGATAGAGCGCGAGCATGGTTTTCGAGAAGATCGTGGCCAACCATGTATTCTGCTCCGTGTTGTAGGATGATGCGTCCATGGAGAAGTCGACCGTCTCCTGCACGCGTACCACATCGTATAACGCGCGGTACTGTCTCTCTTGGGCGAGGTAGAATGCGTCGAGAGCCCAGAAAGCAGGGATCGCGATGTAGGTGACCACCACATATCGCACGTTCGCGTCTTTGGCGGCCAGTGCGAACAATGCGGACACCAACGTGATCATCCATCCTTTGATCAGAAATGAGTTCGTATTCATCCGTGTGATGACCGATTGGATGAATTCCAGATGCTTGAGTTTTGGTTCCATTGTTACCTCCTTAGCCATTCTGCAAGCGAGACTCTCCTAGCACGGTGTTTGACGAAGTATCCCACCATTCCTCCCTCGGTGTCGCTTTCAATGGCGGGGTAAATCTGCAAGTACTCGGTGCCCTTCCACGTCCCATCGTTTTCGGCCACTGGCAAGAGTGCAATATCCTTGACGTACTTGTGTGCGTCACCATATCCCAATTCCCAGTTACACCACTTGGATGCGATTGCGGCGTCTGTTGCCAGAAGGATAAACTTCTTGTTCGCCTGGATCTTCTGTTTGATCCTCTCAGCGGTCTGGCCTGAAGTAACAGACGGCATGCCCTCGTCCATCCAGTCCACGTACACCGAAACCCCGAGGGAGTGCAACAAGGCGATGGCATCTTTGAGTTCTTTGGCCTCGTCATGCTTGTGAGAGAGGAAGACGGCAATCTCTCCCACGCGGCTCGCCCTCTTTACTTGGCCAACCGCTTCGTTCATTGCGACGATCGAGCGGTTGCGAATGAACTGTTCCGATACGCGATTGAGTGCTGCTTTTGTCAGGATCATCGTCTAGTCTCCGTTGTGCCAACACCCCGGTTCAGCGATGGCCGCGGAGGGGACCGTCCGCGGCAACCGGTTGTTATGCGCCGGTTCGTAATGACCGCTCAGGTGCGTCCGTGTCATCGTGAGCCGCGACTCCGGGAAGAATGCTCGCCACTTCGCCTTCTACGTCAAGCCCAAACGCTGCTGCAAGATGGGCGATATGGACTCCAAAGACACCCCGCATTTTACCCAGAGCACCATTGAACTCCCAACTTGCCCAGTGACCACGATGAGCCCCGAAGACGATGATGTCCGACCGGCTCCCCACCGTATTCGGGAACTTGCGGCAGGCCGCGCGCATTGCGCGCAGGGAGTCTCAGAGTTCGGTGTCTTCGCCGAGAGCCTGCAATTCGGTTGTGAGGAATCCTCAAATTTCGAGGCCTGGCCGATCCCGGTTCCCCGTCACCAATCCCTCCGGTTGCGCGTGACATACAGTCAGAACGCGACCAGGAGCATGTCGGCTGTCGGGAAGGCCAGGATGGTGTTGGCGATTACTCGGATGCGGGAGGAGGGGAACGGGCGAGACGCCCGTTCTGCAAAGATGGCCGATTGGCCCTGATGAGGTATCCGGGAGAGGTGCGGCGCTGGAGAGGAGGTTTTGGGAAGGGTGTGGATCCTGTGATTGTGGGAGGGACGACAGCCAGATCAGCCAAACCACGAACCAGGGGACCCCTCCAGAACACAGTAAACTGGGTTCTCGGTC
This sequence comes from Gammaproteobacteria bacterium, assembly GCA_022072255.1. Taxonomy (GTDB): domain Bacteria; phylum Pseudomonadota; class Gammaproteobacteria; order JAJPIJ01; family JAJPIJ01; genus JAJVHZ01. The sequence continues at coordinate 9,636 of JAJVHZ010000057.1, read as the reverse complement.
GGTAATTGTCGTTGGAGGGATTGTGCCACTTCCCGGTCCGTCGCCACGAGAGTCACCGGAATCCCCGCCTTTTGACATTTCTCCACGTTGGCCTTTGCATCCGACTTCCCTGTCTCAATCTCGATAGCGCGTGGACCATCCTTGGTCTGAACCAGGATATCGACCGCTCCGCCGGTCTTGAGTGAGGCTTCGACGGTGACTTCGAAGCCCCGCGAGCGGAGGTCGGCGGCGATTTTGTGTTTCCAGTATTCGTGGATGAGGCCGCCGTGGCGGGCGGGGATTTCGGGGATGCCGATTTCATGGGCGAGGAGGGAGCGGCCCTTGGGGGTGAGGTCGAGGAGGACGATGGCTCCGGAGCGGGTGGGGATGCGGACTTGTTCCGCGTAGCCCTCGCGGGTGGCGAGGTCTTTGAGGTGGTTTCCTTTTCTCCTGCTGATTTTCAATCGTTTGTAGCGCTCCACCATGCCTGCGAGGGGGTGGTGGAGCGTGTCGAGGAGTAGGTCTCGGACTGATTCCGTGGTTGTGGTGTTGTTTTCCTCATCTGTTTGTGGAAGGGCTTGCTCGGACCGATTCCCGTCGATTGGAAAAGGTGGAGGGCTGGTATCGGTGGAATACGTTTGCATGTGGGTTCGGATTTCGTCGTCTGTGACTATTTGGTTCTTGATGGGGGCGTGGACGGTTTTGAGTTGGAAGGTGCGTGGGTGGCGGCTTTGGAGTTTGACGAGGCATTGTCCGATTGGGAGTTGGCCGAGTGCGTCTTTTTGGTCTTCTTCGAGCAGGAGGTAGTTGGAGGCTGTGTTGACGTCTTCGCGGGCTTTGAGGTTGAAGGTGAAGGTGAGGTTGGTGTTTCCGAGGGCGGGGAGGCTGATGAGGCTGGGGTGTTGGTCGATGAGGACGATGGCTTCGCCGAGTTCGCGGACTTCTCTAAAGAGCATGTCGACGATGGTTTCGCGTGCGCCGGGGGTTTGGCGGTGGAGGACGTGGTGGGCTTCTTCGATGATGATGGAATGGTGGAATCGCTCGCGGGGTCCGCCTTGGTTGAGGCGGTAGTGGTGGATCCAGAGCATGAGGCTTTCGATGAGGAAGATTTTGTCGATGGTGGTGAGGCTGTCGAGTTCGAGGATGACGGGGTGTTGCAGCAATTCGGCGAGGTTGGTGCCGCTTTGGACGTTGACCACCTTGCCCATCTCTCCATAGCAAAGCGCTCCCATGGCTCGTAGGGTGGAGGCCATCCAGTTGGCGGCGCGTCCGGTGACTTTCATGGTTTGGACTGTTTCGAGGAGGTCTTTCATCGTGGGATAGACGGTGACGGTTCCGTTGTAGACGCCGTGTTTGCGGTAGAGTTGGTCGAGGGCCATCTGCAGCAAATACATGACTCCTTCGCCGACATAGGTGGCGTGGGAAAGAATTTCGATGAGTTTTTTGACCCAGGAAGAAGGTTCTGTGCCGGGGGGTGGAATCAGTGGGTTGAAGCGGAAAGGAGCCACGTCGCGTCCGACCGTGTAGACACGGATTTTGTCGCGGGCCTTACTTCGCAGGAGCGCGCGGTAGTTCTTTTTCCAGTCAAGAACCAGGAAGGGTTTATTCTTGAGAAGCAGTGACCCAAGGAGGGTGTAGCAGAGGTTGGTTTTGCCGGAGCCGCTTCTTCCGAGGATGGCGGTGTGTTGGAGCCATTCGTCCTCGCGGATACCAAACTGCCCGAAGACTTTTCCTTTGTGGATGACGTGTCCGACTGGGTACTCACCCTGCGTAATTTCTTGAGGTGGAGGGAGAAAGAGGGATCTGCTCTGATCAGGTTGGTCCTGAAGGTATTGCAGGCTTAATGCTGCCAGAAGGCGTTCAATTTGTTTGCGGCCGTCGAGGTCTTGGATTTGCCAGGCTTGCCAGAGCCTGTCGGCTTTGGGGCCGAGGAAGGGTTTGAGTTGTTTGCAGGTTTCGTCCACGTCCATCATGGAAATCACCGTGAGAAGGGGTCCGGAATGCGCCCGCAGAATGGGTTGGTGGCAGAATGTGCAGGTGCGAGCGCTGCTTTCTGGACTTTAGGGTTTGGTTGATTTGGTGGGCGTAGTTCGGATCATCACAACGCGGTGGTAGTAGAGGGTCCTTGTGACTTTCGGTCTCCATTTCCTCTTGAGCCATTGCTTGATCCGTCCGAGTTTGGTCTTGGGTTTGCGCATAGTTGCACCTCCGGTGGGTTGTTACTCCCAAGGGAAAACGGAGGAGATTTATAAGGATTGTGCTGGCGGGGAGGTGATTTGATTACTTGCTTTCAAAGAAAAAAACATCCGGATAGAAAGTTCTTCATTGACCCTCTTTACGATCTTTTGTACATTCTGATCCTTGTCCATTTAATTTTTATTTAAATTTTTATCAGGATCGGTATACTCCGGAGGCTCAAAATGAGAACTAACAGAAGGCTTCATTGCTTGGCTTTACTATCCATCTTTTTTATTGTTTTTCCCTTTCAATCCATAGCCCAAGAGACTTTCACGGTTAGCCTTCCCAACCTTGCCGTAGGTGATCGGGCCCTGAAGCTGGTTCGAATCTTGGCTATGGGGGAGTCCTTCCAGATTGGCTCGCCGGATAGCGAAATCGGTCACGTGGCAAACGAGGGGCCCCAGCAGACGGTCACTTTTACCAAGGACTACTTCATTGGCGAATGTGAGGTAACCCTGGCCCAATGGCAAGCTGTAATGGGAACAGGTGTGACGTCAGGTGAGGGAGATGGCCCCAACTTCCCAGTACATTCGATCTCATGGGATGACATCACGGGTTCAGGCAAATTCCTTGCTTTGTTGAATGCCCTTGGACAAGGGTCTTTCCGTCTCCCTTCTGAAGCGGAATGGGAGTATGCGTGCCGGGGAGGGAATGGAAATCCGAACCGGGATGCAATGTTCTCCTTCGGGATTGTAGACGGGTTGGATATCGCGGACTGCGCTCCCAATATGGTCATAAGTCAACATATGTGGTGGTGTGGGAATCAGACAGGTCAGACACATGAGGTGGGATTGAAGTTGGTGAATCCTCTAAAATTATTTGATCTTCATGGGAATGTATCCGAGTGGTGCCAGGATAACTGGCATGACACTTACACTGGCTTACCCTTGAATGGCGTGGCTTGGGAAGAAAGTGGAATCACCAAGCGTGTTTTCAGAAATGGCTCATGGAGAAACACCCCTGCGTTATGCCGTAGTGCCATGCGTGCAGCACGTGAAACCTCCTTCACGAGCGAGCATTTGGGATTTCGCCTGGTACGTGACATCGATTTAGTTCCAAGTAACACTTCAACTCCCACATCAACCAAAACGCTCACTGCAACGTTAACACCAACAGTGCTCCCTACCCCAACTCCAGTTGATTCTCCAGTTATCTTCATATACCCAAATCAAGCAGACATTAATGGGAGTGGAGACATTGATATTCTGGATTTGTACACCCTATCCCATTATTGGAGAGAGAACGAAACGGAGTTTGGGCCTGGATTGGTTGGAGACTTGGATTTCAACCAGATTACAGATCAAAGAGACCTTTTAGTTTTTCTGAGTGATTTTAGAGAAGAAACTAGCCTGAGTACAACACATATTCTCCATGTGAAAGTTGGTGATCGTGATGATTTATCTGTACTTTGGGACGGGTCTCTAGCCCATCCTATGACATCGGTAACTGTTCAGATAATTTCTGGGGACCCTTCCACCACAAATTTGGAGAAACAGTTCACAGACCCTCTCGGTCAGTGTGTTTTTACATTAGAAAAAGGACTCCGCTACTTTATCTATATTTCCCGGACAGGGGTTCTCATGGAATATCTTACCCCAGAGACATCTGAATCGGATTTGTTGATTGGTATTCCTGGAAGCGGATCTGTAGACCAACCAGAAGCAATATTCCCAAGTTTTTCTGGGGAATTTCCTATCCAGCAGATCATCGCTTCTACAACTTTAGACAAGGTCGATGACTTCCTGATTGCTAATCCTAATGTTGATGATTTTATTCTGTTTGGCACTTCATTAAAAGAGTTCTCTGCAATTCCCATGGATATTTACTCGACAGGTTTTGATGGTCTTGTTGTTGGTGTTTTGGAAAACACAGAAAAAGAGAGAAGTTCCTTATCAGTTAATAAACTTACCAGCCCAGCTCTATCGTTATATGTTGGTCTGAGTATAGATGCAGAGATTGTTGTGTATAGTCTCATGCAGGAAGCCCTCAAACTTATGGATGAATTGGGTGAGCCGTTCCGATTTGATTTAATTCCTAAAAGCAATACTGGAACTGTCGGTAAAAGCATTGAATTCGAGGTTAAAGAATCATTATCTGGCAAGAACCGTACAGAAGATGTGAAGCTGTACAAGGGATTTGTAAGTAACAATCCGGACTTGGGAATGTTTGGAGGAGATACAGAAAGTGCCAACTTATTGTATCTCATGGGAGCTACAACAAAAAAGGAACCCCTCAAGGTCTATGCAGAATATGAAGATAAATTTGATCCGAATTTGCGACCTTGGAAATGGGTTTCAGACTTTGTGGAAGTAAAAGTGGAAAAATCAAAAGATGGAGCGAATCTCCATTTATCAGATGTCCAAGTTTCATCACTCAATAAAGATCCTCTTCAGACAGGAACTGTCTTTTTTCGTGTAGCGTGGATAAATAATGGTAATCTACCCACTGAAAAGCAAGCAAAACTGAGTGTTTATGACTTCTTTCCATCCGACCCCCCAAAGAACCCAAAACTGGTCAAATCGATTTCGATCGAAAAACTTAAGGCTGCTGAAAGTAAATCCAGTAATGAAACTGTTAACCTACCCGATGCTGGCGATCACCGAATTCTTTTCATTTTGGATCCAATGGATGGTGCAAATCCTCCTTGGGGAGACATTCCCGAAACGAACGAAAGGCTCACTGATAACAGCAAATCGATTCTGGTTACGATCTTTGCGAGTCCAGATCCTACCCTCAACCGTGTTGAAATTAGCCAAGGCCCACAAACTGTTAACGAAGATTCCTCGACATATTATAGGGCCAAAGCTTTTTTCTCGGATGGTACCAAAGAAACATCCAAAGATGTGACCAATCTCGTATCATGGAAAGTTGAACCATCGACTTATGCTAGCATGGATTCTTCCGTAAAGGGTCGTCTCAACACAAAATCGGTTTCTTCTGATCAGACAGTAACCGTGAGTGCTTCCTACACCTCAGGCGGTGTAACCAAGACAGGAAATAAGATTGTTACGATAAAACAGACTCCTCCTGCTCTTGACCGTGTCGAGATCAGCCTTGGGCCATCTAGTGTCAACGAAAACTCATCGGCAGATTACAAGGCCAAAGCATATTTCAAGGATGGATCCATCGAGACATCACAAGACGTGACATCTCTTGCTACGTGGGTGGTAAACTCAAAGATATATGCCAGTATGGATACATCTATTAAAGGCCGACTTAATACATCCTCTGTCGATTCGAATCAGACTGTTGTAGTCAGCGCGATTTACAAATCAGGTCAGGTGTCAAAAACTGGGCAGAAAACGATAACAATTGTTGACACAAACAACGGTGCTCCTATCATCACTTCCATTTCCCCGGTTAAAGGCGAGCGTAGTAATGGTCAGGTTACCATCACCGGCTCAGGTTTTTCTTCCACCTATTCTCAAAACACACTAACAATCGGTGGTGTTCCAGTGACGCTTACGGGAGGGAGTGGAACAACCCAGCTGAGTCTAACGACTCTCCCGGTCGGTGTTCCCATTGGGACCGACATCCAAGTCACGGTCAAGAACAAGGACACCAACCAGACCAGCGCGGTATTCCACTGGACAGTGTTACCCACCATCGATCAGATCATCGCAACCAGTGGCAAGCCGGGTGATTCAGTGGTTGTCAAGCTTCGTGGTACAGCGACCTTTGGGACTGAGACCGAAGATTGGGATGGATTTCCGGGTATGATCCTGTTCGGTAGCAAAAAAGCAACCGTAACAGCCGTATCAAAAGCAAGTGGTCAGACGAGTGTGGCCGTGACTGTACCGCAATTAAGCACGGGTGCTACAACCATTGTAGCAAAATACAACGACGCTGCTAGCACCGCAAAATCATTCACTGTACAACCAGGTTCCCAAGTGCCAACAATTTCGTCGATCTCCCCCGCCCAAGGCGAGCGCAGCTCCGGGCCGGTCACTATCACCGGCTCGAATTTTGAAACCCCTGGAGGAAACAACACTTTGACCATCGGGGGAACAGACTTTACCCCTGCAGGAACCGGTGGAACCCAATTGACTCTTTCCTCCCTCCCTGTTGGTGCACCTATCGGCAACCCAGTTCATGTGTCGGTTACCGCGAATAATCAGACCAGCGCACCCTACAACTGGATTGTGCGCCCGACCATTGACCAGATCTCGCCAGACAGTGGTAAGCCGGGTGATTCAGTGGTTGTCAAACTTCTTGGTACAGCGACTTTTGGGACTTCAACAGGTGACTGGGATGGAAGTCCAGGTGAAATCAAGTTTGGCAGCACGACTGCAACCGTAACAGCCGTTTCAAAGGCGAGTGGTCAAACGAGTGTGACAGTGACCGTCCCGCAGTTGAGTGCGGGTGCGTTGACAGTGACGGCGAAGTATAACAGTGCTACTAGCACAGGAATATCGTTCACTGTGCAATCTGGATCCCAAGTGCCAACAATTTCGTCGATCTCCCCCGCCCAGGGCGAACGCGATACAGGCCCGATTACCATCGCCGGATCGAATTTCGCGGACACTGCTGCCCAAAATGAGGTCATTATCCAATACGAGACTGGGAGTGCACCTGCTACAGTGGCGACGGTGTTTGGAACCAGCCAGCTCACCATCACGAAACTTGGCATCGGCACACCCATCGGCAGCCCGGTGCAGGTCACCGTCAAGAACAAGACGACACTGCTGACCAGTGCTCCTTTCAGTTGGATTGTACGCCCGACGATCCTGGCTGACACCGCGGACAGCGGAAAGCCCGGGGATCGGATCAGCGTGTACGTGAATGGGACGGCCACGTTCAGTTCTTCCAACGCCGATTGGAATGGTGTCCATGGTGAGATCCGGATCGGCGGGGTGCCTGCCAATGTGGCAGGCGTCGAGGTCCAGACCGGCCAGATCCGCCTCTTCGTGGATGTCCCCTCGCTCTCCGCAGGCGCGACTCAGATCACTGCGACTTACAACAGCGCCACGAGTCTGGGGGAGGCGTTCACTGTGACCGGCGGCGGTGGGGGCGACATCATCGAAATCCCACTTCCTAATCTGCCCGCTGGCGCGCGGCCGTTGCGGCTCGTTCTCATCCCCGCGGGATCATTCCATATGGGATCACCCGATACAGAACGGGGCCGGAATCCTTTCGAGGATAAAAACGAAGGTCCCGTTCATGCTGTTACCATCACTAATCCATTCTATATCGGAGAGACAGAGGTGACTCAAGCACAGTGGAAAGCGGTGATGAACACCAATTTCCCATCAGGTTCTGACGTTGGCCCTGACTACCCGGTCTTCGATGTCTCCTGGAATGAGATCACCCAGGCCAATGGCTTCCTGGAGAAGCTGGACGCTCAGACCAGTTACAACGGCTTCCGGTTGCCGACCGAGGCGGAGTGGGAGTATGCCTGCCGGGCGGAGACGACGACAAGGTTTTCTTTCGGGGACAACCTGTCGTGCGATGATTCATGTGGCACCTGCGTCCTAGCGGATCAATACATGTGGTGGTGTGGAAACAATACACCCAACGCCGTCGGAACCAAGACCGTGCATGGCAGATTGCACAATGCCTTCGGTCTCTATGACATGCATGGAAACGTCTGGGAGTGGTGTCAGGATTGGTATCAGAGTGACTTCTATAGTCAGCCAGGCGCGACAGCCCCTGATCCTTTGTGTACTAATTCTACATCTGGCTTCCGCGCGGCACGTGGCGGCTACTGGGGCAGCTACGCCGGAGTCTGCCGTTCGGCGACTCGCGGCTTTGCCGTCTCGTCGCACCGCAGCCACCAGGTAGGGGTTCGGGTGGTGTTGCCTGCCTCCCCGTAGTCTTTATGGATATTTGTCTATTTGTTGTTTGACAATTTGAATTGGGGTTTGGGGCGAAGCCCCAGCGGCGCAAAAATTTGGAAATTGTCTTATTCGTCATTCCCATGAAAATGGGAATCCAGAAGGTTGCGTAGGCGTCCTGGATCCCCGCTTTTGGGGGTATGACGGTGAGAAGAAGGTTGGAGAGCACCTTGCGGTACTCTCCGGTGTTCGGCCAGGTTGGGTCCCTGTTGTTCGGGAGACTCTTGTCCTGGTGGCCTCTTATTTCCCGTCAGTCAGTAGGGTCGTCGGTCGCGTTGGATGTAGATCCAGAATGCGACGATGAGCATGGCTGCGGTGGGGAAGTTGAGGATGGCGCTGAGGATTCCTTTTACGCCTTCGTCCAGGGTCATGGTTTTCCACCTCCTCTCTCGAATCTTTGTTTGGGCTTTGGTTTGGCCGCTTTGCCTTGAGGGTTCAAGGCATGGTTTGGGGGTGGAGTGGTGGATATGACTGTTTGGGTGGGGAGGGGTGGCTTGCCGGAATGTCTGCTCAGTGTGACCGAAAGTTTTTTATACCAGTGCCTCTTGAGTGGTGCCTGTCGAGAGGTTGAATGGTTTGGTTGAGGACTTCCGGATTGGGATTGAGAATGCGCTGACGAATTTTCCGCAGTTGTATGATTCGACCTGGCCGCTCGTGGATGCGTTGATCTTCACGTTGATCTTTGTCGGGTTGGCTCGTGTGGTTTTCGAAAAGCGATTTCCGGGAAGTGGTGGCAAGGGGCTGATCATTGGTGTGGGGATTGCGTTGTCGGTGGCGATGGTTTGGGCGGAGATTCAGTATCACTTGTCGCTCAAGTCACTGGGGCCGTACGCGCTGGGACTTGTCGCCATCCTGTTATCCTTCATGGTTTTTCAGACCGGGCGTGCGCTGGGGCTTGGCAAGATCGCCTCGGCCTCTCTGGTCGTCTTCTTGGGTCTTCCGATTGTGAGTCAGGTTCTTCCGGGGCTCACGCAGTTGTTTGCTGAGGCTTTGCCGTTGGTGATAATGATCTGGCTGGCATCCGGGGCGGCGACCGGTGTAGGGACTTGGCGGCTGGGGCATGAATCGTTGCGGCATTTCCGGGAGGGTCGGCTTGTGCCTGTTGAGGGAGCTGATGGTGAGGTACGTGAACTCAAGTCTCTCGACAAGCGCGAGAAGCATGATGTTAAAAGGGCGTACCGTCAGTCGGAGAAGGCGATCGGAACTCTTAAGAAGATTCGGTCGGATCTGGAGCGGTATGGGGTTTCTGAGGAGGGACGTGAGCGGATCAGCGGCGATCTTCACCGCCTCAACAAAGAAGAACATGAGATCGTACAGGACTTGCAGGATCTTCAGTCGGTCATCAACCGAATCTGGAATGTGGACCGGGCTTTGTATGGTCAGATTCGAGTGGCACTCAAGCATTCGACGGGTGGTCAGCGGGATGCGGAGCGCAAGGCGGAGGGGGATGCGGGACGTGAGTTGACTTTGCAGCAGGCGCTGAATGCCTTGCGCGGGCGGTTTGGTCAGTATGACCAGGCGTTTAAGCAAGCGGTCAACCAGGCGATTTTGGAGATTCGGCGGGCGCGGGCTGAGGAGGCGATCC
>JAJVHZ010000097.1:10914-13047 GCA_022072255.1 Gammaproteobacteria bacterium | reverse complement strand
GGCGGCGGCGGTAGCACGCACACGCTGATCATGACCGACATTCCCAACAGCGCGGCCGATGCGCTGGACGCCGTAGCCGCCGAGGTGGACGAAAGCCCGGACGGGCTGATCGCTCAGCTCTACCGGTACGCCGACGCGGGCGCGCTGCACCTGGTGCGGATGCACGACGATCTGAAACAGCAACCGTCGCACCTGGTAGTGCTCTATGGCGTCCCGCAGCGGCATTGGGACGCCTGGGCCCAGCTGGCCGGGATGGTGGACGAAACGCCCGAATCGCTGTTCGGCCTGCTGGTGCAGTTGGCCGAGCAGGGGAAGGTCAAGACGAACAAGGAAGTCAATGGCACTACTCCCCCGAACGGTGACAGGCCGCGGTCTGGGCGGGCGAAACAACGCGCCGCCGCCGACGCTTGACCCCACCGATACCGAGCTAACCAACGAGGACATCCGGGACGCCCTGCGCGAGCTGCTCGACCTGATTGGCCCGGAGCGCATGGCCTGGCTGATTTTGGGCGTCCCGAACGAGAACCAACGGAGCACCCGCCGTGCCGTCCTTCAAACAGCGCGACCGCGCCAAGCGCGTTGAGCCAGTCGAGACCAAGCGCGTTGTCGGCAATGAGCGCAGCGCCCTGATTGACCGGGTTCTGCAAGCACTGGAAACCCCGGCTGCACCGCAGGAAACGGCCATCCAGCCGGCCGCGCGGGAAACCGCCGCGCAAGCGGCCGCGCGTATCACCGAGCCGGAGCCCGCGCCCACCCGCGCAAACCTGATTGACCGGGTGCTGGCGCGACTGCGCGGCGAGCCAGCCCCCGCGCAGTCCGTGGCCGAGGGCATGGAGGCCGTCGCGAGGGACGATCAAAGCCTGACCGGCCGGGTGGCGCAGGAGACGGCAAAACTGATCCGCGACAATGACAACCTGGCGCGGGCAATCGACGACGCAGCCGCGGGCCGAACGAAGCCGCAACAGCGCCGCGACGTGGAAGGCGACCTTGAAAAGCTGCGCGCCAAGTACCGCGATCGGTTCCGCGGCCTGGCCGAGCAGCTTGTGGCTGGCGAGATTGGGCATGGCAAGTTCCGCTACGAGATGGGTAAGGAAGTCAAGCGGCTACAAACCCAAGCCGCGATCCTGGGAGCTGGCGGGCAGGCCAACATGACCGACAATCAGCGGCGGCTGCTTGACCGGTCTGTGAAAGACCAACTGGCCTACCTGGATGGGTTCGTGCGCGACATCCGCGAGCACGTGAACGCCGGTAAGCCGGTACCGCAGCGCATGATCAGCCGCGCCGGTTCCTACGCTGCGGCTGCGAGCGTGACCGCCGACCAAGCCCGCCGTCAGAGCATGGCGGACGAAGTAGCCGAGGACAGCGCCGACCTGTGGGAGGTGCGCGTCCTCGGTGTCGCGGAACACTGCAATGATTGCGTGGAGTACGCAGGACGGCCCGCGCCAGTCGGTACGCTTCCACCGATTGGCGACTCGGAGTGTGGGCAATACTGCAAGTGCAGGTTTGAGTATGGCCCGCGCGAGGAGCTAGAGCGCAAATACGGCCGAGGCGCATCATGAGCAGCTACAACGATCTGATCGACAGCGACCCGCTAGAGCGCGACCCGCACGAGCACGAAGCCGACGCCGACCTGCGCGGCATCGAGGACGGCGACGGCGACAGCGACACAGACCTGTTCGACGAGGAGCCGCTTGAGGCTTTCGACGGCGACGACGACACGCCCGGACAGACCGACCAGCCGCAGAACGAGGAGCCGCGAGCCGAGAAGCCGTTCCAGCGCCGCGACCGCACAGCGCGCGACGACGAGGACACCAGCCGAGCGGATGATGTGGACGAGGAGCAAGAGACCGACGAAGTAGCCGAATACGCTGAGGTTGACTACTCCGACGAAACCAGCATCCTGGCTGAAATCTACGAGGAGCCGCAAATCTACCGCGCGCAGTTCGCAGCGCAGGAGATCACCATCCCCGATGAAGACGAAAACCCTGCTGAACCAGCCGTCTTCGACGCCGGATACGATGCGCTGGACGACCTGGACGAAACGCCTGGCCAGCTTGACGCCGACCCGCTGGCCGTGTTCTCCGATCTGCTTCTGGACACCGATCTACTCGTTGCGCTAGACCCCGATGACCT
>JAJVHZ010000097.1:5830-10814 GCA_022072255.1 Gammaproteobacteria bacterium | reverse complement strand
ACCAAGAGCACATCGGACACCTGGATACAGGACTCGTCGGTTTCAAACGACATCGCAACATCGCGAACCGACGCGCTGCGCACCAGCCAAGCGCGTAGCACCAGCAACGCCCGCAGCCTGCGCACATCGTCCAGCTATTTCAACGCGCTGGCGGACGGGTTCGACTGGACAACGAGCCAATCCCACGGCGAGGCGCACAGCGCGGCCGCGCGTGACGCAGCCGCGCACGCGCACGGACTTGGCACCGGCAACCAGCAAAGCAAAGACCGGTCTGAGATGACGAGCCGCGGCGACAATCAGGCGCACGACGAAAGCGCCAGCCGCAGCGACGCGACCCGTACCGGGTTCTCGGTCATGGACGACACCAAGGCACATCAGCGGTTCGAGCATTTGCGGATGCTCTACGACAACACGCAGATGCTTATCGACATCAAGCGCGAGCACATGCGCCGATCTGGGCGTATCAATTTTGGAGCGATACTAACATGCTCGATGGACGGACTATGCCGCGTGCCCATCGCGGCGCGACGATCAGTGTAGCCTGCCTGCTGTTGCTGGCGCTGTTGCTGTTGCTCCCGCCGCTTTGGCAGCCTGGAAGCACAGTCGGCAGCAATTGCGGCTGCGGCTGGCCGGGCTGCGGCTGCTTGGAGATGACGCTAGAGCCGTACAACGCGCCAGCGCCGAACTTCACGCCCTGGGCTGGCGTGGACGTGGTACCGCCTGGCAATCCACCGGCAGCGCAGCCGACCGTGACGCAAGCCGCGCCACCGGCAACGCCAGCACCCGCGCCCACATCGCCCATTCCCACGGCACTACCCGTCCCGACCCAAGCGCCGATCCCGACGCAGGCGCCATTTCCCACACCGGAGATCATGGAACAATGATAACCCTGGCAACCGAAATCCAACAGCCGGCCTATGCCGGCATGAGCGATGGCGAGATCGCGGCCGCGCTGAACGCCGTCAGCGCTTCGACGCGGCGGGCTGTGCCGCTGGCTGCGCTGCTGGCGACGGCGGCGCTGAACGGCAGCTATGCCGCGGTGAAGGCCGCGGCGGAGAGCGAGGCCGCGCCCGCGCAGGTGCGCGGGGTGTGCGCGTCGGTGCTGGTATTGCTCAGCGGTGTTTTCCAGGAGGTCAACTTGGACGATCCGCGGGTGCAGACCAACTGGGGCGCGTTGACGCAGGCTGGCGTGTTGACGCAGGTACAGGCATCCGAGATCGACGCGCTGGCGGATGTGCCTGGGCGCAGTCGGGCGCAGGAGATCGGCCTGGGCACCGTGACTGTGGAGGACATCCTGGACGCACGGGACTGGTTGGCCGCGCAGGAGGCCGAGGCGACGCGGCGGGCGGCGTATGACCGCATTCAGGAGCGGCTGATCAACAGCCCGCGGTCTGCGCTGGCGCGGTTGCAGATCATGCGACACGACGGGACGCCCGCGCCTAACTGGGCGGAGGTGCTGGAATGGCTGTAGACCGAGGTGGCGCATGGCGACAATCGTAGCGCAGGCTAACGGCAATTTCAGCGACACCGCAACCTGGACGGGCGGCGTTGTGCCTGGCGCGGGTGACACCGCGCAGACGGGCAACTACATCGTCACGATTGACGCGTCCATCACCTGCACGCTCAACCCCACGGGGAGCGGGTATTTCCTGGTGACGAGCGGCGGCATCACGATCACGGGCGATCTGGTGATGCAGTCCAGCTACACGGGCGGGGGACTGCGCGCAACGCACGGCAGCGGCACGGTGGCGTTGACTGGCACCGCGACAGGCGGCGCGGGGGTCAGCGCCCACGGCGCGGTCAACGCGGGCGCTGGCACGATGACGGTTGGCACCGCGACAGGCGGCGCGGGGAGCAGCGCCCACGGCGCGGTCAACGGGGGCGCTGGCACGATGACGGTTGGCACCGCGACAGGCGGCGCGGGGAGCAGCGCCCACGGCGCGGTCAACGGGGGCGCTGGCACGATGACGGTTGGCACCGCGACAGGCGGCGCGGGGAGCAGCGCCCACGGCGCGGTCAACGCGGGCGCTGGCACGATGACGGTTGATCTGGCTGTGGGCAACAACTGGGGCGTCGGCGGCAGCGGAGGCTACGCCTATGGCGTCTACGGCAGCGGCGCGGCGGGACAGACGACAACCGCCAAGCGCACCCAGAGCGGGCCGTATGGTGCGCCAGCGATTGGCGGCGCGGTGCTGATGCTGGCGGATGCGTCCAACAGCGCACAGTTCAGGACGGCCTACAACGGCGCAACGTTGACGCTGACTGATCCCAGCGCTAGCGCGGACTGGCCCGCGGAGGCCGACGTGCGAGCGGGTGTAGGGTACGACCTGGGCAACAAAATCGGTACGGCCCACATCCCCGCGGCTGGCAGTGTGGCGCTGGGCATTCCTGTGGACGCGACGGTGGGCACGGCTGTGTTGACGGCTGCGGCTGTGACTGCGGGCGTGTGGGATGCGGCGCGCAGCGGGCACGCGGGCGCGGGCACGTTCGGAGCGACCGACGAGTGGGCTGGCAGCGTGGACGAGGCGGCGATTGCTGCGGCTGTGCTGGCGGCGCTAGAGGGATCGCCCATCACGGCGATTTGCATCAACCCAGAACGCTCTGAGGAGTCGGACTATGACAATCTGCGTCGTAAGCCCGCCGACTGTTGCTGATGATCTGGTGCTCGGTATGCTCGTTCAGTCCGTCGCGTGCGGCGATGACGGGCTGCGCGATCTGCTGGAAGCGGAAGCGCCGACGATCTGGTGCATGACGGCGGATTGCCGCGCTGATCTGCACTACCTGCAAGCGCAGCTTGGCGTGATTGACTATGCCATGCTCTACGCCCGCAATCAGATCGACCTGGCAAACTCGCGCGAAAACTCATACGGCGAGAGCGTCTCCACCGCATCCAGCCAGAACGACACGGAGGGAACACGCAGCAGTGCTTACAAAAAGTGCGGCTGGTCCAACGCAACGTCCTGGCAGCAGTTCGAGCGCAACAGCGCGCAGCATGACCGCGAGCGCAGCGACAGCGTAAGCACGGCCAACGCGGCCAGCGAGGCCACAAGCTGGGATCGTGGCCGACAAGCCGCGCAGGGCTGGGCCGTCTCTTGGGACAACGCGCTGGCAACGAGCGATGCAACCGCGACGACTGAGGCGCGTTCGTCCGATGTGCGCGACAGTCAATCGAGCAGCGGGACGCCAGCCTGGGACGGCAGCGGATCAATCGACACGGGACATTTTGATATCGAATTCACCCCGCCGTCATTCGACATCGATTTCCCCCCGTTGTCGTTCACATTCGACCCAGGCAGTTTTTCGATTGACGACACCATCGACAACGACTACAGCAACCCCGGCCCACATCTGCCTTTCTGCGGCGACGAAGACGAACCGTGCGAGCCGCTGGCGAGCATGGGGCGCGGCTGGAATGTCAGCTACACCGTGGCGCTTTCCATCGTCGGAATTTCCGTCTCAGTCACCTGGGGAAGCGGCGGGAATTTCCGCCAGTCGTTCATCTGTTCGTCCGGCAGAACGTCCGGGACGGGCATTGCATGGTCTGAGAGCAACGCCACGGCGCTGGACGTATCGGAGAGCGACGGCGCGAGCACGGCGCACGACGAAAGCATGACCCAGCACGACGCCCACCGCCGCGCCAGTAGTTTCAGCGACGCGGACAGCGCCGGGAGCGCATCAGCCCGCGGGATCATGCGCAGTCGTGGCGAGACCGACAGCGGCGCGGACAGCGCGGGCCACTCCGAGCAGTCCGCCACGGGAACCAGCGCACAGCACGGCAGGAGCTACAGCCAGAGCGACGGCAGGAGCTACGACGACAGCACCGGAACCAGCGAGGCGCGCTACTGGTCTCAGATTTTCCGCTCGTTGCAGGACATGTGGGCCCGCGTCCTGAACGAGATCAAGCAAGCGGAAGGCCTGTACCACGCATCGGCCCCGGCGCTGAGCGGCGTGCTGTCCGCCACACTGGCGCGGCCATGCTGTGACGGGCGCGCGCCAACACACATGACCACACGCCCGAGCCCTGTGCGCGTCCAAATGCCCGCGCGGCGGGTGTCCTCCTCCATCTGCTCAGTAGGTATGCTGCAATGATCTGCAATATCCCGATCAACGCCCGATGCTCCGACAACATGACGCCCGGCCGCGAGACGTTCCCCGGCCCGGCTGCAATCGTCCTGATTGCGCTTGGACACAGCATAGATCAATACCACGCGCTAACTACGGCCCCCGTGCAACGTTGGTACCCGACTGCCTGGCCCAAGAGCGTGCATTACGTGATTGACCAGAACGGCGCAGCGTATCAGTACGTGGAAGACCAAAACACGGCCTGGGGTATCGACGCGCTGCACAATCCCACCTGGCCCGGCATCCAAGCGGCCACCGACCCGGCAAGCCAGTTTCTCTTTGTTGGCCTGGAGGGCAATGGCATACTGAGCAACGCCGCAACAACCGCCCTGGCCCGGCTGTTGTGCTGCTTGAGTGTCGAGCACAGCATGGCGCTGAGCGCCAACACCGTCATCGTGGCGCGTGACATCAATGACGAGATTGACACCATGTGGAGCGTTCCGCCTGGCCTGATTGCGCTGGCAATCAGCGAATGTGCGGACGGCCTGTCTCCAAATGACCTGGTGCGCTGCTGCGAGGACAACACCGCGGCAATCGAAGACCTGACGGAGCGCGTCGAGGCGCTGGAAGCGCAGGTGTGCGCCATCACCGACGAAGACGGCCCCATCGTCGCGCTTCAAAACGCAGTCGCCGGTCTGCAAGCCGGCCTGACAGAATTGCAATTGCGCGTCCTGGCGCTGGAAGGCGGACAGGGAGATTGGGCGCAACAGTTCGCCCAACTCGCTCAGGCAATCGCGCGGCATCAACTCTGCATCGACGCCATGTGTCCGCCCGCCAGCCCCACGGCCAACATCGAATACTATGGCACGGCGCTACCGTTCACCGCGCTAACGCCGAACTGGCTGAACCTGCCCGTCCGCGT
>JAJVHZ010000097.1:0-5730 GCA_022072255.1 Gammaproteobacteria bacterium | reverse complement strand
GGCGTTGACCCCGACCTGTACACGATCAATATCGCCGTCATCGTCGGATCGGCCCCCATCGGCGACAATCTGTGCATCCCCTGCTGCGGCCGCGAGTACTCCCCCGTGGTCATGTGGAACCTGCGGCGCTTGCTCCACCAGATTGCGGAAGAACACGACATCGACGTGTCCGGCGACCTGCTCTGGCTGCACAACGACGAGCTGTGCGACATCTGCCTGGACGATCTGCGCATCCCGCCCGAAATCGTCACGCCCGGCGAGGAGGATTGGCTGTGCGACCGGCTGGCAGACCTGCCCGTGGGCGATACTGACCCAATCGCGCTGGTGGGCGCTGACTGCTCAGTATACCCTCCTGGCGCAATCGTTGGCGCTGGGCTGTGCGAGGCGCTGAGCGACCTGCCCGCGAGTGACAACCCGCAGCCGCACATGTGCAATACGCTGGTCGTCACCGACGCCTGCGAGACGATCCCGCTGGATGATGGCGATTGGGAAATCTACCGTTCCGGCGGCGTCTGTCAGACTGGCCGGCAGACACCCGGCAACACCGCATCAGGCAGCTATGCCGTGGCGTCTGGTCAATCCGCCGTCGCCAGCGGCCCGCACTCGCACGCGCAGAACCGGCAGACCGTGGCGAGCGGCGCGGAGTCGCACGCCGAAGGCTACCAGACCCAGGCGACCGGAAACGCCAGCCACGCCGAGGGGCGCGGCACTGTTGCCAGCGGCGACGACGCCCACGCCGAAGGGCGCGATACGCTGGCATCTGGCCACGCCAGCCACGCCGAGGGGCGCGACACCATCGCCGCTGGCACTAAAAGCCACGCGACCGGCGAGGGCAGCGTGGCGCTGGGCAACTGGTCAAACGCCAGCGGCTACATGACACTGGCGGCCAAAGAGGCATCGACCGCGCAAGGCTGGATGACCATCGCGGATGGCATCAACTCCAACGCCCGCGGCGAGGGTACGCAGACCAAAGCCCGCAACGCCGAGGCAAGCGGGCGGTTCGCGGTCGCCAATCTGCAATCCGAGCACGCGTCGGCTGACGGCATGTTCGCGGCCGTTGGCGACTCGCAGCGCCGCCTGATCCATGTGCGAGACCTGCTCAACCACACCGCTGCTGGGTTCTCCCCGCTGAACGTCTGGGGCGAGGGTATGGGCATCGACGTTGAGCCGCATGCCGTGTTCAACCTGCGCGCGCAAATCGTCGGCGCGACCGAGGACGCGGCGCAGCGCTGGGCCTACAACGTGACCGCGTGCGTTTCCAAGCCTGGCCCGGACGACGCGGATCTTGTTGTAGATGCGCAGTCCGTCACGGCGCTATTTGAGAGCGACAACGAATACACCGCGGACGTGTACGCCAACACGACCACCGGCCGCGTGGAGGTGCGTGTGGGCCGCACCGCGGACGGCGCACCCTATACTATTCGCTGGTTTGCCGTGATCGAAATCGCGCAAGTCGCGTTTCCAACTCTCTTGTAGGAGTACCCAATGACCATCTTGAACAAGCCTTTTCACGCCACCCGCGCGCATTCGCGCGGCGTCAACACCGTGCAGGCCATCATCCTGCACGAGATCAATGAGAGCGCCGGCCAGGTTGACGGCAGGATGCAGACCGCGCTGACCCATGTCGGCCTGGCGCATCAGTCCTACCACTACGCCGTGGACGCGTCCGCCATCCGGGCCTATGTCCCCATCACCGACGCCGTGTACGCCATCGCGGACACTGACACCATGTCGCCCTGGACGATTGCCGCGGCCAACCCCGGCATCGAGCCTGACCTGTACACCGTCAATATCGCCGTGCTGATCGGCGCGGCACCGATGAGCAACCCCTGCGTGCCTGGCTGTGAGCGCACCTACCCCGCGCAGTTGTTGCAGAACCTGCAACGTCTGCTGTCCATGATCGGCATCGCGGCCAGCATCGACATCACCGACACCGAGGTTGTTTGGCGGCACGGGACGGAGCTCTGCGATCTGGACGTTGAGCCGCTGCTTGAGCCAATCGATCCATTCGACCCCGGCCAGGAGGATTGGCTGTGTGACCGGCTGGCCGCGCTTCCCCTCGGTGAGAGCGAAACCCCCATGCTCGTTGGTTCAGACTGCGCGCTGTACCCGTACCCGACCGAGCACCCCTGGCAGATCAACGCCAACGGCACCGGCAGGCAGACGCAGTATGGCATCGCCAGCGGTCTCAACTCGCTGGCGTCGGGTGGAGCAATCGGCGGCGGCGGCAACGAGGCTTCTGGCAACTATTCCGCTACAATCGGCGGGTACAGCAACACGGCTTCTGGCCACCTGTCCGCTGCAATCGGCGGGGACAGCAACACGGCTTCTGGCAACCTGTCCGCTGCAATCGGCGGCAGCAGCAACGTGGCTTCTAGCAACATGTCCGCTGCAATCGGCGGCGGCGGCAACGAGGCTTCTGGCAACATGTCCGCTGCAATCGGCGGCAGCAGCAACGTGGCCATCCACCTTCGCGCTGTGATTGCTGGCGGGCAGAACATGGCAAGCGTTGCCGATGACACCCTGCACTGCGCCAAGCTGGCGATCCTGAGCATCCCTACCAGCGCGGTGGGCCTGGCATCCGGCATGATCTGGTCTGACAGCGGCACGCTGAAAATCGTACCGTAAGGAGCATAATGTCTACATCTATCCAGCTACCACAGGAAACGACGATCATCACGCAGCCGCAGGTTACGGCGTCTGTGACCGAAATCACCGTGCAGCGCATGATCTACACCGGCAACCAGTCGAGCATCATCATCGTGACCGACGAGCTTGGCACGCTCACCGTACCGCTGACTGAGCAGCAGTACAACGGCATCAGCGCGACGCTGCAATCGATCCTCGTCGCGCACCTGCTGGCTATCTCCGTACCGTGATCATTCAGCCCCCCATCGTGTGGCGGCCCGCGCGCACCTTCGGCATCCCCCGTGGGACGCCGGGCCGTCACGCGCATACCATCCAAGCCATCGT
This sequence comes from Gammaproteobacteria bacterium, assembly GCA_022072255.1. Classification (GTDB taxonomy): domain Bacteria; phylum Pseudomonadota; class Gammaproteobacteria; order JAJPIJ01; family JAJPIJ01; genus JAJVHZ01. The sequence continues at coordinate 2,757 of JAJVHZ010000097.1, read as the reverse complement.
GCTCCATTGCGTTTCGCGCCCGATGGAGCATTCCAGCGCGGATACCGGCCGCGTGTACCGGGACAATCGCGCGCGGGCTGAACACGCATCGCTGCACTACGTCATCAACGAGCGCGGCGCGATCCAGCAAAACGTAGCGGATGAAAACATCGCCTGGTCGATGCTGCGCTACGACAGCAACTTCACCGCGCCGTACCCGATGGCTATCTCCTGGACTGTAGCGGACGCCAACCCCGACATCACGCCCGACTATTACGTGATATCCATCGGCATCGAGCAACCCAGCGACGCGCGGCCGCAGGGCTGCACGGGCTGCGAGGAACTGGCCGAGGGAGCGGCGCGGGCGGCGCTTGTCCATCTGCTGGCCTGGCTGTGCCAGCAGCACAGCATACCCGTGGACGCCGAACATATCGTCCTGCACAGGGACATCGACGCAGACGCCGCGCACGAATGCGGCGAGTGCGTCCACCTGCTGGATATCATCAGCGAGACAGCCGCTTACTGCCAGCCGTGCGAAACGCCGTGGAGCAACACCGCGCCACCCGGCGAGATCGTACGGCTGCTGGGCCTGTCTGACCCGGTGTGCGGCAACCGTTGCATCGTTCACGAGGACGCCGTAGAACTGCTGCGGCGTCTCATTCCCCTCGACCCAGACGGCGGGCTTGTATGGACAGACAACGGCTTAGCCTTGGCATAATCCTGGTACTGGTGCTGCTGGCGGGATGCGTTCCGCCAGCAACGCCAGCCCCTCCAACGCGCCCACCGGTTGAGGCCGTTGCGCCGCTCAGCGCGGCTTGCCCCGTGCTGGACGGTTCGCCGGGCTGGGAGCCTGGCCCGTACCCGGATCACGGTTTTCCGCGCCTGAAAACGTCCAACGGCAACTACGCCACGTCGGACGCTAACTACACCCTGCTGAGCAACCTGGCGCTGTTCGACCTGATTGAGATGGTGTCAAGCCGTCCGTTCTGGTTCGACAACGCCTGCACGGCCGTGGACAGTTTCGGCATCCTCAACACCATCAACCCGGACGCCAAGCTCTTTGGCGTGTGGCACGCCTACGGGTTCACCAACCCCCTGGCGTTTTCGGCCACGTGTCACCCGACTGTGCGCCAGATGTTCACCGCCTACGACACCGCCAACGGCGGCGGCGGCGCGTGGTACATGGAGGATGACGGCGGCGGCTTGATCCTGTGGCCCCCACCGCTGGACAACCAGACCGTGCTCAACTGGTCAACCGCGCCGCCCGACGCCGACGCCAGCAGCAACCTGGCGCGCTGGTGGGCCGACTACGTGAGCGGCCCCAACTTCGCGGGCAAGGGCTGGGACGGCGTGATCCTGGAGGCCGCAGCCGTACCGCACAGCTATTTTGGCTACTACTGGGACATCGACGAAAACGGCCTGACCGACTTTCACGAGGCGGGCAAAGGCCGCGCTTTTGCCAGCGCGCAGCAATACGCCGGATGGAACACTGCCTTTGCACGCATCGCAACGAATGACCCCGGCCTGGTCGTGATGACAGACGGCGGCTGGGAGCCAAACCCGACCGGGTTTGACGATCCGCCCGCGATGCTGGCGGGCGTGAACATCGCGCAAGATTTCGCCTTCCCCACGCTCCCAACATACCTGAACACATGTGCTAACCCCAACAGCACATGCCCCACTGCGCCGACCGGCGCGGCCTGGTGGGCGTTCCACATGCGCCAATACGTCGCCTGGATGGACAACGCCGCGACAGCCGCCGACGAGCCTGGCGCGTCGTTTGTTCTGGCGATGGACTACTACGACAACATCGCCAACCGGACATACTCAGGAGCCACGCGCTGGGGAGACTACATCGGATCATTCCGGCAGTATCAGCGGTTCGTCGTTGGCAGCGCGCTGCTGGACAATGGCTACGTGCAGCCCCACGCGGGCCAGTATCCCGACTGGTGCGACGAGTGCGGCGTCATCGGACACACGACAAGCCAAACGCTGGCTGCGAAGGGCTGGCTGGGCTGTCCGCTGGACGTGGCGCGCAACGTGGACGGCGACAGCCTGCGCGATGTGATCGGCGCGGGCTGGGCTGACCTGGGCGCGGGAGCATGGACGCGCGAATACGACAACGGCCTGGTCGTTGTCAATCCGACAACGGCCCCGCTCTCAGTGTCGGTCGGCGCGGGCTGGCGGCGCATCCTGGGCATGTACGACACAGCGCACAACAGCGGCGCGGTTGTATCGAGTGGATCGGTGCTGCTGCAACCGATGGATGCTATCGTGCTGGTGCGCATGGACGCCAGCACCCCAACGCCAACGCCCACGGCGACCGACACCCCGACCCAAACGCCAACCCCGACCATCACCCAGACGCCCACGCCTACCCGGACGCCGACCGCGACCTGGACGCCCACCGCTACCCGGACGCACACGCCCACCTGGACGCCGCTTCCTCCTCCGACCGCGACTGCAACGCCGCCGACACCCGGAGCGCCTACACACACGCCGACGCCGACAGGCACCGCGATGCCGACAGACACCGCGACGCAGACCCCAACCGCCACCCCGTCACCGACCGGGACGGCAACCTGGACGCCTACGCCAACGCCGACCGCGACCCGGACAACGACCGCAACGCCTACCCGCACCCCCACGCGCACAGCGATACCTATTCCGCCCACCGTGTGGCCTATCTCGACCGCCACCCCAACCCGGACGCCATCCCCGACCTGGACGCCCATTCCCAGCCGGACACCCCGGCCGACCTGGACGCCAGCCCCTACG
>JAJVHZ010000115.1 GCA_022072255.1 Gammaproteobacteria bacterium | reverse complement strand
ACTTGCTCCGCTGTCAATGCGGGAATCTCATGTATCAATCGAATTTTCTCGAGATATTCCTGTCTGGTCTTGGAGTCCACCGTAAACCCCTTGCCGGCATATCGCCCCGTCCCCGCCGTCAGGGTAGGGATGCCAAAGCAAGGCAGTTCCAGCCCCACCGTTCCCCGTACCGTGATGCCGAAATCGGTAATCTTGAAAAACGACAGCGGGCTCGTCTTCTCCTCCGGATAAACCACTCGCAGAAAACCAGGGATCTCGCCAAACGCTTGCTCCAAGGCAAGCAGCTCACCGTATTTCCCAGAATAGCCCAGCCTGGCATTGCGATAGACATTCGCCGGATGCAGCTTCAGCACCCAGTTAACCTCTGGATTCGCCGCAGCAGCCCGCACCGTCTCGACCAGCCACTCCTCGTAACCGCCCGAGAACAAATCATCCCCGTAAAACAGATTGGCGTCGTTGAGGATGTGGGAATAAATGACGGCCGTCCTTTTTCCGGGATTCAGCCCCAGCTGTGCCATCAGATCGTGTTTTTCACGCTGCTGCTGGTCGGTCGCGAGACTCTTGTACTTGAACCAGGCCCCTTCCTTGTAACCGGTCTCGAACTGGGCCATGACACCACTGTGATACCTGTCATCCCAGGGAAGCGAGAGGATCCGCTCCCAACTGCCCGCAGAAATCGAGAATGGATGCTCCCTGTAGTTACTCCATCGGTAACGCTTGAGCATGATCGCGTTGGGCTCATGGCAACCGGTCCACTGCACGTAATCGACGCTGTTCTCCAAGGCCGCGTAAAATATTTCGGCGGTCCCGACAAACCCTTTCTCCACCCCCATCACGATCGACGGTTTCAGCTGCTTGATTGCCGCTTGGGCGGTGTCGACCAGTATCATCGAATGCAGCATGATTTTCTTCAGACGTCGGCGCACTGCCCCGTCGAGTTGAAGCCTCCCGTCCTTGGTCGAAGCCGACAACGTCGCCAGCGCATGCAGGCCGACATAGCAGCCGAGATACCTGAAGGACTTGATCTTCCCAAGCGAGAGGTCGTTGTCGGCAAATAGCCTCTTTAGCTGCGAACGCTTCTGCCACGACTGCAAGAACTCCAAATGGTCCTCCAGGACAAGTACCGGAGCAGGCCCACAGCCATGGTGGTACTCCATGACAATCTCCCGGCATGCGTCATTCGTGAGGAAGGCGACGCGATAGCCGGCGCGTTGCATGGCCGCCGCAACGATCCTCTCGAGTTTCAGGCAGTACGCGAGGGGCAGAAAACTGAGCACCAGAAAAAGCGGGGCCTGGGGGTCCGGGGCATTCAGGCGGGGGGGCAAGGCAAGCCATGATGCGAAGGCGCGCGCATCGTCCAGTTCTTCCCCGGATGGACGCGTTTTGCCCAGTAGGCTGTGCAGCCAGGTCCTGGGAGCAAAACGCATCCTTCCCAGCGTGCTTTTCACGCTCTTCGTTTCACGCATACAATCGTCTCCTCCTCACACGATCGCGAAGATTCATGAGCGGACGATCAATGCCGACAACCATAAGCGTGGAAAAAACAATGCTGATCAACACTACCAAGGCATATCCAGCTCCACCTCGCATGGTGGACGCATTCTCGACAAGGAAGACGGCTGGCCAGTGCGCAAGATATAAAGGGTAGGAGAAGTCGCCCAGCTTCTTGTCGTTAGGGACGCTCCCGGAAGATACGGGAGTCCGTGCCAGCAAAAGCATGGCACAAACGGAAGACGCGAACAGAAGCAGTTTCAGCCCAGACAGATCCGGGGTCGCCGCATGGTATTGCCAGAAGGAGTGGGCTGACATCAGCGCGGCGATAATCGCCAGAAAGTACGCCCGAGTAGAAGAATAGGCAATCGCAAAGTAACCTGTTGCACCCAAGACAAAATACGGGGCGTGCCTGAAAGTTCCGAGGATCTGGTACCCGTAGGCATATGTAACGATGTAGCCAAGCAGCGCCGTACAGCCGGCAGCTCCAAGCACAGGCACGGCAATTCCCGGCTTGCGCTGCGCCAAGCCCATCACAAGGCCGGCTATCAGGTAAAAGCGCAGTTCGATGGCAACCGCCCACACGATGGATATCCACATGAAGACTCCGGGCGGCGAATAGACAATGCTCAGATTGGCAACAACCTGTACCAGGGACCCGGACAGGTCCTGATGACCCAATGCGAGATAGACCGCAACAGCAAGAACACAGGCGCCCCAGTACGTCGGATAAATGCGCAGGAACCTGTTCAGAAAAAAGCGATGGGGGGCGCCACGGTAGAAGCGATCACAGGCCTCGACAATCACGAATCCGGACAGGACAAAAAAGCTGAAGACCCCTATGTTTCCCAGCGCCAACTGGCCAACCCATCCCGGCAAATAAGCATTGGCATGGCTGGTCAGCACCAGCCATGCCAAAAACAGCCTGTAGGCTCCAAACAGGCGATAGTTCTCCTGCATTTCCTTGTCGTGCCCTATTGAGAGAAAGGAAAACGTAGGCGATCGAGAAAGCGCCGAGTCGCAGTCGATGGTTCGAACGTCTGCAGATATTTTTCCCGAGCGGCCGCGCCTAGCAGCCACGGCTGATGGGACGGATCACTTGCCTGCCGCATGTATCCGGCAAACTCCTCGGCGGTTTCGGCCAGATAGCAATTTTCCCCTGCTACCAGTTCAGGATTGCCCAGTGTTGTGTTCTTGTGTGCTATGACGATCGCTCCCATCGACATTGCCGTGACAATGCGACTGCGATTCCCCACCGGAACGGCTATTGGTGCTAGTACGGCATGGCAACGGGCCACCAGACCGGCGAGATCGTCGACGAACCCCAGAAACTGCATCTCCCGGCAGGCTTCCAGCTTTGTCTTCGCCCAGTCCGGCATGTTGCGCGATCCAGCTATCAATATCCGGAACCCCCCCGAACCCCATTGTTTCCTCAGAATGGGGAGAACCTTATTCAGCAGAAAAAAGAAGGCGGATTTGGACCCTAGCGCACTCAGGGTGCCGAACATGATGAAGGTGGGGACGGGATACTTCTCGCCGCTGGAATCCCGGGTTCCCGCATCCGGCCATGGATAAGGCAGGTATCGCGACAGCGCCCCCAGTTCGTCAATCAGCTTTTCGGATGATTTCGATGCCACCACGACGTTCTTTTCGCCGTGCAGCACCTTTCGGTACAAGTTCTTCCAGAATACGCAGTACAGCCAAGTCTTAGGGAGCCTGAAAACCCGCTTGGGTTCAGTAGCCGCGTCATACAACGCGTTATACCAGCTTGATTGGTAGACCAGATCCCCAAGCCAGATCAGCAGCCTCGGCAAGCGCATTTCCTTTGCGAGGGCGGCAGCTAAGATATCGAAGCAGACAGTCGCATCGGGATCAAACCGCTTGATTTCAGAGATCAGTCCTGGGCCCGGCATGGTTGGGCAAATTGAACGTTCCCTGCGGGAAATCGTGAAATAGTGCGGCAGCGTTTCCCTCATTACGCTGAAATCATCACCGAGCCCTATCGCTTCTAGGTATTCGTCCCAATCGGGGTCGCTGCCGATGTCGCGGTCGTTCAACGATACGTGCAGGACACAGTAACCGGCTGACCGAAGCGCCTCAAGATAAAGAAAGAAAACCACGCTGCTTGCGCCGCGGTGCGGGTGCGGTGTGCCGTGGGACAACACCAGTATCCTGTTCCCTTGGGTTCTCATGGATTCAGTGCAGGTTCAGCCTTTGCATGCGCCAGGACAGCCCCTCTCGACCCAATCCATCCATGCGTTCACGTTGATCAACTGCCATAGGAACATCATGTGATTCTCCCGATTTGCACCACTTGCCACGATATCTGCATGCTCGTCGATGATGCCCTCCAGGAACCGGTTGTCGTACATCCCTCTCTCCCGGAAACGCCGGGAGGCGATGAGATCACGGATGGCGTCCAGCCCTTTGCCGCTAAACCAGACGTGCGCAGGTGCATTCCAACCGGTTTTTTTCACCCGAGTCCGCGTCTCCTCCGGCAGGATTCCACGCATCGCCTGGCGCAGGAGGTATTTGGTAACGCCTCCACGAATCTTCATCTCTCCCGGCACCCGGAACATGAACTCGACAAGTTCATGATCGAGGAATGGGTCGTAATGACGAAGGCCGGCATGAGTCGATTGGCGATCCTCGGCCCTCATGCAGCACGGGGTGGTCTCGCGAGTCAGATCCTGATAGGCCCGGTTCTTCAGGAAGCTCGTGAAGGGATGCTCCATCACCGGCTCGAAACCCCGCAAGTCATAGAACTCCGGCTTCACTGCTCTCAGATAGGTACGTTGCCGCTCAAGATTGGGGCGGCATATCCCTGGTGAACCGGGCACCGTGAGCCTGGCCATCATCGCTGCGGCGGCTTCCGCGTTCTTGCGATAAATCGGATGGTCATGGAATTCCGCCCACTTGGCTATTTCGGCATCCAGCAGTTCTTGTTTCCCTGCCGCCTGCAGGTCGGCGAAAAATAGCGGGAAATACTCATATTCCCCGGCATTCAACTCGTCCCCACCCAACCCGCCGAACAGCGACTCGAATCCCTGCTTCGCCACCGCCTGGCAGACCAGGTTATGGGAGAGCCACGTTGCCGTGGCAACCGGTTCGTTGTGGATCGCCACCAGACTGTTCACCTGCCCCATCACGTCAATATCGTTGCCGAGTTCCACCGTATTCCAATGCTCAACCCGCTCGCGCACGACATCCCGAATCTCGATCCGTTCGTCAAATGTCGGGTCTTTGTAAACGCTGGAATATGCAAATTGGCGCTTACCTGAAATCTCGGAAGCGCAGCACAGGACGGAGGAGGAGTCCATGCCCCCCGATAGTGTGAAAGCCGACTGGCCGGCGCGCCGGAGGCGCCGCCCGACCGCCTTCATCAGGCGCTCGCGATACTCCTCAGCCAGGCTTTCCTCTTCGGACGAAACAAGTTTTGCATCCTTGATCTGCCAATAGCGGCCGCAACGCGCCGATTCGCGCGATACATCGATTTCGACAAAATGGGCCGCCGGTACCTGGCGCATTGTAGAAAATGGTGCGTCCTCCGGCGCATTATCGAAAGTCCTGTAATGGGAAGCTGCAATCAGAGCTGCATAGCGGCGATTGATCTCGGGTTTCACTCCCGGCAGCCTGAGAAGGCCCACCGGCTGCGATGCGCAGCCCGCTCGCCCTCCATCAAGCGCATAGTAAAGCGGCTTGATGCCAGCCCGATCGCGTCCAAGCCAAAGCCGGCCGGCCCCCTTCTCGAACAACACAATTGCGAAATCACCGTTAAGGCGCGACAGCATGCCCTCAAAGCCATGCCTGGCATACAGGGCCGAAATCAGCTCCGCATCCGTTTTCGGCGGGGGCCTGAACTCACAGGCCAGTTCATCGAAATTGAATATCTCTCCGTCCATCGCCAAACAGATATTCGAGGTTTCGTGTGCGCCACCGCCCACTCGGCCCGACCAGCCGCAAACCGCTGCACCATTTGAAGCAAGCAGAGCTGTGCCGCCCGGCATCGCGGCCAGCATGCTTCTTACATGCTCCTTGCGGGTTTCATCCGATTCGCCATTCCGTGAAACAAACGCGGCAATTCTAGACATCGTCAAATTCCGTCAATTCGTGTTGCAACAAAGAAAGTCCAGTAATGTGGATAATCGATCACCATCTCCGGTGCGCCGCCGGTGCGAAGGTCGGCGATCTCGCTAACCGAATAGCCGTAGGAGCGTATGAAGGCAGTCAATTCCTTTCGATCATAGGCATTGACATGGACATTCAGGACGTCCGGACTCTCGAGATAGCGGTCTTCGACATATCGGTATTCCGCCCCGTCCTTGACCGACTCCCGCAGGATGACAGTTTTTCGCGCCATCTTGAGGAGGCGCTCTAACGGACGGTGGAAATTATCGATGTTGCTCAGAACATTCATGCAAAGCACATGGTCTGCCCGGCCATCAAGATCCTCGATGCGCCCCGCCTGCAAACGCTCCGGTGGCAAGCCGAAGCGAGCCAAGGCCGAGCGGCCAATGTCGATGAAACGTGCCGTGGCGTCGATACCGAAATACTCAAGAGGGATGTTCCGCGATTGGAGGGAATGCAGGAAGTAGCCGGTACCACAGCCGACATCAAGCAGTGTTTCCCCCGGCAATGCCATCAGTTGCAGCAATTCGGCCGCTTGGGCTGCGCAGGTCATTTCCTCAGCCTCCCCGTACGCTCGGCGCGTATAAAGATCGAGAACGGTGGGGCTGTGTTCCCAGATGTTGTATCGGCTCCAGCCGCTGAAATCGATCATCGCTCGGCCCGGTAGCCTGCAAGAATGAAAGCCGAAGCCATGAAATGACCCCGCCAGTCTGCCGGGTCCTCCATTGCCAGGCTTGCCCTGCGAAAAAAGTCCGGCAGTATCGATTCCACCATGGGCGGCATGCAGTGGTAGTGATAAAAAAGCACCGACACGTCGCGCAGTCCCGCGCGTTCAGCGGCAAGTCGCAACTCGAACGGGTTGTGCGTGCGCGACAGCACTTCATCATAGCCAGGCTCGCTGCCCTTCCCCTGGCGTACGGGCGGCAGATCCATCCGGAATTGCCGTCCGATGAATGATGCCGCTTCATCCAGCCGCACAGCTTCCTCCGGGCTGGCCCTCCTTTTGAGGGCCGGCAGATCGACCAGCGACTCGAGGAAGAAAGCGTGGCTGTAGCGGTTCAGGGTAAACAGGGCAAACAGCTGGTTGCGCGCTTCCACCATTACCAGCCCACCTTCGCGAACGGAAGAAGCCAGGTTGGACAAAACCTGCCCGTCTGCAGAGGAAGGAACATGCGGCAGCACACCGAAGCAGATGGCGGCATCGAATGCCGACGCACCTGTCGGTGGCGAAAATGAGGTCCTCTCCAGTACGCTGCCTTGCCAGATATGGCCACCCGCCACGCCCTGCGATTCCATCACTCGTTTCGCCTCAGCCACCATTTCCGGCGTCAGGTCGAAACCATAGCGATCGATGCCGAGCCCATCCAGGTCACGCAGCATCGACGCCGGGCCGCAACCCGCATCGAGAAGCGTACGCACCTTGTCGGCCTCAAGCCGCTTGCGCACAATAGCTGTATGCACGGGCGGGTAGGCCGTTGCGGATTCATAATAGTCGCGATAGTAGCTCTCGCCCCAAGTCGAATAACAGTGTCTTATGTTGTCCTCGATAGCCGAGGATTCATTCGTCTTCCGCTTCATAGCGCCCCCCGCCTGCGACGGCTGACCAGCCACATGTGTGCGGAAAGGCCACTCTCCGCCAGGAACTGCTGAAACGACCACCCCAGCCGATCCCATTCCTCCAGCAATACCCGCCGCAGGAATGGCGAACCAAGGGTGTGGCGCCCGTCCAGCACGGCATCGCGCACCAGTTCGGCATCGAGCCGCCCCGGCGTCATCGATTCAAGCGTTTCGAAGCCGGCTTTCTCGACCAGTAACGCCAGGGAGCGGGGATTGAACAGATTGACGTGTTCGGCGTCGACGGCAAGGGATTCGGGGCCAAGCTCCGCAATATCGAAGCCTTCGCCATTGGGGCATGAGAGGATCAGCAGTCCGCCTGGCCTGACGAGGCGGGCGGCCTGCTCAATAAAGCGTCCCGGCTCGAAAAGATGCTCGATCACTTCGAAGGCAACCACCACATCGGCCGGCTCCAGGCCCTGCGCTGCATCCTCGATGCGACTCTGGATCACCGGCACGCCTCGGTCGCGGCAGGCCTGTGCCAGTTCCGGGGTCGGCTCGACCGCAACCACTTCTCCAAACGCCCCCGACTCCATGGCAACGCTGCAGAAGGTGCCGAAGCCGGGTCCGACCTCGATCAGCCGTCCCGTGCCAACGCCATAGCGCCCGGCGAGATCGAGCACGCGGGCCAGCCAGGGTTTGTGGATTTTCTCCCTGCGCGTCGCCTCCGAAGCGGGGAAGATGTGCTTGGCCCAATAGGCGTAGTTCTCGGAATTCGCGTAATAGTCGGCCATGACGACCTCCGATGGTCGGGGCGACATGTAGATGGTGCCGCAATCCGGACATCGGCCGAATGAAAAGCCGAACTTCTCGAACACCGGCGCTGGCCGGTTCGCACCGCAGGCCGGGCACGGCACTGCGACAAACTCGGCACGCCGCGAGTGCAACCTCGCAATGTCTCGCGCAAATGCAGCCTCCTGCTCCTTGAGGAGTTCGTCCGGGCAGAGTTCATGTTCACTCAATGGCTGATTCACAACCTGATTCATAAGGACTTCCCTTCTTCAACGGTGGCCACGGAAAGGTAATCCACCATGGTCCTGAACCGGTCATTGCCAGCGTAGAGCTCCCCGAAGGTGCCGGATGCCGCGACATGCCCGCCTTCCATGAAGACAACGCGGTCGAATGTCTTGATCGAACTAAGGCGGTGCGCCACCAGGACCACGGTTCTGGTCTGCCGCAATCCGGCGATGGTTGCCGAGATCTCCGCTTCCGTCAGGGCATCCAGCGAGGAGGTGGGCTCGTCCATCACCAGCACGCTCGCATCCCGATAGAGCGCCCGCGCAATGCCAAGGCGCTGCTTCTCGCCGCCGGACAATCCCGTCCCGTCTTCCCCCATCAGGGTATCCAGTCCCTTTGGCAGCCTGCCGACCACAGCGTCAAGGGCTGCCCCCTCAACCGCGCGCGCAACGGCACCCTGATCGACCTGGTCATCCGGCACGCCAAGCGCAATATTGCGTCTCAGCGTGTCATGAACGATGAACGGATCCTGCGGCACATATGCGAACAGCCCCGGGGGAACGCCGGTACAGCGCTGCCCATTGAGCAGCAAGACGCCATCGGCCGGCTCGACCAGCCCCAGCAGCATATCCGCCAGTGTCGTCTTCCCCGCTCCGGAAAGCCCGACAAGCGCTATCTGCTCTCCCTTTCGGATATCCAGGTCGACTCCCCTGATCGCCATGCGTGAAGCGCCCGGATAGGCAAACGAGACGTTTCTCAGAGACAGGTTTTCAAAGTGCCGGACTACCGCTTCGGCGTGCCGTGAAGTGTGCGTCCTTTCGACAAGGTCGCCGATGTCCTCCTGCAGGGTAGCCAAAGCGGACTGAGAGTAGCGGATGTACTGGAGGGTCTGCAGGATCCGGGTCACCAGCGGCAGCATGCGCATGGCAGCCACCCCGAAAAGCGCCATCATCGGCACAATGCTTTGGGCGTCTCGCCCGCTGCCGAGTGCCAACGCCATCGCGACAAGAATTCCCCCGACCAGAATCACTTCCAGCACCAGGCGCGGCGCGACCTGCACCATGCCCTGCTTGAGGAAGACGTCCAGGAAGCGCCGCGTATTGTGGTCGACCTGGCTGGCAAAATAATTTTCCAGCGCGAGTACCTTGACCGTCTTGATGCCGCGCAGCGGTTCTCTCACGGTGCGCCATCGCGCCTCGGAGACGCCCACCATCAGCTTGCCCCAGGCCATGGCCCGATGCTGCACCAAGAAAAAATAGGCTGTGCCGGAAACGCCCAGCACAACAATGGCCAACATGGTTTCGAACGGCCGCAGCCAGCCCATGGTTGCGAAAATCAGGGTGATCATCACCATGGCGCCCAGAATATCCAGTGAACCGATGATGATGTGCTGGACGACGAGGCCTACGTTGTGGGCGATGTTGTTCATCAGACGGGAACTGCCCCGCACCAGATGCCAGACCAAGGGCTTGTCCAGATATCCCCGGAACAGCGAACCTACCATGCCGAGTTCGACATGGCGCCGCATGGCCAGCGCCACCCAGGACGTCAGCAGCAGCAGCCCGGTACGCATGACGAAAGCCAGGATCACGACAACAGTAAGGATGGACAGAAACCGGTCGGGCGCGGGAGCGCCCAAGAAACCATGCAGCGCCACGAGCGTCTCACTGCCGCCAAAATCGCCCGGCGCCATGACGATCTGGAAGAACGCGAAGATGAGCCCCAGCCCGACTGCCTCCAGAACAGCAGCCAGCATGGCGGATGCAAGATATGCGGCCAGCCACGGGCGGCTGCCGGCATCGAGCAGAAGAAAAGCTTGCCTGACCGAGCTCAGCATGAATCCGCCTCGAGAACCTGGCGAACCCAGCGGCCGTCCTCCATCCACCACACACGCGGATCCCTGAAGGTATCGGCAATCCGATCGAACTCTTCCTCGCTCATGCCGGCGTATTCGAGCCAGCGGTACAGGTCGCGCGGCTTGACGGGGTCATAATGGTTCACAAGCTCAATAGCCTTGTCCCGCGTCATCAGTCCGGCACGAATATCCTTGCAGGTATGGTCGGTTGCGCGGCCATAACCGAACTTGATGTACTTGAGGTAGTCGTGCACGCCGTTCTCGTGCATATCGTCGAGATTCGACATGGTCCGGTAGGTCCGGTCGAACGGCTCGTTGCTCACTTCGAAGCCGTAGCGCTCCGTCACCAGCTTGATGTGCTTGTTCGCTTCCCAGTGGACATAGTTTCCGAGAAAAATCCCGCGCAGGTCGAGATCGAAAAGCGTCTGATCGCCGGGGTATTTCCAGGTCTGCATGTCATGGTTCGCCAACCCTTCCCTGCCGACGAAGTAGGTCCACTCGTAGCCTCGCGCGAAATGCTCGAGCCGGTCGCGATAGCTGATTTCCGGGAAGTCGTCCATGGAAAACTGCCCGCACAGATCGAGGTAGCCGTGCTCGCCGTAGAAAACCAGCGGTATGCCGTAGCGGGCAGCGACCTGAACCGGCGTCGTCATGATGCCGACGTGCGCGTGCCAGTTCATGTCGCCCATGATGACGAAGGCGAGTCGGTTCAGTTTCTTCAGCACCTCGATCGAGGGCGAGACCAGAACGTGGTCGACACCGAAAGCCTCGCGCATGTGCAGCATGTTGCGCCAGCCGACTTCCGTCCAGTTGTTGCCATTGTAGGTCACCAGCAGCGGATTCAGCCCCAGCTCGTGCTTGATGACGTGCGTCTGGAAATAGCTGTCCTTGCCGCCCGAGACCGCAATCACGCAGTCGTAGCGCGAGCCGTCCCGGCTGCGATAGCGGTCGACAATCTCGTCGAGAAGGGCGCGCCTGCGCACCCATTCCGACTCGGGTATGGCGTCCTTGACCTCTGCCATGCGGCAGCCGGTGCACACGCCGTGCTCGTCGTATTCCATCGGCGCCGCGCTGATCGACGGATAGGTGCAGCGCCTGCACCAGGAGATAGGCTTCGGTTGCGGGCGCGGTCGCGCCGCAGCATAGTCCCCGTCGCGAGCCTGACGCAGACGCTCGGCGATGCGCGCATCGGCCGCCTTGCGGTCATACTGTGGCTCGCGTGGCAGCCAGCGGCTGCCAAGGGCGACCGGCCGCATGGGCAGTCCCCGGTCCAGGCAGGCCTGCTTTGCATGGGCGTAACTCAGCTCAAAGAAATGGAAGATGTTGGCTGCCGCTGCCGCCGCGGCCTGTCCATCGGCAACGGCCTCGGGGAAATGTTCATATCGACCGACCCCTCCGAGCGCAATCACCGGGATGCCGACCGCGGCGGTCACCGTGCGCACCAGCTCCAGGTCGTAGCCGAGCGCGGAACCGTCGCGATCGATCGAATTGAGCAGGATCTCGCCGGCGCCCAGCTGCTCGACCTCGTGCGCCCATTCGGCCGGACTGCGGCCCGTGGCAAGCCTGCCGCCATCGGCGAACACCTCGTAGCTGCCGTCCCCACGCCTGCGCGCATCGATCGACACCACGATGCACTGGGCGCCGAATCGCCTCGATGCCTGCTCCACCAGTCCGGGATTGCCGAGGGCTGCCGTGTTCAGCGTCACCTTGTCGGCGCCGGCGTTGAGGCGTTCGGCGATGTCCTCCAGGCTGCGGATGCGCCCGCCGAAGGTCAGCGGCATGAAGCACACCCTGGCGATTTCGCGCAGCACGTCCAGCGCCGTATCGCCCAGATACTGCTGCTGCAGGTCGTCGCGCCGCAGGTCATGGCCTTCCTCGCCGCGGCTGATGTCGAGGACAACCAGTTCGTCCACGTTCCAGTGCGAGTAGCGTTCGACGGTGCTCATCGGGTTGCCGATGACCTGGTGCACCTTGAACAGCTGGCTGCGCACGATGAGGCCGTGCTTGAGCAGGAGGACAGGGATCAGGCGCGGGCGGGTCATGCTGCAGTCGCTCCCTTCACGTCCAGCCTTCCGGTGCGCCGCAGGTATTCGACCCAGCGGGCAAGCAGGTCAAGGCCGGCATCCTGGCTTTTCTCGGGATGGAACTGCACCCCGAAGACATTGCCGTGCTCGAGCGCCGCCGTCACCGGGCGACCGCTGAAATCGATGGTGGCCGCCACATCATCCGCGGGAATGTCGGCCCGGAAACTATGCACGAAGTAGAAGGGCACGGCCTTCATCGTTGCCGGGAACAGGACGCCGTCCCGGGCGGGTGCCGCATCGCACCAGCCGATGTTCGGCACCCTGAAGCCGGGGCGATCGGCGAGCAGCCGCACGACGCGTCCCGGCAGCAATCCCAGACCCGCATGACGGCCGTGCTCCTCGCTCTCCTCCAGCAGCAACTGCATGCCAAGGCAGATGCCGAGCAGGGGCGTGCCGTCCGCCGCGGCGCTGCGCAACGGCTCGACCAGGCGTCTTGTGCGGAGACTTTCCATGCCGTCGCCAAAGGCGCCGACGCCGGGAAGGACCAACGCCGCGGCCGAGCCAATATCCTCGGGGCGGCTGACCGTCCGCACCGGCGCGCAGACGCGCTCGAAGGCCCGCACGACGGACGCCAGATTGCAAATGCCGGAATCGACCAGGCAGATCATGCGCCCCCCTCGACGCGCAACGGCGGCACCCTCGGCACCTCGGCACGCACGAGCCTCACCAGCCCCTTCTCTTCGAAGCGCTCAAGATAGCGTCGCAGCCGGTTGAAGGGCAGATCGTGGGCCAGCGCGATATCGAGCAGTGTCATGCGGCCGTCGAAATAGCGGAACAGGCAATCCAGCAGATGCCCCCAGCGCTCCGCATCGTCCTCGAGATGCTTCTCCACCGTCGGATCGGGTCGCTCCATGTACAGGTCGTAGCGGGGGTTCGACAGGCACACCAGCCCGTCGAAGCGCCGTTCCATCACGGCATTGTTCTCGATCGCCTCGACGACGCGCT
>JAJVHZ010000077.1 GCA_022072255.1 Gammaproteobacteria bacterium | reverse complement strand
ACTTCAATGGGGCCACGCTCAGCCGAACGTGGAAACAGCGCGTGAAGTAAGCTCAATGAACATTCGCATTTAGCGCGCAAGTTGCGAGAGGTGGTTTGCGCCGGGGCAAATATTATTTGGTTTCTCTTTGATCTCCAAGTCATTTCTTACAACCAAATGGTTTAAGCGCTGCGAGCGGGCGCCGGGGGTAAAAGCATCGGCGGCGCGCTCGCAGGCTCGTTGACAGGTTTGTTCAGACAATCACAGCGATTCGATCCGCGCGGTCGGTATCCGTCGCGCGGCCCAATGTTTCGATGCTCCATCGTCCGCGTCCGTCCGCCGGGCCGATGTCTATCAGCATCACCTGGTCTTCGCGGTGGTTGATTATTTTGCTCAACGCTTCGATCATCAAGATCCGCTCCGACGCCGAGAGGTCGCAGCGGAATACCGAGTACTGCAACGGATCGCCGTAGCCTTTCATTGTCCGATGGACTCGGCGCAATCGTTTATCGTCCGAAATGTCATAACTGACGATGTAGCGGATGCGCATCTCTTAACCTCCTCATCTTGTGCAGAACGGCGGATAGGCCGCGATCTCTCCCATCAGAAAACGTCCCAGCAATCGCGCCTGCACTTCAAACACCCGGCGGTAGCTGATCTGGTAACCGAATTTCGGATGCGTCACCATCGTATCCATTCGTCGTTCGTAAGCTTCGATCACCCGCCGCCGCCCGCTGTCGGTCAACGCCACCGCTCCCGCGCGTTCGATGAAATCCGACCGTCGCAATTCGCCGTTGTTGATCATCCCAACCGCTACCGAATCGGCCACCAACGGACGGAACTCCTCCATCAAATCCAACGCCAGCGCCGGTCGCCCGTATTTCGGTTGATGATAAAAACCCAGGTACGGGTCGAAGCCTACGCCGACCAGCGTCACCAGCATGTCTTTCGTCAACATCGAATAAAGGAACGACAGCAACGCGTTCACCGGATCGCGTGGCGGACGGCGATTGCGCTCGGTGAATTCAAAAGCCGGAGCGACTCCGTCTTCCGACGGTTTGAACATCCGCGCCAGATTGCCGAAGTATTCGCGCGCCGCCGTGCCCTCTATTCCCAGCAGTTGCTCAATCATCCTCGCCCGCTCCGCCCGCCGCCGCGATTCGGCCAGCCTGTGCAACACGCCTTCGGGCAAATCGCGCGCGTTGCGCCTGAGCATCGTCCGGCAATTGCGAATCTTGCCCGCTGTGAAAGCCCGCGCCAGCCGCAAACACGCCGCCACATCGTCAGCCGTCTGAAATTGCCGCCTCCGCAATTCGATGTTCTTGTGCGGCGGCGGCGTAGTCACCGCCGCCAGCCATCCGCCATAAGACAGATGGATTACGGCGATGTCGCGCGCCGCCAGTTCGCGCACCGCCTGAGCCGACACCTGCACATTGCCGAACAAATTCAACTGCGCCGTGTCGAGCAGCCGCGCCTCGTCCACCACCTTGCCCTTGTCGCGTATCTCCAGCGTCTCGCCCTTCAACCCCACGCTCATTCCCTGCCCCTGCACGTAAACCGCCAACCGGTCGTCGCGCGCAGCCACAAGCCGGCGAGTCTCGCTCGTCGCGCGAGGCGAAATCTGCGTGAGCTGTTCCCTGCCCGAAGTCGCGCGCAACAGGTTGACCTCATCCGGCAAACAGATGCCGACCAGCGAACATCGCGGGCACTTCGGCGAACAAGTGAGCGGCGGCGGAATCACGCCCCCGGCGGCCACTCGCCTTGCTTCGTCCAACAACTCCAAAGTCCGCGCGATCAGTTCATCAGTGAACTCAACCGTCACGCGAGTCTGCGAAGCCGCGAAATAGAGCGCGCCGTAATCGCACTCATACCCGTTCTCGCGCAACAACAATCCCTGCAAACAAACCTGCACGCGCTCCGGCTCCCACGCCCCTTCGGGCAGATCGGGCGCCGCCCCGCGCTTGTAATCAACTGGAACCACCCGTCCGTCGTCCACCTCGATCAGATCAATCCGCGCCACCGCGCCTAATTTATCCGAACCGATCAACACCGAACGCGAATGCAGCTTGATCTGATTGTTCAAACTTTCAGCGGCAGGCATGCCCCCTTCCTCCCGGTCTACGCGACGATGCACAAACCTCCCTTCGAGCGTGTCGGCTGAGTGCGCCCACTCCTGCTGAACATGTTCGAGATAAAAGAGACGCGGGCAGTATGCGAATTCATTGACCATTCGCGCGGGAATTTGTTCGAGCGTATTTGTTTGGCTGAGTGACATAACAACCTCCTGAATCGCTAAATCGGAAAAACGCCGATGAATTTTTGTCCCGGAGGGACTGATGGCGATGACGGATCACACCGACCATGAAGACGCCGGAAAAACGCCGATGAATTTTTGTCCCGGAGGAACTGATGGCGATGGCGGATCACACCGACCATGAAGACGCCGGAAAAACGCCGATGAATTTTTGTCCCGGAGGGACACTGGATATTAGCCGGTGGTGAAACCACCGGGATCGCACCGATAAAAACACCCGCGCCCCGGATGGGGCGCAGGACCTGAATCACCACAGATACTTCTCGTCGTACTCCACGCCGCTTTGAATCAAAAATCCCAGGTACTCTTCCTGGAATGTCTTTTTGCGGTGATGCTCCTCCTGATTGGCGATGTAATTTTTCACCACCTCTATCTGCGATGCGCTGACGGTGAACGCGCCATAGCCTTCCTGCCAGGCGAACGACGGTTTTTTGAATTCCTCGTGAACCCACTTCGAAGATGAAGCCTTGATCTCCCTCAGCACGTCGGCCAGACGATGCGTTGCGCGCAGGCCGATCAGCAGATGAACGTGATCCTCCACGCCGCCGATCGTTTCTGGTACCCCACCCAGATCATTGACAATGCCGCCCACGTACGCGTGCAAACGTCCACGCCAGTCCTTACTCATATGCGCCACGCGGTCTTTGGCGCTGAAGATCAGGTGATAATGCAGGCTCAAATGCGTTGATGGCATATGTTCCTCCGTGTCTTGTCCTGCGCTCCGTCCGAAGCGCGGTGGATTGGTATCAGCAGGTTCCAGTGGCGGAATCACCGGAACCTGCTCGGAAAATCTCCAAAGCCCCGGCAGGGGCGACGGACTGAGCGACAGACTGAGTCTGGTCTGTCGCCCTTTCAGGGCTGGAACATTATTCGACCCATTTCCGGTGGTTCCACCACCGGCTAATATCCACTGTGCCTCCGGCACAAAGGCTTGTTCAGGTCGGCAAAAACAACCCAAGTCCGAAGTGACACCCGAAGCCGAGAGCGAGCGGCCCGCTGATCGGCTCGGCGAATTCAAGTTCAAACCCAGCGAGTCCGAATCCTTCAGTCCCATTGAACCGCCGCGTGTGAAATTCGAGCCAGCGCACCAAAGGCCGCCCGCCCGCCGCATAACCTTCCGTGCGTTTGATCGAAACCGGCTCCGGCAACCCGCGCACGCGCAATTCGCGGACGAGCTGAGCTTCGGGCAGATCGCGCGGACGCGGCGGCTTGCCCGCGCCACGACTGGCGAAACGCGGCAGCGAGAACGGCGTCACCGACCGCCACCTCCGCGACCGCGCGAAGATCGGCCCATCGCCAAACCGCTCCGCTTCGCCAAGCCCGGTCAGAACCAACCGGACATCAGGCCGATTGCCCTGCCTGAAGATCGTCCGCAAAGCGCCGATGGCTTCGAGGTCGTGACGATCAAAACCGCACGGCGCATAAAGCGTGACGTGATCCAACCGCCCATCGCCGTCTTCATCCGCCGCCAGGTAATGCGCGTGCAGATGCCCTTCGAGCGGAACGCCGTCAACCGTCTTGCCGACGATGGCTTCGGAATGCGAAGTGTCCACCCGATTGCGAATCAAGGCGCGCCGCACCTGCTCGGCGAACGGCATGGCGTCTTGCGCGAGCGGCAGCAGTGAGGAGTTGAGGGCATAGCGCGCCACAGCAATTGTCAATGAGGAATTCAGGCGATGGGCAGGTGAACTGCAACGCGCATCAACACATCGAGAAATAACGTGAGCATGTGAATCAAGAATTGTAATCGGCATGGTCGAATCCTTATGTTGCGGCAACTTCAAATGAAGCTGGCAGGCATGCTTTCAAGGCAAGGGATCATCAAGCCAAAGCCAGAATGCCTACCGCGTCCAATGACCAACACGCCTTCAACTGGTCGTTTGAAAATTACCTCGGCGTGATAACGCGGCGTCTGCGCGAGGTAGCTGTTCTTTTCGATTTGATAATCCAGTGGATGGATGGTCTTTTGCACAATCGGGCCGGTAAAAGCAGCAACGGATTCGATTTCGCCCTCAGGCATGCCCGCTTGTTTCAGCGCGCGAGCAATCAATGGTTCAGCGCCGCGTCCACGCCGCATTAAGCCGGTCAGGATGATTGGTGTCACCGTCCGCCAGACGCGCTGCCCTTTGCCAATGAACAAACGCAGAACCGAATCATTCGGCGCAGCCCGTTTCAGATATCCAGCAGGCTTCCCTTGATCTTGCAATTCCGCGCCGTTAATCCCATCCGCAAGGCTCTCGAACAGGTCTTGTGAAGTTGCGTCCTCGCAACCGTAACCAATCAGCAGCACGCGGCGAAGCCAACCGTCAGCCTTGCCCTCTGCGTTCAAGCTGGGGATGGGCACGCACGCGATGTGCGCCCCATCGTGCTGTCGGTCGGCCTCGTGCCCGGCAATCAAGCGTGACGCCAAATCCTTGCCGTAATGATTAGTAAAACTGGTGTTCGCCTTCATCCATTCGATCATCGCGTGTCTGACCATTGCTGCCGGCTGGCGCAACTCGCGCGGGTCAAAGCGCTTCCGTTCATCCTCATCACGCCATAACTCAAACAAGGCCATTGGCGGATTAATGACGATCGTATTGAGCGGACGATAATGCGTGCGCTGCACCGGAATTGGCACATCGTCTTTCGCCTTGCCCTGCAACCAAGTTTGGTAGCGTTCCTGGTATGCGGCGAAAGCTCCTGGCTTGGGTGAAGCCCAATCACCGTCTGATTGTTCCACTGGCAACCAGGCGCCATCCGGCAAAGCGTCATCACCCGATACGGCGCCGCTGGCGTAAACCACGTCCTGATGCTGGCCGAGATGCGTAATGAGTTTCACCATCGCGCAGATGACAGCGGCGTTTTCTTCGGCTTCTGGCGCGGCTTGGAAGTCCCAGCGGTAAGTCAGCGAGTCGCCTTGCGGGAAGACTTTTGCCAGAAAAGATTTGGCCGTCCTGATATGTTCCAACCGATTCTCTTTTCGTCCGTCGTCGTTGTTCGGCACGTAGTTGGTGACGCCTACGCCCGCTTCGCAAACGGCAGGGGCTTCAATCACTGGAGGCTCCAAAGTTTCCAGCCATCGCAAGGCGCGGTCACGCTCGGCGGTATGCACCTTGTCATAGATGCCGCAATGGCTGCCGGCGATCAACGCCTGGAACAGGCGCACGGGCGAGGGCGGAAATTCCAATTCGTCCTCGCTCCTACGCCCGTGATAGCGACGTGTAGCGAAAGTCAGTTTGATTTGTAACTGCATGAGATCACCTCGCTATTTCTTCTTGGTTTTCTTCGCCTCTTCCACTCCCTGCTTGGCCGCCCTGGCGTCAAACACGACTTCTTGCGGACCGACCACGCCAAACATCTCGGCAGCTTTCTTCGCATAGCCGAATGCGTCCCTCACGTCGAAAGCTAAAGGTTGACTGGAGCGGTTGGTGTAAACCAGTTGAGCCTGTTCGCCCTGGCGACGCAGCAGACAGCCTTCGCGCAAGTCGTAGCTCGTTTGCGCTCGCGCCGCAACCAGCGCCAGTCCCAGCAGATAGCGTCTGAGTTTCAGCGTCTCGCCTACGTCAATCTTGCCGTCTTTGGTCACAGCCAGCGCACGCAACCGCACCAGGTTGATTTGTGTGCGCCGCACGATCTGACCGTAAACGCGCACGCCGCCGTGCGTGTTGACTGCCGGCGCCGCGCGCAACCCCAATTTGGACAACGGGTCTTTGCCATCCGCAGCTTTGCCTGAACTGTCCGGGACATCAGTTTCTCCTTCGGGAAGCTCTTCAGCCAACCCCAAGGCGGTCGGGTCAAAAGTGGGATTGTATTGAGCCGAGCGTTTGACGATTTCGACGTTAGTGGCGCGGATGGTTGATGAAAGCATGCGCCCGAACTTGTACATAGTGGTGTCAGGCCGCGAATCCCAAAAGCCAAGCAATAAGGAAGTCGGCGCAAGCTTGGCAAGCGGCGCGGCGTTGGCCTGATCGCGCAAAGCTTTAATCGCGGCAGTGACTGTTTCTCGCAGGCCCGAAAAGCGCACTGCCCCGTCCGCAATGCGGTGCCCGATGTCCAGCAGGTTCGCTTTCACTTCATCATTGAGTTTGACCGTGATTTGCGGAACCAGCGCCGCCAGCGGGTTTTCTTTGAATTTGGCCTCCATCCGGTTTGCCTGAGAACCAACGCTGTCAATGAGGCAGTTGTTGGCTTCAAGCTTGACTTGAGCGGCAGCCTGCGCCGTGAGGTTTTTATCCAGCACGTCAATCTGATACGGGTAGGGGGATCCCTTACTCACGGCGAAAGTCGGCGGAAAGATCACGGCATCACGTCCTTCCGATGGTTCGAGTGATTCTTCCAGTGTGATAGCGACCGGCAAGTCGGTTTCCGCAAGCCAGTCCACAGATTCGATAAAAGCGTCGTACTGCTCAAGGTTGATTTCTTGGGTCATTGCTATCTCCTTCTTCGCCGCAGAGCGGCGGTTGAATTTAGCCGTGGTTTGATGGCGTTTGAAAATTAACTACAACCACATCGTAGGGGCGGGTTTTCCCCGCCCGGATCCGCTATCGAGGGGGCTTGGGCGGGGAAAACCCGCCCCTACGATGTGGTTGCATTATTTGCTCAAAGACCATCAAACCACGGCGCGGATGAGAAAGTTCACTGTGTCACGTCAGCGACACCTGAATTCAAGCGTCGCTACGCGTCGCCAGGGTTACGCGCCCCGGCTTCCAGGCGTTGAAACGCCTGGCTAAAGTCAGGTCGCCGCTACGCGGCTGCAACAGGCCGCCTGGGAACTTACTGCCGGGGACGTTTGCTGGAATTTGGTTTCGGCCAAATGGTCGCAAGCGCCATTTTGAAGTTGGAATACTTGTCCCGTTTGGCTCTGCCTGCTCGGAGCGGAACAAGAGTGTCTTGCCGGATAGCTACGCCGGTCGCGGCCAAGCGCGCCAGCCTGACGGGAAGCGGTGTTTGCCAAAGCCCGTACAGAAAAGCATCGTCTTTAACCCAGCCGCGCGCGGACGTGATGCCGCCGCCCTGCCGGGTGCGCTGCGGGAAGAAATATTGCGCAGCGATGCCTGCCAACATTTCCGCGAACGGATAGGTCGCAATAGGCAGGTTCAAGTCGTTCGCCGAAAATCCCGTGTCCAACGCGTTGCGCGAAGAGCGCGGATCAAATCCGAAGCGCCCCGTCATCCCGGCGGATAGCTTGAGCAACGTCGAGATGCTCTCGACTCGATGTTGCTGTAACAGCTTCGCTGCTTCTCCGGTCATGTCGCGGGTGATCTTTTCGGCAGTCTGTTGCCCGGCGTACATCTTCCAGGCGCTCTTCTCCTTGATCTTGCGTTGCGAGGTCAACGTTTCATACCACCAATCCAGTCGCAGCGTGACCGCCCGATCGTTAAGATAAAACGACGGGCTAAGCAAAATGCCTTCATTGCCTTCCTCACCGCCGTTAGCGTCGTCCGCCTCATCAAGCGGTTCTTCCTCGGATTCACCGTTCTGCGCTTCCGTCTCCCGTGTCTGATTGGTTGACGACTGCCAAGCGTTCCAGTCCTTTAAGGTCTGTGTCAGACAACGCAGCAGCGACGCCTCATCAATCAGGCTTTCCAACCAGCAACGCGGTTGCGCGTCGAGTTCCCACCAACTGGCGGCCTCCGAGTCAAAGCGCGCGAGAATTTCGAGCACGCCGCAGCAGGCCAGATATTCGACCGGGTTATACGGGTTCACTTGAATGTCGTATTTCACTGTTCACCTCCGAATTCGCCTCGGCTGAAAGCCCGCGAGGCCAGGGCGTCAGCGGCTTTGAGCACCGCTTCCAGGTAAGCCAGTTGCCACCAGCCGTACTGCCGTTGCAGCCGGTCGAAGCGCAACAGCGCCTCGTGCGCGATTTGCTGATTGAGTGGCTTGGGCTGTTTGCGATCAAACGCTCGTTCGGGAAAGTGCGGGCGCGCATAACCGTGATGTGAAGCAATCAGATGAAGAATCAAGTCACGGTGCGGGTGGCCTTCGAGCGAATCATCTTCGAGCGATTCAACCAAAGAGCCAAATTCGTGCCGATAGCCTTGATTGAAGTTGTGATCGAACGAGTTGTTTTTCGATTTGGCGTAAAACTCGTTTGTGAAATTGCCGATAGCTTTTTGCCACCAGTCGCGCGCCTTGCCGAGGTCGTGGCGCACGCCAGCGGCAGCCAACGCTTCAATCAGGTCATCTGGCAAACCGATCCGTCGCGCCAGATCGCGAGCGAAAAGCTCGACATCCTCGTCATGTTGCTTGACGGTGCGAAGCCTCAGATCAAGCGACGCCTGATCGTCGGCCTCTTCGCTGAAGAAGGCGTCTGGCGTGACGCGCTGGCGAAAGCAAGCAATGTAAGCGCGCGGTTTCTCATCGGCGGTGAAGGCATTTTGCAAGTCGGAGCGATTGACCAGCACGCCTTTGCCTTTAACGTTTTTCAAGGCTTCCTGCCAAGTTGGGAAGATTTCTTCTGTGGTATCCGCAAGCTTGAGTTGCTTGACCGAAAAATCTTTCTCGTCGCGGCGCTTGATGAGATAGCGCGTCCATTCAGCGCTTTTAACGACATCGGATGATTGCGTTCCTTTGGCGTCAGGATTCCCATCGTCATCCAGGCCGCCAATCCCAGCGGGTAATATCACTGTTGCAAACGCGAGTTGGGCAAACAGCCCCTTCTTGATTTTGTCATCTGCGAAGGAAGCCAAGCCGAAAGCTTCTGTCTCGCCGCCCGCGTCAATGATGACGCACAGCTTTTGCGGATGCTTTTTGGCAAGCTCGCTCAACAACTTTTCGGCGCGGAAGGTCGCTACGGCGGCGCGTTCCTGCGGCTGCACAGGGATCGTCGTCACTAGGTCGGCCAAATCTTCCGGCTGATTCGTCACATCAAAGCAGTCCAGTTCGGTCCGCCAGACGAAAGTCGTTTGCGCCTGCTCGTCGTCAATCACACCGCGCAGCCAGTACTGCGCCAACGGGCGGGCATACTCTTTCTGTTTCAGCGAAGTCATCGCCCAATCGTCGAGTCGCGCTTGATCAAGCGGTGGGCGAACCGGTTCATCAGGCAAAGCCCGCTGATTGGCCGCCAGCAAGCCACGCAAGGCCAGCGGCGATGCCTTCACTTTTCCGTTTTCCTCTCTGGATTTCAGCGCCAGCCAGGTGAAATAGACTTTGGGAGCAACTCTCTCAATCTCCTTCAGGCCATATTCCGCGCCTTTCTTCTCCAGTTTTTTGCGCTGCTCCTCTTTAGCCTTGATCTGCTTCTGCAAAGCCTGCCGCGCGCTCTTATCCGACTTTTGCGTCTCCGCTTGCGGCTGCAACCCGGCAATCTCCTCTGCCAAGCTGACTAAGGTTTGTTGATGCTCCTGCTCACTCCGTACATCTGCCGCCGCCGCCGCGAGTCCCTGCTCATCAACCACCACGGTGATCGTCGAGTCGGTCAGACCGAAGCGATTGATGCGCCCGATGCGCTGGATCATGCTGTCCAGCGTAGACAGATCGCAGAGGCCATGATCAGCGTCCAGGTTGACGCCGACCTCCGCGCACGAAGTCGCGATCATATAGTGAGTCAGGCGGTATGTAGTTCGGTTGCGTCCAGGCAAGAATGTTTTGAATTTGTCAGATTCGGTTAGCTGGTCTCGCTCCAATCCACGCATCTCGCCGGTCATTTTGAGGAGGCGATTGTTTATCTCCGCTTGCGCCGCTGCCTTTGTTTTTTTGTCAGTGGCTCCCTTGCCAGCAAGGCTTCTCTCTTCCAACGCGGTTTTCAGTTTGTCGAAGATGAGGTTCACCAACTCAACCGTTTGCGCAAAGATGATGACGGATTGCGGCGGGGCATTCTCATCACTGGCTTCGTGCTGAATCGCGCGACTTACCAGACGTTCCGCCAACGCCTCTCTGATTTCGGGTAGCGTGGCTTTCTTTCCTGCTTTCGTTTTTGCCCGCTGATCGAAGGGCAGCCATTCGATGTGCTTGCGCGCGTTGAGACGACGCTCGGCAGCCTCGTTTCGGAGTTCCTGCTCTTCGTTCAGCGCCAGCGTGTTGCCTGCTCCGCTGAGCGTGGCCGACAGTGACATCACGTGGAATGGCCGCAAGGATTGTCCCCGCTGAACAAAGTTTCTGATGTCGAGTTGCGTGGCGACGAAGCAGGGTGACAGGTGCGCTTCGTCAATCACGATCAGACTATCTTGCCCCAACAAGCCGGCTTGCAAACTGCGGTGGTTGATCCCGACTTTCCCGTAGCCGGTAAACAGCAGGCGGCTGCCGATCATATCCACTGTGCCGATGATGATGGCCGGGCGCGATGGGTCAAGGCACCATTCTCGATTGTCAGCCTTTTGCCCACGCAAAGTCGAAAGCGCAATCAGAGACTCTTGCCCTTTCATTGACGCCTCGCGAAAGGATTGCGCTAGCAGGTGAAGCGGATTCGACTCATCCGAAAGAGCTTCGGTAAGTTTCTTCAGCAGGTTTTCAGCTTCCGCCGTCGCCTGATCAACAATGACGCGGCGGTCTACGACATACACCAGACGCAGGGGAATCTTGCGCGCTCCCTCTCTGAGCATGTATGCCAATGCAATCAACCAGATCGCCATTACCGAAGTCTTGCCAAGCCCAGTTGGGATATCACAGGCACCTGGAAAGTCACCATTGATGAATCTCTGAAATAACCGTGATTGCCAGTCAAAAGGAGCATTTCCGGTCAGTTCCCTGAAGTATTTCTCAAATTCAGTCATTGTTTGTCTTTTCCCTTCGCACTCAAGATCAACTTGCTATATTCAAATGGTTCCTGTAATTAGTTGCTGTGGCTGAGGCTCCATTGAAGATATAAATTTCGCAGCTAAGCTGTTGAAATCGCTATCTTTCCTCGGCCACACCTCTTTACTTTGGATCTATGTCGTCGCACCAAACGAAACGTTCATTGTTAGGCCCTGTTCGAATTGGGACCCGTAAAGCGGTTGCCTCTAATTCGGAAATATCGGTACCAAGTACCAAATAATCTTGGATCGGGCATTCGTCTATGGCTTCCGCTTGAGTTTCTTGCTTAGCTTCGCAATTTATATAACCCATCACGAGACGTGAGACTACTGAAGAGATTAGTTCACGTCAAGCGGATTTTTTGGGCATGAATTTTCAGTTAGTGTTCTCATTGCAAACATTCGGCTTAGGAAACATCGAATAAATCAGCCAACTACTCTTACTGGATCGTCAGCCATCCTACCTGCGACACCGGGAGATCATTCCCGTTCTCCCTTCTCGCCCGAAAATTTTTTGCCCCGCTCCTTCCCCTCGCCTGATATACCGTTCGGCGGAGGCGAAGTTCGACAACTCGCCCGATTTTTTTTCATTCCCCGCCTCCGCATCGCGCCAGCGCCTGCCGGTGAGCTTCGGCGACTTGGCGGCGCAGTTCCGGTGGCGAGATGACTTCGACTTCCGGCGCCCAGCTCAAAATGAAGCGCACCAGGCCGCGTCCTCTGGCCACTTCCATTTCGATGGTGATTGATTCGGGTCTTTCGGCGCCCTTCGGGTAACGTTCGATTTCGCGTTGGGAGCGATGAAAGGTGCGTTCGGCGAAGACCGAGGCTGTTACGCCGTGAGCGCGCAATCGCACTCGGATCGGTTCGTCGTGGATGCCGTTGAAGCAGTATCGCGCCAGGTGGTCGCGCAGGTTCCAGTCGGGCGGGCGTCGGAAAAGTTCGCCGGTTTCGCGGATGCGGCGGATGTGGTCTACCGAAAAGGTTCTGGTCTTCCCGTGTTCGTGGTCGTAACCGATGACTTTGAGCGTCGCGCCGTCGGGGTCGAAGTAGAGGGAGTATGGATCGAACTTGCGCTCTTTGGTTTCGCCGCTGTTGAGCGAGTGATAGCGCATCACGATGCGGCGGCGCGCGACGGCGGCGTTGGTCAATCGGTCAATCGTCTCGGCGTATTGGGTGAAGTCTTTGGCGGGCGCGGTGGCCGAGCCGTAAACGGCGGCCATCGCATCCAGCTTTTCAATCAGCGACGGCGGCAACGCGTCTCGCACTTTTTGCAGCAGCGATTCGGCGTGGCGCGCGAAAGGCGAACTGATCGCGGTCAGGCTGGTTGAGCCGATGGCTTCCTGCGCCAGCAGCAGCGTCGCCAATTCC
Organism: Gammaproteobacteria bacterium; assembly: GCA_022072255.1. Taxonomy (GTDB): domain Bacteria; phylum Pseudomonadota; class Gammaproteobacteria; order JAJPIJ01; family JAJPIJ01; genus JAJVHZ01. Next base: position 741 of record JAJVHZ010000077.1, on the reverse strand, counting down.
AGAGCCGTGAAGTCGGGGCGCTTGCGTCCGCCGGGAATCTGGTAATAAACGTGGCGGCCTTCCCGCCTCTCCGTAATCTTGTGCGGTTTGGTCAGGGCGTCAATGCTGCTCTTGATGGTTTTGCGATCGGCGTTGAAATAATCCATCAATTCCTTCTGCGTGTATGACCGTTCGGCGAGCAGCCAGGGCAGTTCGGCGAAACGCTCCGCCATCTTGTCACTGTGCGACATGCTGAATCCCTCCGGGGTTGAGTTGGCAAAGTTACACCGGCTGAGATAGCCAGTCCGATTTCAGCCGGCTTTCAGCTTGGTTGCGTCCATCGGGGATGAGCGCGGAATCGTTCGAGGAATGTTGATTTATCGAGCAGTCACTCGAAATACCGAAACGCGTGACTTGCATTGAATGGGGCTTGCCGAGATGGCGAGCGGAAAGATAATCCCAAACCGCCGTGACGTAAAGAAGTTTGTGATTGCACGGCGCTTTTCGTCCGGGTGATTCACAGCGGCAATCTCAATCTGGCTTCGCAGCCTTTGCCTGTCGCGCGGTTTTCCAGCGTCAGCGTTCCGCCGTGGCCTTCGGCGATCTGGCGGCTGAGCGCGAGGCCGATGCCCGATCCGCCGGGTTTCGTCGTGAAGAACGGGACGAAGAGGTTTGAGGTGTTGGGCAATCCGGGGCCTTCGTCTTCGACGGAGACTTCGAGGAAGTTGTTGTTGACGCGCCAGCTCAGCAGCACGGCGCCGC
>JAJVHZ010000125.1 GCA_022072255.1 Gammaproteobacteria bacterium | reverse complement strand
GCGCGCGCTCGAAGATCTGGCCGCTGATGTACAGCATGCCGTCGATGATCCCCCAGGCGATGTTGCAGCCGACGGTGGCGATGAGCAGCTCCTGGACGGCCGCCGGTTCGCCCTGCTCGACCAGCAGTCCGGCGCCCAGGGTGAAGGTGAGCGTCATGATCAGTCCGAAGAGGACCTCGGCGAGGCTCTCACCGGGTTCGAGATATTTCTGCGCAATGGAGAGCGACAGGCCGCGGATCATGGTGGATGGGCCCCCTGACGGTCAGGGATACGGGGCGAACCGGCGCCTGGGGAAACCCGCTTCACAGCAGGACGATCGCGACCAGCCCGATGGCCAGGATCGCCCCCGTACCGGTGAGCACCGGGCGCCTGAGTGCGGGTCCGCCCAGCGCCGCCGCCATCGCGCACTTGACCACGGTGTTGGTCAGCGCGGCGACGACGATGGCATTGGTCGCGGTCTTCGGGTCGCCGTTCCTGGCGTACTCGGCCATCGACAGCGTGATGGCGTCGACGTCGGTCAATCCGGCCAGCGCCGCCACCATGTACAGGCCCTTGCCCGGCAGATAGGTCTGCACCAGCTTGACCAGCAGCAGGATGACCGCGAAGAACGCCCCGAACTTCGCCGCCGCGGTCAGACTGAAAGGGTTGCGCAGCGGGACCTCCCGGGCCCTGGCGACCGTCGTGTCCTGCGACGAGGCGCTGGATCGGAAGAGCAGCCATGCCGCCGTCGCCGCCGATACGCCCATCAGGGCGAAAGGGACCAGAACCTGGAGCAGGATGGCGCGGTTCACCACCAGCACCTCGGTGATCACGCGGCAGAACATGATCGTCCACGCCAGCAGCATGCCGCCTGCGAGCGCATGGGCGGTCGCCGTCCGGCTGTCGGCACGGCTCTGCCTGGCGAACGCGAGCGTGACCGCCGTGGACGAGACGAGTCCGCCCGTGAGGCCGGTGAGCGCGGTTCCACGATCCGCGCCCAGCCACCGCGTACCCACGTAACCGACCAGCGACAGGCTGGAGATGAGCAGCACGAGCAGCCACAGCGAATTGGGGTTGAGCGCCTCCCATGGGTCGATCGGACGGTCCGGCAGCAGGGGCAGTACGATGAAGGTGGCGATGAGCAGGCGCAGCCCGGCGAACAGGTCTTCCCAGCCAACGCGCGCGACGAACCCGTGCAGCGGCTGCTTGTAGGCCAGCACCGCCGCCGTGGCGATCGCCAGCGCGACGGCCAGCTCCCGGTATCCGAGCGTGCTCATCGCGCCGAGCAGGCAGACGACGATGGCCGCGCTCTCGGTGGTCAGGCCCAGCGAATCCGGGTCCTGCCTCGCCGCAATCACGTAGCCGGCGAGGACCGCGGCGGCGACGACGAGGAGCGCCGCGACCAGCAGCCAGGGCATGCGCAGCGTGTCCGCCATCCAGCCGGCGGTCGCGCCGAGCAGCGCGATGAGGATGAAGGTCCTCAGCCCTCCGATCCCGGGCTTGACCTCCAGGGTCTTGCGCTTCTCGCGCTCGATGCCGATCAATGCGCCGATCAGCAGCGCGGTGCCGAAATTCTGCACCGCCGCCAGATCGACTCCGCCGTCCATGCTCAGCCGAGATAACGCTGCGCGTCGGCGAGGCGGTCGCCGCGGCTCCGGACCTCGCCGCGCGGTATGCTGAGCAGCAGCGCCACCGCGCGGCGACCGTCGGCGTTGTTCAACTCGGGGAACTCGAGCTCGATCGCGTCGTCGGAAGGCTGCTCGCGCTTGACCCCCTTGCGATCGACGATCACGCTCTGGTGCGTGGTCCACAGCTGCTCCTCGGCGCGGCCGAGCACGTCGTTCAGCGTGTCGAGGTGGAACTTCAGGGTGCCGGTGTCCGATCCGAGCTCGCGCAACTGCTTCTGAATGTCTTCGAGCTGCGCCTCGAGCCTGGGGAGATCGGCCGTCTGGCCGGCACCCGCCGGATCGAAGGTCCACCCCCCCGCCTGCAGCGTCCTGAGCTTGCGGCCGAGCAGCCTGCACTGCTGTTCCAGTCCCGCCCGCGCCTTGCCGGCGGCCTCGATCCGGCCCAGCGCGATGCCGAGGAGGTGATCGAAGGCGCGCCGCTTGAGCAGCCGCCGCGTTTCCGCCTCGGCATCCGCGGGATCGAGCAGCCGGTGGTTGATGAAGCCGACGGTCACCTGCGGGACGTCGTAGACCACCATGTCGCCCTGCTGTTCGACCCCGAGGACGGTGCGCTCCTGCTTCTCCATCATCATCAGGGCCACGATGCGGTCGCTGCCAATGCCACCGGTGCGCTGCACGAAGTCGCCCAGCACTCCGCCCGCGCCCAGCACCTCATGCAGGCGGTCGGCTGTCGGGAAGTAGCCCGCGAGCCGGCGATCCTCACCGAAGGACTGCCGGGTGGCATCCATGGCCGGCGGCAGCCCTTCCACCAGGGCGATGACGTGATCGATCGCATGGACGGCAGCGCCCTTGAGCTTGCGGGTGTATCCGGGAAGCGCGCGCAGCCTCGGATCGGTGCCGTCGACCGCCCGCTCGATGGCGAACGTGACCAGTGACTCCGGGTACTTTCCGGCGGCCGGACCGCCGGTCGCGAAGAAGCTCCTGAACAACTCGAACATGGCTGCGCCTTCGCTGACCGGGCTCAGTACTTCTCCGGGATCCAGGAACGCTTCTGCATCGTCACCTCGTCATCGTAGGCATTCTTTTTCGTCCGGCCGGGCAGCTTTATCTTCGGACGGTCCACCCTCTCGTAGGGGATGAGGTCCAGGAAATGCGAGATGATATTGAGCCGGGCACGCTTCTTGTCATCGGAACGAACGATATGCCATGGCGCGTGGTCGCTGTCCGTCGCATCCAGCATCGCGTCGCGCGCGAGGGAATATTCGTACCATTTCTCGCGCGAGGGCAGGTCCATGGGACTGAGCTTCCACTGCCGCAGCGGGTCGTCGATGCGGGCCTCGAACCGGCGCTTCTGCTCCTTGTTGCCGACCTCCAGCCAGTACTTGATGAGCGTGATGCCGGCGTCCACGATGTACTTCTCGAACTGCGGACACGTCTGCAGGGCCCGCTTGTACTGCTCTTTCGTACAGAACCCCATGACGCGCTCCACGCCGAGGCGGTTGTACCAGCTGCGGTCGAAGATCACGATCTCGCCCGCCGCGGGGAAATGCTGGATGTAACGTTGTATGTACATCTGTGATTTTTCCCGGTCCGACGGCGCCGGCAGCGCCACCAGCCGGAACACGCGCGGGCTCACCCGCTCGGTGATGGCGCGTATGGTGCCGCCCTTGCCGGCCGCGTCGCGGCCCTCGAAGACGACGATGATCCGCCTGCCGCTCTCCTTGACCCAGTCCTGCAGGTAGCAGAGTTCCGCCTGCAGCCGGCGCAGTTCCTTCTCGTAGTCCCTGCGCTTCAGTTTCTCCCCGCCGGCGCCTTCGGCCTGCGCCTCCCCGCCGGTCGGCTCCGCGTCGTCCTGCCCGTCATCGTCTTGCCTGGCCTTCTTCTGCATTTTCCGTCTCCTCATTCCCGACTGTTCCAGCCATCGCGGCCGTGCCGCCCCGCCCACGCTCGACGTGCCTCCCTGGGCGCATCCTCGTCGATAGCATGGGCGGCGTAAATACAACCTTGGTCCCATTATCTACGCCCGCACGGCCGCGCGCTTCCCCTGCTGGCGGCGCCTCATGACGGTTGCCCCGGGGACCGGCCCCGCCGGATGCCGGGCAGGCCGCGCTCGCGACGCCTCGCAACCGCTAGGACCAAGGTCCTATATCCCGCGGTGCACAATCGTGCCTAGAATACGGGCGCAGGTGGCCGGACAGACCGGTGGTCCCGTGCCCGTTGCGGAGCCGCCCATGAAGCCCGCCACCGAGGACTGCGCATACGCTGTCCCGGCCGATGCCCAGGTACCGTGAAATCATTCGGAGCACCCACATGAAGAAACCTGCTGATGCGCTCGCCAAGTCCAGCGATCTCTCGACCAAGGTCACAGGGGTCTTCGCACATCGCTACGACGTCGCCCAGCAAAGCTACCGCGAGCGGGTCCAGAAGGCCCTCGGCGAGGTGACCGACCTGTCGCTGCTGACCACGACCACGCCCTGGCAGGCCTGGCAGACCTGGAGCAGCTACGCCGCGGACGTCGCGCAGCGCGCCGTACTCTTCTGGGACACGCTGCGGCAGCGCGGCAACGTCTACCGCGAGCGCGAGCGCGCCGGCCTCCCGCCCGTATTGAATTTCCAGTACGAGACGGTGATGGATGGACGGACGCTGGCGCGGCCGGTGAATTACGCCCTGCTGCGCATCACCCCGCCGCAGGGCGTTCTGGTGGACGCGTCGCGGCGGCCGTACCTCATCATCGATCCCCGCGCGGGGCACGGACCCGGGATCGGTGGATTCAAGGACGATTCCCAGGTCGGCGTCGCGCTGCGGGCCGGCAATCCCGTCTATTTCGTCATCTTTTTCCCGGATCCCGAGCCGGGGCAGACCATGCTGGACGTCTGCGAGGCGGAGGCCGCGTTCGTGCGCAAGGTCCGCGAGCTGCACCCGGACAGCCCGAAGCCGGCCATCGTCGGCAACTGCCAGGGCGGCTGGGCGGCCATGATGCTGGCGGCCGCGAACCCGGAGGACACCGGTCCCATCGTCATCAACGGCTCGCCGATGTCCTACTGGGGCGGCGCCTGGCAGGACGGCGAGGGCGACAACCCGATGCGTTATGCCGGCGGCCTGCTGGGCGGCACGTGGCTCGCCTCGCTCGCGGCCGACCTCGGCGCCGGGAAGTTCGACGGCGCCTGGCTGGTACAGAACTTCGAGAGCCTGAATCCCGCGAACACCTTCTGGGACAAGTACTACCACGTGTTCGCGAACGCCGACACCGAGCCGCCGCGCTTCCTCGACTTCGAGCGCTGGTGGGGCGGGTTCTACCTGATGAACCGCGAGGAGATCGAATGGATCACCTCGAACCTGTTCGTCGGCAACAAGCTCTGGTCCGGCGCCGTGCGCTCCAGACAGGGTGCATTCTTCGATCTGCGCGAGATCCGCACGCCGATAATCCTGTTCGCCTCCATGGGCGACAACATCACGCCGCCGCAGCAGGCATTCAACTGGATTGCCGACGTCTACGGCTCCACCGACGAGATCAAGGCGCGCGGCCAGGTCATCGTCGGCCTGCTGCACAAGGACATAGGCCACCTCGGCATCTTCGTCTCCGGCCGCGTTGCGAAGAAGGAGCATACCCAGATCGTCTCGGTGCTGAAGACGATCGAGCTGCTGCCGCCCGGTCTCTACGGCATGCAGATCGAGGAGGTCAGGCGCAACGGCGGCATAGAGTACGAGGTGAGCTTCGAGGAGCGCCGCCTGGAGGAGGTCGCCGCGCGGCTGAACCCGCTGAAGCGCAGGGACGAAAGTCCATTCGAGGCGGTCGCCGCGATCTCGGACTTCAATCAGCGGGCCTACGAGCTCTTCGTGCAGCCGCTGATCCATGCCACGATGGACGATGCCACCGCCGAACTGCTGCGCAACCTGCACCCCCTGCGCCTGCAGCGCTGGGCGATCTCCGATCTCAACCCGTGGCTCTGGTGGCTCACCCCCGCCGCCGCCGCGGTCAGGGCGCAGCGTCAGCCGGTCGGCCCCGGGCAGCCGCTGCGGCGGGCCGAGAAGGCGTACTCGGAGGTGATCTCCGCGTCCCTCGACTTCTACCGCGCCATACGCGATGCGCTGAGCGAGGCGGCCTTCTTCCAGACCTACGGCAACCTCTTCAACATCTATCTCGCCGAGAAGCACGAGCGACAGGCGCTGGCACCCCAGGTGCCGGCCGACCCGCGCGAACTTCCGTTCGTGAAGCAGGCGCTCGCGGCGATCCGTGAGGGCGGCTACCCGGAGGCGCTGGCGCGCATCGCCTCGCTGGTGACCCCGGGCGAAGACCGTATCCCGCTCGCCCGCATCGAACTGAAGGCCGAGATGCTGCCGGACTACGAATCGCTGCTGCCGGCGCTGTCGGCGGAGGAACGCCGCCGCATCCGCGGCGAGCAGGAGATCATCGTCGAGTTCGAGCCGGAACAGGCGCTGAACACGCTCCCGGCGCTGGTCCCGGATCCCGCCGATCGCGCGCGCCTGCTGACCTTGCTCGCCCAGATCGTCGCCGACAGGCGCTTCCTGCGGATGCAGCCCACCGGCGAGCAGATGCAGATGCTGGAGCGGATCCGTGCCGTGCTCATGGCGGCGGGCGGGGGATCGGGCCTCGACGCGACGACCCGCAGGACCGGAACGCAGTGAGCGCCGGGACGCCCGCGGCGTATTTCACCCGCAGACAGCCATTTGGAGACCTGGAAATTGAATAGCACGCATACGAGATTCAAGGCGCTGCTCGAGCTATGCAAGGGGCTGGCGCCCACGCCGACGGCCGTGGCGCACCCCTGCGATCAAAGCTCGCTGGAGGGTGCGGTGGAGGCGGCGAAGGCCGGGCTGATCGCGCCGATCCTGGTCGGCCCCGCGGCACGCATCAGGGCGACGGCCGAGAAATTCGGTCTCGACATCGGCCCCTACCGGCTGGTGGACGCGCTCCACAGTCACGACTCCGCTGCCAGGGCCGTCGAGCTCGTCCGCCTCGGCGAGGCCGAGGCCCTGATGAAGGGCAGCCTGCACACCGACGAGCTCATGGGCGAGGTGGTGAAGCGCGACACGGGACTGCGCACCGGCAGGCGGATCAGCCACTGCTTCGTGATGGACGTGCCGGGGCACGACACGCCGCTCGTCATCACCGATGCCGCCGTGAGCATCGCGCCGACGCTGGAAGAGAAGGTCGACATCGTCCAGAACGCGATCGATCTCGCCCACGCCTTCGGGCGAAAAAAGGAAGAGATCCGGGTCGCGATCCTCTCGGCGATGGAGACCGTCAATCCCAAGGTGCCCTCGACCATCGACGCCGCGGCGCTCTGCAAGATGGCCGATCGCGGGCAGATCACCGGCGCGGTCCTGGACGGCCCGCTCGCGCTGGACAACGCCATCGATCTGCAGGCCGCGCAGATCAAACGGATCGAGTCGCCCGTGGCCGGACGCGCCAACATCCTGGTCGTGCCTGACCTCGAGGCCGGCAACATGCTGGCAAAGAGCCTGAGCTTCCTCGCGGACGCCGACTCCGCCGGCATCGTGCTCGGCGCCAGGGTGCCGATCATCCTGACCAGCCGTGCGGACTCCGTGCTGAGCCGGCTCGCCTCCTGCGCGGTGGCCGTGCTGGTGGCCAAGGCGCGCCGCGAACAGGCCGCCAAGGCGGTGAGCTGACCATGGCGCAGGCGATCCTGGTCGTCAATGCCGGCTCCTCGAGCATCAAGTTCTCCCTGTTTGCCGAACGCGGGTCCGATCTCGAGCTCGACTGCCGGGGGCAGATCGAGGGCATCAGTACATCCCCGCACTTCATCGCCCGGGACCGCGCGGGCGCCATCATCGGCGAGCGCTCCTGGGGCGAGGGCGTCAACCTCGGCCACGATGGTGCGCTCGAGCATCTGAGATCGTTCCTGCGTGGCGAGCTGAAGGACCTGCAGCTCGCCGGGGTCGGACACCGGGTCGTGCACGGCGGGCTGGAGTATGCCGAGCCGGTACGCGTCGACAGCGAAGTCCTGGGCGCACTGAAGAAGTTCATCCCGCTCGCGCCCCTGCACCAGCCGCACAACCTGACGCCGATCCGGCTGCTCCTCGAGCGCATGCCGCAGGTGCCGCAGGTGGCGTGCTTCGACACCGCATTCCATCGGTCCAATCCCGAGATCGCCCAGTGGTTCGCGCTGCCCGCCGAGATGCACGAGGCGGGCGTGCGGCGCTACGGGTTCCATGGCCTGTCCTACGAGTACATCGCCTCGGTGCTGCCCGGCTTCGATGCCGGCGCCGCGGCGGGCAGGACGGTGGTGCTGCATCTCGGCAATGGCGCCAGCATGTGCGCGCTCGACCGCGGCAGGAGCGTCGCCAGCACGATGGGATTCACGGCAGTGGATGGCCTGCCGATGGGCACCCGCTGCGGGGCCATCGACCCCGGCGTGATCCTCTATCTCATGAGCGAGCGGAAGATGACGGCAAGCGCCATCGAGAAGCTGGTCTACAAGCAGTCCGGCCTGCTCGGCGTATCGGGCATCTCGAGCGACATGCGCACCCTGCTCGCCAGCGACGATCCGCGCGCCGCGCTCGCGGTTGATCTGTACGTCTATCGCATCGGCCGGGAGCTCGGCTCGCTCGCCGCCGCCCTCGGCGGCCTCGATGCCATCGTGTTCACCGCGGGCATCGGCGAGAACTCCGCGGCGATCCGCGAACGGGTCTGCCTTGCCGCGGCGTGGCTGGGTGTCGAGCTGGATGCCGCGGCCAACGACTCCCGCGGCCCGCGCATCAGCACCGCGCGGGGCCGGGTCTCGGCCTGGGTGATCCCGACCAACGAGGAGCTGATGATCGCGCGGCACACGCGCCGGCTGCTCGGGAACGCCGTAACGAACCAGGAGGTGCGTCTGAATGCTAAAGGGTAAGGCGGCACTGGTAACCGGATCGACCAGCGGGATCGGGCTGGGCATCGCCCGCTCGCTCGCCGCGCAGGGTGCGGACATGGTCCTGAACGGATTCGGCGACGCCCAGCAGATCGAGCACCTGCGCAGGGAACTGGCCGCCGAATACGGCGTGCGCGTGCTCTACAGCGCGGCGGACATGTCCCGGCCCGAAGAGATCACCGACATGATCGAGCGCACGACCGCCGGCCTCGGACGGCTCGACATCCTGGTCAACAACGCCGGCATCCAGTACACCGCACCGGTGGAGGAATTCCCGGCCGAGCGCTGGGATCAGATCATCGCCATCAATCTCTCGGCCGCGTTTCACGCCATACGCGCCGCCCTGCCGCAGATGCGCAGGCGCAACTGGGGGCGCATCGTCAACGTCGCCTCGACGCACGGCCTGGTGGCCTCCGCCCACAAGGTGGCCTACGTCGCCGCCAAGCACGGCATACTCGGGATGACCAAGGTGGTCGCGCTGGAGACCGCCACCACCGGCGTGACCTGCAACGCGATCTGCCCCGGGTGGGTACTGACACCGCTGGTGCAGAAGCAGATCGACGACCTCGCCGCGAGCAGGAAGATCCCGGTGGAGGCCGCGAAGATCGAACTGCTCGGCGAGAAGCAGCCTTCACACGAGTTCGCCACCCCCGAGCAGATCGGCGCGCTCGCGGTATTCCTCTGTTCCGACGGCGCGGCCCAGATACGCGGGGCTGCCCTGCCCGTGGACGGTGCGTGGACGGCACAGTGAAGGACTCGCGTACACCTACAGGCAGATTTTTCCGGCATCCGGCGACCATGACACACCTACAGGTTTGCAGAGCATGAAGGCGATCCCGCTCCACGATGCGGTGGCCCTGATCCCCGATGGCGCGAGCCTGATGATCGGCGGCTTCATGGGCGTGGGCACGCCGCACCGGGTCATCGATGAACTCCTCCGCCAGGGCAGACGCGGTCTCACCGTGTATGGCAACGACACGGCCAGGCCGGGCGTCGGGATCGGCAAGCTGATCTCGGCTCGGGCGGTGCGCAGGGCGGTCGTGACGCACATCGGACTGAACCCCGAGACCCAGCAGCAGATGCTGGCCGGCGAGACCGAGGTCGACCTCGTGCCCCAGGGCACGCTCATCGAACGAATCCGCGCCGGCGGCTTCGGACTCGGCGGCATACTCACGCCGACGGGCGTGGGCACGGTGGTCGAGGAAGGCAAGCAACGGCTGACCGTCGACGGCAGGGACTATCTGGTCGAAACGGCGCTGCGCGCCGATTTCGCGCTCGTGAACTGCTCCATGGCCGATTACATGGGCAACCTTGCCTACGCCCTCACCGCCCGCAACTTCAACCCGGTGATTGCGATGGCGGCCGACACCGTCATCGTCGAGGCCAACCACATCGTACCGGTGGGCGTCATCCCCCCCGACCAGGTGGTGACGCCAGCGCCGGTGGTCGACTACCTGATCACCAACGACTGACACCCATGGACGCACAGACCATCATCGCCAGGCGCATCGCGCAGGAGCTGCAGGCCGGGATGCTCGTGAACCTCGGCGTGGGGATCCCCACACAGGTGGCGAATTACGTCCCGCCCGGCATGCCGATCTTCTTCCAGTCCGAGAACGGTCTCATAGGGACCGGTCCCATCCCCGAGCAGGGCATGGCGCACGCGACGCTCACCGATGCCGCGGGGCAGCCGGTCACCGCCCTTCCCGGCGCGAGCACCTTCGACAGCGCGATGTCCTTCGGCCTCATCCGCGGCGGGCATCTCGACATGACCGTCCTGGGCGGACTGCAGGTCGATGAGCAGGGCCGCCTCGCCAACTGGATGATCCCGGGCAAGATGGTGCCGGGCATGGGCGGCGCGATGGACCTCGTCGTCGGGGCGAGGCGCGTCGTCGTCGCCATGCAGCACACCGCCAAGGGCAGGCCGAAGATCATCAGGCAGTGCTCCCTGCCGCTCACGTCGACCCGACGCGTCGATCTGGTGGTCACCGAACTGGCCGTCATCTCGTTCGCGGACGGCCGTGCGACTCTGCTCGAAACCGCCCCGGGGGTGAGCATCAAGGACGTGCTGGCGAACACCGAGGCCAGCCTCGTGGTTCCGGACCACGTCCCGTCCATGCAGCTCTGAGGAGAACAAGACAATGACCGTGGAGGTTCAGCGCCCTGTACTGGCGGGGAAAAAGGCACTGGTCGTCGGCATCGCCAACGAGCACTCCATCGCCTACGGCTGCGCCAGCGCATTCCGCGAGCTCGGCGCCGAGCTGGCGATCACCTATCTCAACGAAAAGGCGAAAGGCTACGTCGAGCCGCTCGCCACCAGCCTGCAGGCGCCGTTGTTCCTGCCGCTGGACGTGTCGAAGGCGGGCGAACTGGAAGCGGTCTTCGATCGGGTCGCGAAGGACTGGGGCACGCTCGACATCCTGGTGCATTCGATCGCCTGGGCGCCCAAGGACGACCTGCAGGGCGGGTTGCTGAACTGCACCGCCGAGGGCTTCGCCAGGGCGATGGACATCTCCTGCCACTCCTTCGTTCGCATGGCGAGGCTCGCCGCCCCGCTCATGAAGGACGGCGGGACGATGTTCGCGATGAGCTATCACGGCGCCAACAAGGTCGTCGCCAACTACAACGTGATGGGACCGGTGAAGGCGGCGCTCGAGGCCTCCTGCCGGTACCTCGCCTACGAGCTGGGCAAGAGCGGGATCCGCGTGCACGCGATCTCGCCCGGACCGCTGAAGACACGCGCGGCGTCGGGGTTGAGAGATTTCGACCTGATGCTGAACGAGGCGGTCGCCAGGTCGCCGGTGGGCGAGCTCGTCGACATCATGGACGTCGGCTTCGCGTGCGCCTACCTGGCCACCCCGTACGGGCGCCGCATCACCGGCGGCACGGTGTACGTGGACGGCGGCGTCAACATCATGGCCTGATGGCCGCCGCGCGTGTCGATCGAAGCCGCCAGCAGCCAGACCTCCGCCGCGGATTCCGATCCGCAGCAGGTCACGCTGCGCGACGGCCGCCGTGTTACCCTGCGGGCGATACGTCCGGACGATGCCGAGGCGCTGCGACAGGCCTTCGAACGCCTTTCCGGCGAGGCCCGCATCACCCGCTTCATGGCGCCCCTGAAGCAGTTGCCGGGCGATATGCTGGAGCGCGCGGTGAATCCGCCACCCGGCGAGGAGGTCGCGCTCGTGGCGATCCCGCCAGGTGAAATGGGCGGCGATGGCATTGTCGCCGGCGCGCGCTACATCGCCGATGCGCGCTACGACACCGCGGAGTTCGCGGTCACCGTCGCCGATGAATGGCGGGGACTGGGACTCGCCACCGCGCTGCTGAAGGAGCTGATCCGCCGCGGCCACGAGCAGGGACTCAGGTTCATCGAAGGGTTCGTCCTCGCGCGCAATCGCCCCATGCTCGAATGCGCGCGCAGGCTCGGGTTCGAGGTCTTCACCGACGCGGAGGATCCGGGCACCGTGGTCGTGCGTTTGCGCCTGCGCCCGGATTGAGCGTCGCATGCCTGCGACCGCACGCCGATAGACTGGAGAAGGACATGAAATTGTGGATGGGCAACGTGGACCCGGGGACCACCGACGAGGAGCTGCAGGAGTTCGTCACCAAGTACGGCGCGCCGAAGATCGCCACCATCGAACACGTGACCGGCGACGGTTCGCGGCCGGCCGTGACGCTCACCTTCGAGGGCCCCGGCATGGAGATGCTCTACCGGATGGCGCAGCGCCTGAACGGCATGCACTGGAAAGGCCGCGAGCTCGTCGTCCAGGTGCTGCGCTTCTGACGATGCGATACATGCGGACCCTCAGGATCGGAGTCCTTGCACTGCTTCTCGGTGGCAGTCCGGCTGGCCGGACCGCCGAGCAGGACGCCGGAATCGACCCGCCGTGGATGCCCGGGTGGGTCGATTCGGTCTATTTCCAGGCGGGTGTCAGCACCCACTGGGACGACGATGATGATTACGAGGGCACCCCTTATCTCGGCGGGCTGGAGGCGGTGCACGGCGATCGGCACCTCTTCGGGATCTCGCTTTTCAACAATTCCTACAGCCAGTTCTGCCAGTACTACTACTACGGCTACAGCTTCCCGCTGACCTACATCTCGGAGTCGCTGCACCTGAAGGTGACGGCCGGGCTGATCCATGGCTACGTCGACGAGTCCGAGGACAAGCTCGCCCTGAGCTTCGACGGCTGGTCGCCGGTTATCATCCCCTCCCTGGGCTGGAAGCGCGACCGCCTCGGTCTCGACATCGCGGTGCTCGGTGATGCCGGCGTCATGTTCCTGGTCGGGTACGACCTGTGGCGACGCTGATGCTCCGGAATGCCCGCTGCGCAGGCCGCCCGATGTCGACGGAACCATTGGACTTTGGTCTAATCCTGCAGGATGCCGCGCGCTGGTACAGTGGCCGCGAGCGTGACACGAACGACCGGCGTGCCGGCGACCCCCGGGTGCATCCGGGCGTCGGCACCGCCATCAATGCAATTGACGCCAACGAGAAGGGGTATGCGATGAAACGGAACGGTAAGCTGCTGATGGTGCTGTGTTGTCTGGGCGCTGCCGCGGTTGCGGAGGCCCAGTCCGCGTCGTATTGCGCCGATTACGCGCGGCGCGAGGCGGATTACGCGGCGCCCACGGGGCGCGGCATGGTCCGTGGCGGCGCCCGGGGCGC
>JAJVHZ010000122.1 GCA_022072255.1 Gammaproteobacteria bacterium | reverse complement strand
ACTCGATCTTCGTAGTTGTTGCGCCGCTCTGAAAATTTTTCTAAACCGAGTTGCGCGCGCGCGCGTTTTCTGACAAAGTTCGCGCTGGCTTGGTCCCTGACGGACTCTATCAAAATCTGAAAAATGGGAAATCAATGATCACGCTCCGGGCAGATGATGGCATTGGAGACTGTTATGAATCACACTGCGTTTCATCTGTGAAACGCAGTGTACCTAAACGAATGCCCTATTGCAAGAGCTTTTTTCACGCGTTGAACAAATTTCTTTCGCCCACAGTCTCATTCATAAAACACCGCCTGCTCATCGTCAATTTGAATGACGACCAATGATGTTTGCAGTGATGCGCATCTGCGCGTGGCCTTGCATTTGCAACCTCTTGAATGTGTGGCGCTGGGATCGAGCCGGTTTTCCTGCCCACGCGTTCTTCACCTTGAAGACTTTGGGATATGTTTGAAGGCAGAGCGGAAATCTATCGTCAGCGACGATAACAACAGAGAGGATGAATGACTCAAGACAGTAAATCCCCAATCCACCTGGTACAAATCGAAACGGCGAGGAGGTCCGAGTCGCAACCCAATAACGGTTCTCAATCTGAAATTAAGCTGCCGGCGCTTTCCGAACGGGAAATTTATCGAAAGAAAGCATACATAGGCTTCCGCAAAATAATCGGCTTCATTTACACCAGGCATTCAATCGGCGCCACACGGCGTTGGATACTGGCCAAAATCCTGCCGGATAAAATTCTCTACCGCTGGAAGCCTTATCAACGAGGTGGCTGCAACCGCTGCGGCCTGTGTTGCAAGATCGTTTTCCGCTGCCCCTTCTTTTACGAAGACGAGAACACGACGGCCTGTTTGATCTATACGTCGCCCCGGCACGCGCCGCCGCCGTGCGTGGTCTTCCCGATTGATCCGATTGATCTGGCTGAGGTCCAGCGCGAAGTCGCTCCGGCGCCCTGCCCTTTTTACTTTGAAGGGCAGCCGGAACATCCGACCACGTGGGGCGCGGTCAAGGCCGAGATTCGCGCAGAGTGGGGCAAGCGCGTGGACAAACTGAAGGAAGCTTTTGATTTTTAAGCTGGCATCCAGACGACGTCTGTTGGACAAAAGAAATGGGAGTGGCCGAAACCACTCCCATTTCTTTTTGCGAATTGCGCCAGCGACTAGAAGGTGAATCTGCCGGACACTTGTGTCACACGCGCCCCGAAGTTCAGCCCCGTGATGCGGCCGAAGTTCGCGCTGTCAACGTTGTAATCACCCACGAAGAACAACGGGTGATTGAGGAAGTTAAAGAAATCCGCGCGGATTTCCAGGTTCATCTTCTCTCTGATGCGAGTGCGCTTGATCACTCCGAAGTCCCAGGAAACTTGCGATGGGCCGTCGAACTGCAGACGCTGCAACGTGCCGATCTGTCCCGCGTTTGGATGGAAGAAGACCTGACCGCTAAAGGCAGCGGTATTGTTCAGGTTGTCAGCCCCAACGGCGCGGCCAGTAGCCGGATCGATTACCGCCGGATCAATGTAAAACACGCGGCCATCCGGCAGTTTGCGAATACCGAACAGGTCTTTGATTTGGTCGCGGGTTAGCGTGGAGACTGCAGGATTACCGCCCGAACGCCCGCCTCGATTGAACGTGCCGCGACCTGAAATGATCGAGATCGGAGCGCCGCTCTGGTAATGGACGATTGAACTAACCTGCCAGCCGCCGATGATGCGGTCGGCGATGCTGCCAAAATTCAGCCACTTCTTGCCCTGGCCGAACGGCAGTTCGAAGATCGCGCTTCCGTTGATGACGTGAGTCACGTCAAAGTCAGCGCGCGTCTTTTCCAACTCCTGACGGTTGTTGTCGAGGAACGGCTCGAAGCGAGCCTGCGTCGTACCGGGTGAATTGGTCAGCACCTTGCTGAAGGTGTAGTTCATTTGTCCGAAGATTCCACCCTTGAAACGGCGGCGGACTTCACCTTGGAAGGAATGATAGCCCGTTTCGCCACCGTTCAAGATCAGGTCGGTGGCGTAAATACCCGGATTGCCAGGATTGAAGAAGAAGCTGCGCGCTTGCTGAGCGACCGTCGCTCCCGCACTGGTCAGATAGAAATCGGCCAGACTGCCAACCTGTCCAGTCTGAATCAGCGAGCGGACAGTAGCATTGGTAAGCGAACCGCCATTGAAATTCGGGATGACCGACAGTTGCTGACTACCCGACAAATTCGCGTTAAAGGCTGGATTGAACACACCGCACGTTGCAGACGTGCAGCCCGGAGTGGTAGCCGGGGTATTCAGAGCGATGAAGCCGTTGTTGCGCGCGCGAATAAAGTCATCAAAGAACGGCTTATTAGTCGCCGCGTTGACCTGGTTGTAGTCAATGCCACGCCAGATGTCGCGTCCAAGCGTGCCGACATAGCGGCCTTCAACTGCGATGTCCCAGCCGAGTTCGCGCTCGACACTGAAGCTGATCTGGTGGACGTAAGGCTGCTTGAGTTGCTGATCAATGCCGAAAATAGCCGAAGTCAAACCGACTCCGAGTTGATCCGCCAGATTACGCGGGACTTTGAAATTAGGAGCGCTCACAACAGGAACACCGGCATTAACGGTCGCAAACTGGTTCAGCAGATTCACTGCCGTTTGCAGACCGGGGTTGCCGACGCCTGCGTTGCGCGCAACGGTAATGGTCTCTTCGTTGACGAAGGCCATTGTGTAACCGGCGCGAATCGAGGTCTTGCCATCCTTGAACGGATCCCATGCAATTCCAACCGAGGGGCCGAAATTGTTCAAGTCCTTGTCGTAATAATCGCCGTTCACGAAATCTATCGTGGTGTTCGGATCGAGCAACACATCCCTGCTGCTGCCTCCACGCATTACGGGGAAGAGTTGCAGATCACTGTCTTCACGCAGCGGGCTGAAATACTCCCATTTTAGCCCCAGCCGCAGGCTCAGATTGGGCTTGATCTTCCAGTTGTCCTGTAGATAGAGCGCCCAGTTGTCGAAGGTAAAGTTGTTCTCGTTCGGAATGCCAGCGACAAACCCGGACGTCCTATCTCGCACCTGGAATGTCTGGGAGACCGTCGAGACGACACCGCCGAGAAAGGCGCGCAGAGCATTGGCGTTGGCCAGATCAGTCGGGCTAATTGAACTGCCTAGGAAATCAGCCTGCGTCAACTGGATCGCTGCTGGAGCCGAAGCGCTGAAGCCGAACCCGACGGTCGGGAACCGGCCAGCGAAGTTGTAAGGCCGAACCTTGATTTTCTGCAGACTGCCTCCGAACTGCATCGAGTGGCTACCAACAATGTAGGAGGCGTTATCAATGAATTGATATGTGCGGGTGTCGCGGCCTTGCGGCTGGAACTGCACTTCGCGGTTAGTCAATCCCAGAGCCGTTGGAAAAAGCGTGCCAATGAAATCCTCGCTATTCTCGAAGGCAACTGGAGCGAGGTTGGCTCCGATGCGAAGTTCGTTGTTCAACCTCGGCGTGGCAGTCCAACGCCACGCGCCGACCAGGAACTTGACATCGGCATCGGTGAAAACTTTCGGACGCAGGTTGATCGCATCCAGATCGGTGCGGTCATCTATCTCTTTGAATCGCTGATGCACAAATTCGAAGCTGTGCCTCTCTGTCGGCTTGTAATCAAACCGGAATTCATACTGGTTGCGATCATTCACATCGCGCTGCAGAAAACGATAGCCTGCTGTATTCAACGTGCGGGCCGCCGTCGAGTTTCCGGTATCGAAGTTATTGACAAGCGATGCTGACGGGAAGCGCGAGAGAAGCAAACTCTTGACTTTCGGATCAAGCGCCACACCAGGCCTCACGCTAAGCACATTGATTGATTGAACGGTATTGTCGCTCGGACGCACGTATCGGAAAACGCCGTCGAGCAGGTCATCTCGCACCGGAATCGTGTTGTTCTGTGTTGCCTGCGTACGCTGGCGGAAGCCCTCGTAGCTGAAAGAGAAGAAGAGTTTGTCTTTGTTGTCGTTCCAACCACCGAGTGGGCCTAAGACCTTTTTGGGAGCCAGTACCGGGCCAGCGATGTTGCCGCCGAACTGGTTACGGTTCAGGAACGGGCGCGCGATAGTCTTGCCCGTGAGCCGGTCAATAGTCGCGTTGTTGAACCAACTGTTGGCGCCAAGCGCTGAGTTGCGGTTGAACTCGTAGATCGCGCCGTGAAATTCGTTGGTACCCGAAGGTGTCACGAGTTTGACCTGCGAAGATCCGCCAGCCGCGTCCGCGCCCTGAGTATTTGTGGTGATCGTGAATTCGCTGATCGTATCGGAGGTAGGACGGTTCGGCACAAAGTCGAGCGAGTTGACGCGAATGAAGTTGTCCTGAATGTTGATGCCATCCTTCGTCACCTGCGTCCATGTCGGACGCCCACCGTTAATCGTTGTGTTGGTGCGTGTCGGCAAGCCAACGACACCTGCCTGCAGACGGATCAGGTCAAGCGGATTGCGGCCATTCAGCGGCAAGTCAACTATCTGGCGGCGAATGACTGTACTGCTGATTTCAGGGTTGCTGGTATTAACCAGATCAGTTCCAGCCGTCACCTGAACGACTTCGTTCGTCCCGCCGACTTCGAGCGTGGCGACGAGCGAATATTCCTGCCCAGGCTCCACTTTTACTTCGTTAATAGCGATGGTCTTAAATCCCGTCGCTTCGATTTTGACTGCATATGATCCGGGTGACAATTGCGGGAAGAGAAAGACGCCTTCCTCGTTTGCAGTTACCGTCTGGATTACTTGCTTGGTGCCTTCGTTCGTCACACGCACCGTCGCGCCGGAAACCACTGCGCCTGCCTGATCACGCACCACTCCGGTGATGCGACCAAGCGCGTTTTGCGCTATTGCGCTGGCAGTCAGGAGCAACAGCGTAAAGGCCAGTACTAATATTTTGTACAAATGCTTCATCGTAGCTATCCATACCTCCTTACAATTTTTGAGAAATTCAGTTGACTTAGTACCAAAGGTGAGAATTTTTGGAATAGGCAACAGATATGCCATTGAAATTTGGTATGTCGCCTCGCTGCAATCAGTTCACTTAACAAGCGACTCCATTTTTTTGTATCCAGACTTCTCCATAATTCTGAATGAAATTCGGATTTTTGAACGGGAAGATGGCCATCAAAGTCAATAACCCCCGTCATTACCCAATGATCGAAGCATTGGCTGGCTCGGCTTCAAGGGGATTGCCGCTCCAGACAGGAAATTTGATTTTCTGTCTGCACAAATCAGCAATGGAAAGAATAGCCTTCAACATAGTGGAAGGAGCGATCTAATGAACCGGGTTCGGTGAATCTTTCGAGACGGCGAGGGGCGACCAGGCAAGACGCCCCTCCCTAGTTGAGTAGTTAGAAGTTGAACCGCGCGACAATTTGCACCAGCCGTCCGCCCGGATCGTTGGTGTTGGACGAATCGGTATACGCCGTCGTCACCTGCATGAACGTCAGGTTGGACGGGGTAATATTGGCGTTGGCGGTCGGGTTGAAGAAATTGATGTTGTTGAAGGCGTTCAAAAATTCACCACGCAGTTCAAAATTGAATCGCTCGGTGAACCTGATCTGCTTCTTCAGACTCAGATCGAAGCGAGTGAACTTCGGCCCGGTGACGAAGACGTTCTGCGGAGCGCATTGGCCGCTGTAGACCTGAATGCAATTACTGCTGTTGGCCGGCGCCAGATAGCGTCCGGTGGGTGGGCCTTCGGCGCCGTAACCGCTGGCGCTGGTGGCGCTGGCGTTGAATGCGCGAATGGTGTTGGCAATCACGTCGTGCGGCAACAAATACGTCGCCGGTGTCTGCCGGCCGTTGGTCACAACAGGATTGCCGTTTAAATCAACGACGACCCCGTGCCGAATCTTGAACATATCCCGCAGGTCAGCCATCGTCATCCCGACCAGGTTGACGTTGCCGAAGTTGAACAACTGCCCGCTCTGCACGCGGCCTGTGCCGTGGAACTCCCAGCCACCGATCATGTGGTCGAGCGCCCGGCCCACATTGCCGAAAAACGCCTTGCCTCGCCCGAATGGCAGTTCGTAGACCCAACTGACCTTGAAGGCGTGGCGTAGCGTGTTCGTATCCAGCACGTTGGTGCGCGGAGCGCGAAACGAAACACGTGACGATTCAAAGGCTTTGGCGAACTGGTAATTAGCCTGCACCTGCAAACCGTTCGACAGGCGGCGGCGCAAATCAATCTGCAAGGCGTCGTAGCGGGTGTAGCCACCGTTGCCAGTGAAATTGGCTCCGCCACGCAGTCCCGGATTGGTCAGGAAGAAATTGGCCGGCAAACCGGCGCGCAGCGCATTGGCGCGGAAGGTCCCGTTATTTTCCATCGCGCCAGCATAGCTGGTCGTCGTGCTGCAACAGACGTTGGGGTTGTTCGCGGCCAGCGCGTTCAGGAAGGTCGCGCTTGTGAAATTGGAGGATGTGTAGCTGCCCGGCAGGTTCGGGTCGAAGCGCTGCCCCTGCGCGTTCACGCCCTGGAAATAGGCAAGCGTGATCGGCAGCGGTGAAGTGCCGGTGCCCGGCCCATAATAGCGGAAGTTGGCGCCGCGTCCAGCCGCGATGTTCGCCCGCAGGTTGGCCTGCGCCAGCTTGAACTCGTTGAGCATTCCGTTTTCGGCGATGTTGAGTTCGACCGAGTTAAGGTTGTAGGCCGTCCAGCCCCGCAGATTGCGTGTGCCGACGTAGCGCGCTTCGATGACCGTGTTCTTGTCGAGTTCGCGCTGGAAGCCGAACGTCCAGGATTGCGAATAGGGAATCTGGATGTTCGGGTCGTAGATGTTGACTGAATTCGTGGCCTGAACGAATGGCTCGCCGATGAGCGGGTAGGTCGGTGTGGTTAGGAAGTCCGGCTTGCCGAGACGGCTCTTATCGCTGAATAGAAGCGGCAGCGTCCCCAGATTGTTCAGCGCGACGCTGCGGTTGGTGGTGATGACGATGCCCGGATTGGATGAAGCCAGACCGCGGAAATCGCCGATGCCCTGACGGTTGTACGCCATCGAATATCCGGCGCGCATCACGGTCTGGTCCTCGCCCAGAATCCGTTTCAGCCAACCGTCATCGGCGTTAATGCGCCAGGCAATTCCGAGGCTCGGCGCGAAGTTCCCGTAATCGGTGTTGTAGGCGCCGGTCCCTTCTTTCATCTGTATGAATTGCGTGGGCCGTCCGGCCAGCGTGCCCGGTTTGTAGAGATTGCCCGGCCCGGAAACGCCCCAGAGGTCGTCAATAGACGCGGTCGTGTAACTACTGTTGTCTACCGTGAATGGGCGTTGCACTTCCCAGCGCACTCCATAATTGACCGTCAGGTTCTGTCGCACGCGCCAGGAATCCTGCGCGAACAAACCGAACTCTTTCTGGTGCGAACGCTCGAAGGCGTTGCCCAGATATTCGTATTTTCCACTCTCTTCGACCAGCCGGGCGTTTCCGTTAATCGCCGTCACGCGTCCGGTCAGGACTGCGTATAGAGCGCGAGCGTTGTTCAAATCGGTGGCTGAAGCTCCCTGGAAATTGGTGGGATTGAACATCGCGTTCGCCGGATCGTTGGTGTCCACGCCAAAGATGATGGTTGGTACCAGCGTCTGAGCGTTGTACGTCAGTTGGGTGTCGAAGATTTTGCCGCCGAAGACGAGGCTGTGCGCTCCCCGCGACCAGGTCATCGTGTCGCCGAATTCCCGAAACAGCGGATTGCGGCGACTTGGAGCGGTCACGACGTAAGGGTTGGTGATGCCGAGCGCGTCATTCAGATTCAACGCGAAGCCGTTCATGTTGGCGACTGAAGCGCTGAAACTCGCTGCGCTGGCCGACGGATTGAAGCGCGAAGGGCCGCCCGAAAGGCCGGCGCGCGCTTCGTTGACCAGCGTCGGGGTCAACGTCGAACGCACCGCCAGCGAACCGGTATAGCGATCAGCAGGCTGGCTGCCCTGATTCGGGAAGCCTGGGAAGGCCGGCTCCACGTTGTTGAGGAAGTCCGGTCCGCCTCTGCCCATCTGGTAAGTCCAGGAAAGTTCAATCTTGTGCTTGTCCGTCGCGTTGACATCGAAGCGCACCGTCGGACGTTTATTGAGCGCCGCGCCGCTGGGGTTGTAAGTGAACCGCTGCTGATTGGGATTGGTCAGGTCGGTAATGCCGCCCGCGCCGTTCGTCGCGTTGCGGATGTCGGCCAGCAGTTTGCCGATGGTCGGATCAACCGTCGCGGTCTGATTGTTGCGCGCCGCCAATTGGAGCAGGTCCACCTGCCGCGCATTGGCCCCCGTGCCGTAACGAAAAACGCCCGATTGCGCCAGCGGATGCAGGATGGTGCGTTGCCGGACGACTTGCGTTGGTTGGCGGAACTCTTCGTAATTGACGAAGAAGAACGCTCGGTTGCGCCCGTCGAACAGCTTCGGAATCCGGATCGGGCCGCCGACGCGTCCGCCGAATTGATTGAACAGATTGGCCGCGCGCGGCGCGTGGCAATCGTCCGGGTTGTAAGGAACCGTCGTGTTCGCGTTGAATGTTGGGCTGTTTGGATCGCCGCAGGGTTTGGCGGCTTTCACGTTATAAGGCGTCGTGTCGCGGTTGGTGAACCAGTAGGCAGAGTTGAGCGCCGTGTTGCGATGATATTCGTAAAGGCTGCCGTGAAATTCATTGCCGCCTGAGCGCGTCACGAATTTGACCTGCACCGCGCCCATCGCGCCGCCGACGGCTTCCGGCGTGGCCGTCGAAACTGTGACTTCCTCGATCGAATCGAGCGTGGGCGCGACGCGCACGAAGAGACCGTCGCCGGTCTTGTTGAAATTGTCCTGCACGTTGATGCCGTCGAGCGTGATGTCAATCGCGCTTTCGGGCAGGCCGTTGATCGTGGAGTTGCGGTTGTCGCGCGGCGTGTTGACGCCCGCCATCAGGGTGACGAAATTGACGGGATTGCGCGAGACCAGCGGCAGATTGATGATCTGGTTGGTATTCAGCGTCGTGGAGATGCTGGCGGTCTGCGTCTGGACGATTTCGCCGCCGCCCTGCACGACTACTGTCTCGCTGGCCTGCCCGATTTCGAGCGTCACGTTCGCGGTCGCCGGAGCGCCAGCGTCAATTTCAACGCCCTGCACGGTGCTGCTCTTGAAACCAGAAGCCGCCACGATGATGACGTATGTCCCCGCGCCAAGCGACGGCACGTTGTAAATCCCCTGGCTCGAAGTGACGGTTTTGAACTCAACGCCTGAAGCGACGTTTTTCACCGTGACCGAGGCGCCGGACACTACCGCGCCGTTGGGATCGGTGACCGTACCCGACAGCGATGATGTCACTTGCCCGAAAGCCGTCAGGCAAATCAACGCCACAAGCGCGATGGCCGTAATCTGATTTGGAAATCCGCGTTTCATAATAGGTTCCTCCGCGTGGGTTAGATGGGGATGGCGAGTCTGTGATCGCGTTCGCGCTCGCCTGGCGTAATAAAAATGGGAGGGGCGCATTCTGAGATGCGCCCCTCCCACCAGATTGGGGAAACGAGATTAGAAGTTGATGCGGCCAACGAACTGCACCAGGCGTCCGCCCGGATCGTTGGTCGTTGACGTGTCCTGATAAGCGTTGCGCGTCTGCCCGAAGGCCGCGTTGTTGAAGTTGGTGATGCTGTTCACGTCAGCGGCGGCGCTGCCGACCAGGAAGTTGATGTTATTGAACGCGTTCAGGAATTCGGCGCGGAACTCGAAGTTGACCCGCTCGGTGATCTTGACCCGCTTGACCACGCTCAGATCGAACTTGGTGAACATCGGCCCGTAGAGCACCAGGTTGCTGAAGCCGCATTGCCCCGTGTAAGACTGCAGGCAATTGGCGTTGCTCGCTGGAGCGATGTAACGGCCCGACGGAGCGCCGCCGGAGTATCCGCTGGCCGTGACGTTGAAGGCCTTGATCGTGTTGTCAACGATGTCCTGCGCGAGGAAGAAAGTCTTCCGGCCCGCGTCGTCCTGACGAATCTTGATCGCCTTCTGCAATTCGTCGCGCGTCATCCCGACCAACTGCACGTTGCCGAAGCTGAACGGGCTGCCGCTCTGAATGCGCGCCGTGCCGTGGAAAGCCCAGCCGCCGATCACGCGGTCGAGCGCTCCGCCCGCGCCGCCGAAGAACGCCTGACCGCGCCCAATCGGCAATTCGTAAATCCAGTTAAGCTTGAACGCATGCCGGATGTCGAACGGCGAAACCGAATTGTCGAGATTCGGATCGCGCAGGCTGACATAGTTCTTGGCGACCGCCGAACTGCTCGCGAAGTAATTGGTGATCGCTTTGGAGAAGCTGTAGCTGCCCTGCACCAGCAGTCCGTGCGAGAGGCGGCGACGCAATTCGATTGTCAGCGCGTTGTACTTCGTCCAGTTGGCGTTGTCCACGAGGAACGAACCGCCGAGTTTGCCCGGATTGACCAGGAAGAGATTGGCCGGCAGATTCCCTCTGTTGGCCAGAAAGGCGTTGTCACGCCGCCCCGCGTTGTTGAACAGGTTGTTGGCGAAGCTGAGCGGGTTGGGCGCATTGGCGAAGAGCGGGTTGACGAAAGTGGTGTTTTTGAAAAGCGACGAAGTGTAATTCGCCTGATTACCCGCCTGCGCCGCCGGCAGCCCGGCGAAGAAAGCCAGCGTAATCGGCAGCGGCGACGTGCCTGTGCCCGGCCCGAAGTAGGCGAAACTGCCTGAGCGAGCGCCGCCCGCCGCGTTGTTGGCGATCAGGTTGGCCTGCGCTGACTTGAACTCGTTGATGAATCCGTTCTCGATCAGGTTCACCTCGTTCAGATTGTATTGCCTCCACAGCTTGACGCCGTGATTGCCAACGTAGCGCACTTCGACGACCGTGTCCTTGTTGATCTCGCGCTGGATGCCGAACGTGTACGATTGAACGTAACCCAGCTTCAGATCGGGCGAGAAGCCGTTGGCGCTGTTGCTTGGGCTACCCTGGAACGGATATGCCGGCCCGGCTGGAACATTGTCCGGTTTGCCAAGCGAACTGGGATTGCGGAAAAGGATGGGCGTCGTGCCCAGATTTCCGTTGCCCGCGCTGCGCGTGGCGTCCACATTGCCGCCCGGATTGGCGCCGAGAATGCTGGAAACGACGTTCATGCCTTCGCGGACGAAAGCGATTGAATAACCAGCGCGCACCACCGTCTGTCCGCCTTCGCCGATGACGTGTTTGAGCCAGCCATTGCCGTTCGGACTCCACGCGACGCCGAGGCTCGGCGCGAAGTTGTTGGAGTCGGTGTTGAAGGCCTTGTCGCCTTTCTCAAACTGAGTGAACTCGGTCACCTTGCCGGTGAGCGTGCCGGGTTTGAAGAGATTGCCGGCGCCCGAAACGCCGAACAACTCAGCGTAAGTCGTCTTGGCGTACGCTTGATTGAGCGCGGTGAAAGGCCCCTGCACTTCCAGACGGAGGCCGGCGTTGATCGTCAGATTCGGATGCGCGCGCCAACTGTCCTGCACGAACGATCCCCATTCGCGCTGTTGGGCGCGCTCGACGTAAGCGCCGAGGTAGTTGTACTTGCTTCCGCTCTCGTCCACGTAAGCCGTCGCGCCGATGTTGGTGACGCGCCCGGTCAGGATCGAGTAAAGGTTCTGCGCCCGCGTCAGATCGGCGCCGGAAGGAACGGCAGGCTTGCCATTCGGATCGAGCGGGAAGTTGCCCGGCGTTGTGAAAATCGCATTCGCCGGATCGTTCGAGTCAAGACCGAACGTGATGGTCGGAACCAGTCCGCCGTTGAAGGCGCTGCTCCAGTAATTGATCTGGCTGAAATTGCCTCCGAACGTGAGGTTGTGCGAACCGCGCGTCCAGGTCAGTGTGTCGCTGAACTGCTTGACCGGCGCGTTGCGGCGGCTCGGCGCGCGCGTCACGGTCGGGTTGTTGATGCCTACGGGACCGAACCCCGTAGTCCCCGAAGCGACGCTGCTGCCGATGGCGAAGCCGCCCTGATTTGTGAACTGCCCGGCGTTGACGTTCGGGAAAAAGAGCACGCTTCCGCCAGTGATGCCGAAGCGCGCCTCGTTGACGATTGTCGGCGTCAGAGTCGAACGCAGGGCCGTCACGTTCGAGAACCGGTTCGATCCCTGGAACCCCTGATTAGGGAAGCCGGGGAAGGCCGGGTCAACGTTGTTGAGGAAGTCCACCTTGCCGGTGAAGAACTGATAGTTCCAGATGTTCTCCAGATGATGCTTGCTCGTCAGATTGAAATCGAGCCGCACGGTCGGGAAATAGCGGGTCTGGCCGCCGGTGTTGGTGAAAGTGAAGTCCTGAAAATTCGGGTCAGATCTGGCCGAAAGAGCGCCCTGGCTGGTTGAAGTCCGGATGTCACCCAACAGCTTATTGACAATCGGATCCGGCGTCGTCAAGCAAGCCGGGCAATTCGGCGTCGTCCCGGCAATCTGAAGCAGATTGACCTGGTACTGTTTGGTCACATTTTGGCCGGCGACGTTTGAAGTGACGTTGTATTTGAAAATTCCCTTCTCGGCGTCGGGGCTGAGAATGACGCGGGTACGGGTGAACTGCTCCGGCAAACGATATTCTTCATAGTTGACGAAAAAGAACGCCTTGTCCCGTCCGTCGAAAACTTTCGGAATCCAGATCGGGCCGCCGACGCGAAAGCCGTATTGATTGAGCAGCACGCGGTCACGCGGCGCCTTGCCGGTTTGCGGATCGGGCGCGCGGTCGCGGTTGTTGAACCAGTAATTGGAATTGAGCGCCGGGTTGCGATGGTATTCGTAGACGCTGCCCGTCAGTTTGTTGGTGCCGCCGCGAGTCACGAATTTGATCTGCACGGCGCCTTCGCTGGAGCTTTCCGAACCGGGCGTCGCGGTCGAAACCGTCACCTCGTCAATCGCGTCAATGCGCGGGCGGATGTAGGTGAAAAATCCGTCGCTGGATTTGAGCACGTTGTCCTGCACGTTGACGCCATCGAGCGAGATGTTGAGCGCGCCTTTCGGCAATCCGTTGACCGAAGATTGGCGCGGACGTCCGGGCGAGGTCGTGCCGGGCAGGAGCAACACCAAATCCAAAGCGTCGCGCGAAGTGAATGGCAGTTCCGTGATCTGCCGTCCGGTGATCGTGGTGCTGACGTTGGCCGATTGAGTCTGCAGGACTTCAGCGCCGCCCTGCACGACGATTGATTCGGTCGCCGCGCCGACTTCCAAAATCACGTTGACGGTCGCGGGCACGCCGGCGTCAATCTTGACGTCCTGCACGACGGCTTTCTTGAAGCCCTGCGCTTCAATCGTCACGACGTAAACGCCTGTGCCGAGAGCCGGCACGGTGTAATTTCCGCTGCTCGAAGTAGTCACTCTGAACTCGGCGCCGGTCGCGTTGTTTTTGACCGTCACCGCCGCGCCTGAAACCGCTGCGCTGTTCTGGTCGAGCGCTGAGCCGGAGAGCGAAGCGGTCGCGCTACTTTGACCGAAAACCAGCAGACTGCAAACCGACGCGATGATCAGGGTAGAAAATAGCCTTATCAATCTGCGAGTCATAAACATTATTCTCCTTAAAAGGGTGTGGGTATGCCTTAACCAGTCGAAGCTTTTCGACGCCGAGAGCTAGTCAACAATAAGAAACTATCTCTGCCTACTGGCTTCTACTGAGGATGCTGAACAGCAAGGGGCAAAACTTTTAAGACTTAATTTTGGTACTGCGAGTTTTTGTTGAATGATGAAATGTAGCGGCTTTGGTGGAGGCAAGACGTATGCCTGATCAATTATTTTGGATCAGTCTTTGATATGACTTTATTTACAGATGGCGCTTTGAAGGTTGGCGTGGCAATCCGTCCATATTTCTGAATTTAATTGGGAATTTTGGACATTGAATCAGAAGTCGAAGCTGACTGAGGGCCGAATTGCTCGGCCCTCAAGTATGCTCTATCGCTTGTCGCCTTAGAAGCGGAAACGCAAGCCGAATTCAATCTGTCTCGGGTCACCTACCTGACCGTTGATCAGACCGAAAGTCGCGGGACTGTCAATATTCATCGCCGGATCGCTGGGTTGGAAATGGTTCAGCACGTTGGCGAACTGCGCGCTG
>JAJVHZ010000004.1 GCA_022072255.1 Gammaproteobacteria bacterium | reverse complement strand
TTGCATGTGTTAGGCATGCCGCCAGCGTTCAATCTGAGCCAGGATCAAACTCTTCAGTTTAATCACTGCGACTGCTTCAGGCAGTCAATCTTGGCTCGATGGTCACTGTTCAAAACTCGAAGTACTCCTCGATTGAACAATACGCCACCGAAATGCTTTGGTGACGCCTGCTCATCGACGCGAGCACCCACACAAATTACTTGATCAGGCTGATTTTTAGAGAGCGTGACGGGGCGCGAGCCCCGACCAAGAGGGTGCGCATTATACGCTGCGACTTCGGGTCGTCAACACCCTTCCGGGAAAATATTTGCTGCACCTGCGTCAGGCGCGCGGTCGGGATCCCGAACGCCGATCCCGACCACAACCAAACCGCTGCTTGCAGGTCAAATATGTTGGCATAAGCTTTGAGTGTTGCGAAGTTCGACTACAGCACCAAAATTGCCCCGGATCAACGAACCCCTGACCTTGGAGCCCAGATGAGCATGCACCGGATGTCCGCGCCCTGGCGCGGTGGCCTGACAGCAGCCCTCCTCGCCCTGACCCTGCCGGCCGTGGCCGGCGTGTACAAGTGGACGGATGCCGAAGGCCAGGTCCACTACACCCAGAGCCCGCCGCCCTCCGGCGTGCAGGGTGAGGAACTGAAGGCGCCGCCCAAGGTGGACAGCGAGAGCGCCGTCGAGGATCTCGAGGCCAAGCAGAAGGGCTTTGACGAGCGCCTGGAAGATAAGGCCAAGACCGAGGCGGAGGCCGCCAAGACGGCCGACCAGGCTGCGGAGAAGGCCCGGTACTGTGAGCAGCTTCGTGCGGATCTTGCCGGCCTGCAGACCGCCCAGCGCATCTTCACCGGCGAGGGTGCCGACCGGCGCCGCCTGGGCGAGGACGAGCGGCAGGCCAAGATGAAGGACATCGAGGCCAAGCTCGCCAAGGACTGCAGCTAGTCCTCCGCCCCACCGTAATCCCGCGGCACGGCGGGCCCTCCCGGGAGGCCCGCCGTTCGTGTTTGCGACCCGCGCGCATGGCGTAGAATCACGCCCTTTCCGCCCAACCCAGCACCGGAGCCCACGATGCGGTTCACCAAGCTGCTCATCCCCACCCTGCGCGAGGTCCCGGCCGACGCGGAGATCATCAGTCACCAGCTGATGCTGCGCGCGGGCCTGATCCGCAAGCTCGCCGCAGGCATCTACACCTGGCTGCCGGTGGGTCTGCGAGTACTGCGCAGGATCGAAAACATCGTGCGGGAGGAGATGAACCGTGCCGGCGCGCAGGAGGTCCTCATGTCGGGCGTGCTGCCGGCGGAACTCTGGCAGGAATCGCTGCGCTGGGATCAGTACGGGCCGGAGCTGCTGCGGCTGAAGGACCGCCACGAGCGCGACTTCTGCCTGGGGCCGACGCACGAGGAGGTCATCACCGACCTCATCCGCCGCGAGATCCGCAGCTACAAGCAGCTGCCGGCGAACTTCTACCAGATCCAGATGAAGTTCCGCGACGAGATCCGGCCGCGCTTCGGCGTGATGCGGGCGCGGGAGTTCCTGATGAAGGACGCCTATTCCTTCCACCTGACCCAGGAATCCCTGGTGGAGACCTATCAGCAGATGCACGAGACCTATTCGCGCATCTTTTTGCGGCTGGGACTGCGCTTCCGCGCCGTGCTCGCCGACACCGGCAATATCGGCGGCAGCGGCTCGCAGGAGTTCCACGTGCTGGCCGAGACGGGCGAGGACCGCATCGCCTACTCCGACAGCGGCGAGTACGCCGCGAACGTGGAGATGGCCGAGGCCCTCGCTCCGGCCGGGGCCCGCCCCGCGCCAGGCGCACCCATGGGTGTGGTGAACACCCCGGACGTACATACCATCGAGGCGCTGAGCGCCTTCCTGAACGTACCGGCCAGCCAGACCGTGAAGACCCTGATCGTCGATGCCGCGGAGGGTGGGGTGGTCGCCCTGGTGCTGAGGGGCGACCACGAGCTCAATGCCGTGAAGGCGGCCAAGCTCGACGGGGTGGCCTCGCCGCTGCGCATGGCGGAGCCGGTCATCATTCGCCGGTACGTCGGGTGCGACGTAGGCTCCATCGGCCCGGTCGGGCTGAAGTGCCCGGTGCTGGTCGACCGTGCGGCCGCGGTGCTGGCCGACTTCGTCTGCGGCGCCAACGAGGACGGCAAGCACCTCATCGGGGTCAACTGGGCGCGCGACTGTCCCGAACCGCTGGCCGTGGACATACGCAACGTGGTGGAAGGCGACCCCAGCCCCGACGGCAAGGGGTCCCTGAAGATTACCCGTGGCATCGAAGTGGGGCACATCTTCCAGTTGGGCACCAAGTACAGCAAGGCCATGAAGGCCACCTGCCTGGACGAGAAGGGCCGGGCAGCGGAGATGATCATGGGCTGCTACGGCATCGGTGTGTCCCGGCTGGTGGCGGCCGCCATAGAGCAGAATCACGACGAGCGGGGCATCATCTGGCCGGAGGCCATCGCACCGTTCACGGTTGCGCTGGTGCCCGTCAGCATGCACAAATCCGAGCGGCTGCGGCTGGCGGTGGAGGAGCTCCACGGCCGGCTGTGCGCCGCCGGCATCGACGTCCTGTTCGACGACCGCCAGGACCGCCTGGGCGTCATGCTCAACGACATCGAACTGCTGGGCATTCCGCACCGCGTGGTGCTCAGCGACCGGGGGCTGGACGCCGGCACCGTGGAGTACCAGGGGCGCCGGGACAGCGCCAAGCAGGACCTGCCGCTGGACTCAATCGTTGCGTTCCTTCAGGGCCGTATCGCGGCCGCGCTGGCCTAGCACCCCCGTGATCCCGGCAGGACGACGGCCACGACCTGGCAGCGAGGATGTCGCGCCGCGATTCAGCGAACCGAAAACTCCGTCCAGCCGTCATCTTGGGCAGAGTCAGCAATCACTTCGTGCACTAGGGCCTGGGGCGGTCCACGGTGCAGCCACTGCCGGAATTCCTCCAGGGCGGCCGGCGGCCCGGAGGCTTTCACCTCCACCCGGCCGTCCGGCAGGTTGCGCACCCATCCGGTAATTCCCAGGCGTCGCGCCTCCCTTTGGGTATAGGCGCGGTAGCAGACGCCCTGTACGCGTCCGGAGACGAGGCAATGGATGGCGGACTTCATGGCTAACCCTCGAGAGATCGCGAGACCGATCGGCGGCGCGTCCGCACCGGACCTCGCCCGGTGTGGCGGCGGTCGGGCGGCTGCTAGAATTCCGGCTCACAACATTAAGGGGGGCGCGACGTGAAGGCAAAGGTCACGATCTACCATAATCCGCGCTGTTCGAAGTCGCGCGAGACGCTTGCCCTGCTTCGGGAGCACGGTGTGGAGCCCGACGTCATCGAGTACCTCGAGACGCCGCCGGACGCCGCAGCCCTCAGGCGGCTGGTCAGGCAGCTCGGCATCAAGGCGCACGAACTGCTCAGGACCAGGGAGGCGGAGTACAAGGCCGCGGGGCTGGATCGACCCGGCGTCACCGACGCGCAGGCGATCGCCGCCATGGTGGAACACCCCATCCTCATCGAGCGTCCAATCGTCGTGGTCAAGGATCGCGCGGCGCTGGGGCGCCCCCCTGAAGCCGTGCTGAAGCTGCTCTGAGGCCGATCACGGTAGCTGCCTTGACCGAGATCCTCGTCCTCTACTACAGCCGCCACGGCGCCACCGCGCAGTTGGCGCAGTACGTCGCCCGCGGCGTGGAACAGGTCGAGGACTGCACCGCGCGCCTGCGCACCGTTCCGGCCGTCTCCGCTGTCGTCGAGGCGCCCGGGGGCGCCGTGCCGGAGAGGGGCGCGCCGTATGCCACCCACGAGGATCTGCGCGACTGCGACGGGCTGGCACTGGGTTCCCCGACGCGCTTCGGCAACATGGCCGCACCGCTGAAGTACTTCCTCGACGGCACCGGCGACCTGTGGATCTCCGCGACGCTGGAGGGCAGGCCGGCCGCGGTGTTCACCTCCACGGGCAGCCTGCACGGCGGGCAGGAAAGCACGCTGCTCACGATGATGCTGCCGTTGCTGCATCACGGCATGCTGCTGCTCGGACTGCCCTATTCCGAGGCCGGACTCATGACCACGCGCAGCGGTGGCGGGCCGTATGGCGCCTCGCACCTGGCCGGCGCCGACTCGAAGCTGCCCGTTACGGATGAGGAGAGGAAGCTGGCAATCGCCCTCGGACGCCGCCTGGCGGCGACCGCACGCGCGCTTCGGCGTGACCGCATCCAGGCCGCTCAGCAGCAGCAGCAGTGAGCCCCGCCGGAGCGCCGCCTCCCACGCACGGGAGGACGGCGCCCCGCACGACTACTCCAATATGGCCTTGTAACTGGCGTAGGTCGCCGCGCACAGCATCGGGCCGACCACCAGCAGCCCCAGGAACATCGGCAACGCGGCGATGAAGGTGAGGATCACCGCAATGATGCCGTAGACGATGAACGGCACGATGTTCTGCAGGCAGGCGCTGAAACTGCCCTTGATGGCCTCCACCGGTGCGACGTCCTGGAACATCACCAGTGGTCCGGCATAGACGAAGGCCATGCCGATCACGAAACCCGCGACGAGCCCGATGATCATGGACAGGCCCATGCCTCCGGCCGCCGCCATGCCGGCCCCGGCATGCCCGCCCATCATCGCCCCGCTTATCAGCGCCGAACCGCCCATGATGAAAATGAGGATGACGAGCACGACGCCGACCGCGATGTACAGCGCCCCGAGCGTCAGCATCGGCCCGCGCTTGCGCGCATCAGTCAACGGCGCGAACAGCGTCTCGATGCTGATGCCGCGGCCCTGATCGAGCTCGCGCGCGGCGTGCATCATTCCGGTCATCAACGCCGGCGTGATGAGCGCCAGCGCCAGTCCGCCCAGTATCGGAATGATGCCCAGAACGATCATGATGACCAGATAAACGATGATCAGCGCTATCCACATGCCAGGATTGAGCTTGAACAGCCGCCAGCCCTCCGACAGCCAGGTCATGGCACTACCCGCGTCAACTTGCTTGATGTTCATCGGCTTTCCCCAGTTTTTGTCTTGCCCGTTTTCGACGTGATTGGGCGGCGCGGAGGTGCTCCGCTACTCGTCCAGCAGCGATCTCACGAACGGGATTGTAACTTGCCGGTGCGCCGAGAGTGAGGCCCGATCCAACCGCTCCATGAAGGCGCACAGGCTGCCGACATCTCTCGGGTGACGACGCAGGATGTAATCCACGACCCCTGGATCCAGAGTCAGCCCGCGCTGGCGGGCACGCTCGAGCAGCAAATCGCGCTTGTCCTCCTCGCCCAACGGGTGCAGCTGGTATACCAGCCCCCACTCCAGGCGGGAACGCAGGTCCGCAAGCACGAACGGGCTGGCGCGCGGCGGCGCCGCCCCGCTCGCCACGAGCGTTCGACTCGCGTCGCGCAGGCGATTGTAGAGCCCGAACAGGGTACCCTCCCAGCCCTGGTTGCCGGCGACCGCCTCCAGGTCGTCGAGGCACACCAGCGCGCAGCCCTCCAGTCCGTCGCAAATCCCCGGGCCGTGCCGCATCGCTTCCCGCAACGGCAGGTAGCTCACGGGCCTGCCCGAGGAGGTGCTCGCTGCGTGACACATCGCCTGCAGGAGATGGCTCTTGCCGGTGCCGGGTGGCCCCCACAGGTACACGGCCTGCGCCGATTCCAGTGCGCTCAGATTGCGCAGCGCGCCGAGGATCTCCTCGTTGCCGGCGGCGAAATAGGTCTGGAAGACCGCCGACTGGTCGCGGTGAAAGTCGAAGGGAAGCTGCGCGTCGGCGCGCACAGTCGTGCTCATGGCGTATAGAACGAGCTCTGCAGGTAAAGCTCGTGGGAATGCCGCAGCAACACCAGGACGACAGCGGCAACCGGCAGCGCCAGTAACACGCCGAAGAATCCGAAGAGCTGACCGCCCGCCATCACCGCGAAGATCACGGCGACAGGGTGCAAGCCTATGCGATCGCCCACCAGCCAGGGCGAGAGCACGAACCCCTCGATGAGCTGGCCGACGCCAAAGACGGCCACCACGTAGAGCAGGTGCAGTGCATCGCCATACTGGATCAATGCCGCGAATCCGGCCAGCACGATGCCGACGATGAAACCGAGATAGGGAACGAAACTCACCAGGCCGGCCAGCATGCCGATCAGAAACGCCGAGTCCAGGCCAACTGTCCACAATCCTGTAGTGTAGATGAACGCCAGCCCCAGCATGACCAGCAACTGGCCGCGCAGAAACTGGGCCAGCACCGCGTCGCACTCCCGCGTCAGACGCACGACCGTCGGCTCGACCGAGCGCGGGATCAGGGCATGCATGTGTCGCACGAGCACGTCCCAGTCACGCAGCAGGTAGAAGGTCACCACCGGGATGAGCAGCAGGTAGGCGAGCGCGGCGAACACGGCCCGGCCGGACGCGGTCACCTCGGCCAGCACCCGGGTCACGGCCGTGCCGACCTGCTGCCAGTGCTCCGTGACCGCCTGTCGCACGGTATCGAGATCGATGGTCGCGTCCGCCAGGCCGGGCAGCGCCAGCAGGTACGGCAGCACCCGCTCCTGCAGCCACTGTATGCCCTGCGGGATCCGCTCCATCAGGACCGTGGCCTGCCTCTGCAGCAGCGGGATCATGATGAGCAGGAAGGTGACGCCGAGCAGCGCCATCGCCACGAAGACCACCACCACCGAGACGGTGCGCGACAGCCCTCGCCGCTCGAGACGATCGACCAGCGGGTCGCCGAGATACGCGAGGACGGCCGACGCCATGAAGGGCGTCAGCACCGGCGCAAGCCGGTACAGCAGCCATCCGCCCGCCACGACGACGATCAGGATCATGAGCCTCTGCAGATCGGTCACGCGCGGCGTCACCCAATTGTGCGGCCTATTGACCTGGCGTCGCCGTGGCCGCCGGGGGCGCCAGTTCCACGAGAACGTACCGCCCGGCGGCCCCGCCCGCAGCCGGCTGCAGCACCTGCCCGGATCCGATGGCTTGCGCGAGCACCGCCAGACCGCCGGCCGCGATGACCCTGAAGGTGATCACGCCGGGCTCGAGCCGGCTGACGCGCACCTGACTGACCCCGGGGACCGTGCGCAGGTATGTCTCGACCCGGCCGAACTGCTGCGTATTCGTTATCCCTTCGACCAGCAGGTCCACGGCCTCCGTGGTCGTGGCGCTCCCCGCGGCAACCGCCGGCGCCGCGAGCGCGTCCGCCCATTGGTCGACGCCCTGCGCCACCACCTCCTCCACGGTCGGTCCCTGCGCCACCCACGTCGCGCCGTGCTCGCCGCGTAGCAGCGTGAAGCGACCGCGCCACGCGCCGCCCTCCGCCCTGGTGATGACCGCGGTGGCCAATTCCTGGGCGCCATACGGCGCCGAGACCTGCTGCAGCTTGGCGATGTCACCCTGCTTGAGATCCGCCACCGTCGGCGCACCGGCCGCGGACGGATCGACCTGCGGAAGCGCCAGCGGCAGGCCACGCCGCTCCATGTCCTGGCGCAGGGCAAGGGTCGTCGGATCCTGGCCGTCCGGCGACGAGATCGTGCCGGTCCCATTCTCCTCGGTGGCCGCCCAGACGAGCACCAGCGGCCGACTGGCCTGCCAGACCGGCAGACCCGCGCTCGCGAGCAATTCGCGCACCGCCGCCTCGTCGAACTGCACCCACAGCATCTCGGCAGCGGCCGCGGCCTCACCGGCGGGGATTTCGCGGTATTGGTACTGCAGCACGTATTTGCCGGCGTCCTTGAGCAGCTCCGGCCTGCTGTCCACGGACTTGCGATCGCCGGAGATCTTGATCAGCACCTGCCGCAGCGCTGCCCGGTTCGCCTCCGCGCGCGCGGTCTCGCTCCTCGCGGCCACCGGCACCAGGGCCTCGTTGAGGCCGGAAACCACGGCCGCATGGGCGCCACAGGGGGTGACGGCCAGCACGCTCCAGAGCGCGACTAGGCCTGCGCGCACTGCATCGCGAATCACAGCTCCAAGTCTTCGCATGCCTTGATGATCGGTTTGCCCGGGAAAGTGGCCTGAAGGGGTGCACGCTATGCGATGGCTTCGGCCCCCGTCAAGTTTGCCGGCACCGGGGGCGACGGCTAACATTGCCGCGTGAAAAACTCGGGCGCCCCCCCTCCCACTCTCAGCTACAAGGACGCCGGCGTCGACATCGACGCGGGCGAGGAGCTGGTCGACAACATCAAACCGATGGCGCGCCGGACGATGCGTCCGGAGGTGCTCGGCGGGATCGGCGGCTTCGGCGCGCTGGTGGAGGTCTCGAAGCGGTTCCGGAATCCCGTCATGGTGGCCGGCACCGACGGCGTGGGCACGAAGCTCAAGCTCGCCTTCGAACTGGGCAGGCACGACACCATCGGCGTCGACCTGGTGGCGATGAGCGTGAACGACATACTGGTGCTGGGCGCCGAGCCGATCTTCTTCCTCGACTATTACGTGTGCGAGCGGCTGGACGTGGCCGTCGCCACCGAGGTCATCAAGGGCATCGCTCACGGCTGTGAGCTCGCCGGCTGCGCGCTGATCGGCGGGGAGACGGCCGAACACCCGAATGCCTTTCCAAGGCATGAATACGACCTTGCCGGATTCGCGGTGGGGCTGGTCGAGAAGGACGAGATCATCGATGGCAGGACCATCGCGCCGGGCGACGTGGTGCTCGCCCTTGCGTCCAGCGGCCCGCACTCCAACGGCTACTCACTCATCCGCAAGATCCTCGAGGTCTCCGGCACCAGCCTGCACGAAGAGTTTGCCGACGGCAGGACGCTTGGCGATGCCCTGCTGGAACCGACGCGCATCTACGTGAAGACGGTGCTGGCGCTATTGCACGAGATGCCGGTGAAGGGCATCGCGCACATCACCGGCGGCGGCATCACGGAGAATCTCCCGCGCATACTCCCGGAGGGCTGCGCGGCAACCGTGTCGACCGTGTCATGGAAGCTGCCCGCGGTGTTTCACTGGCTGCAGGACAGGGGTGGCGTCGCCGGCGAAGAGATGTTCCGCACGTTCAACTGCGGGGTCGGCATGGTGATCGTGATCGCCCCCGAGCACCTGAATGCCGCGCTTACCTTTCTGCGCGCGGCGGGAGAGTCGGCGTGGAAGCTGGGGGCGATCGAACCCGCCGACGGTACCGCGCCGCACGTGCGCTACGTCTGATCCGCGGCGCCGCCTGGGCCGCCGCGGCGCCTGTCCTGCACGGCCGTGAGGAATCCGCGGATGATGTTCACCTCGTTGCGGTCCAGGCCGGCGCGGTTGAATAGACGACGGACACGGCGCATCAGGCGCCGTGGCTTGACGGGGTCGAGAAACCCGGTCTCGATCATCGTCTCCTCCAGATGGGCGTACAGCCGCGCCATGTCGTCGCTGGTGGCGGGCGGAGCGTCGTTCACCATCTCCACCGCCGCGGCCTGCTGCCCCGCCAGCCACTGCATGCGCAGCTCGTAGGCCAGCACCTGCACGGCGGCGCCGAGGTTCAGGGAACCGAAATCGGGATCGCTCGGTATTCGAACCACCGCCTGGCAGAGCTCCAGCTCGTCGTTGGTAAGCCCGGCGTGCTCGCGGCCGAAGACCACGGCGACCTCGGCCTCCCCTGCCATCGCGAGCGCGCGTCCGGCAGCCTCGCGAGGGTCGTGGACCGGCCAGGGGATGGTGCGGGTGCGGGCGCTGGTGCCGATGACCCAGCCGCAGCCGCCGAGGGTCTCTTGCAGACTGTCGGCCACCTGCGCGCGCACGAGCAGGTCATCGGCGCCGGCGGCCATGGCCGTGGCCGCGGCGCAGGGGAATTCGTGCGGCCTGACCAGGGCCAGGTTGTGCAGCCCCATGGTCTTCATCGCGCGGGCCGCCGCGCCGATGTTGCCGGGATGGGTAGGCTCGACGAGGACGACGCGGATGCGACGCAGTGGATTGTCCATGGCGAGCATTTTGCAGACATGGACCGGCATACGGCAACGGCGCGTCGGCTACAATTGCTGCTTCGCCGCGGAAGACCTGACAGGCACGAGGTGCCGAGTACAGATACCGGCGGGCAGCTCAACATGATGGCACTGGCCAGCTCCTCACACGCCGGGATCGGAGCAGTAGGGGTCGTGCAACGGCGGCGAACATGCGCGCGGAACCTTTCAGGGCAACGAATCACAGATGAAGAAAGACCTGCTCCTGACATTGGGCGTGACCATTGCCACACTCGCGGTCTCCCTGGCGGCAATACGAATCTTCGTGCCGCAACTGCTCGGCGTTGCCCCCGACCTCCGGATGGTCGAACTCGATGAACGAGTGCCCCCGTTTTACGAGAATGTCTTCGACACGAAGAGCGAAAAGCATGCCGATGGGTACTTGTACAACGACCCCATCACGGTCGTGCGGGCGCCTCCGCTTTATCCCGACCTCGTGGAAGCCGGTCCCAATGACGTGCTTGGATTTCGAAACAGATCCGTACCGAACGTGGCAGACATCATCGCGATTGGAGACAGCCAGACCTACGGTAACAATGCGCCCCTCGAGGGCAACTGGCCGAGCTGGATGAGGAAGACCATCGCCGGGAAACGCCCTGTCGTATACGCGATGGCTACCGGCGGATGGGGGGCGGTGCAATACCTCGAGATGTTCAGACACGCGATGCGATTTCAACCGAGCGTCGTCATCGTCGCATTCTACAGTGGCAACGATTCTCTGGATTCGTTTCAGGCGGCATACAACATCGAGCAATGGTCATATCTCCGCGTGGATCCCTCGCTCGACAAGACCGCGATGTCGTCGATCGTCGTGCCAAAGGCAGCAGCGGATCTTTGGCCCGTCCAGTTCCGCGATGGCCTCAAGACGGTCTTCACGCCCGGACGCCGGCTGGTGTCGAACGACACGAGCAACAGCGCTGTCCGGGTTGGCTACAAAATCATGGCCGAGGTGGCTCGCACCATTGCCGCGGAAGCGAGCGGAAAGACGAAAGTCATCATGACCATCATCCCTACCAAGGAGCTGGTTTACGCTCCAAGACTGGAACAGGAGAAGATCGCGGTCCCTCCGAGATTCTCAAGACTGATCCAGGCAGAAACCGCAAATATCCAGGCACTCTCAGCGTCGCTGAAGGGGCTCGCCAACGTCATTATTGTCGACGTGGTGGCGCCGTTGCAGCGCGCTGCTCTTGGTAGCGAGCGGCTTTATCCGGACAATGACAGCGGGCATCCCGTGGAAGGCGGGTACAAGATAATCGGTGACGCAGTGGCGGAGACAGCTACCCCACTGATCCCCGAATCCCCACACGGACTGGTTGCTGTGATGGACGAGAGCCGGCAGCACTATCAGCTATATCTCGTGATTGACGGGGACCTGTGGGACATCAGCGACACAAAGGTGCTGGAGGCCAACGGATGGACTGGCGACGAACAGCCAATGACAGTCATGGAACACGACCTTGCCCGCCTGAGGCGACGCGGCCCGCTATCTTCGGTCGATCCCGCACGGTTCGGTCCGAGTGTCAATCAGGCCCGACCGAATGCGCGGACTCAGGCGCCGAATCCGTGATGGCAGAAGTCGACTCACGTGTGCAATGGTGGATGTCGCTCCGCTTGTTGTCGAATGCGCACGCCATGCAATGATTTCGAGCAGCAGAGATCTTGCGTCACGACCCGTACGATCAAGTCCTGGTCGCGAGTGGTCGTGCCGGGGCAGGCAAAACGCAGACCTGATCCAACCCACTCGTCCGGAAGATCTTCCCCAATGCATCCGTTCGTGAATATTGGCATACGCGCCGCCCGCAAGGCCGGTGACATCATCCTGCGCCACGTCGACAGGGCTCCCCAACTCGACGTCAACACCAAGAGCCGCAACGACTTCGTGAGCGAGGTCGATCGCAAGTGCGAGGGTGCGATCATCGACACTATCCGCACGGCTTATCCAGGTCACGCGATCCTGGCGGAGGAGTCCGGACGTCACGATGGCGCCGAGTACGAGTGGGTCATCGATCCGCTGGACGGCACCACCAATTTCCTGCACGGTTTCCCGCAATTTGCGGTCTCGATCGCCTGCAAGCACAAGGGAGATCTCGCCCACGGCATCGTCTACGATCCGCTCAGGCAGGAGCTGTTCACGGCAAGCCGCGGCAGCGGTGCGGTGCTGAACGATCGCAAGATCCGCGTGAGTAAGCAGCGCACGCTCGAGGGGGCGCTCGTAGGCACCGGCTTTCCATTTCGCGAAAACGCGAACATCGACCGGTACATGTCCGGCCTGAAGGCGCTGATGCAGACGACCGCCGGCGTGCGCCGCGCGGGTGCCGCGTCACTGGATCTGGCCTACGTGGCCTGCGGCCGACTGGACGCCTTCTGGGAGTATGGACTCAAGGAATGGGACGTGGCCGCTGGCGCGCTACTCATACTCGAGGCGGGCGGCATGGTGAGCGAGCCCGACGGTGGCGAGCGGTACCTCCAGACTGGAAACATACTGGCGGCGACGCCGAAACTGATGGACGCCTTGTTGGTGTCATTCCGATCCTAGCCATCAGGCGTGAGGTTCCGGATGTTGGACATCAGACCTTGCCTTGCTGAAGGTGTTTCAATAACACCGCCTCCAACTGCTCTCCACGCTCCTGCCAGGTCGGCACCGAAAGCGACACAGAGCTTGGGCTGGTCAGCATTCCTCTGATCGCCTGAACCAGGGAGCCCACATCGCCCGGTTCATAGAATGCTTGAGCTTGCCCCGATAGAATGCGCGCGACCTCTCCCACCCGCGCCGCAACCAAAGGCGTTCCGCAGGCGATCGCCTCGAAGAGCTTTTGTGGAAAGCAGTATCTGCCGAACGCAGAGTCAATGTTGCTGACGACCGCTACATCGAGCGCCGACAACAGCACAGGCACGTCAGACGGCGTCAGGATTCCGAGGTCGCGTATTCGTGAGTGCGGAAAACGTTCGGTTGTATTGTCGCGCGGACCCGCCATGGCAAACCAGAGCTCTGGATCGGCCGCTGCGAGCTGTACAAACGCCTCGAAGACGTCGGCAATACCGCGTGCCTTTGTCAGCGCGCCGGCCACGCCCACGACGCGGGCCTGTTCCGGCAGCCCAAGTTGTCGCCGTGCCGCGAGGCGATCGCGGGGAAAGAAGACGCGCGGATCGACGGCATTTCCGATCACGACAGGTGATCGCGACAGCCGATAAGCGGGGACCATCCACTCCGCCAGTGTCGCGCTCACCACGGTCAATGCAGCAGCCCGCCGACTGGCCGCCCGCAATCCCGCGATCGCACCAGGCACCCGGGAGGCGAGGAAGCTTTCGTAGTTGTCGTAGAAATCGACAACCAGAGGAATCCGGCTTTTCCTGCTTATCCAACTGCCAACGATCGCCTGGTACGCATCAGAAGTGGCCCACACGACATCGGGTTTGAATTGCTGCACCGTGCGACGAAGTTCACTCAGATAGCGATACAGGCCTCGTCCACAAAGTCCCAAATTCACTGACGTCCACGTCAGCCGCCCGATGTCATCCCACCGATACTCCCCCTCGCGGCGGTGCCTATAACTGAGGGCGATACCATGGACCGAGTGGCCGCGATGAGCCAGCACAGCGGGCATCTCGAATACCCGCCCAAAGCGATCATCGAGGAGATCTCTTCCCGTGTATTGCCGCTTGCTCAAGACCAGGACCCGCATAGGGGCAGCCCGTGGATTCATGGGATGATCATCAGCTGCGCCCATGCCTTCCGGGCAATCTCGCCCAGTGTGTCGACGCGGAACCCTTTTCCGCGCCGGATCCTGTCGCGCAGCGGCAGTCTCAGGCCCGTCCGCGTCCGCACCCACGCCCGCGTCTTGCGCAATTCCCGGACATAGCCCGCATACAGCCACCGGCGCAGCTTCCAGGGCATCATTCCCCAATCGAGCAGACCGTTGGATATTACGTGGGGACCGAACAGCTTGACGCCGTGGAAATGAAAGAACAGCAGTGGCTGGCCGCCAACCCGCAAGCCCGTCGGCATGTGCTCTATGCGTTCCGCCGACCAGTTCCATGGTGCAAGGCCGGCCCCCTTGTGACACGAGACCACCACGGCATCGCCATACAGCCGCGGCCATTCATCCAGGTATTTCTGATCTGCATAGCGGTCCGGCTC
>JAJVHZ010000105.1 GCA_022072255.1 Gammaproteobacteria bacterium | reverse complement strand
ACTTATCTTCTGACTTCGGTTGGTTGGCGGATGGTTTTCTTTCGGTCTTTTTTGCATTGGAAGATCATCCGCTAAACCAGCCGAATTCAGCCACTTAAATTTTCACATTTCGTGATCTACTGATTATTGACTGATTTCGCTCGATTGGCTGATTTCGCTCGACGCTGATACCGTGGAATAGCGTCATCATAAGCTTTTCTGAGCAGGTCATCATCGCGTTCCACCCGCTCACCAATGCGAACAACTTCGCGAATCGCATCCGTTGTACTTAATTTCTTATCGCCGGTTATTAGCTTTATGGCGGCAGTTATATTCATTTTCCCATCCGGATACTCAGCCGTTGGTTTCTTGGTGACTTTCAATGCCGCTACTAAGTACCGGGCCTCGACCTCTGCCCAAGCCCGCCTTAACTTTCCGAGCTTGCCAGCCCAACTTGTTACATCACTATAGTCAAACTCAACATTTCTGAGCAGAGTTAGGAGGGTGTCTGCGTTAATTTTCCCATCTTGCGAATCGCTTTTATACTGCGCCGTCAATGGCATAGACACCACGACAGTTTTGCCAGCAAAGTGCTCTCTGATTTCACTGGGAAGATGCTGAAATACAAGATGCTCGACATCAGGGTTAGATGTGACGGCTTTCTTAATGCACGATTCTAACTGTCTTATGTTCCCTGGCCAATCTTGTGCGCGAAGCGCGTCCATTAAGTCCGGGGCAATTTTATGGTGTCTCAAACCATCCCGCTTCTCTACCTCTCTGACAAACTTTTCGACAAGCAAAGGAATATCATCCTTTCTTTCTTTCAGCGGCGGTATGTCAATAACTATGCCGTCATTCAAACGATCTAACAGGTCAGGCAAAAATTTCTCTTTCTTAACCAAATCTTCAAGATCTTCATTAGCTGCTATCAGAAAACGTACGTTTACCTTTTGGACCTCATCCGAACCAAGAGGCTGTATCTCTCGATCCTGAATGGTTCGGAGAATACCGCCTTGAATCATGATTGGCATTTTTCCAATCTCGTCCAGGAAGAGATTGCCCCCGTCCACCGCCTTTATGTAACCGTCGCGTTTCCCTTTAGCATCTGTGAATGCGCCAGGTTTGTGGCCAAACAATATGCTCTCAAATAGATTCTCAGAGATTGCACCACAGTTTACTGATTTATGTTTGCGACCAGAGAGTTCCAAGATAAACTTTGCAAGATCTCCTTTACCTGTGCCTCTTTCGCCGCGAATCAACACATTCTCCATGCTATGCGCAGCATTTCGCGCTTTGCTAAGCATCATCAATACGGGCTTAGATCGCCCGATAATCTTCCCGGTTTTATCAGGAATCAGTCCGTACTTCCAAATTCGGTTTTCCAAAACCTCAGGGCTGCTGCCGTCTCTGGGTAAAAAATCTTTTGCTCCAAGGCAAGTGTACTCGTAACTGATTTCCTCGCCCGATCTATTCGACAGAACTATAAATGGAAGATCAGGAAACTCTCGGCCAATTGCCTTCATAATCTGTAATCCGAAGAATTGATCAGGGATTTCGTCGCCGTTACCTCCTTCAGGCATTCCCAGTTGTTTAGCATTGCTTTCAGCCGTTACTCTCCCGGTGAGAAAACAGAGATCGAGCACCACCATCGCCCAGGGGTTATGAGGATCGTCCCATCCCTTCCGAATGACCTCCATAACTCCGTCAAGGTCGTTCTTTACTACGTCACCAACTCTTGAAATTCTGGGCTTTTGACCACGATGAAATACAGCTTGGGCAATTGGTTCATTGATGATAGTTGTGTTATTGCCAGCCTCATCACCTGTCACATCGATCAGATGGTAATTGATGCAAAGACTGACGCGATCTCTGTTACGGCGGTCAGCGTGAGAACGCCC
Source organism: Gammaproteobacteria bacterium (assembly GCA_022072255.1). Taxonomy (GTDB): domain Bacteria; phylum Pseudomonadota; class Gammaproteobacteria; order JAJPIJ01; family JAJPIJ01; genus JAJVHZ01. Next base: position 12,306 of record JAJVHZ010000105.1, on the reverse strand, counting down.
GTAGAGATCGTCAATTATCAGGATGAGTGGAAGATCATCTCTATAGTTCATATGACCTGGATATTGCTGGGAAATTTTTCTATTATATGAGCCAGATTCTGGCAACAGTCACGAAACGTTGCAAATTGTTCACGATAGAGCCGCAGCGATTCTGCCGAATTTTTATCAACACAATTTTTTAAAGCCGTGTTCAACCTAATGTAAGCCGCATTTGCTTCCTCAGCCCGCCCTATAGCCTCACAAACTAACTCGTCGATGCCACAATGTATATGCCAGAGATGGTGAGCGAGACCTCCTAACCATTGTTTTGTATAAGCATCGCATTGTGATAAGGGCATATAATCGAAGAGTCGCTGAGGCGACATTCCCAACTCAAAATCATTTGCCAGTAATAGCGCTTCTTTCCATTCCCTCTCCCATTCGAAAAGTATCTCCGTGATGAAAGACCTTACATAGTCTATGTCTTTTACCTCATCATCCAGTAAATTCAGTAATGCTCCCAATGCCACCAAGAAATTTCTCAGCCAACGGTGATTGAATGTGCTACGCCGCTTTTGCCACTCTACAGCGATGTTTTCTACTCCTTTCGGGGCCCTATACACAACAGAGAAAACAAAAGCGACTAGCTCGCAATCAACCAGCTTTTTTCTTCCATAGATTGTCCTGACAAGCTTTCTAACACACTCGGACTCGTCAGAGCCGAACTCCTCATCAAGTATACTCAAAACAGACTCTTCGTTCTGCTCGCCTAGCGCCTCACGCCACCACCTTGTCCCTTCAGTTTCCATACGATTTTTACGTGCAACCTGAATCTCCCCATGTTCGCAAACTCGCTTCCAATCGCCAGATGATAAAAACATTTTCCAGATATTATCCGAGGCGCTCCCTGTCCTTTCTGACAAATATTCTTCGGATCCCGAATGGGCAGATAAGTATCCAAGGCATAACATCGAAAGCGACGAGCGCATGCTGAGATTGTTACAAGCTCTATACAACAATTGCTCAATAATCTGTTTAGTCACACTGCCTCGTTTATTTAGATTATCAGCCAGGTATTCGATGGTCTTCCAAAAAAATACGGGACCATCCGGCGATTGTCTCTGTATGCCACAACTCTCCGACTGAGTTGTGGCCAGAACCGTTTTCACAATGTTTAGATTACCAAGCTCAGAGACAACGCATCCTTTGATTTTCTGACAAGTAGCAGTTCCACCAATATCATTCGCATGCACTACAAGCACCGCATCTGCCTCAGCACCATCCAAAACACGTTGGTACAGAGCGAAACGCTTATTGTCCAAAACGATCTCTTTATCAAGCGAATATTGCCTGAAAGATGGTGCGCGGCTGGTATGCCTACTTGATATGCAAAACAAGAGCCTCATCTTATTTTCATTCTCCAGGTGAATATCTTGTCATCTCCTCTCTGAGGGTCTTTGATCGTCTCGAAAAACTTGCCCAGCACCACCCACATATCGCTCAACTTAGTAATTGGCAGTGATGGCAATCGATCCGTTCTATTTGATTTTCTGCTTTGCCTAGTACGTGATTCTTGCAATTCTACCTTGTTTACCAAATAATCATTATCCGTGGATATATTCCAGGTTAACGATTTCTGCTCTACACTTGGAATCAGCTTTAGGCATCCCAAAGAGAGAAGGAATGAGCCGGAAGGAACGCTTGTGGCAGGGTCATACTCTATCTTAACTCTGAAACTATGCGACTTTGTTGACAACATAAGTAAGTCAATCTCGCTATTTTCCGTGTACAGGATATCACTCAACTCCTTGGTCGAAATATCAGAGCCTAGGTCTCTGCAAAGTAATGCCATCTGAAACCATCTTTTGCGAGGGTGATCATCGGAGGGGTATTTAATCCATGAAGTGCAGAGAAGGTCGCAGATTGCCACTATGTCAAAGGTGATTGGCTCCGATTTCTTACTGTCTATCAGAGATAATAGAAGCAGCAGGCTCAGCTTCTCAATCTTATTTCTGATATCAATGTCCCTCTCCAGATCGGAACATTTTGAATAAATACTCACATCATGGAAAAAGTGTGCCATATCGTCCGGGCAGTTATTGAGATTCGCTATTTCCTTAACAATCTCATTCACAGTGCAGTTAGTAGGAATATCCCGCAAGTAATCAGCTAGAGAAGACTTCGATTCAGCATCCGCAATCCCATTGATTAAATCAGTGGTTAGAATATTTAATTGCTTATTTGAGAAGCTTTTTATCGAATTATTAGAGTCATCACACAGCGGAATAATTACATTTTTGAGTGTCCGCCTATTGCTCTCCCTTGCGGAGGGCAATAACCAGTCTATAAGGGCGTCAATGTCTGACTTTATGCCAGTGAGCCTGCGAGCTACCTCCAGTGCTTTTCCCATTTGTTGCCTTTTGTCGCGCAACTCTATGCCATCATAAATAAGCTGTACCAGGGTCTTAAGAAGCTTTTGTATCTGTTCTACCTGCTGCTTGGCATTCAATACCTCAGACGATCCTCCACGCTCTTCTTTGAAGGCTGGAAGTACGATAGTAGCAAATTGCCCGCTCTCGTCTGGTATTTCGATTTTGAGTGTTGCCCCATCAGGAAACTCTCTAATCGTAGCTACATTTTCCAGAATTGTGTCGTCTCTAAAAGTAAACCTCTTAGCGCATAGTAAACAACTGATATCGAGTAGAAATTTCTTGGCTACCTGCGAAAAACGGTCTGTGCTTGCCATAGATTCTATCGCCATCTCGATCAGTTGCGAAAAGAAGTAGGTAAACACGGTCTGCCCTGCAGGAAGCAGCAGGTTATTAACAATATGCTGTCTAACCGGCCTTTCTCCCTCTTTACGAATGACATCCTCACGATCATCGAGGTAACAGGTGAGGATTGGCACGCCCATAAGAGGGATAGGGAATGCAGCAATCTTGTCTCTACTAAAATACAGATCATCCATTTCGTTGCGCTCGCTATCTGAGAAATTGTCCCGGCCTTCGGCGAGGTCTTTTATCACTTCCTGCCGTCTTTCCCTCTTTAGTTTAACGTCAACAAAACAGATAGTTTCAGGCTCCTCTTTCTGCAGTATTTTAATATGCTCAACGACGTCTAATTTCCTGAGCTTTATGGTTTGCGTAACCAACCGCTTCAAGCACCCTTCAGCCCCTATTTCACCGATGATGTCAGAGCGAACATTGAAAGGAACTATGTGACAAACGGCAGAAAACATTCCGCTCGTGGAATTGGCTGTCTGGTTGATGAAGTTGAATCCGAGAAGGCCATAAGACAGATCAATCTTAATATCTGCGCCTTGCTCCTTGCCTATCTCTAAAAATTCTTTTTGTACAGTAGGAATAAAGGACTTGATCGTATTAGGTATACGCTCTGAGTCCAGCGCCTCCTTGATGACTTGCCTAGAGTCCATCTATTATTCTCTCAAGTGGCTTCAAATCAACAGGTGTAAAAACTGAATTCTATGAGATGATGTCAGACAAATGCTGCAACGGCTTACCTTCGCCATTCTTGTTCTTCACATCGTATTTTATGGCGCCATCTTTCAATACTAGCACTCGATCTCCGTATTGCGAGGCAACTTGTATATGATGCGTAACCATCAGGGTGGTCAAGGCGTACTGTTTGACTAATTCAGATGTTAACGCCATAACGGTTTTTGAAGAATTCGGGTCGAGATGAGCGAGGTGCTCGTCCAGGAGCAGAATGCTATCTGCGCGATCACTATTCCGAATCATTTCAGCAGCAATCAGAATGGTTATGATCTGATGTTCGCCTCCTGATAATGACCATATCTGGTCATTCACATGGTTTTCAAGCCCCTGCTTCAAAGATGCCAGCAGTGTTTTAACATGTTTCTCCCAATCACGCCTATTGATCAGGTGTATAAACGACTTATTTCGACTCATCGCCAATGCAAACGCTTCCAGCACGGTTAAAATGGAAACCAAATTTTTCTCACGTAACTGATTAATCAGATAAATATAGTCCGCACGTTCATGAGGGCTTAACCCTGTTAACTCGACACCATTCAGAAGAACCCTGCCAGAATCGGGTTTAATATCTCCTGAAATGATTCTCAGAAGAGTTGACTTACCAGCCCCGTTACTTCCAAGTAGAATAACAAATTCGCCTTTCTCGATTTCCAGATTGACATTGTCAAGTACAGTAAGTTGCCGAGGTGTACCCGGCGAAAAGGTTTTGGAAATGGACTCAAGTCTGAACATTACCAGTCTGATCTAAACAGTAGGTACTTACCTACCTTAGCTCTTTTCAGTAAAGTTGGTAGTATGAGCAATATACCTGTGAGAAGCCTCACGTCACTGGCCATAACCAGTTTTTCGTAATTGCTACTCCAGCTGAAAAGCACAAGGGCAACGGCGAAGTTATAAGCTATTGTGCCGAATACACTACCAATCATGTACTGCCACATATTTTTCGCCGACACGAAGCTTTCCCCAATCACCATTGCGGCCAAAGCACCTGTTAGAAGGCCGAAACTCATATTTACATCACAAGTGCTTTTATATTGAACCATAATCGCGCCGCCCAGTCCCAAAACGGAATTAGCAACGGCAAGCCCAATCAACGTCACGTGTTTGGGATTATTTCCCAGCGCGACAAGAAAAGATGGGTTGTCTCCCAATATGCGAAGCATGTAGCCCATTTTGGTGTTGAAAAATAGGGCAAAAAAGCTGATCAGAGCGACAATCATAACGGAGAAAATGAGAATGTCTCTGATCTGACTATGTAATGGGTTGACAAGATCGAAGAGGCTGTCGATATCTTCGAACCTCGCATTCGCTCTCCCTCCAAGCAATCGTATATTGATAGAATACACGATTGCAGTAGTTATGATCCCCGACAACAGTTTGCTAACTTTTAGGTATAAGTATTGAACTGCGGTAAATAAACCGGCCAGGCCACCAGATAACATCCCGGCAAGAATTGCCGTGGTAGGATCGATGCCAGCCTGCAGAGCGTTAAAGCTGATAGCACCGCCTAGTATCACGCTTCCTTCCAGTGTCAGGTCAGGGTAGTTGAGAACGCGAAAGCTGACAGATAGGCCCACTGTGAAGAAACTGTAAAGTAGCCCGACAAGGACTACAGTTTCAACCAGATTGGCTAGACCATTCAGATCCATGCGTTGCTTTCAGATATGTTGTATACGGCAGATAATAATGTCATATCTGCTTTCTTACCATTTTACTGGATTACCTTGAATGACTTCTTTACTATTTCATCAGGTACCGAAATCCCAAGGCTTCTAGCAGCTTTCAGATTGATGTATATATCTCCCTTATCTGCAATCGAAACTGGGACATCCCTTGCTTGCTTTCCGCGCAATATTTCAGCAGCCTGCCTGGCATTAACTTTGCCAAGTTCTGTGTAATTTGTCCCCACTGTTGCTAGCGCTCCTAGCTCAACTATCCCGGAGATTCCTGTGAAAACAGGCACTTTTTTCTGCTGGCAAAGGGCAATAATGGTGGGCGCTGAAGTTTGGGCAGTATTATCTGCAGGCACGAAGAAGAGATCGATGTTTTGATTGAGAAGAGCTGAAATAGCCAACTGTACTTCAGACTCAGACGTGATGGTTCTCTCTTCAAGCTGAATCCCACGCTTTTGGCATTCTGCCTTGATATATTCGACAGAAACCTGCGAATTGACCTCACTTGAATTGTATACAATGCCTATCTTCTTAACATTAGGTAGCAGAGTCTTTATCAGATCAAATTGTGCCGGATACGGCCATAGATCTTGTGTTCCAGTAATGTTTCCAAGTGGCTGTTTGAGATTACGATTGAAGAAGCCGGCCTTGACAGGGTCAGTAACCGCCCCAAATATAATAGGTTTGGTCTTGGTTCGGCTGAATATCTCCTGCGTGGATTGAGTCCCAAGGCTATAAATCAAAGTGTAGTCTCCTTTGGCAAAAGAGTCCGCTATTGTTGTGAGAGCTTGCGGGTCACCGGCAGCGGCCCGAGGAATAACAGTTATTTCCTCCCCAAGCTTAAACCCCTGCGCCTGAAGCTCTTCAATGAATCCAGTTTTCAGAGCATCAGCCCATTCCTGCGGCTTATCTTGCAGTATCGCGACTTTACGGGCATGAGATGTCGTACCTGGATTCTCACAAGCTGTGATCACCGCGATTATCCCCAGGCAAAGCGGAAATAGCAAAAGTTGTCTTAGACGTAGGTTCAATTCACTTAGCGATTTGCCAATCATAAAGCCTCCTCTTCAAGTACGTGAGCAAAAATCATCCTGAACTTTCAGTTTGGTAAATGGCCCGCGTGTATAGCCCCGAAGCGACGTTGTACCGCTAATTATTAACTACAGATGTTTATTTCCAAAGTGAGAAACTCCAAAATCCCCTGGAACACCACCTACCTGAGTGATGAGTTGATTGATTCTTTTGGAATAATGTTCGATTGACGCATAGTCTACTTTACAAAATGTATCTACCCACTTTTCAGCAAGTCCAGAAGTGTCTACTAAGTCGGTATGAAGGTAAGATCTAAACTGAGTAATGTCCCGTACTTCGATGTTATACTTTGCCGCTTCTTTTCTAGCATAATCAACATCATATAGCAGGCGCCAGACTGGCGCTCCTGGCAACGGAAGGAGAACTGATGGATCCATACTTGTAGTATTTCCAATGTTCACCAATTCTTGTGCCAATAGATACGTGTTCTCTAAATTTTCTTCTGTTTCTCCTACAGCACCCAAGACATAGGAAACATGAATTTGAATCCCCGCATCTGCCAAAAGACGCGCTGCTCGAAGGTTGTCTTCATTGCCATGCGGGTTACTCTTGTTCAACGAAACTAGCATTAAATCATCTCCCGACTCCATTCCGATGTTCACTTTCGCTACGTTCAATTTCTTATAGAGATCAACAATGTTTTCATTAATTTCCTGAGCTCTGCTATAAACGAATAATCGAGGGGTATCTTCTTGTGGCTTGCTTGCTACCAATTGTTCAATAAAACTTGGTTTATCTCGGGTGCGAGTTGTTGCAAATGTTGCAAAGTCATCACACACCTCCCAAATCCAATCAAACCCTTGTTCATAAAGACACCTTATTTCTTTCCAAGCTCTTTGGGGAGATACTGTAAAAAGATCAAGGCTATAAATATCGCAATAAGCACATCTGCTATTTTTCTTAATACAACCGCTAGCGATATTCATAAGTGTATTTGTTGCCATATAACCATGAATGTTTCCAAAAAGAGCATTAAACTTATTGATATAAGGAGTGTGATCAACTAAGGATCGATCTGGAATTGGGAGTTGATCTTTAGCATATGTTTCGACAGAATTTTCTTTGATTTCTCCACGATCTCGATACCATAGTCCAGGTATTGCTTCTAAGCTGCCTTTTCCTTCATGCAGATATCGAATAAGACCAAGGAAGGGAAATTCTGTATGGTCTCCTACAAAGATTCCATCTACAAATGGTCTATATTTAAGGATTGTTTGAGCAAACCGAGAGGCATGATCATTTCCCAGGAGAACGAGTGATCCTCTCTCTTTCGCCTGATAAGCAATAGCAAGCCCATTTTCGTAAGTAGTAGTGAGTACACTTATGCCCACGATATCTGCATCTAACTTTTGTAGAATTTCTTCAAGGTGGCTTATACTTCCATCAAGGATCTCCAACTCAATATCAGGATAGTTTTGCCTAATAACCGTGCCTAGACTGATGAGTCCTAGGTGCGGGAAACAGCCCTGCGCACTTGCGGGGCCTGACCCTGGATTATTTGGAGCATTCACTAACTGAATTTTCTTTACTGCCCCTTTCCTCTGTTTCATGTTAGCTACTGAATGAGAGTGTTCTTCCCCGTGGTAGCGTGCCCAGTGCCATTGACCACATCTTCAAGGCCATGCTTGCAAAACTGCCCTCTCTTGAGTCGAGCTACGCTCTTGACGGTTCGTGCCTAGTTGTCAAAGCATGCTTGAATTGGCAGCCACCAGTGAAACTCTCTCTTATGCTCCTAAGATAGAGATTGTTACGCCATATTTCAGACGGTCTATCCCCATTTCTGATATTGCCCAACCACCCACTGACGAAGCCTTTTTCTGTTTTCTTCTGCCTCGCAACACAAGGCCAAATGTTGCCCTGAATGTCCACATACAGTCCCAGAACTTGCGTGCAAATGCTGCCACCGAAATAGGCAAAATTAGACGACCGCTTGATGCCGAAACGATTGTCGATATCTTCAATACTTCTTAACAGAACAAGCCGATCAGTGCTGTCAATCGGAAGAAGCAATTCAGCCGTTCGTCTGCTCTCTGCGTCTGAAAAGCCTCCTAACGCATTATGACCCTGGAATGCTCCATTCTCAGTTCTTCCAGTTGGGATGTATTCACCAATGATAGGGAAGATGTTCTGACTGCGGCACATCTTGTGTATCACAGGTATTTCTTCGACGTTCCCTTTAAAAGCGATGACATCCACTCCTAACCGAGTAGGTTTAGGAATTGCGAAGCCCGTATCAATCAATCTTTCCAGTACTTCATCTCTCTTACGCGCGTAGCCTCTCTGTCCTGCTACCAGATCTTGTGTCTCGGTTGAAATTGAGTTTAATTTTAGTACAACGCTCACATTTCTTTCATAAAGAAAATTCAGCAAAGAGGGTTCGTAATAAAAACGAATCCCATTTGTGAAAAGAACCGTTGTCATTCCTAAATCAAAGATGCGCTGAATTATTTGCTCGAACCGCGGATCAATTGTCGGTTCGCCAGCTCCGACAATATTGATTGTCTTAGCACCGCATGTATGCATGTCTTCGATCGTCCAAATGATCTCCGTGTGGCTTAACTCATTCGGCAATCGGATCTTGCGTGTGGACTCTTTCTCCTCGATATAGCAATACGCGCAATTGAGATTACATGGGTTCGCCAGATCTATGGATGGGTTGAGCATCCAATTGTTACTTATAGCCATTTCTATTTCATCATCAGAAAAAAACCAACCGGTAATCGTGTTCTCGATGTTCTGAGTTCTCAAATTTGCACTCCACTTTTGTGCGGGTTTTCAAGTCTTGAACTGCTACGGCTATGCCGGCAAGAGGGAGTACCGATCGGCCTGAAGATTTCATGTACCGATCGATAACTCTGCAACGATGAGTTCCGCAGGGCCGACAGAAAGGAGTGCTGTGTTGTCCCGCTCCCGCTAGACGGTCTTCGTGCTTGAGCATTCCGTTATCTAACAGTCTCAAGCATAATGTCACTTGCACTCTCTGTGCCGCATGAGACGACGTTCAGATCAAATAGTGTAACCTATTGTCAATTAAAGACAAAACACGAATATTCACCCTGCGATATCTTCTCGTCAAACAGCGCGAATAAGCTCTTTTACTCTCATATCCGCTACTCGAAGTAGCATATATGCACTGCAAATAGCAACCCATGACACTCTCTTTTCCAGGCATTGTTCAAATGGGTTAAGCGAGTTGGGTAAATTTACCCGTATTGAGGACAAAGAACTTACAGCAACGCCCTTCACAATTCCCAGGAAACCACGGCAGGGTGTGATCGGTCAATCCGAATCTCATGGGAGATGATCCAACAGATGCGCTCCGAGCCGCTTCAATATTCCGATCAGCGAAATGACTTCTTTCCCGGTGATCGGGACTTTTCGGCCCACAACTACATCAGGGTCACCGGTCACCTTTACATACAACTCATCAACAATCCCCATCTTATGCGCCAGCAAATGGCGCTTCTGGAAACATCGACAGGAGAAGTCCCACTCGTCGGCTGCAACTCCGGCAGCCAGATCGAAACCAAACAAATCCTGCATGTTCTTCCGCGCGCCGGCAAGGTTCTGGAACGAGAGCTTTTCGACTTTGGCCGGGTCAGTCGTCACGGTGGCGCGCACACGACATGCCTCGCGCCCGAAACCATCGAACGCGGAGATGGCGTTCTCAAGCGCGTCGGCGGTGAGGTAGTTGGCCATCGCTTGGTCAACCGTCGCGGCCAGCGCGATCTCTTTCCCCGCCAGTTCCAGGTTGGCCCCGAGAATCTGTAGTGAGTTGTGCTCGCCGCAGTCAGGGCAAAAAGCGAAGACACCATACACGGCATAACGCAGCGTACAGTACTCACAAATGATCGTCGTCTCCAACTCCTGCTCGCGGTAGTAGCGGATTGGGTGCGGTTGCCCCTCAACCCTCATGCTGATCCCGATGCCGAAAGCGCCACTCGAGCGGTGGTTGAATTCGAGCGCCTTCAGGTCTTTGATGATCGCCCCGGTGACGCGGTTGAGCGCGACGGATTTTGCGTACTCAATCTGCTCCTTCGTCCAGAATTTATTGTGACTCTCCGAGTAACCACAGTAAGGGCAATGGCATGGAAGGTCTGCTCCTTTCAACCCCGTGCGGGTTCAACCTTGAAGTAGCCCAGACATTCCAGGACCGGGCATTCCCGGCCGGTCATCCTGTCTTCGCCGGGCGGGATGCTGATCTCCATCCGCTTCGGAATATTGTTCAGATGTCGCATAGCTCTTTTATAGAATCTCGCTCAACGTCTCGGAGCACCATACGCGCGAAATTTTAATTCGATTATTGCTCCAGCCCCGCGCGTTGCGCCGTCACTTCGCGCGAGGATTCTTCAGAAAGTAAAAACGGCCGTCTTCAGCACCGCCCAGAAAATCGGCAATGCCGTCTCCGTCGAAATCAACGACTGTCGGGCTGACGTCGTGGCCCTCGATATTTCGGTCGGCGAGCGTCCCGGCGTTTTTCATGACCCAGAGGCCATTCTTCTGCTCAACCTGCCGCAGAAAATCCGCGTTGGTCGAGCTTAGCAGGATATCCAATTTGCCGTCGCCATCCCAGTCGGTGATGCAAAGCTTGCGGCGACCGCTTCTGCCCGCCGTCCCCGCATTCAACCGCAACGACTTGCCGCTCTCATCAACGAATGCCTGCCGAGGCGCTTTCAGGATCAGCCTGCCATTTTGTCGCGCGCGCTCGAACCAGGCTAGGTATCCTTCCTGATCGAGCATTGTCAGATCAATCAGCCCATCCTGATTCCAATCCGCGAGTCCAGGCGTCGTTCGCCACTGGGTCAACAGCTCTTTGCCCTGAGGACGCAACCAGCCCCAGGCCAGCAAAGGCTGCGCTCCCTGCCACTCGACTTCGATCGACTGCGACGCGGCGAGTCTGGGCAACCTGCGCGTGCCGACATTCTTCAACCACTGGACACGGCCCAGAATGGAATTGAAGACGATATCCGGCAACCCGTCCGCGTCCCAATCGGCGACGTTGAATGTGGTGTAACCCCACTTGGCTTCCGCTGGTCCTTGGATGCTCCCATTCGGCCCGGCCATGATGCGAAATGGCTCGCCGTTTACTTCCAATCGCCGTGGCGCCGCCCACTTCGGCACGGCCACGCGCGGCCCGCGCAGATTCTCGAAAAATTCTATGTACCCGGCAGTGTTGCCGCTGAGGATGTCTGTGTCGCCATCGCCATCCCAATCCACACCGACAGGAGTCGCCAGCGCCCCGCATTTCAAAGTGTCGGCTTCCTGCTTGAAATACACCGGACGGGCGAAGATCGGCGTGCCGTCCTTGTGCCATTTGCCAGTGTTTTCTACGATCGCCACGCGTCCGTCTTCGTCTCCCGTAATCAGATCGAAATCCCCGTCTTTATCCCAGTCGAATGCGACCGGAACGATCATCTGTAATTCCATCGTCAGCGGCGCGCCACTGGCGTCTTTGAGCCGGTGGCCTGCCGCATAACGTGGCTTCGTCCTTGAGCCGACATTTTCAAAGTACGTGAATCCATCCAGGAACTCGCCACAGAGCAGATCGAGATCGCCGTCGCCGTCGAAGTCTTCGAAGTTGGGCGAAGGGCAACCGAACACGTCAATCGGCTTGCCGCCGGCTTCGATCTTCACCGGCGGGGCGTACTGCGGCGAGGCCGTCGTCCCCGTGTTGCGATGCAGCAGCACGAAGCCATGCAAAGGGCCGTTCTGCCATTCGCCCTGCGCGTTCCAAGCGTCGTCCCAGCCGTAAAAGCTCCAGTCTTCGATGCCAGTGACGAGGTCGAGCGCCCCGTCCGAGTCGAAATCCACGTAGCGCCATTGGTTGTGGCGGGCTTTCGGCCCTTTGGGTTGTTTGCCTTCCGGCTTGTAGAAATTCGCGTCCACCGGTAGAGGAATCAGTTTTTGCAAGCCGATTTTTTGGCTCTTTAGGAATTGCCGGAAACTCCACAACATCTTGTGACCTCAAATCCCGAAGAGCTTGAAACCTTCGAGATCGAGCCAGATGCGTTGAAACAGATGCGAAACGTTCGTGATCCCATAACAGC
>JAJVHZ010000107.1 GCA_022072255.1 Gammaproteobacteria bacterium | reverse complement strand
GAGCATGTGTTTCCTTTCCAGCGGTATTCCTGCTTGACCAGCCGGGGGCTGATTTTGGGGGAGGCGAATTGCTGTTGACCGAAAGCGACCCCAAACGCGCTGACAGGGCCGAAGTAGTGTCTTTGAGCCAAGGCGATGCAGTGGTGCTTGCAGTCAACCATCGTCCAGTGCGTTCGATGCAGGGGTTCTATCGCACGAACCTGAGGCACGGGGTCTCGAAACTCCAGGGGTAATCTTGCACAGGAAGCCGGGCACCACGGTATCCCGCAGTTCAACATCCTTGGCCTGGGGTTGGGCCGCTTCCACAGCGGTCTTGGTGAGCTTGATCTTTGCCATGATGACTCCTTGGAGCGACCCGGTTCCAGGAGCCAGACAGGAGCGGCGCGAGGGAAAATCGGGTCAAGTTTCAGAAAGCACCGGCATATGATGGACGCACGTAACTTACTGATAAACATGCTGTATCGAGCTGCGGCGCAGTCCAGCGAACTACCGGGCTGGAGTCATCGTGAAACAAAAAACCCGCAGGTGCGGGTTTCTCGCCGGTCGATTGTCACTTGATCCCGCCCTTGCCGTGTCCTTCGGTGACCGAGCACCGACGGCGGGCGAGGCAACTCCCGCGCATTGGGGAGCCATCTCCGAGGTCCGTCCGGCTACGCCTTCATGCTAACGGCCCCGGCGCATCGACGACGCTGCGCATGCCCTGCGGCACTGACCGGCGCGTCGCATCAGCTGCAGCGTGTCTACTTTCAACTCTAGTTCGCCGGCGCCGGATCGCAAGGCGCGATTGTGACCGTACGCACCAAAGGTTGATCGCGATCAGGCGAGCGCGACGACGGCAGCGCCGGGAACGAAGCCCACCTCCGCCAGGAAGCGCGGCGGTTGGGCGGCGATTCAGTCGGCGGGCTTCAGCGCGTCGATGATGTCCGCCGGCACGCGATAGTCGGGATACGCCCTGACGAAGCGTGCCAGCGAGAGCTGCGCATCGGTGAACTTGCCCGCGCGAACGAGCTCGCGGATCTCCGCCAGCCAGCGCTCCTCGGGCGTCTGCACTGCGGGGCCCGCGGTCTTTTCCCGCGCGAGCTTGCCTGCGGTCCCGGCCTCCTCCACATCAGCGGCTGGTGCCTGAACCTCCGCCGACCGCGGCGCGGCGGCGCGAGGTGGCGCGCCCGCGGGAGCGGCCCGCAAACTCGCATCCGGTGCGGACGGCATGACGGCCGCGCGACCCGGCGTTGCCGCCGGGGGGGCGGCCTGCTGCCTGATCGTGGCAGCCGCGGCTGGCGCCTCGGCCGGAAAAGGTTCCAGTGCGGCCTCGCGCTTCTCCAGTGGCGGCATCGGCCCCGACCCCTCGACCGAAACCCCGCCTGGCGCCTGCGCCCTTTCACCGGGGATCGGCGCGGTGGCAGGCGCGAGCGCATCGTGCCGCTGCGGTTCGGGCGGCGCCGGGACCGCGGTGCCGCCCTTCGGGGAGCTACTCGCGTTAGCGGCCGCCGGCGGCTCCCTCTGCGGCGCGCTGGCGCCAGTCTCCTCCTCCGCCCGCGCGCGCACCTCAGCGGGCGCGGCTGGACGGGACATATCGGCGGCGCCGTTTTCGATCACGGCAGGTGGCGCCGCCGGCACCGGCGCCTGTACGGCCCTCTCCTGAGTCGCGGACGCCCGTTTCGCCTCCTTCGCCGCTCGCTGTCCGAGCATGCCCTCCTCGCGCATGAGCACGATGAGCGTGGCGCTCACCAGGACCACGGCTGCGGTCGCGAACGGTGCATCGATCCAGCGGGACCAGCGGTGCTTGCGGCCGCCCGGGCGGCCGCCGGCCGCGCGATGCGCCGCGGCGAGGATGCGTGCGTCGAGCCCGGCAGGCGGCGTCTCCGCGGAGCGCGTGCGGTAGGCCGCGGAGATCTCGCCGTCGCGACGCGGGTCGTCGTTCCGCGCTTCGCTCATAGGTAGTCCTCCAGCCCCCTGCGCAGCTTGTCGAAGGCGTAGCGCAGCCGGCTCTTGGCGGTTTCGCGGTTCACGCCGGTGGCCTCGGCGATCGCATCGACGCCGAGATCGGCCTCGTGGTGCAGGAGAAACGCCTCACGCTGCGCCGGCGGCAATGCCTCGACCAGTTCGACGATGCGCTCGAGCTGTTGTCCGGCCCACTGCCGCGCCTCCGGCGTGCGCGCCGGGTCGTCGGCGATCTGCAGCGGTGGGTCCTCCTCTGCATCGTTCCAGCCCAGCGACACGACCTCGTGATTGCCCCGGCGGCGCACGTGGTCGACGAGGCGGTTGTGCGCGATACGATACAGCCAGGTCGCGAACCTCGCCTGCACCGTGTAGCGATCGCGGGCGTTCACGAGCCTGAGCCAGACGTCCTGGAACAGCTCCTCGGCGAGCGCCGGTTCGCGCAGTTGGCGCAACAGGTAGCGATAGACGCCGCCCTTGTGCCGCGCATAAAGAATGTCGAAGGCGGCGGCGTCCCCGGCACCGTAGCGCAGCATCAGCTCTTCGTCGGAAAACGATTCGTCCATGCCCGCGTGCAGTGTAGCGGATGTGGGCATGCCCACAACCTGCCGCGGCATCCCGGCGCGCGCGGCGATCGCCGCGCCCGAGTGCAGCGCGATTCCCCTCCCCGCGGCACGGGGAGGGGAATGCGATGTTGCTGCGTGCCCCCGCTCTGCCATCGGTGCCCGGCGCGCAAGCATGCGTATACACGAAGCGTGTGCGGTGCGCCCTCAGGGATCGGGCACGAAGCCGCCCGGGAAGGGATTCACCGCCAGCGGCCGCACGACCTCGGCCGGAATGACGCCCTGGGAGACGAGGTTGCGGCGGCTGTCGTAGCGGATGGAGATGATCTCCGCGGGCGATTCCGTGGCGCGTTCGAACGTCGTATAGCGTGCGTAGGACGTCTCGCTGCGGCCATGTCCCGTGCCCAGGCGCGCGGCTTCGGCCTCCGGGCGAGCGCGATTCGAGAGCTTGCCCGACTCTGCCTGCTGCCGCGATTCGGCGGGCGCCCCTGCCGCAGCCCCTTCGTCCGCCCGCGTCATGGGCGCGGGATAAGGGATCGGCACGGGAACGGGCTTGCGCTGGAAGACCGCAATGCCGATGACGCCGACGTTGTCGGGGCGGCCGGTGCGTGCGGCGTAGGAATCCGGCAGGCGCGTGAAGTAGAAGGCCGCGGTACGCTCGAGGCTCTTGCGCCAGCCCTTGATCTCCAGGCTGTCCCAGTTGTCGAGCACATAACCGCTCTGCCGCCAGTGTGCGGTCTCGCCGCTGACGACGTTCACGCCGTCGACGGAGACGACGGTCAGAACATCGCCGCCACTGTGGTTGCGGATCTGGATCTGATACTCGTGACCGGGCTCGCCGGCGACGAAATACTGGCCGTCCCTGTAATAGACGGGCAGCGTCTGCCCGGCGGTGCGGTCATAGATGTTGATGTCGGTCAGGGAGCCGACGGCGTGCGCGGCCGGGGCGAGCCCCAGCAGGGCGGTGAGGGCGAGGACGAGGGCAGGGCGTGACATGCAGGGTTCCTTTCGTGTGGATGCCGTGCAGTCTTGAACGCGGGCGTGGGCCTGCCGGGGTTAAACGCGACCCGGCCGTCGTCCCCGGACGTCCGGAGGTGTCGCGACGCGACGGGCCCGCCCTCGAGGACGCCGTCAGGGCATCATGCACGAGCCCGGCGCATTGCCGCACTGGCCGCAGGTTTCCATGGCGGCGCTGTCGTGTCCCTCGGAACTCACCGCGAACGGCGACAGCATCTTTTCGAGCCGGCTGCCCTGGCAGGACGGGCACTCGGGGCGGCTGTCGGCGCGCACCAGTTGCTCGAACTGTTTGCCGCAGTCCTTGCAGGTGTACTCGTAGATGGGCATGTGTCTCGCTCCAGTGGATTTGGTCCAGGTGGGGGCGATCTTACCGGCTCGCGGGGGCCATCGACATACACCCCCGGCGCGGTTCTCCCGGCGGTCCGGCCCGCCGGCCGCGAGCGAGCGGGCCCGCCCCCGGCACTCAGCGTGGTTTAAGGATCCTCGCCTACGCTGCACACATCCAATTCGAACGCGGGGTGGTGCAATCATGAACAATGCTGACAAGGTAATGGTCTGGGATCCGTTCGTGCGCATCTTTCACTGGTCGCTGGTGGCCGCATTCACGGTGGCTTACCTGAGCGCCGAGGACTGGGAGGGCGTGCATGTGATCGCCGGCTACGCGGTGCTGGGGCTGATAGCGGCGCGCATCGCCTGGGGATTCCTCGGGACACCCAATGCGCGCTTCTCGAGTTTCGTGCGCTCGCCGATGGAGGCCGGCCGCTACGCGCTGGACGTGCTGACGGGCCGGGCCGCCCGGCACCTCGGCCACAACCCTGCCGGCGGGCTGATGATCGTGCTGATGATCCTGGCCCTGGTGGCGACGACGTTGACCGGGGTGGCGCTCTACGGCGCCGATGAGGGCGCCGGTCCGCTGGCCTTCTGGCTGGCAGGCAGCAGCGAGCATCTCGAACACACCCTGGAAGAGGTGCACGAGTTCTTCGCCAACCTCATGGTGGCATTCGTTGCCATACACGTCCTGGGCGTGATCGTGGAGAGTTTCCTGCACCGCGAAGACCTCGTCGGCGCGATGTTCCACGGTCGCAAGCGGGTGTAGGCTGACGCGATGCGCGCGCAGGGTGCCGTTGGCGATCGGAGGGCGACATGAGGGCATCGATTAGCGTCGCGGCGGCGACAGTGCTGGCTGCTCTCGTCATCGGCACGCCTGCGGCGGAGGATCGCCCGGAGCGGGAGCAGGATCGGGCGAAGCGCCTGGTGCAGGAGGGCAAGGTACTGCCGCTGGAGGCGATCCTCGCGCGGGCGAGCACGAAGACGCCCGGTCGCCTCATAGAGGCGGAGCTCGACGAGGAGAACGGACGCTACGTCTACGAACTGGAGTTCGCCGATCCCGCGACCGGGCGGGTGACCGAGCTGGTTTATGATGCCCGCAGTGGCAATCTGCTGGCCACGGAGATCGACGACTGAGAGGACGGAGGAGGCGTGCGACTGCTGCTGGTCGAGGATGACGACGTCCTGCGCGCGGAGTTGCGAGAGGAGCTGACCGCAGCCGGATTTGCCGTCGACGAATGCGGCGACGGGGCGGACGCCGAGGCGCTCGGCGATACCGAGCCGTACGACGGTGTGGTGCTGGACCTGGGACTACCGGGCCGGGACGGCCTGAGCGTGCTGCGCAACTGGCGTGCGCGCGGCAACATGGTGCCGGTCATCGTGCTCACGGCGCGTGATGCCTGGCACGAAAAGGTGTCCGGTTTTCGCGCCGGCGCGGACGACTACCTCGCCAAGCCGTTTCACGCCGCCGAGCTCCTGGCGCGCATCAATGCGGTGCTGCGGCGGGCCCAGGGGCAATCCCCGGCGCAGATCCGCCACGGCGGGCTGACGCTCGACGAGGAGCGCCAGTCGGTGACGACGGCCGACGGCGCCACGATCGCGCTGACCGGGCTGGAGTTCCGCCTGCTGCGCTACTTCATGATCAATCGCGGCCGCGTACTCTCCAAGGACAGGCTGGCCGAGCACGTCTACGACCGCGACAGCGATCAGGAGAGCAACGTGATCGAGGTCTACGTCAACCGGCTGCGGCGCAAGCTCGGCGAAGGCTGCATACGCACGCAACGCGGACAGGGGTATGTCTTCGAGGGCGATGCGTGAGGTCGCTGCGCGGGCGGCTCACGATCGGGATGGCGGTCATCGTCACCGCGGTCTTCGCGCTGCAGTGGCTGCTGGTGACCTCCGCCATCAGCGCGGTCATCGAACGCTACGTGCAGACCCGCCTGCAGCATGACAGCGACGGCCTGCTCGCCGCACTGAGCCTGCCACCCGCCGGTCACATCGAGCTGCCGGCGGAGCGGGTGCCGCTCATCTACACACAGCCGCTCTCGGGTCATTACTTTCGCATCACCACCGCCGGCGAGGTGCTGCGATCCCGTTCGCTCTGGGACCGCGACATCGAAGTGCCGGCCGCCGCGCCCGGCAGCCGCCGCACGCTCGCGCTGAGGGGCCCCGACGCGCAGCAGCTGCTGGTGCTGGTGGGCGGATACGAGAAGCAGGGCGTGGCGCTGACCATCGCCATGGCGGAGGACCTCGGGCCGCTGCAGGACGATTTGCGGCGCTTCAAGATGCGCTATCTGCTGGTCTCGGCGGCGGCATTGCTGCTGCTGCTGCTGCTGCAGCGCGCAGGGGTGCGCTGGGGGCTCAGGCCGCTCGACGCCGTCCGCCTGTCGCTGCAGGAGCTCAGGCTGGGGCGGATCGAGCGGCTGCACACCGATGTGGCCGAGGAGATCGACCCCCTGGCCGGGGAGATCAACCGGCTGCTCGAATCCCTGGCGCGCCGCGTCTCGCTGTCGCGCCACGCGGTGAGCAATCTGGCACACCGGCTGAAGACGCCGCTCAGCCTGCTCGTGAAGACCGCGGAGCAGTCCGGGCAGTCGCTGGCGCCGTCGGCGCGGGAACAGTTGCTCCGCAGCACGGCGGAGATCCGCACGCTCATCGAGCGGGAGATGCGGCGCGCCCGGATCGCCGGCGGCGCCGTCGGCCGCCGCTTTCGCCCGGCCGAGGACATCGCCGAGCTGGCGTCCGTCCTCGGGAAGATCCATGCGGAGAAGTCGCTCGACTTTCGCGTCGAAGTCGAGGGCACCGATCCCGTGCCCCTCGATCAGCAGGACATGCAGGAGCTGTTGGGCAACGTGATGGACAATGCCTGCAAATGGGCGAAGGCCGTCGTCGCGGTGCGCGCCTCATGCGGTGAGGCGATGACGGTGACGGTGGAGGACGACGGCCCCGGCTGCAGCGCCGCTGATCGCGATCGTCTCGGGCAGCGCGGCGTGCGGATCGACGAGTCCACGGCCGGGCACGGGCTCGGGCTGGCCATCGCTCGCGACATTGTCGAGCTCTACGGAGGGGCCATGGACTTCGACGACGGCGCTGCCCTCGGCGGACTGCGCGTTACCATCCTCATTCCCCTGGCAAGCAAGTAACCCTCCCGCGCCGGTCGCGAAACCGCCGTCCTTCCTTCGTAAACTCAGCTCGCCAGCGCCAGGCATACGGATTCGACGTGGCGGTGATCGGTGCCACAGCAGCCGCCGACCACTGAAAGCCTGCCCAGCCGCCGCTTCAGGCGGCGGTACTGCTGACCCAGTTCCTCGGGGCTGCCGATGTCCAGCTCGGTGGCGGCGTCGAGCTCCGCGTGGCTCTTGCATGAGGCATTGGCGCGCACGCCGCGTATGCGATCGATCCAGTCCGCATCGCCCGCCAGCACGTGCTCGAAGTGCGCAGGATGGGCGCAGTTGATCATGAAATACTCCGCATATCGATCCGTTTCGGCATCGACGCGCCTGATGGCGGTCTCGAGCGCGTCCCCGGATGGCAGGCGGCCATCGGTCTCCAGCGTGAAGGAGATCGCCACCGGCATGCGCATCGCGCGCGCCGCCCGCACGACCCCGATCGCCTCCTCGATGTAATTGAGCGTGAACGCGCCTACCATGTCGGCAGCGGTATCGGCAAAGGTGCGGATCTGTGCCAGGTGATAGCGCTCGGCCTGGGAGGCGGTCATGCGCGATTCGCTCCGGTAGCCGTCGCCGCGCGGTCCGAGGTTGCCGCTGATGACGACAGGCGTCTTCCCGGTCTCGAACTCGCGGCGCACCTCCACCAGCAGATCGATGGCCCTGCGATTGATCCGCGCGAGTGCGGCGGCGTCGTAGCCGAGCCTTGCACCCCAGTCGGCATTGGCGCGCCAGGTGGCGCTCTCCAGCACCACCCCCAACTGGCGACGGCGCGCGATGTCGGCGTAGGTCGCGTAATAGCGCCGCAAATGCGCGGTTCCTTCCTCGCTGTCGAGCAGGGTGAAGGAGGCGAAGGCGGGCAGCTCGATGCCGTCGTGAAAGATGAGCGTGGTCTCCAGCCCCCCGTCGCTGAGGAACAGGCTGTCGGCGAGCTGGGGCAATCGGTGGCGATAGCGTGTCATGGTCGGTCTCCTGTGCGATCCGCTGTCATGGGGTTTTCCCGGAGCGCAAAGGTAGTGCGAGAATGACGCCGGCACCAAAGCCGATCCGGCGAAAAACCGGACGAATCTGCCATGGCATCGACCGAACAGCCGATCAACGTCGTCATCCTCGCCTTCCCCGAGGTCACCGCATCCACGGTCTACGGCATGTACGACCTGTTCAAGTCGGCCGGCCGCGACTGGGGCTACATCGTCGAGGGCAGGCCGGGTCCGCAGCGCATGTCTCCGGTCGTGGCGGCAGCGGGCCTCGAGCCGTTCGAGGCCGCAAACGGGGTCACGATGCATCCGGATTGCACGCTGGCGGAGTGTCCTTCGCCGGACGTGGTATGCGTCCCGGAGATCTTCGTGCCGCCGGGCGAGCCGCTCGGGGGACGCTTCGGTGCCGAGGTGCAGTGGCTGCGGCAGAGCTATGCGCGCGGCGCGACGATCGCGACCGCGTGCTCCGGGGCGATGCTGCTGGCGGAGGCCGGCCTGCTCGACGGGCACGATGCGACCACGCACTGGGCCTACTGCGACACGATGAAGCGGCGCTATCCGCAGATCCGCGTCGTGGGTCAGCGCGCGCTGGTCGCCTCGGGTGAGGGACAGCGGCTGATCATGGCCGGTGGCGGTACCACCTGGCTGGACATGGCCCTGTTCCTCGTCGCGCGTTTCGTCGGGGTCGAGGAGGCCATGCAGTTGGCGCGTCTCTCGCTCATCGACTGGCACGACATCGGGCAGCAGCCGTTCGCCAGGCTGGCCCATGACCGGCAGAGCGAGGACGCACTCATCGCCCGCTGCCAGGCGTGGATCGCGGAGCACTACGCCCAGGCCGCGCCGGTGGCGGCGATGACCGAATTCAGCGGCCTGTCTGAGCGGTCGTTCAAACGCCGCTTCCGGCACGCCACGGGCATGTCGCCGCTCGACTACGTGCATACGCTGCGTATCGAGGAATCCAAGCAGATGCTCGAGAGCACGGACATGGCCGTGGAGGCCATCGCGCAGGAGATCGGTTACGAGGATGCGGGTTTTTTCGGGCGGCTGTTTCGACGCAAGGTCGGTCTGACGCCGGCGCACTACCGGCGGCGCTTCGGCGCGATGCGACGCGCGCTCCGCCTGGCGGAGGGGAAGCAGGGAAAAGGCTGAGTCGCAGCGGGGGCGGCCGCGGCAGATCGCGCGCCGCCCTGGGCGTCAGCGGCGCATATCGAGCGAGCCGCCCCCCCGGCCGTGGTCACTGCCGGAACCAAGGCTCTGATGCGGCCGGTGACCGTCGTGACCGGGCCGCCCGTCGTGTCCCGGCCGCCCCCCGTGCCCGTGGTTGGGATCGAAGGGCGGCGGCCAGCCCAGACCGGGATGCCGGCCCGGGCGGATCGGAAATGTCGGGGCGCCGTAGTACGGCGGGAAGTACACGCCGGCGCGCCAGACCCCGAGCTCGTCCGGGTAGACCTCCGTGGGCGCCGGGGTGGCAGCGGCGTAGCGCGCCTGCTCCTCGGCCGCGCTCTGCAGGCGGGCCAGGCGTTCCCGCTCCAGACGATCGGCCAGCTCGCGATCCCGCTGTCGCAGGTCCTCGCGCGCCTTCTGCATCGCCGCGGCATCCTCGGGCGAGACGGGGCGCGGCTCGGCCACATCCACGACCGACTCGCTGCTGCCGGCGCGGCAGGGGGTGTCCTGGTAGGTGACCGCGCCATCGGACGCCTTGCACTTGTAAGCCTGGCCGTAGACCGCCGGGACCATGCAGAGCGTCGCGAGGGCGGCGATCAGGAATTTTCGCGGCACGGTTTCCATCGGGTTCATGCCATGAGCGTATGCGCTATGGACGCAATTCTCCAGTGCCGGGTTCAACCGCAGGGCGTCTCAGCCTCCGTGCGGCCGGCGCCGCGAATGGCCGTGGCCCGGTCCGGGTCCTGATCAGCGCGCGAGGACCCGACATGGCTGGGGATGTGTCGCACCGCTGTCATTGCAGGCGAACAATCGCAATCGGAGTGCCGGAAATCTGGCGCTTCCGGTATCGGCACAAACGGCAATTGCGCACGCCGTGGCGCAGGCGTAGTGTTGCGCCGTCACGTCTGCCCGCCGCCCATTCCCAACGACGCAGCGCTGTCTGGGGTCATGCAAAAAACACCATAGAATCGCACGGAAGCTGGCCAGACCCGGAAGGCGCGTGACAACCGCAATCCAATCGCAGTTTGGCCAGATTGAACGATGTGGAATTCTTCCAAGGAGAGTGCAGCCATGAAATCCAAGTCAAGAGCACTGAAGTTCGCGTTGGCCGGCGGCGTCGCCCTCAGCCTGATGGCGAACGTCGCTTTCGCCGACAGCAAGGGCAAGGGACCGCAGTCGAGTGCCGCGTGCAAGGGGTTGCCAAACCATTACCAGCTCAAAAGGGCGCTGATCAACGCGCGCAACACGCCGAACGGTGGTTTCAATCTCGACATGTGGGGAACGATCGTCAATCGCGACGGGGTAGTTTGCGCCGTGGCCTTCACGGGTGGCAATCGCGGTGCCCAGTGGCCGGGAAGCCGCGTCATCTCGGCGCAGAAGGCGAACACCGCCAATGCCTTCAGCCTGCCGGCACTGGCGCTCTCGACTGCGAATCTGTTCAGCGCCGTGCAGCCGGGCGGCAGCCTCTACGGGCTGCAGCACAGCAACCCGGTCGACACCGGAGTGGCCTACAAGGGGCCGGCGCAGCACTTCGGCAAGCCGCAGGACCCGATGGTCGGCAATCGCATCGGCGGCGTGAACGTCTTCGGCGGCGGTCTCGGCCTGTACAGGAACTACAACGGCACCAGGGTGCTGGTGGGTGGTCTCGGCGTCAGCGGCGACAGTTCCTGCGCCGATCACAACATCGCCTGGCGCACCCGCAACCTGCTGGGCCTGGACGCGGTGCCTGCCGGGGTCAGCGGTGATGCGGCACGTCCGGACAACATCGTCTACGACATCACCAATGCCCCTGGCCTGGGCATCGGCGTGAGCGCCGGTGGCTGGGGTCATCCCCTCTGCGCGGTGGGCGTCGACGGCATTGCCGCCACGTTGCCGGCCGTCCAGACGCCGTGATGGCCGCAGCGTGAAGTCGCGACGCAGCGTGTAGTTCGATGACGCAGTTCGAGCCGCCCGGCGTTGGCCGGGCGGCTCTTGCATTTCGGCGTGGACCAATTTCCAGGGATCCCGAGCTCAATCCATGAAACTGATCCTGCAGATTGCCCTGGGCGTGTTCATCGGCATGTCGGTCTCACAACTGGCGATCGACGCCTGGCGCGCGCACCGGCAGGAGCAGCTCGCGCAGGCGGAGCATGCCAGGCTCGAACAACTCGCGCGCGAGCGGCAGCGGCAGGCCGAGAGGATCCGGGAACTCGTCGGCAGGAAGCTGCAACAGCAGGGGGCCGGAACCTCCGTGGAGCCCGGCCCGGACAGCATGCCGCAGGAGCCGGAGGACGGGGACGACGTCATGGACCCGGCACCCGATCAGCCTTGAGCCCCATCGGCCCGGCCGCCGCACTCCTGCGTGGCCCCTAAGTCCCTGGTAATCAATCCCCTTCTCCCGCAATCAAGTATTCGGGCCCGGCTGCCGATGTAAGAGGGGTCAGGTCCCGGTTTGGCGCCGCGGGCGGCCGGTCCAATCCGCCCCCGCAAAGGCGACCGTCAGGGATCAAGCAACTCGGGGAAATTGCCCATGACTACGGAAGCCGTGCGTCTGTCAGCCACCGACGTGCTGATGGAGCAGATCATGAAGTCCAAATCGATGTCGCGCGTCTCCAAGAGCGCGCTGCGCTCGCTCATCTCGCGCATCGAGATGCTGCAGGTCGGTGCCGGCGAGACCATCTACCGGCAGGGGGAGGGCGGCGAGACGTTCTACATCATCGGCGCCGGCAAGTGCCGACTGTTCAACTATCCCTCCGGCGGCGGTGCGGTCGTGGAGCTTGGCTCCCTGGGACCGGGCGACACCTTCGGCGAGGATTCGCTCATCCGCAGCACGCCCCGCAGCTTCTCCGTCGAGATGGTCACCGACGGCACGCTCGCGTGCCTGAGCAAGGAGGAATTCGACAAGCTCTTCAGGGAGCCGATGCTGAAGGCCGTCGGCATCAACGAGGCGAAGAATCTCGAGGCCTACGGTGCCAGCATCATCGACGTGCGCGCGCCCTCGGAGTTCAATCGTTACGCGGTGGGCGGCAGCCGCAACGTGCCGGTCAACGAGGTGCGTCGCGAACGCCGCGGCTTCGACAAGCAGCTCACCTACATCGCGGTCAGCGACAACGAATCCGACAGCGCGCTCGCAGCCTTCCTGCTGACACAGAAAGGCCTGGAGGCGCGTTATCTCACCGCCGCCGTGGCCGACTACATGCGTGCCTGCGCCTCCGATGATCTCGACACGCTGCACCTCCCGGGCGCCGCCACCGAGACCGTCATCGAGATCCCGGAGGAGTATCTGAGCGCGACGGCCAGCATCGCGACCAACGTGAATCCCAATCCGCTGCCGGCCGTCGCCACCGCGCCCGGGCCCGAAGGCGCGCCGGGCGCCGTCGCCGCCGGCGCGGCGCCACCCGGGGAAGTCGCCGCGGCCGACGGCGTCGGCGCGCAGATGCGCGAGGAGTTCGCGCGCATGCTGAAAGAGCATGACAACGAGCTGCAGCACGAGATGCACGTCATGCGTGTGAAGATCCGGGGGCTGCTCACCCAGTACCAGAATCGGATCTTCGAGCTCGAACGCAAGGTCGCCGAACTGCAGCAGGCCGCTGCGCCTTCCACGGCGCGCGCCGCCGCCAACGGTTGATCCCGGTGGCGGCAGATCGGCCGCCGTCACTATCCGGATTGTCGCCGATGCACGCCGTCGTGCGTGCAAACTGCGTTCGCCGCGACCGCACCGGATCGGTCAGCCGGTGCGCACCGTCACCGATCCGATCGATCCCGGTTCCACGGCGTCCGCCGGGAACGTCGCCGAGTCGCCGTCCAGCCATTGCGCGATGACGTACCGCCGGCAGGCCGCGCCGCCGCTCGCTATACTTGTTGCACTCGCGAACCAAGGTCCTGCTGTGGCGGGAGAGGACGATGTGAACGTAGTGCCTCGCTATCTGCCGACGGTCGCAACCGCGGTCGGACTGCTCGCGCCGCGCGTGCTGATATTCGACTGGCATGGCACGCTGGTGGACACGCGCAAGGCCATGTACAACGCGATGGACGACATGCTGGCGCGCTTCGTGGAGCTCGACCTGCTGCCGCGGCTCGTCGGCCCCGGCCGCTCCAGGACGGCGGAGGACGAACGCCTGGTCGAGTACGTGCGACAGCATCGCCGCCTGCCGGAGAAGATCCGCAGCACCGGCCGGCTGTCGCGCACCGACATCTTCGAGATCCTGTTTGGGGCGAATGCGGAGGCCAAGCGGGTCGCGCATGCCGCATACAGCGCGGCCTATCGTCATCATTACGGAGCGGTGCACCACCTGCACGGCGACGAGCAACCGGTGCTGGCCGCGCTGCACGCGCAGGGCATCCGGCTTGCCATTGCCAGCAACCGCGACCGGGAATTCCTCGAGCACGAGCTGGCCGTGCTCGGCGGCGGCTGGCGCGGACTGTTCGATGTCATCGTCTGCGGCGGCGACACGCCGAATCGCAAGCCCGCGCCCGATCCGATCATCCATGCCGTCAACAGGCTGGGGCGCGTTCCGGATCGCGCCTGCTGGTACGTCGGCGATGCGGCCAGCGACGTAGGGGCGGCGCGGCGCGCCGGCGTGGCCAGCGTGTTCTTCAACAGTGCCGGCTGGACGCCGGAGTGGCTTGCGCACTATTTTCCGGGCTCCGCCGAGCATCCGGACGTTCCCGACGTCGTACTCGGCGATTGCCGCGAACTGGAGCGCCTGATCGCGCGCCTCGCGCGCCGAAGCGGCGCGCGTCGGCCGCCCGCGAGCGGCTGATTATAATGCGCGGGCTGCACGCTTCTTGCACATGCGATGCAGTGCGGCACAAATAACATCATCATGAGGGATCGCGCATGCCTTGGCTGCTGGCGTTGGTCGGAGGGGGTCTCGGGGCGGCATGGTTCGAGGAGGCGGGACTGGTGCTCGGGGTCCTGGGCGGCCTGCTGCTGGGCTGCTATCTGCGCCTGGCCGATCGCCTGCGCAAGCTCGAGCGCGAGGTCGCGGCGCTCTCCAGCCGACCCGCGGTAGCCGCGGCCGGCGCCGAGACGGCGCCCGTCACGACGGCCGCTGCAACGATCGCCGCGGCGGAGCCGGCGGAGGCAGCCGCGGGCGTGCTGCCGCCGGCGGTCATTCCCTCCCCGCGGGCAGCGGTGGGCGCGAGCCCGCCGCC
>JAJVHZ010000078.1 GCA_022072255.1 Gammaproteobacteria bacterium | reverse complement strand
CCTGCGATGGAAACGCTTTCATCAAAACGTAATGAATAACTGCCGACGCGCCGAAGCCCACGAACCAGCCGTAATCGTAAAGCGGCTTCAACGCCGGAACCAACAACCCGATCCACGCCAGCCCGCACCCGATCAACGTCGCCACGACCGCGCGCCAGTTCCATCCGCCGGCGTAAGTGTAAACGCCCTTCGTGCGATACAGATCGCCAAGCGCAAGCTTCTTGTTCCGAACCATCCAGTAATCGGCGATCAACACTCCGGCGATTGAACCCAGTCCGCCCGAATATCCGTTCAGCCACGTGAAGATGTAAGCCGACGGATCGGCCAGCAGCTTCCACGGCTGCATCAGAATGCCGATGACGCCGGTGATCAGCCCGCCAGTGCGGAACGAAATCAAACGCGGAAAAGCGTTGGCGAAATCGTTCGCGGGCGACACGACGTTGGCCGCGATGTTGACCGCGAGCGTCGCCACAACCGCCGTGAACATCGAGACCGCCACAACCAGCACGCTGTCGAATTGGCTGACGACCTTCAACGGATCCCACAATTCAGACGGCTTCATCTGCGGATAGATCACGATGGCCGCTGAAGTGATCATCACACCCATCGCGGCAAACACCGTCATCGTAGTCGGCAACGCGACGATTTGACCGACTGTCTGTTCGCGCTGGCTGCGCCCGAAGCGCGTAAAATCAGGCATGTTCAAACTGAGCGTAGCCCAAAATCCGATCATCGCCGTCAGCGACGGAATGAAGATCGGCCAGAATTCGGCGAGCGTTTGAAACTTGCCGTCATCGCGCAACAAACTGCCCAGTCCGTTCGCGCGCCAGATCGCCCAGCCCAGCAGGATCGCCGTCATCACCAGCACGTAAGGCGCAGCCCAGTTTTCGACCGCGCGCAACAAATCCATCCCGCGATAGATGATGTAAATGTTCAGCCCCCAGAAAAGCAGAAACGACAACCACTCGGTCGGCGTGTGCCCGCCCACCGCGCCGCCGAGCAGCGTCTGCCACGACGGAATGATCGCTTTGAACAAAGTGTGCAGAGCCTCGCCGCCGATCCAAGCCTGAATGCCGAACCACCCGCAGGCTACAATCGCCCGCATCAACGCCGGCAGGTTCGATCCGATCACGCCGTAACTCGCACGCGCGAAGACCGGAAACGGAATGCCGTATTTCGTCCCTGGATGCGAATTGAGCAGAATCGGAACGAGCACAATAGTGTTGCCGAGCAGAATCGTGAAAAGCGCCTGACGCCAATTCATCCCCGCCGCGATCAAGCCGGAAGCGAGCATGTAAGTCGGAATGCAATGCGCCATGCTGACCCAGAGCGCTGCGTAGTTGTACGTCGTCCAATTGCGCCTGGCGACGGGCACGGGCGCGAGATCGTGGTTGTAAAGCGGGCTGGATTCGATGGTTGAGTGATCGCGCAGTTCGACGCGACCGTCGGGGTGGTGAATGGTTTCGGAGGCGAGCATAGTTTGTTCAGACATGTTCGTTACCCTTGCGCTGCGCGAGAATCTTTCTCGCGCGTACCTGAAATGCCGCCGTCGTGTGCGGGAGATGTTTGCTCACGATCAGCCGCAACTCGTTCATCAAATCCGGCTCCGACTTCGCGATGCGCGCCGCGACCGTCAACGCGAACGCCCGCACGGCGACAGGCTGGTAAGCGTCATCAATCAAATCAACGCAATGAGAATAGACCCTGCCGGTCAGCCGTTTCGGAATCTCGATGTATTGCAGCAACCTGACGACGTTTCGTTTGACCGCCGTGTGCATGTCGTCGCGTTCCAGGCAGTCGAGCAGCTTCGGCAAATAAGGCTGGATCAATTTCGGATGGCGTTCGGCGCAAAAATTCATCGGCCAGGCGGCGCGCTGCGTCAGACGATATTCCCTGGCGAAGAACAGCCTCATCAATTCGGCGAAGCGTTGGGCGTCATCGCCGATGTATTCGACGATGGCCATTGTCTGACGCTTGGAATGTTCGATCATCAACGCCTGTCCGATGTCCATAACCTCGTACCCAAACTTCAAGCCGAATCGTACGGGCTGAGATAAATCTCCGCATCGTAATCAACTACCGCCATCCGCACGTTTCTCAGCCAACCTTCGCGGCCAAGAATATTTCGCGGCAGATTGTAATCTTCAGCAAAATAGACGAATGAATCGAATTCCAAATCAAGTGTGTAAAGAGTCACCTCATGTCCGTAGGCGATCAACCCGCCGGAGGTCAGCGTGCCGAGTTCAAGCCGGTAGCCGCTTTCCACATCTATGCCCAGCGTTTCGCCGATGTCACGCTGAAACAGACAGACCTCCGACCCGGTATCAACCTTTGCCTGACAAACCGCGGCGCAACTCCCGTGGCTTAATGCGGCGCGAATTTGTATCCCGCTGTCGAGCGTTTTGTAGCGGTGGCGGATATCGAAGTTGAGGGGGAAGGACATAGTCAGATGTTTACGAACGGACGGTCATCTTTTGGTTGAACAAGAAGCAGGAGCGCATCGGGATGACCCGCCGCGACAGCCGCCTCATGAACATCCTTTCCGCGCGATCCATGACTGATAAGCTGATTACCTTTGAGCGCCACCCACTGACCGACGTATTCCTGGCCATGTTCTTCAAGCCACTGATGCTCGCCTGATAGATCGCGCTTACTGGCGGCGCGGGCTAACGCGCGCGCTTTCTCGACGGCTTCGTCTTGCTGATGTTGCGCGTTGAGGTACTCGCGCAACTTGTCCGCTTCTTCCGGCGGCATCGCCTTCACTTGCGGCAAAACCTGCTCAAAAGTGGTTGCTGACATTTACTGCTCCTTTCCGAAACGGCGGGCCGCGATTTACGCGAATGTTCCGCGCTTGATAAATCTGCCATCGCCCGCCTTGCCTTTCCACTCGCCGTTTTCGACGATTACCTTGCCGCGCGAAAGCACGACTTCGGTCACTCCTTTCACCTTCCAGCCTTCATACGCGCTGTAATCAACGCGCATGTGATGAGTCGCCGCGCTGATCGTCTGCTCGCGGTTCGGATCGAAGATCACTATGTCGGCGTCGGAACCAACGGCAATCGTCCCTTTCTTCGGAAACAGACCGAAAATCTTCGCGGCGGCGGTCGAGGTCAATTCGACGAAGCGGTTGAGGTTGATGCGCCCCTGCGCGACGCCGTGGTGATAGATCAAACTCATGCGGTTTTCGACGCCGGGGCCGCCGTTCGGAATCCTGCTGAAATCGTCGCGGCCAAGTTCCTTTTGCTCTTTCATGCAAAACGGGCAGTGGTCGGTTGAAATGACTTGCAGATCGTCACTGCGCAACCCCTTCCACAACTTCTCCTGATTTTCCCGGTCGCGCAGCGGCGGCGTCATCACGTATTTCGCGCCTTCAAAATCGGGCTTTTCGTAGAGGCTGTAATCGAGCAGCAGATATTGCGGGCAGGTTTCGGCGAACGCGGGAAGGCCCAGATCGCGCGCGGCCTGTACTTCTTTCAGCGCGTCGTAACAACTCAAATGCACGATGTAGACCGGCGAGTTGGCCATCTCGGCGATGGCGATGGCGCGATGAACGCCTTCGGCTTCGGCTTTGGTGGGGCGGGTGAGCGCGTGATATTTCGGCGCGGTGCGGCCTTCGGCGATTGCGCGTTTGACCAGCACGTCAATCACGACGCCGTTTTCAGCGTGCATGCAGATCAATCCGCCGTTCTCGCCCGCCTCCGTCATCGCCTTGAAGATCACGCCGTCATCAACCAGAAAGACGCCGGGGTAGGCCATAAACAACTTGAAGCTCGTCACGCCCTGATTGATCATCGCCTTCAATTCGGGCAATCGCTCGTCGGGCAGATCGGTGCAGATCAGATGAAAGCCGTAATCTGTCGTCGCCTTGCCTTCGGCTTTGGCGAACCAGGCGTCGAGACCTTCGTTCAACGCCTGCCCGTGATACTGCACGGCGAAATCAATGATCGTGGTCGTCCCGCCGAAAGCCGCCGCGCGTGTCCCCGTCTCGAAATCGTCGGAAGACGATGTGCCGCCGAACGGCAAATCCATGTGCGTATGCGGATCAATGCCGCCGGGGATGACAAGTTTGCCGGTCGCGTCAATCGTTTTGTCCACCGCGCCGGCGACAGATGAAAGGTCTTTGCCGATCATCGCGACGGTTTCGCCGTCAATCAGTATGTCGGCGATGTAGGAATCTACGGCGGTGACGATGTGGCCGTTTTTGATCAGGGTCTTCATAAACTGTTCCTCCCGCGTAAAGAATTCATTACTTCAATTCAAAGCTGGCAACGACTCGCGCCGTTACGGAGATTTGCCCCGGAGCGATTGAGCTTTCCGAATCCGAGTAGGAGCCGCTGATCACCGTCGTAGCGTTTCTGCCATCGAATCTGTTGACCGCTCCCTCTTCCTGAATCGAGTAGGCCTTGCCGATTGTTTGTCCGATCTCCTGAGCTATCGCAAGAGCCTTTTCGCGCGCGGCCTTGATGGCGAGGGCGCGGGCTTGATCTTTATGCTTGCGGATTTGTGATGTGCGAAACGTAACGTCGCTGACGCGAGTTACGCCGAGCTTAATCACATCGGAGAGCAGGCTGTCGAAGCGGGAGAAGTCTTTCAAAACAATGACCACCGTTTTCGATACTTCGTAGCCGGCGAATGTTCTTTTCTTGTCGTCGTCTTCAAAGTCGTATTTGGGTTGAATGCTGATGTAGTCGGTGCGAATGTCTTGCGAGTCAATCTGGTAGCTGCGCGCCAACGCTAGGACGGCTTTTACCCGCTCATCGTTCAGGTTCTTTGCGGCGATCAAATCCTTGTCCACGTTTTCCACTTCCAGGCGAAAGACAACTTCATCAGGCGTAACCTTGACCGCCGCTTCACCGGACACGGTAATGAGGGGCGGATTAGAGGTAGTTTGCGCAGTGGCCGCAATCGTGAAAAACAGAAGCAGGATGAAAGTAGGCGTCACTTGTTGCATACCGCGTTTCATCTCACAGAAATTTCGCACGACGTCGTTCCTCCAACAATTGTTCAACCTCCTCATCTGTCGGAGCGGCCTTGTTGGTCGCTAGCAACCCAAGCGCCTGGTCGAGAGTTCGCTGGTGCTGTTTGGGTAGCCCCACTCTTGCGGTAGTCTCGCTCTCTTGTCGCGCCGGCTTGAACCTCTCGTAAAGATCGGGATTTGCCTGGCGAAACTGCTCACGGCGCTGCTCGGCTTCGGCCTCGAACTTTAATTCCGATTGTTGCAGATGTTCGTCAATCTCCTGTTCGTGCGCCAGGTAAAAAGTGATCGCGCCGTAAACCTCTTCCAGCGTGAGAAGTGGGAAAGATCGCCGGATGGTTTCCGGCGCCGCGCCGCGACGAAACGCATAAACTACCGAGTCCAGAGGAATGCGCGTCCCGGCTATCCAAAAGCCGCCGTCGCGTTCTTCGACATAAACCTTGTTCATAAAACTTCCTCCTGCGAACAACATTACACCGTCGCCAACGCCTCATCCAACGCCGTGACCAGTTCGTCCATGTTGTCTTTCGTCGCAACCAGCGGCGGCCCCAGCCTGATCACGTTTCCGTACAATCCGCCCTTGCCCACCAACACGCCGCGCTTCTTCGTCTCTTCAAAAACCTTCAACACAGCCTGCGGATGCGGTTCTTTGGTCTTGCGGTCTTTGACGAACTCGATGCCCTGCATCAAGCCCATACCGCGCACGTCGCCGATCACTTCGTATCGCTCCTGCAAGCCCATCAGTTTTTCGCGCAGATGATCGCCGACGACCTTAGCGTTGTGCGCCAGGTTCTCCTGTTCGATCACTTCGATTGTGGCCATCGCCGCGCGCGTCGTCACGGGGTTGCCGCCGAAGGTCGAAAACGTCAGCCCCTGCACGGCGTCTGCGATCTCCTTGCGCGCAATCGTCCAGCCGATGGGCGAGCCGTTGGCCATGCCTTTGGCCGAAGTGATGATGTCCGGCTCGACGTCCCAATGCTCGATGCCGAACCATTTGTCGCCGAGGCGTCCCCAGCCCGTCTGCACTTCGTCGCAGATGAAGACGCCACCGTATTGGCGAATGATCGCAACGGCCTCTTTGAAATACTCCTTCGGCGGTGGGACGAAACCGCCCGCGCCCAGGATCGGTTCGGCCATAAACGCGGCGATCTGTCCCGAAGTCGAAGTCTCGATCAACTCCTTGAGGTCTTTGGCGCAGGCGATGTCGCATTCGGGATAGGTGAGCTTCAGCGGGCAGCGGTAACAGTACGGCGCGAGGCCTTGAATATAACCAGGAACCTGCGCTGGCAGCAGCTTCCAGGTTGATTGGCCCGCCGCCGTTTGCGCCGCCGCCGAACGCCCGCTGTAGCTGTGGCGCAGCGTGATGATCTCTTGCCGGCCCGTGTAAAGCTTCGCGGCCATCGTCGCGGTCTCGTCGGCTTCGGTGCCGCTGTTGGTGAAGAAGGATTTTTCCAGCTTGCCCGGCGTGATCTCGGCCAGCTTCGCCGCGAGTTGCGATTGCGGGCCGTTGGCGTAAAGCGCCGAAGTGTGCGCGATCTTTTTCACCTGATCAATGACGGCTTCGGTGACGTGCGGATGGACGTGGCCGACGCTGGTGGTCAGCACTCCGCCGAAACAATCGAGGTATTTGTTTCCGCTCTCGTCCCAGACGTACATTCCCTCGCCGCGTTCGAGCGCGACCGGCTCCTGGTAATACATTGTCACGGCGGGGAAGAGAAAGTCTTTGTGCTTTTGCACGGAATCGGAATGCAGGTTTTCGCTGGCGCTCATAGACGATATTACTCCTTTTGATGCCTGTGTTTGGTGATTTGCCGATTAGGCGTTAAAGACAGGGCAAATTATGGCGCCTAACGCTCAGTTACACCAACCGATATTCGGAGAGAGAAAAAGCCGAAGAACGCAAAAAAACAACCAGCAGTCCGACGGGAACTGCTGGCTGTTTTTTTGTCTGTTTACGGCTTTTTGCCGAAGCGATAGGTTATCGCCGTTCCGCGATCCGCTCCCGCGCCTTACTGTCTGACAGTTGGCTCAGGGCTGTTTGACCGTCGCGGGATTATCGCGGGTTGCTGACGTT
Source organism: Gammaproteobacteria bacterium (assembly GCA_022072255.1). Lineage (GTDB taxonomy): Bacteria > Pseudomonadota > Gammaproteobacteria > JAJPIJ01 > JAJPIJ01 > JAJVHZ01. The sequence goes on along the minus strand of JAJVHZ010000078.1, from coordinate 7,693 downwards.
GTTTGACCATCATGGCTGAGTTTGACGCGCCAGCGGCCTTCTCCCGGACTCCAGGCGGCTGCATCAGCCAGGCCGTCGCCGTCGAAATCGCCCGTGATCGGCGCGTCATCGAAAGCAGCCGCGTCCAACGAAATTGCCATCATCTTCGCGTCCGAACTGCGCAGTATGCGCCAGTTCGCATACGCGCCGCGCCGGACGGCGATGTCAGTTTTGCCATCGCCGTCGTAATCGGCGGGCACGGGCGCGTCCGTGGCCAGTCCCCACAACCGGTCAACGAACGATCCGTCGGAGCTTAGCTTGATTAACCAGCGCCCATTCGCGCGGCGGAAGACGCCGATGTCGGCCTTGCCGTCGCCGTCGTAATCAGCCGCGACCGGCAAATCGAAATAAGGCGCGGAAGCCGATCCCCACGATACGGTCTCGACCTGGTTGTCGGAACTGCGCAGGATGAGCCACGCGCCTTCCGACCCGCGCCAGACGGCGATGTCGGTCCTGCCGTCGCCGTCGTAATCAGCCGCGACCGGCGTGTCCGCGCCCGATCCGAATTGTCTGGTCACGAGTTCGCCGTTGGAACTGAGCATGATTTGCCAATTGCCATCAGCGCGGCGGAACACTGCCGGATCGCCTCGTCCGTCGCCGTCGTAATCGCCCGGAGCGAACACGTCGCGGCTCGGCTCGTAGCCATCGCTCCACGCGTGAGTTTGCGTCGAGCCGTCGCCGCTCAGAACGATCCGCCACTCGCGCGACGCTTCATCCCAGGAGATGAAGTCGGTCTTGCCGTCGCCGTCGAAATCGGTGGCGGCGCGAGCCGCCGCGAGAGCTGAATTCCCGCCGCCATTTTTGAGGATGACAACGCCGCCGCTGGCCAGGCTCATAGTCGGGGCGGCGCTGTCCGGAGCGTTGATCTGATTGTCGTAGACGACGCTGTTGGTGGTCTTGTCCCAAATCTTGATTCGGAACTTGTCCCGTCCTCCGCCGCCGCTGATCTGCCCGTCAATGATCGTCAGAATGAATCCGTAGGCGCCGGCGTTGTTGATCTTGCCTGAGCCTTTAAGTTGCGCGCGAGCGCCCGCCACAACCAGCCAATCGTTACTCGTGCTGTAGAAGTTTAGATTGCCCAGCTTGAACAAGGTTTCGCCGGTCGGAGTTGTCGCGCCCCTCAGGTATTTTGCGGCGAAAGCGAATGAGGCGTTTCCGGTCAACGATGGGTTGGACGGGTAAGCTCCCGGCGGAGAGGCGATCAATCCGGCTCCGGTGATCAACCCGCCATTCGGATCGTAAACCACGACCGTCGCGGGCTGGCCTGCGATGGTCGCAGCCGAACCCGAAGCTCCGCAGTTGCTGGTCACGGTCAGCGTCACCTGATAAACGCCCGCCTGCGTGAAGCTGTGGCTCGCGCTGACCGTGCCCGCCGCTTCGTTGACCACGCCGGTTTTATTGATGCTGGCCAGATTGCTGGCGAAGTTCCAACTCGCCGTGTGCGTCAGCCCCGTCACGCCATCGTAGGAGCCTGCGAAACTGACGGGCGTCCCGACTCGGTAAACAGCGCCGCTGGCCGGAGCTGTGATGTCTATTCCAGCGACCGGCGGGCAAGCGACGTTCAAGGTTGCGTTCCCCTGGCTCGGCAGAAAGACCGCGCCGCCGCTGTATTCCGCTGTGATCGTGTGCGATCCGACGCTCAAATTCGACGCGCTGAAACTCGCCTGCCCGCTGGCGTTGAGGGCGATTGGCCCGGCCAGCGTGTTCGCGCCTTCTTTGAAAGTCACCGAGCCTGCGGTGATCGGAATTCCGTTCCTGGCCACTTGCGCGGTGAAATTGACCGTCTGGCCGAAGGTGGACGGATTCGGCGTGGCGGTAAGCGTCGTCGTGGGCGCGGTCGTCAGCGCGGCCACCACGAATGGCGAGAACGAAGTTACCCGCGCGCTGATCTGGTTGGAGCCGAAACCCGGAGAGGGAGTGTTGTCCGGCGGCAGCAGGATCGTGCGATCCACCAGCGCGCCGCCTTCGTTGTGTTCGATGCGCAATTGATTGTACTCGGCTTGCACGATGCCGCCCGGCAGATCGAATGTCAGCGTGACCAGGCCGCTGAAGACCGCTGTGGTCGTTATTTCAAATGCCACGTTGACGCCCGGCAAGAGCGTGTAACCCGGCGGCAGCGGGCCTGCCGTCGCTGGTGAAATCGGCGTCACTGTCGTAGTTCCCGGTGTGATCACATTGGCGAACGTAATCGCCGGGCTGCCGGGAGGCAGTCCGGTGACCGTGACATTCGATCCGGCGACTGTGTTGAAGCTGGAAGGAATCGCCAGGCAAGCCGAAAACTCCGACGTGTTGCTTTGCCCGTCAATCGCCAACGCCGTGATGAACGACTTGCCCGCCACCTGCGCCGTCGTGTAGTTGAAACTGATATTTGTCAGCGCAGCGGCGTTGGCCAATGTCACGATTCCCAGATAACTTTCGCCTTCGCCGTAGCCCGAAGCGTGACACGAACTGCTGGCGTAAAACTCGACGCGGGCAGGGAAGCTGATATTCGGGGCCACGCCGTCAAGCGAGCCTGTCACCGTGCCGCCGGTCGTGGTCGGCGTGATGGAAGTGAACACGGGGAAGTTTTGCAATTTGTTCGGCCCGGTGTCAGCGTCGCCCGCGTCATTGCAGGTAACATCGGCGGGCGCGCCGCAGGCCGCGTTCGAGCCGCCCGCGAGGTCAACGCCCAGCCCCGTGTTGGCGAAGATGCGATTTTGCGTGAGCAGATTGGAAAGCGCCGTGGATGGCGACGCGGAGATGCGCACGCCCGCGCCTGCGTTGTGGGCGATGGCGTTCTGAACCAGCGAATTTACATTGCCGTTCTGGATCACGACGCCCGCGCCGTTGGGCAGTCCCGCCGTGTCATCACGATTTCTGCCGATCAGATTGCGCGAAACGTTGTTGCTGTTCGACGAGCTGATCGAAACGCCCGCGCCGATATTGCCCGAAATCACGTTGGGCAGTTGCCCGGCCAGCGTTCCGCCGACGCGGTTCGAGTCGGCGCCTGAAACCAGACTGATTCCGATTTGATTGCCCGCCGCCGCGCCCGCAGCGTTGATGCCGAGATGACAATCCTCGACGACGTTGCGGTCGCCCGCGCCGCTTTGCCCGGTCAGCAAAATGCCCGCGCCGTTGAAGCGGTTGATGATCAGACTTTTCAGAAAACACGAACTCGCCTGCACGGTCAGCCCGTCCGCCGGCAGATTATTGCCGTTGATCTCCGCCCGCGATCCGCCGCCGGCGCCGTTGATGTAGACCGGTTCGGTTATCGGCGGCAGGGCCGTCGCCGGCGTGATCGTGTACGAGCCGGGGCTGAATCCGATCACGTCATAGCCGCTTTGCCCCGCGCCGCAGCCATTGCCTGAATCCGCGTTGCTGTTCGCCGTCATAATCGCCTCGCGCAGCGAACAGGCCGACGGGTTCTCGCCGCTTTCGTCCGCGCTCGTCGTCACGAGCAACGTGGGCGTACCGGAATAGACAATCAGCGTGTAAGCGCGCGTGCCTGAGCAGCCGCTGATCGCGCCGCTGGTGGCGGTGGCCTGCACGGTGAAGTCGTATTTGCCCGGAGTGGTTGGCGTGCCGTTGATGCGCCAGGCTCCGCTCACTAACGACAACTGCAAGCCGGAGCTTGCCAGATTCCCGGCGATGACGCTGAAGCTGTAGCTGGCGGAGGTGAATGGCGAACTGGATGCGCCAAGCGAAAGCCCCAGCGTCGGGTTATAAACTTCGCCAACAACGCCGAAGGGAAGCGCGGTGGCCGGCGAAATGTTGATCGTCGGGCAGGGCGGCGCGACGACATTCAGGGTGTAGTCTTGCGAACCCGTGCAGCCGCTCGCGTCCGTCGCGCTGACAGTGAAATTGTAAGTGTTGGCGCTGCCCGACGGCGCGCCCAGCAACAGTCCTGAGGTGGTGATGGACATGCCGGGCGGCAGCCCTGAGATGAAGTTGAATTGATAGGGCGCCGTTCCGCCGATGACGGTTAGCTGCTGATTGTATCCGGCGCCGATAGTCGCATCCGGCAACGTGGCCGGAGAAAAACTCAACGGCACGCAGGCGCAATTCGAGAATTCGGAGGTATTGCCATTCGCATCAGTCGCGGTCGCCGTGATGATCGGCTTGCCAGCCACGGGCGTGTAAGGAAAGCTGAAGGAGTTCGGGCTGACAACCGGGCCACTCAGAGCAATGGAGCCGATATGAACCTCGCCCTCGCCGTTGAGTGGAATACTGGGGTTTAACATGTCGCAGCGTGTGTTGGCGTAAAAGTCCACGCGCACGGGATAGACCGCTTTGCCATCGCTGCCGCCCGACGCGCTTGCCAGACTGTCGAGTGTGCCCGTAATTACGCCCGGAGTGGTGATGGGTTTGAGTATCGGATAATTTTGCAGGTTGTTGTCGCCCGCGTCCTGATCGTCCGCATCGTTCAGCAGCGGTTGCGTAAAGCTGGAATTGCCGAGGCGAATTCCTTTCTGAAGATTGTCGTGGATGGAATTGCCCACGATTTTGTTGCCGGTTCCTGGCGGGTTCCAATTGATCTGCACGCCTACGCCATTGTTATAGGCGATTTCGTTTCTTCCGCCGGGCGTCTCGTCGCCAATTACATTGTTCCTGGCTCCGGCGATTTCAATGCCTTTCGCATTGCCCAGCGTCGTGGCGCCCGTCGAGTTTGTGCCGATGAAATTGCCCTTGATGACGCTGCCGGTCGTATCTGCGCCGGCCAGATAGACGCCGGCGTTTGTGTTGCCTGCGATGACGTTGCCCGCGCCGGCTACTGAGCCGCCGATCGTGGTGTTGGTCGCGCTTTGCAACGAGACGCCCGCAAAACCATTCGGGATGGCCGCCGCGCCCGCCGCGTTCACTCCGATGTAATTGCCCTCGATCCGATTGTTGTCAGGGACGGGCGTTGAGGACAGCGCGACACCAATGCTGTCATTACCTGAAATCACGTTGCGGGCGCCGGCCGAAGTTCCCCCGACGATGTTGCCGTTGCCACTGATCGAAACTCCCCAGAAACCGTTGCCGAGATCAGCCATGCCCGTCGCATCCGTGCCGATGTAATTGCCCAGAATCTGATTGCCGTTGCCGAAAACCTGGACGCCTATGCTTGAGTTGCCGGAAATGATGTTGCGCTGTGCGCTGCCGGTTCCTCCCACGACATTGTTATTGCCGATCAGCGTGATTCCCGTGTGGTTCGCTGACGGCGCTGTTCCTGCGGCGTCTGAGCCGACGTAGCAGTTTTCAATTCGGCAATTATCGGCATAGATCTGAATCCCGATATTGAAACGGTTGATGACAAGACTGCGAATGACGCTGCCGGTGGCCGTAGGATTTAGCTCCAACCCGGCGCCCGTTCCTGTTCCAGCCAATTCAACCCGCGCAGCTCCGCCGTCAATAGTCAGTGGCTCTATCACTGTCGGTAATGGGCCTCCCGTGACGCTGATCGTCAGTATTCCCGCGCCGATATTGATCGTGTCCATTCCCGCCGTTCCCGCCGAGCATTCGCCGGGCGCCGGGCCGGAAGTGAAGTTGGTGTTGGCCGAAGTGATGGCTTCACGGAGCGAGCATTTGCCGTCAACCGCATTGGCGACGTCAGCTGCCAGGTCAACCGTGATGGTGGCGAAGGCGGGGGCCGCCTGCGTGCTTTGCGCTTCGCGCCACGGCGCGGCGTACAACGCCAACCCGGCGAGCAGAACCAATCCCGTGAGCAGCAACCGCCGATGCTGTGTTATCAGTTGAATCGCTTTGCCGAAGAATTGCTGAGTCTTTTTCATATCGAATCCTTTCCGTTTTGAAGCAGGCAGTTTTTATTCGAGCGCCAACGCCGAAGGCAGTTCTCTCCCTGAATCCGGGGGCAAGGCTCGATTCCTGATTGGTCAGGTGTTTGTTGAGCAATCAAAACGTGTGGGAGCCGTCTCGATTCCAGTGAGCGCGGCGGCGGCGCGTCCGGCTGGCTGATGACGCAAAGCGCCGGACGCGGGCCGACCATCATCAAGGTACAAGGCGTGAAAAACTCTGTCACCACCTGTTCAGGTAGTGATCTTCAGTCCGGCGTTTCAAACCAGATTGTTTTTCAACGCCTTCGCTACGGCTTCGGATTTGGAATGGACTTGAAGCTTTTCGTAAACGCGGCGGACGTGGAAGGAGACGGTGTTGACGCTGACGCCGAGTTCGATGGCCGCCGTTTTGTAGTTGTGCCCTTCGACCAGCAGTTTGAGGACGCGTTTCTCGTGTGGCGTCAGTTCGTAATCGGCCTGGGTGGGCGGAGTGAAGTTGCGGAACAGATTGATGACGCGGCGCGCGACTTCCGGCGACATCGGCGCGCCGCCGTCCATCACTTCGCGCAATGATTCCAGCAATCTTTGCGGCGGGGTTTTCTTCAACAGATAGCCCGACGCCCCGGCGCAGAGAGCTTCGAAGATGCGCGTGTCGTCGTCGAAGACCGTCAACACCAGCAGCAACAATTGCGGGTGCCGCTCTTTCAGCAGCCGTATGCCTTCGATGCCGGACATTCCGGGCAGGCCGATGTCAATCAGCGCAACGTCCAATGGCGACCGGGCGGCCAGCAATTTGCCGATTTCCACCAGCGCCGATTCCATCGTTCCGTAAGCGCCGACGCATTCGTAACCGTCCGCGCCGTTGATGATCTGGCCCAGGCCGTCGCGGATGTCCGTGCGGTCTTCGACAATGGCTACCCGCATGGCCGGTGGCGCAGTCGGATTTTTAGCGTCCGGGTTTGGCATATTTTGTTCCGTGCCGGTCGAACGTTTCAGGCTTTACGATTATCAAATTGTCAGGCCGATGTCGTCACCACCTGCTCAGGTGGTTATTTACAGAACCTTGCGAGAACGGAGCGGCGCTTCCAGCTTGATGATTGTGCCGTCGCCGTTCCCTGAAATCACTTCCAGCCGCCCGCCCAATTCCGCCGCGCGACGTTTCATGCTCGACAATCCATTGCCGCCGTTGCGTCCCGGTTCCGGCTGCGTCTCCGCGAAACCGCGCCCGTTGTCCCACACGCGCAGCGACAGGCGATGGTCGGTTAGCGTGAAATCCACTTCGACTTCGGTGGCGTTGGCGTGGCGCACGATGTTGTTGATGGCTTCCTTGAAAATCAGAAAGACCTGCCGCCGCACTTCGGCGTCCAGGCTCAGGTCTTGTTCCGGCGCGTGGAAGCGTAACTCGATGTCGCGCGCGGTCAGCGTGTCGCTGGCGAAGCGGCGCATGCGCTGTGTCAGGTCGCTTAACTGGTCGCGCTGAGGGTTGATCGCCCAGACGATGTCGCTCATCGCGTCAATCGCTTCGCGCGAAGTCGTGGCCACTTTTTCCATCGGTTCGGCGGCGGTTTCAACGCTCGCCGCTTTCTCTTCGCGGCGGAGGTTCTGGCGCGCGACTTCGCTCAGGATGGCGATTTGCGAAAGGCTCGATCCGACTTCGTCGTGCAGGTCGGTGGCGATGCGCGTTCGCATCCGCTCCATCGCCAGAAGCTGCGCCACGCGGTAACGGTATGCCGCAAAGGTCAGCCCGCCGATTGTGACCAGGCTCAACGCGATAAACCACCAGCGCCGCCAGACAGGCGCGGCGACCGTGAAGGAAACGCTGGCCGGCGTTGCGCTGACGATGCCGTCGGCATTCACGGCGCGCGCCATAAAGCGATAACTGCCCGCCGACAGGTTGGCGA
>JAJVHZ010000025.1 GCA_022072255.1 Gammaproteobacteria bacterium | reverse complement strand
GCGGCGGGCTGAAGAGAAAAATATCTTGGCGGAAGAACTGCTGCAAAACAGCGACTCATTCAATTTCTTCAACGCGCTCGGCGACGCGATCATCACCGGGCCGACCGGCAATAACGTGCGCGATCTGAGGATATTGCTGGCGCAATAGCGAATGCATTGTTCGATAAGCTGGCAGCTTGTCGTGGGCTGTCGAGACTCATCGTTTGGCAGGCGACTAAATTGAACCACGTAAGACCGGTGCGGAACCGCGCGCGTCAGCAAGCGGCTGACCAATGGGACGGACGCTTGCTGGCGCGCGCGGTTCCGCTATCTTTTTTTCTTCACTTCATCGAGACCGCTCCGCCGCCGAGCGAATCCAGATTGAGCCTGAGATCCCATTTCTCGTTCGACTTGATCATCTTGTCCCAGGTCACTTCACGGCCTGAGTAAGCAGCCGTGCGCCCGAGGATAGTCGTCAGCGTGGAGTCGGCGCCTTGTTCGCATTGATTGTCGAACTTGCCCGATTTGATGCTTTCGACCAACGCCTTCATCTTCGTTCCGACCGCGAGGTGCAGGTCAACCTTGCCGGTGTCAATCTTGTCGGCGACCTTCTGGCCTTCCTCCACCTGGTTGTAGTTGATTGTCGCCGGGCCGCTTTGGAACGATTCAGCCGCGCCCTTGCTGCCGAAGAAGCGTTCGCCCTGCTTGCGATAGCCTTTGTTCTTGAACTGGTTTGAATTGAAGCTGACGTGAACGTCGTTCGGATAGGTGTAGGTCAGGATGAAATGATCGCTGCACAGGTAATCAGCCGGGATGCCGTCAACCTGTTTGCGCAGCGCGCGTCCGCTCGTGCCCGCCGCTTTCACGGGATGCGATTTCATCGCCCAGTTGACGATGTCAATGATGTGGATGTTCTGCTCAACCAGAATGTCGCCTGACAGCGCGCGGTCAAAGACCCAGTTGCGGATGCGCGCTTCCAGATCGGACATGCCGGGTTTGTTTTGCCGGCCCAGATCGTTCGTGAAATAAAAGCTCTGGCCGAGCACGATGTCGCCGATCTCGCCCGCGTGAATGCGTTCGATCATCCCGCGATAGCCTTCGTCATAACGTTTCTGGAAACCGACGTGCATGCTGACCTTGCCGTCATATTTCTTGCCGATGTTCTTTACGCGCAGGCAGCCGGTGACGTCAGTCGCCACCGGTTTTTCCAGATAGACGTGTTTACCGGCGCCGACGGCGGCTTCCAGATGATCCGGGTGAAAATAGGGCGGGCTGGTGACGAGCACCAGATCAACGTCTTTCGATTGCACCAGCTTCTCGTAACCGCGATGGCCTTTGAAGAGATTGGCTTCAGCGATCTTGCCCTGCCCCTTCTCCTCGGCCATCTTGTCGAAGCGCGCGCGCGTCGCTCCCACACGGTCCTCGAACACATCCATCAACGCTGTCACGCGCACATCAGTGTTGCGGACGAATTCGCCGCCGTCATAATTGCCGCGCCCGCCGCACCCGATGATGCCAAGTCCGAGCGACGAATTGGCCGCCGAGCCGAAGGCCGTGGCCGATGGGACGATTAACAATCCTGCGCCTGCGGCCGCCGTAGTTTTGACAAAGTCGCGGCGCGTGGGTTTGGAATCTTTGCCTGTCGAATCTTTTTTCATTTCTGGTCTCCTGAAGAATGTCCGACAAGCTGCCAGCTTGTCGTGAGCTTGATGAAAGGACAATTGCCGGAGCCTGCGGCAAGCTGGCAGCTCGCCGGACGCCGCTTTACGTTATTCGATCACTTCCGCGATCTCTTCAAAACGTTTCTTCGTGATGTCGGGAACTTTGACGCCGTCGGCAGGATAACCGACCGGCACAAGCAAATACGGTTTTTCGTTCTTCGGTCGTTTCAAAATTTCGCTTAAAAATCCCATCGGGTTGGGCGTGTGCGTCAACGTCGCCAGCCCGGCGTTGTGAAGCGCCGTCAGCAGCATCCCGCACGCGATGCCGACCGATTCGTTGACGTAATAATGCTTGATCCTGCGCTCGCCGCCGTCAGGCGTTGACTCAACGCCATAATCAATCTTGAAGACGACGATCAGATAAGGCGCGGTCTCCAAGAACTCTTTATGCCAATCGGTGCCGAGCGGCGCCAGAGCCTGCAACCATTCGTCGGGGAAGCGACCGCTGTAATTCTCCCGCTCTTCCTCTTCCGCCGCCAATCGAATCCGCCGTTTGATCTCAGGGTTGCTGACGACGACGAAACGCCACGGTTGCTGGTTTGCGCCCGACGGAGCTACGCCCGCGGTCTTGATCGCAAGTTCGATCAATTCAAAAGGGACAGGCTCTGGGGAGAATTCGCGCACTGTGCGGCGGCGCTTCATCAATTCGTAAAATTCGACTGCTCGCCGCTGTTGTTTTTCTGGTGAGAGGCGATTGAAATCGAGGGGAATGAAATCGTATTTGATGGGCAAGCGGCGTTACCTCAACACCAGAATGTAGCGGTTTCAGCTTTGCGAACGAAGGCGAGTCAACTCCTCGCGCAACCTGACGATTTCCGCTTCGGCCTTCTCGCGAGCCTCAGCCTCCGCTTGCGCGCGCGCTTCGGCTTGCTGTCGAGCGACTTCGGCCAGTCGCTGCGCTTCGATCATTTCTTGCCTCGTTGGCAGAAAGCGTTTGGTCCACGGATCGCGCAGCCTCAACGTATCGCCAGTGTCCACGACGTCCAATCCCAGAGTTTTGCTGTAAGCTGAGCCGTCCTTGATTTCGACCTCTACGTACTGCCCATCTTCAAGCCGATAAGCGGCAAGCCCGTCGGGCATCCAATCGTATTCCGGGTCATATAGAAAGTATTCCTTTACGCCCAACCGCGCGTATAACTGCGACTTTTGCTGCGCGTCCTTGAGCGCCGTCTTGCGGGACGTGATCTCGAAGACCACGTCCGGCGCGCGTCCCTCTTCCCAAAGCTTGTAAATGCGCCGCTCGTGTTTGGACGCGCCGCGAACGACAAAGACATCCGGCGCGAAACACTTGGTCGGATCGCCCTCGACGTAATAGATCAGCAAATTGCCTGAGACGTAAACATCGGAATCGTTCTGAAAGAAAATCTCCAACTCGGAGATCAGTTCCACCATCAGGTTGCGATGCAGATCGGTTTCGGCCATAGGCTCTCCGTCCGATTCGGGGTAATAGATTTCTCTGGCCCGCGCTCTTTTATGCAAACTCATAACTCATCTCCTGGCGTACGGCTTTTGAATCGGCGGCGTTGCGATTCTGCCGGGCATTATACCAATGCGCAGCAACATTGCTCACCAACCAATCGCGCAGCCATCCTTGCGCGGATCCGATCCCGCGAACAGCGCGCCCGACTTCGGATCAATCATAATCGCCTGATAACCGCCGAACGCTCCCGGCGATGTGGTCAGCTTGTGGCCTTTGGCTTCGAGCGTTTTTCGCGCATCTGCGCTGATTTCCGATTCGAGAGCCAGCCCCTCGTCGAAATCCCGGAAGCGCGGTTGCTCGCCCGCGCGTTGAACGTCCATCCCGAAATCAATGATGTTGAGCAAAACCTGGACGTGGCCTTGCGCCTGCATATCGCCGCCCATTACGCCGAAGCTTAGCCACGGTTTGCCGTCTTTCAGAACCATCGCGGGGACGAGCGTGTGGAACGGGCGTTTGCCGCCTTCGAGCCGGTTCGCGTTCGCCGGGTCGAACGAAAAACCCGCGCCGCGATTGTGCAGAATGATTCCGGTGTCGCCCGCGACTAACCCCGAACCGAACTGGCTGAAGATGCTTTGGATGAACGAGACGGCGTTGCGATCTTTGTCAACGACCGTCAGGTAGACGGTATCTTCGCCGCCGCGCGGGCTTGAATCCGTTGAGCCTGCGACGTGGCCTGCGTCAATCCGCTTGCGCATCTCCGCCGCATAATCTTTCGAGAGCAATTTGTCGAGCGGCGCCTGGTAAAACGCCGGATCGGCGATGTGGCGCGCGCGGTCAATGAACGCCTGCTTTTTGGCTTCGACCAGCAGATGCAGATACTCGCCGGAGTTGTGGCCGAGCTTGCTCACGTCGAAACCTTCCAGGATATTCAGCATTTCAAGCGCGACCAGCCCCTGCGTGTTCGGCGGCATCTCGTAGACGGTGTAGCCGCGATAGGTCGTGTTGATCGGATCAACCCAGTTCGATGTCTGGTTGGCGAAATCGCGCCGCGTGTGCAGCCCGCCTTCTTCATTGAGGAATTTGACGATTTTCGCCGCGATCTCGCCGCGATAGAAAACATCCGGCCCCTGCGCGGCGATCTTCTTCAGCGTGTTGGCCAGATTTTTATTGACGAAAATTTCACCCGGCGCGGGCGGCTTGCCGTTCGGCAAATAGGTCGCGGCGAAATAGGGATGATCCTTGTGGCTCAATCCGTTCTGCCAATCGGTGGCGATGACATCGGTGACGGGAAAGCCGCGCTCGGCGTATTCAATCGCGGGCTGCAAGACCTGCGCCAGTTTCATCGTGCCGTAACGTTCCAGCAGCTTAGCCCAGCCGTCAACCGCGCCCGGAACCGTGATGGTGTGAACGCCGATCTGCGGCATTCGATCAAATCCGCGCTTTTTCAATTCATCAATGCTGATGGCTTGCGGCGAGCGCCCGCTAGCGTTCAGCCCCTTCAATTCTTTCTTCTTCGCGTCCCAGACCATCGCGAACATATCGCCGCCGGGAGAGACCATCATCGGCTCGACAACGCAGAGCACAGCCGCCGCCGCGACCGCCGCGTCAACCGCGTTGCCGCCTTGCTGCAAAATGCGAAGGCCTGCGGCTGAAGCCAGCGGCTGGCTGGTTGCGACCATGCCGTTCATGGCGCGGACTGCCGAACGCGTTTTGCCGCCTGTCGTGGCAGGTTTGTCTCCAACCTGATTTTGCGAGTTGACTGTGATCATGGGTGAAGCGAAGAGGATAATCGAGACAGTTAGGGCTAACGCTTTTGTGCGGAGCATAAAATTTCTCCCCCTCTGTGACTTGTAGCGGACTGTTTATCAGGGTTTCGCCGCAACGATTTTTGCGAATGAAGGTTTCGCGCCGGAAGCCTGCATCTTCCTGGCCACGCCTTCGACTTCGGCCATCACGCGCAGCAGATTCTCGCCCAGGACTTTCTTCACGTCGGCGTCGGAATAGCCGCGCTTGAGCAGTTCGTAAGTGATCGTTGGCAGCTTCGATACATCTTCCATCCCGGCTGGCGACAACCCGTCAATCCCGTCGAAATCGGAGCCGATGCCGACGTGATCAATTCCCGCGACTTTGATCGCGTGCTCGAAATGCTGCATCAGCATTTCCATCGTCGCCTTGTCGGCAGGCTTCGCCGGCGCGGGCATTCCGGGCTTCGCGTATTCGGTGTTAATGAAGCCGTTGTAGAAATTGATCATCACGACGCCGCGATTCTTGGCCAGAGCTTTGAGCATGTCGTCGGTCATGTTGCGCGGCACGTTGGTCAGCGCGCGGCAGGATGAATGCGACGCGATGACCGGCGCCTGCGAGGTTTCGATCACGTCCTGGAACGTGTCGTCCGCGACGTGCGAGATGTCCACCATCATCCCCATCCGATTCATCTCGCGCACGACTTCGCGCCCGAAATCGCTTAAGCCGCCGTGCCGCTTTTCAGCCGGATTGCCGATGCCGCCGGCGGAATCAGCCCAGTTGTTGGTGTTCGTGTGCGTCAAAGTCATGTAGCGCACGCCGAGCCGGTAAAACTGCCGCAAGGCCGAAAGGCTGTCTTCGATGGCGTGGCCGCCCTCGATGCCCATCAGCGCGGCTACACGGCCCGATTTGTGAATGCGGCGGATATCGTTCGAGGTGAAGGCCATTTCGAGCGATTCGGGATGGCGGCGAGCCTGTTCGTAAACGCCGTCAATCATATCCATCGCGCGCCGCGCGGCTCCGCCTTCTTTGGCGTATTTCGCCGCGACGTAGATGGCGAAGAACTCGGCCCCGAGTCCGCCTTCTTTCATTCGCGGGATGTCGGTTTGAATCTTGCCGCTCGTGTCGCGCGCGCCAAGATCGAAGCCTTCATCCGTGATCGGCGAAGTCACGTCGTTGTGCGTGTCAACGACGATGGCTTCGCGGTGCAGCTTCGCCGAGCGCTCGCGCAACTTTGCGTCGTCGGTTATTGGTTGGGATTCTTCCGTCGAAAACAAAGAACATCCGACAAAAAGAAGCAAGAGGAATGATGCGATCCAATGATTCATAATTTTCCTGGCCTGGTGGCGCACGCGAGCCGCGTGCGCCACCAGAATTTAGTTTTTAGCTATCGCGTTAATTTTGACCGTTGAAGGTTTCGCGCCGGACGCTTGCAGCTTCTTCGCTACGCGTTCGACTTCGGCCATCGTCCGCAGGAAGTTTTCACCCAGAACCTTTTTCACATCGGCGTCCGACCATCCGCGTTTGAGCAGTTCGTAAGTGATCGCGGGCAGTTTTGAAATGTCTTCCATGCCTTCGGGCAGTTGACCGCCTACGCCGTCGAAGTCGGAGCCGATGCCGACGTGGTCAACGCCTGCGACTTTGGCGATGTGGACGAAATGATCAATCAGCATGTCGAGCGTGACGCGCGGCGGCGGGCCTTGCAATTCGCGCAGCTTGGCGCGCATCGTCGCCATATCGCCGCTGTATTGGCTGCGAATCTCGTCCATCTTCGCCTGCATTTCCGGGCTGGGTTTGACAGCCTTCGTGTTGACGAAGCCTTTGCCGAAATTGACCATCACGACTCCGCCTTTCTTGCCGACGGCGGCGAGCATCTCGTCGGTCATGTTTCGTGGAACGTCGGTCAACGCGCGCGCCGACGAATGCGATGCGATGACCGGCGCCTGGCTCGTTTCAATCGCGTCCCAGAAAGTTTTGTCGGCGACGTGCGAGATGTCCACCATCATCCCAAGCCGGTTCATCTCGCGCACGACTTCCTTGCCGAAATCGGTCAGCCCGTTGTGGTGTTTGACGTTCGGATTATTGATGTCGCCCGATGAATCGGCCCAGTTGTTGGTGTTCGTGTGCGTCAAAGTCATGTAGCGCACGCCGAGCCGGTGAAACTGCCGCAGCGCCGAAAGACTGTCTTCGATGGCGTGTCCGCCTTCGATGCCCATCAACGCGGCGATCTTGCCGTTTTTGTGAATGCGGCGGATGTCGTCGGCGGTGAAAGCCATTTCGAGCGATTCGGGATGGCGGCGGGCCTGTTCGTAAACGCCGTCAATCATATCCAGCGCGCGGCGGGCCGATCCACCGTTGCGCGCGTAGTTGGCCGCGACGTAGATGGCGAAGAAATCGGCGTCCAGGCCGCCTTCTTTCATTCGCGGGATGTCGGTCTGGTTTCTCCCGCTGGTGTCGCGCGCGCCCATGTCGAAGCCCTGATCGGTGATGGCCGACGTGATGTCGTTGTGCGTGTCTATGACAATGGCTTCGCGGTGCAGCTTCATCGCGCGTTCGCGCAGCTTTGCGTCGTCAGTTGAACGCGTCTGTGATTGTGAGAAGGCTGCGGGCAGCGAGAGCAATCCGCAGGCGAACACGACGGCGAGCGCAGGAATCCTTTTGGGCATATCTGATCCTCTCCGTTTCGTTGAAGGCATTTTGGTTTGATTGAAACTCCGGCCTCGATCAGGCGGCGAGCTATTTTGTTCTCGCAATCCGAATTACGCAAGCATCCGACGCCCAATCGGTCGCGGTACTGATTCGATGGCTTGTATGCTAAGATGCGCGCTCACTTGGTCATCCGGTGAATCTTATTTTTCCCAATGCGCATATGTGTTCTCGCCAGTGGCAGTTCAGGCAACGCGACTTTGATAGTCGCGGGCGGCACGCGTGTGTTGATTGATTGCGGATTGAGCGCGAGCGAAACGATCAAACGCATCCGGCAAGTCGGCGAAGACCCCGGTCGGCTCGACGCCGTAGTCGTCACGCACGAGCACGGCGACCACGCGCGCGGGCTTGTGCCGCTGTCGAAATCGCTGCCTGCGCGGGTTTACATTTCGACCGCCGCGCTCGACGCTCTCAAACTGGGCGAGAAGGCGAAATTCATTCGCCGGGGCGAGGCGATCTCGTCATCGCAAGATTTCGAGATCGGCGCGTTCCGGTTCAGCCCATTCGCCATCCCGCACGACGCCGCCGACCCGATGGCTTTCACCATTGCGGCGAACGGCGCCAAAATGGGCATCGCGGTTGATCTGGGACACATCAACGCGCTGGCTGCCGCGGCGTTTCGCGGCTGCGACGCGCTGATCATCGAAGCGAATCACGAAGTCGAGATGCTGCGCGCCTGCGCGTTCTATCCCTGGTCGCTGAAGCAGCGGATAATGAGTAGTGAGGGGCACACGTCGAACGACGAGATGGCGCGTTTCCTGAGCGAAGATTTCGACGGCAAGGCTGAGCACATCGTGCTGGCGCATCTGTCGCGCAACACCAACCATCCGGCGGTCGCGCAACTGGCGGCGGTTCAGGCTCTCGAAGCCCGCTCGCCGCTCTTTTCCGCCAACGCCGAAAAGCGCGTCAAAATCGCGCGCCACGACGGGCCGAGCGATTGGATCGAGTTGTGAAAATCAAAAGGATCAAAAATCTCGGCAAAAGGCAAAAATGGCGAATCGGTGTGACGGATGTTGTCCGTTGCGCGATTACCATCAGCGTCTTTTGCTGTCTGCCTCTCGGCGCCTTTGCTCAATCGGGCCGCAAGCCGCAGGGGCAACCGGGGCAGCGGCAGGGTGAAAAGCCCATCGCCAGAATCGAAACGCGCGAAGTCGTGCTTCCGCTGGTGGCCTATGACGCCGACGGACATTACGTTGACGACCTGGCGCCGAAGGACGTGCTGGTGCTGGAAGAGGGCGAGGCGCGGCCAGTGACGAATCTGAAACGCGAACCGGCGAACATCGTCTTGATTATGGATTTGGCTAACGAGATCGGCACGTTCAAAAACGCCCCGACTGAGCGTTACGGCAAACCGGATACGCCCATCTGGGAAAAAGGCCCGGCTTACAAAGTCATCAGACGGCCGACGCAATGGGAGTTCGCAGATCAATTCATCTCCAGCCTTTCGCCGAACGACAAGATCGCGATCATTCAATACGCCGAGAAAGCTCAGTTGATTCAGGATTGGACGAGCGACCGCGATCAGGCGCGCAATGCGATCAGCTCGAAATACCGCGTCGGTATGAAATCAAGTTATTACGACGCGCTGAAGCTGGCCGCCGACAAACTGCAATCGAGGTCTGATGGGCGCCGCATCGTGGTTTTGATCAGCGACGGACTGGATTCAAACAGCAAGACCACAAGATCGAAAGCGATTCTGGCGCTGGAAAAAGCGCGCGCCACGGTCTTCGTCATTGGCTGGGCCGACGCGCTTCGCCGCGAAATCGAATTGAACATCGGTTGGATGGCCAATCACGAAGTCGCCGGCACAAACGCCGCCAAGCGAATCGCCGAACTGCATCGTCATCTTGCGGAGTTGGAAGGCGCGGCAGTGGAATTGAGGCAGTTGGCCGAAAACAGCGGCGGCGAGATGTTGCTGCCGCCGACTCACGAAGATTTGATCAAGTCCAACAGAAACATCGAAACTGAAATCGGCGCGCAATATAGCTTGTCGTTCGTCACCGAAAACGCGCCGAGCCTGGAAGACAAGCGGTCAATCCAGGTGCTGCCCGCGCGCCCCGGTCTGTCGGTGCGTTCGCGCCGCAGCTATCAAATTGACGACGACATGAAAAAGTGATGAGTGAAGATCGCGAGAGAATAACGAGAGCGTACAAACGAGCCGGTCTGGGGTTGGCCGCCGCCGCGCTGCTGTGGATGGCGGCGCTGCTGTTCACAGGGGAAGCGGAATATGGAAAGGCGACATGGCTCGTGCCGATTTGCGCCGCTGCGCTGAGCGTGTTTTGTTTCTCGCGCTATCGAAAGTCGAAAGACTCTTGATCTCAAATACCGAATCTCAAATTTGAAATCGCAGTAATGATCAAACGATACACATTGCCCGAAATGGGCGCGATCTGGACTGAGGAAAACAAGTTTCGCAAATGGCTCGACGTTGAAATCGCCGCCTGCCAGGCCAACGCCGAAGCCGGTAACATCCCGGCGGATGTCGTCGAAACCATCCGGCAGAAGGCCGCCTTCTCGGTCGAACGCATTCACGAGCTTGAAAAGACGCTCGACCACGACGTGATCGCGTTCACCACAAATCTGGCTGAAAACATCGGCCCCGAAGCTCGCTGGGTGCATTACGGCCTGACTTCGTCCGACGTGGTTGACACGGCCAACGCGCTGCTGCTGGTCGAAGCGGGCGATCTGATCATCGCCAAGCTGCAAACATTGAGCGACACGCTCAAACGCCGCGCCTACGAATTCAAAGACACGCCGATGATCGGGCGCACGCACGGCATTCACGCCGAACCGACGACGCTCGGCTTGACCTTCGCGCTCTGGTTTGAAGAAAACCGCCGCAACATTGACCGGATGACGCGCGCGCGAGCCGGAGTCAGTTACGGCAAGCTTTCAGGCGCGGTCGGCGCGTTCGGACATCTCGACCCTGAAATCGAAGAGCGAGTTTGTTTCCTGTTGGGCCTGCGTCCGGCGAGCGTTTCGACGCAGGTCATTCAACGCGACCGATACGCCGAATTCGTCTGCGCGCTGGCGATCATCGCATCGTCGCTGGAAAAGATGGCGCTGCAAGTTCGCCACTGGCAGCGCACCGAAGTCCGCGAGGCCCACGAATATTTCAAGCCCGGACAGAAAGGCTCGTCGGCGATGCCGCACAAACGCAACCCGATCTTGTCTGAAAGAATTTGCGGGATGGCGCGCGTCGTCCGCGGCTACGCGGTCGCGGCTTTGGAAAACAACGCGCTCTGGCATGAACGCGATATTTCGCATTCGTCCGCCGAGCGGGTGATCCTGCCTGACGCTTCAATCGCGGTTGATTACATGCTGGCGAAAACCAATTCGCTGCTCGACACGCTGGTCGTCAAGCCGGAGCGGATGCTTGAGAATTTGAACGCGACGCGCGGGCTGGTTTTCTCAGGGCAATTGCTGCTGGAACTGGCCGCAGCCGGCGTGCAGCGTGAAGAGGCTTATTACTGGGTTCAACGTAACGCGCTGAAATCGTGGGACGAAGGTTTGGATTTCCGCGAACTCGTGAAACAAGACGCGGACATCAAATCGAGGCTGAGCGATGAGCAGATCGAAAAAGCATTCGATGTGCGCACGCAGTTGAAGAACGTTGATCGCATTTTCGACCGCGTGTTCGGCGGCATGAACAAATACAGCGGCGCGCTGCCTCTGCAAGCAGAAGAGAGAGCACGGAAATAACGGAAATAACGGAACAAACGGAAAAAAGACTGAAGACAGTTGGAAAGTTTTCCGTCTGTTCCGTTATTTCCGTTATTTCCGTGCTCTCTCTTCTGCCTCTCATATCATTTAATTCAATTTGGAGGGGACGAGAATAATGCTGGCAAAAGTTTACGTGACGTTGAAAACCGGAGTGCTCGACCCGCAGGGCAAGGCGATCCATCACGCCGCCGAAACTATCGGCTATCAGGGCGTCGCCGACGTGCGGCAGGGGAAATACTTCGAGATCAAACTCGATCCGGCGATGGATGAAACCGAGGCTCGCGCGCAGATCGAAAAGTTCGCGCACGACGTGCTGTCGAATCCGGTGATCGAAGATTACCGTGTGGAAATCGTTAAATAACGATGGACTCCCTGCATCCGAAAGATTCGGAGTACCTTCACATTCTCGGCCTTCGCCTTTCCGGGCGGGCCGTTGCTTCAGCCGCGATTGCGGCGCTGCCGCTGATTTACTTCCATCAGGCCGTCATCGGCAAAGTCATTATCACGAACGGCGACGGATGGTCTTACAACCTGCCGATGCGGATGCTGACAGGGCGGATGATTGCTGACGGAACGCTTCCGCTCTGGAATCCTTACACCTTCGCCGGGATGCCGCTTCTGGCCGCCAGCCAGCCGGGCGCGTTCTATCCGCTGAACTGGCTCTTTGCGCTTTTGTCGCCGGGCGTGGCGATGAACGCGGTGATGATCGCGAGCTTTTACGTTGCGCTCATCGGCGCGTACCGGTACGCGCGGCTGATCGGCATCGGGCGCGTGGGATCGCTCGTCACTGGAATCACGTTCGCGTTCAGCGCCTTCATGATTTCCAACATCGAGCACACCGGATTGATCGCAGCGGCTTCCTGGATGCCGTGGACGCTGGTCACCATTGAGCGATTGTATCAGCGCGCATCCTGGCGATGGGCGCCGGCGGGCGCTGTGATCCTGGCCCTGCAATTCTTCGCGGGCCTGACGCAGATGACGTTTTATTGCGCGCTCGTTTACGGCGCTTATGTCGTCTTTTCGCTGGCCGCGCGCGAACGGCAGGAAGGGCGGTTGCGCTTTCTGGGCGCTGTGACGGCGATGGCGTTCTGCGGCGCGTTGCTGTCTGCGATCAAGCTGTGGCCCGCGCTCGAACTGCAACAGCAGAGCGAACGCGCGCAGATCAGTTACGAATACTTCAGCCTGATTGCGATGCCGCCGCGACGACTGCTCGCCATTGTTTTTCCATACTTTTTCGGCGGATTCGGTTTATCTCCATACAAAATTCCAGTCTGGGATGTCTGGTGGGTCGCCAAATGGCAGGGCGGTTATGTGGGGATGCTTGGTTTGTTGCTAAGTCTTGTCGCTTTGCTTGCGCCGAAGCGGCGGCGGCTGACATGGTTCTGGGGCGGCGTGGCTGTGGCCGCTCTCGTGTTGGCCATCGGCGCTTATCTCCCGTTCGATTTCAATCACCTGCTTTATCGCGTGCCTGTTTACAACCTGTTCCGCTGTTCGTACCGGCATCTGGGCGCATTCAGTTTTGCCATCGCCGCGCTGGCTGGAATGGGCGTCAATCACATCATGGAGATGGATCGAGCGTGGGCGCGGAAAGCTGTCAATCGCAGCATTCTGGCAATGACTGCGCTGGTTGTGGGCACGGCGGTCGCATACTGCTTCTTTGCGGCGCGACTCGGATCGCCGGTTCCGCCGCCTGCTCAATCCGGGCGGCTCACCAATGCGGAAGCCTTCGTCCCGCTCAGCCTGTTTGCGCTCAGCGTCGTCGCGCTGTGGTTTTTCGCCAGACGCCGGACGCTGCTCACGGCATTCGGGATTGTCGCGCTTTTGTTTTTCGACCTGGCGTTCTTCGGGAGTTCATTCGGCTGGGGGCCGGATATTCATCTCGTTGACCGTCTCGCCGATCCGCCGACTGTGCGGTTCATCAAATCGCGCGAGCCTGACCTGAACACGTTCCGCGTAGCCAGCCAGTTGGGGGTTGCGGTTGACGCCGCCGACGCCGAATCGCTCAACCAGCCGAACATCTCAATCGCGCGCGGGCTGCAAAGCGTCAATGGCTACGACCCGTTGCGGTTGCCGCGCGTGGCCGCCATCGCCGGAGAGATGGACATCTTCGGCGCGATACAGAATCAGAAGACGTATGGCTTGCCGGATCGCGGACTCGATCTGCTCAACGTCAAATACCTGCTTCGCGCGCGAGGAAGCCAGCCTGATTTCAAACAGGATGGAATCGAGTTCAGCCCCATCAATCTTCAACTCAGTCCGGGCGCGCATCAGGAGATAAAGCTGGAAGCGGCTCCGGCGACCGAACTGGCGATCATCTCGGCGATGGGCGCCTCCACGCATCTTTCCGACGGCGCGCCAATGGTTGCCGTCAATCTGTACACAAAAGACGGGCGCGTGATCGAGCGCGAGCTTCAGGCCGGGCGGGACACGGCGGAATGGGCATACGACCGCGCAGACGTGCGAGCGGCGATCAAACACAGCCGCCCGCGCATCGCTGAAAGTTCAGACGCGGGCGGTTTCCAGGCGCACAGCTATCTGGCGCGGCTCGCGTTTGATCGCGCTGAGATTGTTCGTGTGGAATTCAATTACCTGCGCCCGGACGCGAGTCTGACTGTCATTCGAGCTTCGCTTTACGACGCGACGACCGGCGCGTCCGTCCCGCTGGACTCCTCGAACCTGCCTCCCGAAAGATGGCGCAGATTGCAGAGCTTCGGCCACGTGAATGTTTACGAGAATCTGAAAGCCATGCCGCGCGCCTGGTTCGCGCGCCGCACAGTTGCAGCGCCGGGCGCGGAAGTGTTGCGCGCCATCAAAGAAGGAAAGCTCAGCGATGGCGCAGTCTTCGACCCATCGGAAGTTGCGCTACTCGAAACGGAAGATTTGACCGGGCGCGCGGCGCCGCTGTCAGGAGCGAGCGCGGCGGAGGTCAAAATCACACGATACGAACCCCATCGGATCGAATTGCAGACCAGCAACGAACAAGCCGGTTTCCTCACGCTCAGCGAGATTTTCTATCCGGGCTGGGAAGCGCGCGTGGATGGCCGGAAGACGCCGGTTTATCGGACAAATTACATTTTGCGCGGGATAGAAATTCCGCCGGGCAGCCATCGCATCGAATTCGTTTATCGCCCGGCGTCTTTCCGCAACGGCGCCATCTGTTCCGCTTTGGGACTCGTGTTGCTGTTGATTGGGTCGGTGATGAGTTATAGAAAGCGGCGATGAGGCTATAGCTTGCGCGGCGGATGCCAGCCTTTGTAACGCAAGCGGATCGTCGTGTCGGAAGACGAGATCAGCAGGAGCCGTTTGTTGATCGGGTTGATGCCTTCGGGGTAGTAGGTGAGTTGGTAGCGGTTGTTGCGCAACTCGTCGCAAATATCCTTGACTGATTCTTTAACGTCGTCGTCAATCGAATAGATTTTGCCGCCGGTTCCTGCGGTCAATTGCTTCAGAGCTTCGGCTGGCTTCGGCGCGT
>JAJVHZ010000083.1 GCA_022072255.1 Gammaproteobacteria bacterium | reverse complement strand
GCGCCAGGACGCAGCCCATGCAGACGAGCGCGGCGGTGAGGGTGGCGCGGGCGGCTGGCGATGCGGTGGGCATGACGACCTCCGGGTGATGGCGGCAGCTGGCGACCGAGTGTTGCACAGCGGCCTGATTCATGAAACCAAGACGAATCTGTCGAGGCTGGTCGACATGGCCGCCAAGGGCGAGCCGTTCATCATCGCCAGGGCCGCCGTGCGCGACATCCTCACCCGCACCAGGGCCAAGGGCATCGAGGTCAGCGACCTCGTCAACGAACTGCTCAGGCGCGATGTCGCCATCAAGGAGACGGCACGGTGGCCAGTCAGTCGCGATTCATAAGCTGGCTGGGAAGTCCTCAGTGACAGCTGCTCCGACAGCAGTAGCTGCACGGAGCGCTCGGAGAGCCAAAATAACTCCGGCACAATTCTTATGGACGCCGCTTGAGAAGCCCGAGCTCGCGTTCGGCTATCGCTATAAGAGATCAGGCCACCCTCACAACCACATCGTCCACGACTGGGAAGTGCAGGAAGCGCATCGGCAGTACAAGCGCCGCTACGCCGGCAAGGCGCTCGAGCACCAGACGCGCATGTACGGCGAAACGATCCCGACGCGCAACCTGCACTTCATCATGGGCACCATGGCTGCGCATCCGCGCACGTTCATTGTCATCGGGCTGCTGCGCTCCGGCCTCGATCCCGCCGAGCTCGCCAAGCAGAGCGATCTGTTGCAAGTAGCAGCCCGCCGCGACGTTCAGTCGAAGTAACGCACCTGGGTTACCACTCCATCCTTCGTTTCGAAGACGAGGTCGCCGATCTCGAATGAACCGTCCGTACCGACTTTCGCGATCACGCCTTGCTGGTCCATCTCGGCGACCAGCTCAGCCACATCCGCAGCCTCTCGCCCTATCCAATGCTTGCGGATAATTGTCAGCGCCACCTCACCCCGATCGCGTAAATGCATCGCTTGCGACCGCGCGTTATCGAGAGCACTTCCCGCATTCAAGAGTAGGACGAATGCGCCGACTGCGCCCACAAGAGCTAGCGCGAACAGTGCCCAAGGAAGTCCCTTCATCATCAGCGCCCCGCATCGAGCGCGTCGCTCGCGAACGTCGTGCAAGTGTTCATGTTCAAGAGGTTCCAGCTGTACGGCGCACGCTTGGGATCATGCATGCGGTCCTCCGCAAACAAGTTGATCTTCTCCGCGTCAGCATCCGCATCACAGCTTGTCCTTGGCTTCGTTCCGTGGCCGATCGCTTTCAGACGCTCCAGCATTTTTGTCCATGACTCAGGAGTCGGCTTTCCCTCTTGGTCGAGTTTCAGATCTGGAACCGATCGACGCTTCACTTCGCCATAGTCGCTGTCATAGCGGCCGTACTCGTAGTAGCGAGTGCGGCCTTGGGCGTTATACGACAGCACACCAGCGTGAATGAGCGGCACCTTGATGCTCGTCCCAGGTACCGTGATCGGGTAGCCCACGAAGCCGATATTGCATCCCGCTAGCCCCAACGGATCGATGTAGCTCAACGGATTTCCGTTGGCGTACAGATACGTGTTGAGCCCGCCGGCCAAGCCAATCGGGTCAGACTGCACATAGCGGCCGGTGTGCGGGTCGTAATGGCGATGGTAGTTGTAGCCGATCCCAAGAATCCCCAGGTCAATCTGCCCGGGCAGCCGCAACCTGACCGACGCGGTGCCGCTCGGCGTGCCCACGCCGAAGGCATCGGACGGGTAGCGCCAGGTGATCGCCTTGCTCGCGTCGGTGCCGATGCGCGACGTGCCGAGGTGGTCAGCGTAGAGATAGGTCACCGTGGTGCCCTTGCCAGATCGAGTGCCCGCCCGTCCGGGGCGAAGGTGAAATACTCCTGCGCCAGCACGACTTCTTCGTTCGTACAGGCGTCGTTGGTGTAGCGCCTGGCGCGCGCCAGTTCAGCCATGCCGTTGTAGCCAAAAATAACTCCGGCACAATTTTCCGGTGGCAGCGATTTCACTTCCTTGCCCGTCCTGGCCTCGGCCATTCGCAGATCATAGAGCTACAGGATCCCGGTGATTCTGTTGATAGGTACATTGATCTGTCGCGACAGCTCAGCCGCACTCATCTCCAGTGCTTCGAGATCGTCGGCGAGCACCTCGCCGGGATGAATTGCCATGCGTGCCATACCGGTGTCCCGTTACTTCAGTGATAGTGGTCGATCGTGACGTTGACCGGGCCCCGGGATTCTTCGAAAACCCAATTGATCCGAGGGTGGTGAATCTCCGGTTCCTGTCTGAATCACTCGCTCTCTAAGTGCTTGAAGAGTGCCGGGTTGTGTTGCACCTTCTGATGGACTAGACTAACCGGCCTTAGTTTAGCTTAATCATATTATGTATACCGTCAATATTCATGAAGCCAAGACGAATCTGTCGAGGCTGGTCGACAAGGCCGCCAAGGGCGAGCCGTTCATCATCGCCAGGGCCGGCAAGCCGCTGGTCAAGGTGATGCCACTCGACGCACCGGATGCGGGACAGGCGAAACGCCTGGGCTTCATGGCGGGGCAGATCGTCGTGCCGGATGATTTCGACAGCATGCACGCGCCGGAGATCGAAACTCTGTTCGGCAGCGATTCATGAAGCTGCTGCTCGACACCCACTTGCTGCTGTGGGCGGCCGGCATGCCGGAGCGATTGTCGGAACAGGCCCGCAGTCTCATGGAAGCGCCGGACAATGAAATATTTTTCAGCGCGGCCAGCCTGTGGGAGATCGCCATCAAGCGCAGCCTGGGGCGGGATGACTTTCAGCTCGATGTGCGATTGTTGCGTCGTGGCTTGCTGGATAACGGCTACAGCGAGCTTCCCGTCGGCTCCGAACATGCGGTAGCGGTGGAAAGCCTTCCCGCCATTCACAAGGACCCCTTTGACCGGATGCTGGTTGCACAGGCCATGGTCGAAGGCATCTCCCTGCTCACATCCGATTCCGTCGTCGCAAAGTATCCCGGATCGGTACGTCTCGTCTGACGGGGTGCGTCGCCTAGTCGCGCGGGGAAATCGGAGCCTGGCGAGTGCGCCTCGATGGTCGCAGCGGATGCGGGCAGACTTGAAGGCGATCCGCGACTACATCGCCGCTCTTGAGGGGCTCCCAATAAACCGGACCAATCTGAAGGTGACTTTCGCGGCAAAATCGAGTCTATCAGGACGAGGGTTTTGCCATGAAGAGGAAGCGTTTCGCGGTTGAACAGATCACCGGGATTTTGAAGCAAGGCGAGCTCGGTACGCCGATAGCCGACATCTGCCGGCAGCACGGGATCTCCGAGCAGAGCTACTACCGGTGGAAGAAAGCCTACGGCGGCATGGAGCCGTCCGAAGCGCGGGAGCTGAAGCAGCTCCGTGACGAGAACACCAAGCTGAAGCGGCTGGTGGCCGACCTGTCACTCGACAAGGTCATGCTCCAGGATGTCGTTCAAAAAAAGTGGTGAAGCCGGTCAGGAAGCGCGAAGTGGTGCGTTACCTGATTGGCCGTTACGGGGTCAGTGCTCGCCAGGCCTGCCGGTGCGTCCGGATCAAGCGGTCGGTGTTTTACTACGAGAGCATCCGGGACCCGCTGCCGGCCCTGCGCCAGCGGATCCGGGAGCTGGCCCATGCCCGGGTGCGGTTCGGCTACCGGCGCATCCTGGTGCTCCTCCAGCGCGAGGGCTGGGACGTGGGCAAGAAGCGCGTCTACCGGCTTTACCGGGAAGAAGGGCTGGCTCTGCGGCGCAAGCGTCCCTGGCGGCACGTGAGCGCCGTGCACCGACTGCAGCGTCAGCCTGCGGCCCGACCCAACGACATCTGGAGCATGGACTTCGTGGCTGATCAGTTGGCCGACGGTCGCCGGTTCCGAACCTTGACGGTGGTCGATCTGTACACCCGGGAGTGCCTGGCCATCGAGGTGGGTAAACACCTGCGAGCCGAGAACGTCGTCCAGGTCATGAACCAGTTGAAGTACAGTCGGGGCCTGCCGCAGCGGATCTACTGCGACAACGGCTCGGAGTTCGTCAGCGGCCAGACCGACCTCTGGGCCTACAGCAACCAGGTCCAGATCGACTTCAGTCGGCGTGGCAAGCCAACCGACAACGCTGTCATCGAGAGCTTCAACGGGCGCTTCCGCGAGGAGTGCCTGAATGCTCACTGGTTCGAGTCACTCGACGATGCACAAGAGAAGATCGACGCCTGGCGATGGGACTACAATGAGAATCGCCCTCACCGTTCTCTCAAGGGTCTTACACCCAGCGAGTTCGCGGTGCGGGTAGCAAAGGGGGCCGCAGAGTCACCGACGTAGTGGTCCAGCTTTTGGGGACCCCTCAGCTCTGGGGCAGACTCCAAGTCTACGGCGTACTATTCACGGGGAGCAGGTCGGTAGATCTACAGCCCCTCCTGGAACAAGACCGAGATGATCCAGAAGAACCAGAAGAAGAGAAGAACTGCAATCCCCAAGACCAGCACGGCGAGTCCCGGACGACTGACCGCTCTAACTCTGCGGCTGACCAATGGGAGCAGTGCACAAACGGCCAGAGCCAGCCAATCGACAACCGGCACTACAAATCCTAGCGATCGCGATATAGCGATGTAGGCCGTGCAGGCGACGACCGATAGAAGAACCGCAGCGAGGTAGATCATCTCGCCGACTCCATTGGAAGTGGCTTGTCGTAGCCAGGCGTACTCGGCGGTGCCGGCATATCCACACCGGCGGCTCTGAGCAGCCCGCTGATATAGGAGTTTGAGTTGTAACCATCGGAGAAGCGGCTCGGGAACCACTCGTAGTCCGCGCGATCTCCATACGCCTTATCGATCGCGAGCAACGCTTCGATCAGTTGATCTTCTGATCCGTACCGGTCGGGAACCGGGCACGCCTCGCTCGATACGTTGTGATCGAGCTGGATGTCTCGTTCACGGTTGAAGTTGCTGACCAAGTAGCCATCCTCGGGCCCTGCTCCCAGCGCTGCGTAGCGGCGTCCGTCCGGCAGCACGTTGTTGAACCGTGGATCACCTCGCCACCGATCTTGGTTGATGGGGACCAACAGAAGCTTCGCGTGGTTCTGTCCCAAGGCCACTGGGTGGCTTTGCTGAAGGACATCTAGCCCAAAGACGTCGCTGTGGGATAAGGGATTCTGGAGTGCGTATCCGTACGCATTAACGCCGCCTGCCAACCCGATCGGGTCACTCTCCAGATACCGCCCGACCTGCGGGTCGTAATCGCGGTAGTAGTTGTAGCCGATCCCAAGAATCCCCAGGTCAATCTGCCCGGGCAGCCGCAGCCTGACCGACGCGGTGCCGCTCGGCGTGCCCACGCCGAAGGCATCGGACTGGTAGCGCCAGGTGATCGCCTTGGTCGCATCGGTGCCGATGCGCGGCGTGCCAAGGTGGTCAGCGTAGAGATAGGTCACCGTGGTGCCCTTGCCAGCTCGAGTGCCCGCCCGTCCGGGGCGAAGGTGAAATACTCCTGCGCCAGCACGACTTCTTCGTTCGTACAGGCGTCGTTGGTGTAGCGCCTGGCGCGCGCCAGCTCAGCCATGCCGTTGTAGCCAAAAATAACTCCGGCACAATTTTCCCCCAATTTTCCCCTCTGATCGTCTCCGGCGATGACGATCTGCTCGCACTCGACCGCTTCGGCAACATCCCCATCCTCGCCGCGCGCGAGGCACTCGACCTCATCGCCACCGCTACCCGCTGAGCCGATCCCAGCGCACCAGTTGGGCCACTTTGGGCCACAACGCTAAGCCGATGGCTATCCTGCATCGCACCGCTTTTAGCCATATCAAGCTGGTTCACGCATCTCGTAGACGTCGAAATCGATAGAAGCGCCAAGCTGGGCGGCAAAGCGAACGAACTGCTGATCCATATGCAATTCCGGCGCTCCGTCTTCCATGTAGACGATGCACGAAAACTCCACTTCAATCTCTTTTGGCAGTGGCTCTCGATGCAGTTTCGTGGGCTCAAGAATCCGCAGAAGGTCGCCAGCTGCGCTGGACAGAGATGCTCCAGTTACCTCAACAAGACACCCGTTCTCTTTTTCGAGATTGGTAGCTTTCGGGTGAACACGATCACCTCTGGCCCATTTCCGCGTAGGGTTTAATCCCGCCTTGGCGACAATTTTCTCGGAGTCCCAATCCGCACTCGTAAGGACTAGTCGGAGTTTCAGCATATCTACGCCCTACAGATCCTTGATGTTAATTCCGGTGTCTTCGCCCGGGCCGCTTCCGTCCTTAGGCTTTACCTTGATATTGCCCTTCTTGTCCTTGTAGAGATCGCGGGCTCCTGTGTGCCTCGATCCTTTGAGTCTTTCTGGATCAATCCCAGCACCCTTCAGTTTCTTGATCTCGCTTGGAGTCAATTTCTTGTCTTGATTAAGTAGCGGCTTGAGAAATTCATCAACCATCTGACTTACATCTTCACAAGCAAGAGCCACGGCGGGCTTGCAAAGGTCGGGATTGATCAAACACGTTAACGCCACTCCAGTCGCGGCACCGGCTGGTACCGCGCAAGCCGGGTTGCTCAGGCACCATTCTGCTGCCGGAATTGCCAGAGGCGACTCGCCTGTGGGGTCAACAAAACTGATCGGATTGTTGCCGGCGTAGGCGTAGGTATTGATTCCGCCATCCAGGCCGATCGGATCACTTTGCACATACCTCCCAACCTGCGGGTCGTAATCACGGAAGTAGTTGTAGCCGATCCCAAGAATCCCCAGGTCAATCTGCCCGGGCATCCGCAACCTGACCGATGCGGTGCCGCTCGGCGTGCCCACGCCGAAGGCATCGGACTGGTAGCGCCAGGTGATCGCCTTGCTCGCGTCGGTGCCGATGCGCGGCGTGCCGAGGTGGTCAGCGTAGAGATAGGTCACCGTGGTGCCCTGATACGTTCCGGCCGCGTCGTAGCTGTCGGTGAATTGTGCCACCGGCTGCCCGTCGAGCCACACCCAGTCGGACTCCGTCCGGCTGGCGTTGCCACTGACCAGCTCGAGTGCCCGCCCGTCCGGGGCGAAGGTGAAATACTCCTGCGCCAGCACGACTTCTTCGTTCGTACAGGCGTCGTTGGTGTAGCGCCTGGCATACGCCAGCTCACCCATGCCGTTGTAGTCCATCTTCACACCGTAGAGGCCGGCCAGATCCCAGATCGAGGCGAGCCGCCCACCTTCATCGTAGGTGAGATCGCCGATGGACTGGTAACCGGTCACATTGCCCATGCCATCGTAGCTGGGATTGTTAGCCAGGCCCCCAAGCGTGTAGGTCGCGATCCGGTTCGATCCCGGCGTTATCGTGAAATCCTGCTCTTCACTCGCAGCCGCCTCACGGTGCGTGCGATTGCCGTTGCCGTCATAGTTATAGGTCGGACTAGCGGCCGAGACGCCCGAGTCCCAGGTGAGGCGATGCAGCCCGTCGTAGTCATAGCTGCGGGACAGATTCGGATCAATACCGTCCTCGATCAGCTCGATGTTGCCGGCATCATCCAGATCGTAGTGGCGGAAATCCCAGACATTCGTATTGCTGGGATCCCAAAGAATAAGGTCTGTCGCTGCATAGGACAGGTCAAGCGGCGCGGAACGCTGTAGACCATTGCCGTAGGTGAATATCCGCGGCGGGCCGAATGGCGTCGTTGAGTAACTCACAGCACTGACCACGGTCGTTGTAGCGCCCTGAAAGGTTGCACTGATGCTCGTGATCCGACCATTGGCGCTGCGCGTGTAGTCAATCACACGGCCCGACGGGTAGCTGATCTGCTTGATCTGATTGTTACCGTCGTATTGGTAGGAAGTGGTAAGCGTCTTCGTCGTGGCCCCGTCGTCGATCTCTTGCTGGCTCCACGTCACGTTCCCCCACGCGTCGTAGTCCATCTTGCGGATGACCGTGAGGGTGCCCTGCACGTAGGTGACCTGTCGCAGCCGCCCGACCTGCGTGGTCGCGCCGGCACGTGTATCCCACTGCAAGGTCACATCCGGACCCACAGTCGCACCGTAGTCAATACTGATCACCCGATTGATGGCATCGTACTGGTAGGTCCAGGCGTTACTGACGTCCTCGCACCGCGTAGCCGCGCCCGAATGCCGGCCGTCAGCTTTACACGTCATGTTGCCGGCTTCGTCGTAGCCGTAAAGCGTCGTGCCACGATCGGGACTCACTTCCTTTCTGAGATTGCCGAGATCATCGTAGACATAGCTCGTCGTGGCTCCGTTCGGAGTCTCGACCAAAGTCAGGTCATCGTGCACGTTGTAACCATACTCCGTCGGTGACGCCGGCCCGTTCACGGCATCGATAACCTTCTGCAGGCGATTCAGGGGGTCATACTCATAGTCCGTGAAGTTGCCGCCCGAATCGGTCTCGTTCTGCAGCAGCCCCGCGGCGTCGAAGTGAAAGTTGGCGGCGGGTCGATTGCCGTCCGTGAGACTGTCCAACTGGTTGCGGGGGCCATAGACCATCGCGAGAGATTTGCGCAGGATGCCCGAGGAGCCCCGCAGATACTCGCCGGTGCGGTTGCCCCGCGTGTCGTAGCTATAGTCGATCTTATTTCCGGCGTTGTCTGTAACGTAGTCGAGCAGGTGAGCGGCGGTCCAGACGTAATTCAGGATCTGGCCGTTGGGAAGCGTTACCTTCTCGAGCTGGCCAGTGTCGTCATAATCGTAGTCCGTGACCCGGGCGGTTCCCGAGGCCGGGGTCTCGGTGACTGTGTCTTGCCGTCCACGGAGGTCGTACGTATATGTGGTCACCATCCCGTTCGGGTCTGTCATCTGCTTCAGACGACCGTCGGCGTCGTACGCATCGAAGGTCGTGACGTGGCCAAGTGCATTCTGGATTGCCGAAACTTTGCCGCAGCCTCCGCCCGGTGTAGTGGAGCAGGCAACACCGGGTGAGCTCTCATCCCAGTAATCGAGCACGGTAACATCGGTGACATCCGTGCGTGGACCATCAATGCTGCCCGGCTGCAGATCGTCAGCCGTGCCGGCCTGTCCATCAGCGTTGAAATTGGTGACGGTCGTGGTTCGACTGAGCAAAACGCCCGGCTGTGCCGGGTCGAAGCCGGAGATCGTCACGGTCTGCGGCAAGCGAGTACCCGTGACATAGCTGGTCGTCACCACCTTGGTATTACCCCCGCCTACGACGCTGGGAGTAATCACCCATTCCGGCAAGTCACTGGTATCTTCCAAGAATGCTTGGAAATAGGTGGCTCTTTCAAAAGTCGTGCCGACGGCCTCGATTATTGATTCAAGGTGATACGTGCCATAGTTGAATCGCGTGGTGACACCATTTTCATCAGTGGACCATTCAAGCCTTCTTTGTGTATCACCAGTTTGAAAGACCCGATCAATGGCAAAACCGCCCTCACTTATACTATTGATCCTCCGAAGTCCACTACTCAGCGGTGTATACGCGTAAGTTCTTTGCGTGGCGGAATCAGTAACAGTCGTCGTGCCGTCGCCGTTATAGACTAAGTCAACTCGCTTGTACTCCTGGTTTGCACTCGCGTCTAAGTGCATAGAAAGCACAACGCGGCCCCAACTGTCATACCCGTATGTTGCGTAACGATTGCCGAGTTCGTCCGTTACGCCAGTCAAATGATGAGGGAAGTTTGCATCCTCATAATGGTATTCCCGGCTGACCCAAGATAAACCGTCACCGTATCTAACTGCCGTCAGGTTTCGCCCTTGTTGATAGGACGAGGTTCCGTCACCGTATACGAAGTCAATGATTAATCCCGATGGCGTAGTGACTTTGTCGATTACGTTTGTCTTGTGAGCAACGTCTTCGTATTCGAAAGTTAGAGCATGCCCGAACGGGCCGGTAATCTGGCTGATCAATTCGCCAGAGTATGAAACCGTCGTTCGCAGCCCTGTTGCCGTTTCCGTCCAACTGAGGCGCCCCGTAGCGTCAAAGCCACGCCTTTGGCCTGAGGGCTCATACACGACCCAGCCACCTGCGGCACTTCGCAGTTGCACACCAGACCCGCTGTCGGAGCTGTAAACGCCACTGGAAACGACACTGAATCGCTCGATCTGCCCGTCGCTTCGTTGCCATGCCGGCACTTCTCCTTGCAGATTGGCAATGAATACGCGATCCGAATATGTATGGCTCCAGCCTCTCCCTAGCCCGGCGTCCGCTGTCGGAAGCCAAAGTGAATTGTAATAGTGCGCAAATTCGATGCCCTCACCGGAAAAATCCTTTTCCACCAAGCTCTTATTGCCGGTACCGGGATCACACGGGTTACCTTCGATTTTCTTGACATTGTCGGGATCGGTCGTGCACGGCTGAAACGGTTCCCTGATAGTGATCTCATCGGTCAGATCTTCAGTTGGACAGGTTGGATTCTGGGCCGATCCGGAGGCGGATCCGCCATAGGCGCACAGCTGCTGCTGGCGCCTGTATATTACATAGGGGTCATTACTATCCTGATCACAGATAAAGTTTTGACCTTCCCAGTGCCCTGCATGGGTTGTCATTGTGTGATCTTTCTTCTGCTCCCATTCCTGAAAGTAAGGAGGGGAGTAGCCTGCGCGATCCATCCAACCGTTCTCCCCTGCCATCGGTGCCAAAAACGTCTGTCCGCAAGCTCCGGGATGAGCATTCACAGCTGCCTGTCTAGCGAGTTCTTCTGAGGTGTACCCGTTCCCATCCCCGTGCCAATATACCCAGCCAGTCCAATAAGGCTTCGGCGCTGGCACCTCGTAGTAGTTAGTTGCAGTGCCGTCGGACCAATATCTGGTGTCCGCCAGCTCTAGTTCGTCACCGAGTTCACCCAGACCCTCCCAGTAAAGACGCATCGCTTGTTCAGCCTCAGCGACTGTGCGAAACGTTTGATCATTCCACTCAACGTTCCAGATATCGTCTGGTGCGTCCGCTAGCAGTGACCCGTTAAGCAGCATCGACACCACAAGCACAAACACCTTTAGCCGCTGGCATTTGCCAATGCACTTACAGCTGGAAGCAATGATTCGGCTCATGTTCATAAAAAGAACCTCTGGTCGATTCACGCTGGTCAGTCCGATACGGGCGTTTTCAGCAACGGAGACGAGAACATGCCTTGTCTGGTACGTTTCTCGTCGGATTCGGACGCTGGCGGCTCATTCATCGTACGACTCCTACGCCGACGCCAGCACCAGTAACGGCAAACCCGCCTGAACGAGATTGACGCGAGCGCAGGGTGAGCGGCGCACCAACGCTACCACCCATTTAAGAGCACGACCGACCCGAAAGCGAAGCTGATGCGCCGCGGCTGAGGCCAGCCGGCGAAGCTCAGTTTCGGTGGCCACGCGCCGATGGACAATCGGGCAGGCCTGCGTACGGACCTGGAGATCACCGATCCCCGACTACGTGAGCCGCGGGTCGCCGAGCATCTCATTACGAGCGGCGTCGCAAGCGCATTGCGATCGCCACGTTCGGTGCCGATAAGGGCTACGGCACCAAAGCCTTCGTCGCTCACCTTCGCGAGCACGGCATTCCGACCCACATTGCCCGCATCGACAGCCGGCGCACCCCAGGTCTGGACGCATGCACCACCCGGCATGCGAGCTACCGACTCAGTCAGCGGTATCGTAAACGGATTGAAGAGATCTTCGGGCGGCTCAAAACCGTCGGTAGGCTGCACAAGAGTCCCTTCGTCGGGATTGAGCGAACACAGCCCTATGCCTACTTCGCCGCCAGCGCTTACAACCTGCGGCGCATGGCGCGCGTGGCGCCACTGGTGACGTAGCCACAGCACCCCGGCCGCAACGTACGAGACAACGGCGCCAGAAGCGAACCCGGCATCTATTGAGGGAATCATGCGATTCGACGGCAAAGCATCTCGAATCTGTCCGTCTGACTACCCTGTCAATCCGACGCGCCAGAACCGAATCTGACGGCCAATGGATCGGGTTCGCCTTTCGCTATGGGCGGTGTCGCCAGACCTCGGGCCAGCCGCTTCTCTGCAAACTTCTTCGCCAGGCATTGCCGATAGGCCGCACGAAACTCGACGAGGCCGACAACACGAGGACCGGGCTCGCGATTCTTGGCCGTAGGCGCCTGAGTCTGAAGTTCAGCCGTACACGCGGACACCATTGGCCAGAACGTGCTATAGCAGCCAGCCTTGGATGTACTGAGTGCAATCTGCACCGTGGCGTCTCCGCACAGCCAGCCCAGGACTGAGGCCGTGTGCAGTGGCATGAGGCTTTCCGTGCTTTGAGGCGGCAGGGGCTTCGTGGCCTCCGGCGAGATCTGGCTCGCGGCCAGCTTGCCCCCTGCCCGGGGGAAAGCCGGCTCGCCAGCTTCCACGCGTGAACACAGGATGAGAGCGATCGTCCACAGGACAAACCGGGACAGGCCACGGTGATGCATTGACGTACTCCGCACGACAATGTTTGGGAATCTGGAACGCGGCTAAGCTCTCCGCCTACATCAGCGCGAAACAGCAGAACCGTTGTTCCCAGAGTTGATCACATAGAGTGATCTTTGGGCCTTCGCTGTCACCGATTTCCCGAAGACCTCAATTGTCGCGAATTTATCAGGTAGCGACTATATGTCAATGATCTGTAGCCTGATGTTCGTGGCGCTGCGGAGTAGATAGTATTCTCAGCGAGTTGTCTCATCCTCAGAGAGCAAGCGAGTCATGCCGACAACCCCGTACGCGAAACCGGAAGCCGCTGGTGTCGATGCACAAGGACGTTCAGAGTTGTCGGTGGTACCTCGGCTTCCTGCCGAAGCACACGCGGGCACGCCAGGAATGGTCGCGGTGCGTGGCAACCGAATGACGAGTGCATATCGCCCGGTGCCCGAGCCTGTGTTGCTCGAACGCCTCCGCATGGGCATCTTCAACCTCGAATGCCGATTCGCCCTCGCCCGCTTCGAGTGGCGTACGCGAGCCGCGAGCCATACCAATGAGAAGATGCTGAGGGCTATATTGAAGTGCAATCGCGACACTGAGTTCGGCCGAAAGCACGGGTTTCCGGGCTTGACGAGGCACGAGGGCCTGGACCTCGTGACGGCGTTTCGGCGCGAGGTACCGCTTTCCGTCTACGGGGACTACCACAGTTATATCGAACGTGTCGCTGCCGGTGAACAGCGGGTTCTGAGCGCAGACCGAGTGCTGGTCTTGGCGGGCACCGGCGGCACGACGGATCGACCGAAGCGTATTCCGCGTACCCGCGACACGCAGCGACACCATGCGATGCTCGTCGTGCGGGCAGCCCAGGCGGTAATTGATCGCGCGGTTCCAGGCGCCTCAGGCTCGGCCCGAGGCATCAATCTCATGAGCTTCTACGCACCGCCCGCAGCTACGGGGAGTGTGGTACCGCATATGTCCGGACCAGGTTCAGGGATACGTCGCGTGCGGCGGCACATCGCACGATTCTGGTGCTCGCCGGAGGCGGTTTTTGGTCTGGCCGATCAGCCGACGGCACTCTACCTCCACGCCCTCTTCGCTCTGCTCGATCGCAGCGCTCTCTATATCGAGACACCATTCGCGCCGCAGGTGGTGGGTTGGCTGGCGCTGATCGAGCGCCATCAGCGCCAGCTCGTCGAGGACGTGCGAAATGGCACGCTACCCGCACACCTCAAGCTCACCGCTACCGAGCGGGACAGGCTGAACGCCTGTCTTCACCCCAACCCGGAGCGCGCAGAGGAAATCACGAAAGCCTTGGCCCTCGGCTTCGAAGGCATCCTGCCACGGCTCTGGCCCACCATGGCCTACATCCGGACCGTGACCTCGGGCAGCTTCGCGCTTGCCCTGCCGCGGCTGCGCTGGCTCGCCGGTCCTGAGCTTACGATCCATTCCGGGTGCCATGCCGCCTCCGAGGGGGTGATCGGCATCAACCTTCGGGTTGATGGCCGCAACGAGTACGTGCTCGCACTCGGCAGCGCGTATTTCGAGTTCATCCCGCTGGCGGCCATAGATGAGGCGCAGCCGGTGACGCTGGATGTCGACGAGCTGCGGCCGGGAGATGACTACGAGGTCGTTCTGACGAACAGCGCCGGTCTTTACCGCTACCGGATGGGGGATGTGATTCGCGTGACCGGTCTGTACGGTACCGCGCCGACTTTTCAGTATCTCTTCCGGCGCGGCACGATCCTCAATCTGGTCGGCGAGAAAACCAGCGAATGCCACACCACCGAAGCGGTTATGACAGCCTTGCGTGAACTCCTAGGCGTGGGCGTCACAGTCAAGGACTACGCAGTCGCCGGTGCCTTCGAAGACGGGCTTGGGCGATACACCTTCTACGTGGAACTGCAGTCCCATTCGGGGATGGCGCCAGAGACACTCAGCCGCGCTGCAGATCTCCTGGATCAAGCGCTGTGCGAAGTGAATCCATATTATCTACGCAATGGTCGGGCTGCCGAGCGACTGGCGTCTGCGAGAATCAGGATTGTGAGGCCTGGGACGTTCGATTCCTTCGCAGCGCTCAAGCTCGAACGCACCGGCGGCATCAGCCTCGGCCAGGTGAAAAGTCCGCGCGTACTTTCGGGTACGGAGGAGAGCCAGTTTTTCGAGCAGCGTGTGAGCGGGTGGACTGACGGTCGGCTCGATTGATCTGGTTCTCGCGTTCATGGCCGGGTACCACGCTGTCCCACAGTCACAGAGTACGGTCTCTGCCCTAGAAATATTATTTTGGCGTCGTAGCCGCCCTTGATCTGGGCCACGGCCAGGCCATCGAACCAAATGTCCCGTCCCCCGCCTTCAAGCTCACCCGATGAGCCCCCTCACCCTTCCCACCACGCTCCCCCAGTCCCCCGCCACCGGCTGGCGGAACAGGCGCAGCGTCGGGTACCAGGGGCTGTCATCACGCCCGAGGAGCCAGCGGTAGTCGG
>JAJVHZ010000035.1 GCA_022072255.1 Gammaproteobacteria bacterium | reverse complement strand
ACCAGCGCGGGATGAGTGCCGCCAACGCCGGAACTTTCGACGAACAGGTAGGCGTTCGAGCCAAGCTCCTGATATCCCTCGCCGAAGACGTAACCGGTGAAGATTATGCGCGGGTCATCGCCAGCCAATTTCTTAAGGCTGGCTTTGTACTCCTCCGCGTAGGGGGCATCGCCCACGATCACGCACTTCAGGTCCGTCTGGATGCCGTGAAACGCTTCGACAATGTGATGGGCGCAATTTTCGGGGACCAGCCGCCCGACGAACAAAATGTATTTCCCCGCCTCCAACCCGAACTTTGCGAGGGTCTCGCCCGGCGGAAGGATTTCCACGTCCGAGCCGTAGGGGATGTAATCGGGTTCGCTGCGATATTGTTCTTTGTAATATTGCTGTACGTGTCTCGAATCGGTCAGGTAGCCGGTTGGGAGGATAGTGGCGAGATATTCCGCAAACTGGATGTATTTCTTCGCCAGCGCAGGCCATTTCTCGCGGCGCCAGTCCAGCCCGTCCACGTTCAGGAGCGTGCGCGTACCCGCCAGGCGCGGAATCCAGGTCACGGGACTGTTCCCCGCGATGAAGTAAAGTCCAATATCGAAACCCTGAAAGAGACTGTGGAAGGACGACAGAAACGAGTGGACGATGGTGTCCAGGTATTTGTTGGCGATGGTGGGCAACTTCACCAGCCGCATCCCCTTGTATTCGGGTTCGGCGTAGGCGATGTGATGACTGCGGCAATAGACAGTCACCTGGTGGCCGCGCGCCGCCAGACGCTGTCCCAGTTGTTCCACGCAGGTTTCAAATCCGCTGTAACTGGCGGGGATGCCGCGCGTGCCGAGAAGGGCGATTTTCATGGTTGCATTGTTTCCAGAAATTAAAGTAATGAAATGGAATTTTACCCCGGGTCGGGAGAATATGTTCTATCTCATATTTCAGCGCGCGCTCAACCAAGATTCGGCTTGTCCAGCCAGATCAGTCTCCGGCGCAAGTTCGATCACCTTTCGATACGCGCCGGCGGCATCCTCCAGCCGCCCAAGGGATTCGTAAACGCCCGCCAGCCCAAAATACAATTCCGCGCTTTTCGGCTCGTATTCAAGCGCCCGCTGGTAGGCTTCAAGCGCGTTCTCAAATTGACCCGCCTGCGCATAAAGCGGAGCCAGTACCCGGTATTGCCCATATTTATATTTATCATCCAGATCCAGCGAACGGACCACATCCTGCGCCTCGGACAACGTCAAGGGAGCGGTGCGCTTAAGCAAATAAAGCCTACGATTATGGGGGAGCCTAAATGTCTCGACCAACTGGTGGGAAAGCGCAAAAGACGCAGGGGGATTATCAAGCAATTTGCCCATCGCTTTGTCGTAAATCCCCGCGCGTCCATGCTTATCCGCAACAACAATGAAGGAACTGTTCAGAAATACGCTGAAATTAAATGGGGTTATTTTAAAAGCGGGCCCCCTCATTGCGGCAATCGCCAGCGGCGATCCCGCAAACCTGGTTTGTTGATAATAATTAAGGGTATTATTTGCAATCGGCGCATTGGCGATCGAAACTAAAACACGGCAGTCATTCACTCGGCAATCAGGGTCGGATTTTATTCTCTTGAGTATAAGAAGATGCAATTTTTCCCAATCATAGGAATCGGGTGGCGACGGGCAAAAAACCATATCAATGGCAAGACAATCCCCGCGCCGCGCCACGGGCGCGCTGAGCGCGATGGCGACTTTATTCATGCCTCCCCCGAAATTAACATAGTAGTAGCTGAACAGGCCAGCGGAAAGCAGGACGCTCAAAAGAACGATATTCAGAATCTTGTTTTTTATTTCACTCAGCCAGATCACAGAGATGAGCGCCATGATTGGCAAGATCCCTGCAAAGTGCATCCAGGTTTTTGTCGTTGAAGTAGCGGAGTAAATATAAGCGCCAAGGAAAGAAATCAACAGAAGCAGGTCGGACTGCCTGTGTTTGACCAGGAGAATTATTACGCCAATTCCAAAAAATGCAGTAAAGACATTTGAAATTGCATACGGCATTGTCTGCAAGTGCCAAAAAAAGCCAGTAGAAACATTTGCGAAGCCAAAGGTAAATACATCGTACCCTCTATAATCCGCCAATTCACCAGAGCTCAGCGTCTGAAATGAGTCTAGAAGAGACGCGCCAAAAGAGGAATACCAACCAACAATCACACCCAGCGTCAGCAGGGCGGCTGGAAAATACCCGTATAGAAACAAAGGGTCTTTTATTTTTTTCCAGAGCCACGGAAAAATATCCGTGAAATTTGCGGGTTTACGTGGACCGGTCTGAAAGAAAATAACGTAGAGAGAACAAACAGCCGCGGGAATGAAGAACATCATGGCAAACAAAGGGTGAATCAAAATACCGAAACCCAGGGAAAGCACAAACCTCCACACAGCCTTGATTGTGCGCTTTTGCACCAGGAGAAACGCCATCCATAGACTGAAAGCGACGCAGGCAGCGATGGCATAATGCGGGCGATATTCCCAAGACAATCTAACCAGCGGCGGATAAACCGCCGCCAGAAAAGCCGCCAGCAGCCCCATTGGCGCGCCGCGAATGATCTGCCCGATCTTAAAAACCGAAATCAACAACAAAACCAGAAAAACCATGTTGATCATCAGGCCCGCGTCCATGGAATAGCCAAACAACATGATGAAAGGCATACTCAGGAGTTGATACAGGGGAGGGCGGCCGCCAAAGCTAAGGGCTTGAAGATTGCCGACAAGATTGTCCAGCCCGATATTCTTCAGCCTTCTCATAAAAGCAAACGTATTGAGAATGTAAGCTTTTGGGTCGGCGGTGGCGCCAAGGCGTTCGTCAAGTTGGAGCCAGATGAAATTAACAACCAGCGCGGAGCATATCAAAAGCGCCAGTCCGATCTGGGGAAGAAGGCGGGACCAGGGAAGAGAATGAAATTTTTGTAGAGGTCGCATAAGATTCTTTTGGATTGAGTTATTTCGAAAAGGAAAAGCCCAGGATCGCGTCAATTACCTTTTGTTGTTCTTCCAGGGTAAGGTCATTGTAAAACGGCAAACGCACCAGCTGGTCGCTGATCTCTTCGGTGACGGGACAATCTCCCGGCTTACCCCCGAATTTTTGTCCCATATCAGAAAGATGGAGCGGCAGATAGTGGAATACACTTAAAATACCATTCTCTTTTAAATGTTGGATAAGTTTTTGGCGCGCATCCAGGCTGGGTAAAAGCATATAGTACATGTGATAGGCTTGTTCGCAATGTTCGGGAATAACCGGCAGACGCACGTCATGGCTGGCAGCCCATCCCTCCAGTCCGGAGCGATAGGTCTCCCATACGCGTCGGCGATGAGATTGGATCTTTTCGCGCTGTTCCAATTGCCCATACAAAAAGGCCGCGAGGATCTCAGATGGGAGATAGGAGGAGCCGATGTCCACCCAGGTATATTTGTCCACCTGGCCGCGGAAGAAGCGGGAACGGTTCGTGCCTTTTTCTCGGATAATCTCCGCGCGCTCGATAAAGCGTGGATCGTTGATAAGAAGCGCGCCGCCCTCGCCGCAGGTGAAGTTCTTCGTCTCATGGAAACTTTGGGAGGCCATGGCCCCGAAGGTCCCGAGGAATTTCCCTTTGTACTTCCCAAACAAGCCGTGGGCGTTATCTTCAACCACCGGAATCCCATGACGGTTGGCGATCTTCAGGATGGAATCCATCTCGCAGCCCACGCCCGCGTAGTGGACGACCACAATAGCCCGGGTGCGGGACGTGATGGCGGCCTCGAGCAGGGATTCGTCCAGGTTGAGCGTATCCGGCCGAACGTCGAGAAAGACCGGGCGGGCGCCGCGCAGGACAAACGCGTTGACGGTCGAGACGAAGGTAAAGTCTGGGATGATGACTTCATCCCCGGGTTGGATATCCAGCAGGATCGCCATCATCTCGAGCGCGTGCGTGCAACTGGTGGTAAGCAGCGCTTTCGGGACGCCCAACGCGCCCTCCAACAGGGCATGCGTCTTTTTGGTAAACGTCCCATCGCCGGAGATATGCCCGGCGGTAATCGCCTGGGCAATATATTCCATTTCCCTGCCAGCAATAACGGCGCGATTGAAGGGGATATTCATGGTATCGTTCCTCATTTATGGAGGTTTAATAGATTTTCTCTGTGAATACTCGAAACTGGTCAAAATACCAGAAGATGCCGTAAACCAAATGTAAGGCCATGACAACAAGGACGAGTCCCAGACGCCGCCAATCCGTTTTTTCGGTCGCCGGCTGTTGGAAGATTTGTCGTAGAAAGAATAGGGCAGCGGCGACGAAGAGAGTATAGACGCCAATCAGTCCGCTCCATGTGAAATTTCCGGCTCTCGAAACCTTGCCCATTCTGTTCTCCGCAATAACTATTTCCACAAAGAAATAAGTGGAAATGCAGCCGAACAGGAAAACCAGCCATCCCAAATTGAATATTAAGTCCCTCCGTGCGGTCTTCCAATAGGAGACGTAAACGGTCAGAGGAAACAGGATGGACAAAAACAGTTTTGGCAAAAGGAGATTGAGAGGCACCTCCCACGCGATGAATTGACCAAAAGGCGCAAATCCGATGCGGGTTGGATAAATTTTCACATTGCTAAAGATACGATTCATGTTTTCCCACTGGGAACCAAAAGAAATATAATATTGCCAGCCCAATACTGCGAGAGAAGGCGCTGCCAAGCCCCAAAGAAACAAATTCCAGTTGATGTATTCTTTCTTTAGCGCCCTGTAAACGATTATCAACCCAACAGCGGGGAGGATAATCACCGTGAAGCTTGGCTTGGCCAGCGTGGCCAGGATCGTCAAAAGCGCCCCTCCAGGAACCAGCCATCTGGCGTTGATTTTCGACGGTATGAATATCCTGGAGACGATCAGAAAAAGCGGGATTGAGAACAATTGCAAGAGCGAATGGGTGGGGCCATTATAGACATTAAGCGGTAAATAGCCAAAGTAGGCATGTTTATCCAAAAAATACAGGGCATTAACCGCCGAACCCACCGTGAAAAATACCGCCATCAAGGCCGAGAAGATGGAATATCGAACTCCGTCTCGATTGATCGCCTTTAGAAAAAGGACATAGAGGAGGCTGAATAAGGCCAGCGTAACGCTCAAAGAGACCAGGTAGCCGGCTTTCAACAGATTGCCCAGAATCGGTTGGCCGCCATATAAAAGGTTCCCTGTAACAATAACAAGAGCCTGATAAAGGAAATGAGGAATGGAGATTTTCTCCGCAGTCGCCATCAAAAAGGCAAATTGAACATGAGCGCCATAGGCCGATTTCTCATGACTAAAGTAGAAAGTCAGAAGATTAGCCTCATAAACAAAAACAAAGAGCAGGAAAGGGGCAAAAACCAGGATATCCCGCCAAATAGCTCTTCTTTGCAGTTTCAACATTTTTTCTTTTCTCCAGGAAAACGATTATCTCAATGGTATCGCGGTACGAATCGAAAGATGCGCTCCGGACAATCGTTTTTTGTTCATCGTCGCTGCGCTTCAATCCCGGACGTCCCAACCAGCGGCTTTCGGGCAAGGGCAAGAAGCGACGCGCCAAAGGGCAGCGGTCGTCGCCGTATAAGAAACCCGGTTTCAAGACTCAGGATCCAAGTCAGAAGCGGGTTGACCAGCGGGGTTATTTTGAACTCGGCCAAAGTCAAGGCGGTCGCCTGTTCGATAGTCAAGGATCGGCTTCGGCTTGCAAGTCTCGTCAACCTTCGGGCCAGCCAGACCAGCGGAAAAATAGACGTCATGTAATGGCTCAGAAATTCGATTTCAAATCCTGCCGATTGTAGTTTTTCCTTCATTTCGAGACTTCGATAACGACGGCAATGGCGCGCGCCCTCGTCAAAATAACTCCAGAGAGACGGGCTGGCCGGGACGGTGAGGAACAGGCGGCCTCCCGGCGCGATCATGCGCGCGAGATGTTCAAGAACCTCCACATCGTTGGGGATATGTTCGATAACGTCGAACAGGCCGACGACGTCGAATTTTACATCGAAAGGCAGGGCGTGCAAATCAGCCTGAACGAGAGGGCCGGCGACCCGGTTTCGGGCGAATTTCAACCCTTCGAAAAAAAGGTCCGAACCGACGACCAACCCATGCGGGCAGGCTTTGCCTAGTTCACGCAAGACGTTTCCAGCGCCACAGCCAATTTCCAAAACCCGGCAGCCCGGCGGTAATTTTCCAGTTACCTGCCGAGTCAGCGCGCGGATAACGTGATTGCGAGTACGAAACCAAAAATGCTCGTCTTCCACGGATGCCAGGCGCTCGAAAAAAACCGGGTCGTAGCTGTCCCGTTCGGGTTCAAGTTTTACA
The DNA here is from genome assembly GCA_022072255.1 of Gammaproteobacteria bacterium. Classification (GTDB taxonomy): domain Bacteria; phylum Pseudomonadota; class Gammaproteobacteria; order JAJPIJ01; family JAJPIJ01; genus JAJVHZ01. Next base: position 8,692 of record JAJVHZ010000035.1, on the reverse strand, counting down.
TTTTTCCGTTCCATAATTAAAAATCTGAACTCCTTTTGACGGCGGAAAAGACCCGCCGCTGGTCCGGCCGCCTCAAACCGAAGCCCACCGGTGATACCATAGTTGAACCGAACGAGTCGCAAAACCGCACTTTTGATACAGGCGCTGGGCGGCGATGTTCCTTCCCTGAGTGACCACTTGAACAGATCGGATATTCCGACCAGCAAACCAATCCAATGCCGCGTTAACCAGAGATTTACCGACGCCTTTTCCGCGCGACTGCTCGGCCACGCCGACCAACCCGATTTGGCCGCTCGCGTCATCCAATATCTTACAAACGATATAGCCGGCAACCTGTCCGTCCACGCAGGCCGTCACGACCCGATCGGAAAGACCTTCGCAGCTGCGCCGGATCCAAACTTCGTACAGCGCTTCGCTTTTGTCTCTCGGAAAGTTTTGGTCAAAGAAAAAGCGCGTGTCGGTATGGCTTTCCCTTGCGATTTCCGCCAAAATTGGAATGTCCGCTGGCTGGAATGACCGCATCGTCAGTTGGCTGTCGGGGTCAAACCGCGCCAATTGCCCTCTCCCGGAAGTCCATTCCAATGTGATCCGAATGTCCACCAATTGGAAATTGTAAGCCTGAGCCAGGCGCGCCGTCTCTGGGTCGTCAAAATCCGCCAGAAAGTAAAGGCATTCTATCGCTTCCGAATTTTGCCATTCAACGATCTCCTGGACGGAGGCCTCCGTCAAATGACGGCGGTTCACCCGCCCAATCCGCAAACCGAAGTGATCCGTGTCCCATGGAAGGAAATCGCACAGCGTCGGATCAGACATCTAAGCCTCTTCGCCAGCCGTGTTTTTATAGATTTTTTGAACGACATAGGTCGGGCGGTCCATCAGGCGGAAATGCATCCGCGCCAGATATTCACCAATGATGCCAAGCGAAAAAAGCTGGGCACCCGAGAAAATGGCAATGGTCGAGGCCAGGAACGGGAAGCCGGGAATCGAGCCTCCTTGAATCAAATATCGGGCAATCACATAGAACAAGACCATGATGCCGAAAACGGTAAATAGAAAACCGACCAGGCTGGCAATTTGCAGCGGGAGCATGCTGAAGCCGGTGATCATGTTCAGAGCATGGACAACCAGAGCGCGGAATGTATAGTTGGATCTTCCGCTCTCGCGCGGCCGGTGAAGAACGTCAACCGAGGAAAACCGCGTGGAGGCCCAGGATAACAAAACATCTATATTGACGAATGAGCCGCCATAGGCAGCGAACGCCTGCCGTAACGGGGTCCTGAAAGCCCGGAACGCGCTGACTTTACGCGCCGTATCGGCCCCCATCACGCTTTGAAGGGCGATCTTGGTTATCTGCGAAGCCAGATCCCGCCAAAGTCCATGCCGGGTTTGCCGAGGCGAACCGTAGACTACATCGAAACCGGCGTTAATTTTTTCAATTAATTTCGGAATTTCTTCGGGAGGATTCTGGCAATCGTCGTCCAGGGTGACGATGATCTCAAACCGAGCCTCCCGGATGCCGCAAAGCAGGGCATTGTGCTGCCCGAAATTTCGCATGAAGTTTATTCCCGTAATCCAGGGATGCACGCGCGCCAGTTCCTCCACGACCTCCCAACTTCGATCCCGGCTGCCGTCATTAATGAGGAGCAGTTCAAATTGGTCCGTCAACTCAGGCAAGACAAGGTTTAACCGGGCGACAAGTTCGCGCAAGGAACCTTCGCTATTGTAAACCGGCACAACCACCGACAATGAAACATTGCTGTCGTTATGCTTAATTCGGTTCGACGCTGGATCGGATGGGGAAATTATAGACATGAGTTTGACGGCCTGTTGAAAAAATCAAGGAGATACAGTTTCTTTTGGAATGCCAACGCAAGGGTGGATTATAACGTACCCGATCGCGAGCTGAATTTCTTACCAAGAGACCGCCTCTTTTTACTTGGCGGTTACATCGGTCATTTTCGTTTTCCAGGTTATGAATAGCCCAATTCCGCCAACGTTTTCAAGAAGGCCGGCATGACGCAAGCCGGCAGACTGACGCGCCTGTCGTGGGTGCGCCCCGCGACCAAAATCTTCCGGGCATAGTCGAGAAAGATTTTATCATCAGGCAGCCCGCAGAACTCGGTTAATTCCGGGAGGCTTTTCTGGGGATTTCGGGTAAGGTCTTCATAGCGGATCAAATGCGTCGCTTCGGGGAACAAAGACATCATCTTCAGTCCCTCTCGCATACAGACGATCCACTCCACCGCCGCCATTTCCTCCTGCCGCGTGAAATTGCCGATCTCGTCCTTATGTTCCGAGAGATCCGGGTCGCTGGCGACCAACTCATCCACCATGATGTTCCACTTCCGCCGGTCCGCTCCCCACCAATCCTCCAAAACACCGCCCACCTCCCTGCCCTGCTGCTTGGACCAGCGAGCGGTTGACGAAAGAGAATCCCAGCCATTACGGACGAGGAAAATAAAGCGGGCGTCCGGGAACAACTCGCGGACATAGGCGGCCCGGTATACGAGTTCGGGATATTTATCCACGATCCTTTTAGAGCCTGTAACAGCAAGGTAAAAGCCATAAATGCGCTTGAGTTTTGGCCCGGCATCCGCAGGCACATCCTCGGATGTGAAGCGATATTGGGCTGGACCCGGATAAAAGTTTCCGTTCACATCTTCTCTTGGATCAATGGAATACCAGATCAGTTTCGGTTCATTGAGCCAGCCTACATCGCGATGAACGGAAAGCGTCTTTCCCAAGATGGTCGAGCCGCTGCGTCCCATGCCGACAATGAATATCGGCCTTTCGACCGTCTTGATCTGCGGCATGGACGCGACAACCTTCATCCCCGCCAAAAGGAATCGATTCAACCAGCGATGCCGGGTAGTCAGGGGCCGTCCCTGAAAGAACAGGTGGGTCACGAGACGCGCAACAGCCTTGCCGGGGCGGCTCTTTAAATAAATCGGGTCTAGTTCGGCAATCAACGCTTGCTCCTTAGAAAGGGATACTCCCAGATATCTCCACACAGTTTAAGACTGGCATCCTTTTCAAGATGAGACAATTTCCAATTCTTTTGCGAGCCAGTCCGGCAGATTGTGATAACCGCGGCGAGATAACTCCATGGCTAATTGATGATTGGATGGCTGAAACAGTTCCTCGAGTTGTTTACGCGTTTCAGGCGAGATCACGTCGCGATATGAAGCGCCATTAATGACATGATAAATCTCACGCAGGAATCTCTTGATTCCGGGGTGGGAACGCCAAAACGTTTCCGCTTTCCAATTAACTTTCAAAGCAAATTCCTGCAGGAAGCGGTTCTTAAAATTCATTGTCTTATTTTCCACCGAATAGGTCAATGATTTGGCAAAGTTTTCAGACTCGATACCAAGCCATTCACATATTTCAACGAGCGTCGTTTTCGGATCGGCAACCAGATGCTCAAAGAAGATGATCTTCAAATCGTCGCCGAAAACATCAAACCAATCCTTCAGGTATTTGGAATAGTATCCGCCTTCCACTCCCCAATAAGCGTTATTTTCGCGCTTCACACGCTCATCCGGCGAAAGAGATTCGCATTTTTGTATGTATTCTTCAAAGGTAAGAGTCTGCTCTAACTCCAATGAACTTTTTTTGAATTTGAAAAACGAGAATAAGCGCGCGATCGGATCGCGGAAAAGGATCACGACTTTAGGCTTGCCCAGCGTACTCTTAATTGCCTGCGCCACCATGGCACCGCCATAATAATATCCCGCAGTAGCTTCCATGGCATATTTCGAATCGTTACATTGCTCGAAATTTCTTAAGTAATCCTCCAACGGAGGCAATTCCTTTTCACCATATCTTAAAGGCAAAAAATAAAGAGTTTCTTTGATCTTGGATCCGCAGACATCCGGATGCTCTGAAAGATACGTAAAAAGCGAAGTGGTTCCCGCTTTATTCACTCCGGCAATGATCAGGTTAGGTTTCACAGAATTCGACATTGGGGCCTCTCTCAAAACAAGATCTTCTAAAAAAATAACGATGCGCTCCCGGCAATTTTAAATCACAATCAATGGATCACGAAAAACGCGCGTAATTTGCGCTCTTCGCGTAGCGCGCAATACTTCGCGATGGCGGTAGAGACCGCCAAATACGCGCTGTCGTGAAGTACTGGCAATATATACCGCACTCGATCACAAATTGCGCTTTTTTAGAAGGCGGAACGCGCAATTTGTGGCCATGGGTATTATATATTCACAACTCATAAAATTCCTCCCGCTTTACGATACACATCCATTAACTGAGAGTAGTAATTCTCCATCGTAAACTTTCTCTCAACCTTCAAACGGCCCTCAAATCCCATCTCAACCGCCCGGGAAGGGCGTTTCGCCATCCATACCATTTTCTCCCTCAGCGCAACCACGTTCCCCGCCTCGAACAGCGAACCATCCACACCATCCGTGATGATCTCGGGGATGCCTCCAATACGACTGCCAATGGCCGGGCGCGCATGGGCAAAACCCTCCAGGATCGTCAATCCCCATGGCTCGTACCACTCGGCCGGCAATATGGTGCATAAACTGCCGCGAATTATATCGTGAAGCTCCGCGCCTGTCTTAAAGCCGAGCAATTTGATGTGGGTCAGGCCGCGCTCTTCGATCCTCTTTTGGAGTTCCGCTTTAATGGAGCCTTCGCCGACAATATAGGTCGGCGCCTCCGTGATGGAAGAGGCAGCCTCCAGCAAGGTAAACAGTCCCTTAACCCGCTCCAGACGTCCAAAGTACAGGAAATATTTTCCCGGCAGTCCATTTGGCTGGATGCCGGATGCGTCAATAACATTACAAACGGTTGTGACCTTATCCGAAGGAACGCCATATTGAATCACTTTGCGGCGGACAAAGTCGCTGACCGCGATGAAATGATCAATGCGCTCCACCGCCCCGTTCCATCGGGATACGTAAGATTCGGTCACGCTGAGCAGGGTGCGCGCCAGGGATTGACGGTTGCACTTCCTTGGGATGGCCCTCCAAAAATACCTCCCCTGGCAGGCTTCGCAGATCTTGTCCTTTGACACCAATGTATATACCGGACAGATCAATTTATACTCGTGCAGCGATTGCACGATGGGTATCCCCGCGTCTTTAAGGGAGCGCAATATTGACGTGGTCAACTTGCCGTAATAGATGTGCAAATGGGCTATGTCGGGACTGACGTCATCCAGCAACTTCTTCATCTGCCTTGCGGCCGGAAACGAATACACATACCGCGCCAGGTCAATTAAGGCAGGCTTCTCAAAATTTGCCGCGGCCGGGAAATAACGCGACCATACGGATTCTTGATTACGGGCATCTTGAGCGGCAAAGACAGCCACTGCGTGTCCGTGATCCGCCAATATCTGATTCGTCTGGAACATCATCCGGTCCGACCCCCCGCGGATGTGATAATTCTGTCCAACGCTCAGAACCTTGTATTTCATAACTTCTTCCGATCGGGAAAGGTTCTGGTACGATATATTCCTATTAAGTTGGCTAACAATCCCACAAAAAACCACCATATTGTATTGGAACTAAAGTAATTTTCCGCCGCGCTTCCAATCGCGATCGCCGCGGTCAAACCCAGGACCATCAATGCGACGGTCTTTTCGATTCCCCTAAGTTTACGGGAACAGGTCAATGCGAACAAACCGGCATGGGCCAGCATTAGTATGTACAAAAATAATCCGACAATTCCCAGTTCATACCACAAACCGAGATAATCATTATGCGCGATAATTCCGAACGCATTTATAAATGTACCCGCGCCATGCCCGAATATCGGATTTCGTAGAATTTTCCCATATGCATTCGACCACAAGGAAATTCGAAAGTTAACAGAACTACGGCTGGTAATGATGTCTGGGTTCGATAATTCAATAAAACGGTTTATATTGCCGGTTAGATACAACGTTACACCAAAGAGAAATATCAACGATACAATTTGCCATAAATTTAATTTGCCGCCCAAATAAGACATAAGCAACACGGCCGCCACGAACCCGATCAGCGGTCCTCTGGCGTAGGTTAGATTCAATTCCCATAACGCCAGGATAAAAAAAACAGCAACGATCAGTTTTGTCCTTTGGCCAAAGGTTCCTTGAAGAAGTAACGCGAATAGAATCACCAATATGATGAAAAGATATTTTGCAAAGGATTGGGCGCCATAAAATGTAGAATAGATTCGAACAATCCCTGTTTCTATCTCATAATGTGTGAGCCGCGCCCCGCCTGCCTGCAAATTTCCGGAAAGCGCCTGGGATAGACCGATGGCGAGCGGCGTTATTGCCGACAGCAATATTGCTTTAAGCACAGTGATCCGATATTGCTGTTGACCGCTCATATATATGGAAAACAAAAACATCAATGCTACGGACAGAAGACGAAGCGTTTCTTCGATAACGCCTACCTTGTTGTTCGAAAAAAACATGGAACCAAATGTGACCGCCGCAAGAGCAAGCAGGTAGACCGCCAGTTTGTGGATCCTCAGGCCTTTTCGCAAAAAGATTGGAAGATAGATCATCCCTCCGATCGCGACAAACCATAAGGCCAGAAAGCCGGCCGGGGAAAGAACTCCCAAGATCGTCCCCCCTTTTCCTACCGTCAGGGGGTTGAGGAAAAAGATCGAAAGCGGGACGATCTGTGGTTTCCAAACAGCAATAATGCTAATGACAGCCAGGATCCCGATCAATAAATAAACCGGGCCTTTAAATATAAGAATACCCAATAGTGCTGAAAAAATAAGCGCCAGGTAGTCGTATCCGCGCAGCGCGATAACGTTCTTTTGTTTTATGGTCGCTACCGTCATAAATCTATTTCCAACCGGATAGATCCCGTCCAAGCAGATTTGCCAACTCTTCGTTCGCGGGGCGAAAATACTCCGCCAGATATTGCCTGGTTTCCGCGGCCATTGGCGGAGGAACAAGTTCGCTTGTATTCGCCCGTTTCACATATTCCCGCATATCGCGCCTTAAATTGGAGGGCAGGATTTGTTTTACCATACGTGTAACTTTATTCCGAGGATCTAGAAAAAGCGCGAACCATTGGGCGAATTTCTCGGAACGCGCCAGGGTTGACGGATTGTGCTTATTGGATATATCCGGCGAAAAATCCTGGCTGACGCCGGCCATTTCAAAAATCTGCCGGAATATTTTTCCGGGATCCGTCTTCAGGTCTTCGATCAAGTAGATGCGCGTCTGCCCTGCACTGAAATACCCCTGAAGGCGCTCCAAATGGAACGCGTATTTCCCGTTTTCCAAGTATGCATTATTACGCCATTTCAGCCATCCGCCATCCTTGATGCGATTCGGCTCGGCGCGAATGGCTTCTTCAAAAGTAGGGATGTTCTCCCATCCGCGGCTGCGCGCAAACCAGTAAGCCGAATAAGCCCTGTCAATTGGATTTCTCAGCAGGGCGATCACCGAGACGCCTGGGTTATGGTCATGTAACCGCTCCATGGCCGTCTGGGAATACATGAGCATGGCATTTTTGGCCAGCAAGATCTGACCGGGCGCCGCGTGCGGAAAATAGTCGCGGAAAGAATACTCATATCCTTTCGAGTATTGAAAGTCGTTAATGAAAAAGACGAATTCCCGCTGCCGGTGAAAGCAGATATCAGGATGCTGCCCCAGATATTGGAGCAAAGAGGATGTGCCCGCCTTTTGCGCCCCGACGATCATGATTGTAATCGGTTCCATTATTATTTCCTCTCTTCCCACGAAAGTGATCGGCCCAATAATTCCTCGAGTTCCCTGTTAGGCTGCCGGTAATAAGAAATCAAGGCATCCTTCACCTGTGAAGAGATGGCATTTTCCGAGGAAGACGAAGCGCGACGATTAAGACACAGATAGAGCGGCTCCACTACAGACCTGATTTTTTGCAAGATCCATTTTACAAAAGGCTGCCTATAAATTTTAAAACGCATAAATGAAATCGTTTTTTTATAGTAGCTATGCAACGTGGAGCTTTTCAGGTCTTCCGTCCGATTATGCACTTCAAATTTATAGGATTTATAAAACTCAAAGTCAATATCCACAAAATTGCATAATTCCTGCATAATTCGCAGCGGGTTTTCCGCCAATTCTTCCAGGAAAATTACATGAATTCGGCCTTTTCCAAACGCGTCAAAGTATGGACGTAGATATTTTGCGTACCGCCCCTGCTCAACCGCGCGCATAGGCTGGTCCAATCCAGCGGAATTGACAGATTTTGGATTAATCTGTCGCAGGATATACTCATCCAGGGACATATCCTTTGGCAGCATATTGTTCTGTTTTGCAAACCGATACCACGATACCACTCTTGAGACCGGCTCTCGCAGAATAAAAATAAAACGAACGTCAGTGAGTGTGTCCTTTATTTTTCTTGGCGTGCCTTTTGAATATAAATAATCAGGGGTTGCGTCCACCCAAAGACGTGTGATTTGCCTGGTTTGAATGAAAAACTCACCATATTTTTCGATGCCATCCTCGAGCCTATATTTGGAGCGAAGAGGGTAATCCTGGTCAAGAAAAAAGCGAGTTTCTTTTATACTGGATGCGCAAACTTGAGGGTGCGCCTTTAAATAAGCATAAAGAGAGGTCGTGGCCGCTTTCGTTGTTCCACCGATAATCAAGTAGGGCCTCCGGCTCCACTCGATATTATAATTTTTATCATTGGTCTGTAATTTCTGTGTATCAAGCATGATAGAGCTTCCC
>JAJVHZ010000031.1 GCA_022072255.1 Gammaproteobacteria bacterium | reverse complement strand
TTTCTGACGCTGGAACTGCTGGCAACGACGCTTCGCAATTACTGGCAAAAACTATACGGACTCAAACAGTTAGGTGCTCTTCGGAGACCACTGCTTAACTAACCAATTTCGTGATCTACTGATAATAGGGATTGAACAGGCCTCACTGAAGACTTATGTCACTGAATAATGCTTTGCCATTTCGGCCTATTCATGCCAAATTAATCGGATTTATTTGATTCCACTTGTTGTTCACCTCAATTTATCCCGCTACATTCCACAAAAGATCCGTTTACATTCTTACCGCGGTAGCATTACTGCTACAAGAAGTGTAGTAATTGATACCTTGTCTATCAAGATGCAACAAGAGAAATAGGTTACACAAGGCTTATTGGCGCGGTTATGTTTTCTGCGACAGATCAGGATTATGCCAATATTTTCAATATATAAGTAATACTCCTCTGAGCAACGCCGTAAAGGCGAACATCTATTCACAAATTTGTGGCACATAGGTTGCTCCAGCCGGTATCAGTACAAAGACTTTGCTAGGTGTTGAAGTTGGCGGGGCGGATGATAAAGGGCCAACGTGAACAGCTTTCCTACGGCGTAATTCACGCTAGCCCTTTACCAGAGACCTGTAGTCCCCGAATTTTTTAGATGGTTTGATCCATCAAAAACTTTTCTTAGTTTACTTCTGCCGCTGAAACATGGCAAGGCCTATCCTTAGGGACTGCGGGTCTTCTTCAAGGAGACTTATCTTTGTTCACATATCCGTGGTAGGCACATCCGCCACGCTTCGATTCCTGAAAGGCTAGATAACTCGGATCTGGGGGTAGTATCGAAGATTGTTTCAGGATGGGTGCGAACTGCCCAGGCCCACTAACAACAGGAGAAGATTATGAATGATGTTACAGGCATCGGCTCCGGATTGAGGGCCATCGGCCAGGCAATCTTTTTGCTGGTGATTTTCCTTTTCGTTGTTGGGATTGCAATGGGCTTAATGGCGTATCACATCGCCAGTGACCATCTTCACAGCAACGACAATAAAGCGATCGAGGCTCCTGTAAAGACGGAGCCTCCGCGGTCCAAAGTTAATCCGCCCCTGGTAAAGCCGAAAGAGGTGGAAGTTCCATCTGCAAATGGCCCGAGCGACGGCGGAGAGATCGTTCTTCCGATTCCACCGCTGTCAGAAGGTGGTAGACAGGACTCCCCCATACCCCATCACCAAATTGTTCGTTAATTCAATTTATAGGAGGTGATTTTGATAGTGCTGATCAACCCAGTGTGAAGGAAGCGCAATCAAGATCAACACTATCCGATAATTGGAGGATTTCCAGTGAAAACGTTACGTATTAAGAATCAATTCTTTCGTTTCACTAAATCGGCAGGGGCTATTGCTTTGGTCGGCATTCTGATGGGTGTCAATGTCATTGACACCGTATCACAGACGGCGCACAAGGATATGGGAGCTGAGCGAGAGCAAACGCTTTCAGTCGAGCGCGATCCCACTCCAGGTTTACAGGCAGACAAGCAACCCAGTGTGACCTTGTCTCGCCACCAACTGCGCAGACCGAAATCTCTCGACGATTTACGTGCTTTTGCAATCCAGCGCTTCAGCCGGATCGCGAGCGCCGAGGCTATCGAGCCAGCGCTGGCCGACAATCAACCTGCCGTCTGTTTCACGACATTCGATCTCGAGGCACGCACAGATTATCTGCTGGTGGATAATGGCAACGAGTTGTCCTTAATCACTCGCCGCTTTTCGGATGTTGGGCTGACCGAGATAGACTTGCCGGAGGAAGTAGATGGCGAAGGCGATGTCCTAAAGAGTGATGGGGACAACCTGATGAAGCTAATTGCCCCGCAGATCGCTTCATGCGCTGGCTACAGCTCGCCCGGCAATCCCTATCCCTGTTGCGCAGCAGGCAACTGTACTTGGTGGGCGTGGGACTATACAAGCCGGGTCTGGCAACAACCATTACCAGGCTTTAGCAAAAACTCGCAATATCCGAGCGGTGATGCAAAGTATTGGGCTGGACACGCAAAACAGCAGAGCTGGCCGGTCAGCCCGGATCCCGGCTCGCGAGCGATCGCAGTCAGTTCGTGGAAGAGCTCGTGGGGACACGTCTTCCCGGTGCATTATTTGGGATGGAACCGGCTAATAGGCAATGAGATGAATTGTGGACAATCGGGTGTAAAGGCTGCCGACTACCCTATCTACGATTCGCTCCAACGTCGCTACACAGCAGATCAGGGTTTCATATACCCCAAGCCCACCCAAACCCGCCCATTGATTAGCTACACCGTCTCGCCACAGCTGTGGCGCGGCGGCACCTACCAGATACTCTTTGGCGGTCAAAATTTCTCCAGCGACACTATTGTGGATGTCCGAACGCCTTCCAATGACTGGGTCTCGCTTAAAGGAACGCAGGTGCAAGTGACTGGTTCTCAAACTCTTTGGATTACTGCCACATTAGGCGCACCTGGCTGGTGGCAGTTCAAAGTAGTTGATCCAAAAGGCCAACGTAGCAATTGGGTCTATCTCTACGTTAACTAACCTGCTGCTCTCACGCGGGAGCATTCTCCATGATGGCTCCCGCGTGAGACTACCAGCTATCAAATTTGTGAGTGACAACCGACTGTATATCTAAGGCTGAGAGCTACTACTTCTTTAAAAATACACTCTGAGGTGTTGCGATGAGAGAAGATTGGATTCGAGACAGGTTACGTGAATTCAATGTGCGCCATTATATTGAAAATGCGCGCACTCAAGGGCGGGCACGCATTGAGATCGCGGATCGCCGTGTGGCTGCGTCCCTCTACGAAGAAGTCGTCAAGTTTCGCCGGGAGGAAGTCTTCGTTTCAAAGGACTTATTCATTACACTTGAACTGGCCGAGCGCATACTCTTCTCGGAGCATTTTCTGTTCAATAACCCTGTGCCGCGGTATCCGGCATACACTAACATCCGTGTGCTTACCTGGGCGCTGGAAGCGAACCGCAGAGGGCCACTGAATGCCGTTTGGTCGCATTGCCGCCAGATGATTCGTCTCTTGCTGCAGGATCTAATTTCCTTCGAGGTCTGGTCGCTGGCTGGGATCGAAAGTTGGCAGCAAGCCAACTGTAACGCACAGATTATTCGCGAGCGGGTTAAACTTTTACAGGAAGTCTACGTACAAGCCGTCAATTATGTCGAGCAATTTGCTCATCACTACGTTGGGGAACCGCCTGAAGACTTGTTCGCCCTAGCGCTTGAAGAAGGCCGAGAAGCGGCAGTCATACACCTGACGGCCTTGCCGCAAACTAATCAGCACGACGAGGTCCTTTTTCTTCGGACCATTCACATTTCCGAATGTATCTTTTGGGGCATCCTGACAGCTACCTATACAGCAATAGAATGTTTGAAGTACGGTCTCACAGACAGCGCTGTTACCTGCCTGTGCGAAGCGACCTCTTTCGCTGGCCTATTGAAACCGCTATTCCAGGCCTTCAAGACCATGCCTCCTGAGCATTTCGCTGAATTCCGAGACGCGACCGGGGAAGCGAGCGCCATCCAGTCGCGAACCTACCAGTTAATGCAGATATTCACGCAGGGTATGGACGAAAAGAAGGTGAAGAATTTGGCGGATACGCCTGAAACGTCTGATTTGTTGCTTTATGCACATCCGGCTTTCGTCCACCTGCGCAGCATCTTGGTTGAGGTGGAAACGGAGCGTATTGCAGGATGGCAGGACGTGAAGACTCAGGCCGAGGCGCTCGACCACGCACTTTATACTTGGCGCTGCATCCATTACGGCATCGCCCTAAACTATCTTCCGCCCGCAATCCCTGGGACCGGCGGGAGTAATGGCGCGCCGTACCTAGCGGCACATTTTAAGCACAAGATCCTTGATGAGTCCCGCCATTGTCCAACTTGGGCCTTGACTGGAAGGAACTCACCGATAACCGCGCGGCCCATCCTGAGTCAGTTCAACTGAAGGGGGTTCCAATGAATCTACTACCCAATTTGAAATACAGCGACGCAATCGTAGGCACTGATTTATGCCTACCATTCGGTCTCTTAGCTGCTCGCCGTGTGTCAATGCCAAAGTTGCAGCGCGCAATCGAGGCACGAAGACCACTCGCCCTTGAGCACATACGCGCCAATGTGAAGGACATAGGTCGCAGAATTGAGCGTTTCGCCGCCTTTTTCACTGACCACGGATTCAAATGCCCGTTGCCATACCAATTGCGCGGGGTGGAAAAGAAAGGTTTCGTCAGTATTTCGCCGAGCGTTGACGCCCTACTCATATGTGAGATGGCGAATGGACTGTTGATGGGAGTCCAAGACCGAGATGCTGTCGAAGGAGACTTGAGTTACGAAGTCGCGCAAGGAGGCGAATCGTTCCACGGCCTACGTGACCTCGTCAAGTGCAAGGCAGGAGAGATTATTCTACGCGATGCCCGCTCCATCGTCGCTTCTTATTTCCAAGGGCCGAATCGCCGCATCAATGTTACGCCTGATACCTCGTCGCTGCTGTTTTTCATCTTTGGCGCGCCGGGCGTGGCACGATCGGCGATGGAGGAAGCTATGACGATGACGGCTGACATAATGTCCTCAGCGACCGAAGAGGTCGGGATGAAGATATTTGAGGAATAGCCGACCACCAAGCAAATAAACAAACTGTTGGGTTGAATCCGAATAATCCGAATAAAGGGAAGTAAAAACCGAGCTTGCTTTCAGGCGGAAAGGAGACCAATGACATGTCACCTCGAACTCGTCAGAACGACCTGTTTCCCCCAAGAGTACTCTCAGGAGTGCAGCCGTCAGGTGCACTCCACTTGGGGAACTTCTTCGGAGCCATCAAACAGCACATTGCTTTGCAACATGAATATCCAGGGGAATCCTTCTACTTCATCGCCAACTACCACGCCCTGACAACAATTCACGATGCAGATGGTCTCTTGAAGCAATCCTGGAGTGTCGCTTTGGATTACTTGGCATTAGGGCTGGAGCCGAACAAAGCAACATTCTACCGCCAATCGGACGTGCCGCAGGTTTGCGAGTTAATGTGGATTCTTGCTTGTGTCACGGGAAAGGGAATCCTCGATCGAGGGCATGCATATAAGGATAAAATCGAGAAAGGATTGACACCTTCTGTGGGGTTGTTCCTGTACCCGGAACTGATGGCCGCCGATATTCTCGCTGTGCGTTCGACAATCGTGCCAGTCGGCAAAGACCAGGAACAACATTTAGAGATGGCACGTGACATCGCTAATAGCTTCAATCATGTCTTCCAAACCGACGTATTTCCGACACCGGTTGCGAAACTGAATGAGGCAGCCATCGTGCCAGGCATTGACGGGCAGAAGATGAGTAAAAGCTATGAAAATACAATTTCCATCTTCGCTGAAGACGACGAATTAGAGGCCAAGGTGATGCATATCAAAACCTCCTCTACAGCTTTGGGCGCGCCTCTGAATCCTAGCGGAGACACTGTTTTCACCTTGTATAGCTTGGTTTCGACGTCGGATCAGCGAGATGAGATGCGTGAAAGGTATCAAAGTGGGGACATTGGTTACCAGCAAGCCAAAATTGAGTTGCTGGCGAATCTAAAAACATATTTCTCACCTTTCAAAGAGAGGCGTCGAGCACTGGAAGAGGATCTCGATCAGGTTGAAGACATTCTACGCGATGGCGCCCGTCGCGCACGCCAGGAGGCGGTTGAAACGGTGGAGATGGTCCGTGAAGTGATTGGACTCGATCGTTATCAACGTGGTTATAAATGATAATCCCATGAATCCGCGAAGGGCGAGTAAGGTCAGCAACTTCTGCCAGAGAAGATCTGAGGATCAATACCGAAGTGTCAACCCATATTCAGCATCGCGCGCCACATTATGGCCCACGGCGCTGATCACGGAGGCGAGTGCACGCAATCTGGCGGCCTCGAAAGCTGAATCGCGCGCCTGAGTCGCCGCTTTGACCGCTCCGTCGTAAACCACTCTATTCGCCTGCTGTTCAAGCGCAGCCGCCTGGTTGACCCCTCCGATGGTGGCTGTCGTGCCGCGATTGACGCCGGCGGCGGCCTGCCCTGCTCCTGCGTTGGCCGCAGCGATCTGCCCTTGCGCATACCCTCGATGCGCTTCAGTCATCTGCCTGAGATAAACATCCTGATTGGCGCTCTGGCCCTGCGCAGCTCTGGTCTGATTGCCGATCAGCCCTTCAGTCGCTCGATTGAGAGATAGTTGTTGGCCTTCGGCGCGGTTCTGGATCGAGCCGTATTGCTGCGACAGGCCGTAGGCGGCCCCACCAAGTTCAATCACGGAACCGACTGCACGCCCGGAGAGAGTCTGCTTGCCGTTTCGATCAGCCAGCGCTGTACGCGCAGCCCCGCCCAGCCAATCTGCTCCGGTCATCACTTTGCTGCCGACCCAATATTGCGTGTCGGCGGCGCGGTTGGTTTCGAGGTTGGCGCTCTGCTGGTCGCGATTGACATTCAAATCGCCGATGTTCTGTGCGGCGCGTACCTGAATGTCGCCTTTGCTCAGTGCTGTCGCGGCGGATGTGGAATTGATGCCGAAGAGCATTCCAGCCTGGGCGTTCATAATCGCCTGCGTGCGCGCTCCGTAGATTTGTCCGAGCGATGCGATCTGGGAGCCATGGGCTGAAGCGATGGCCGCGACCTGTCTGGCTCGAACGCCGAGATTGCCCGCTTCGAGGCCCGCATCAGCTCGCGTCACTTCGGCATTGTATGTCCCTTGTGCCTGCACTCTCTCGGCCTGGTTGGTGATCGCCGCTGCCATCTGCGCGCTGTAAAGCTCGACGCCGGCACCGACGAGCGCGCCGACCCAACCTGAGATGGTCGTCGAGACGCCCTCATAGACCTTGCCCATACTGATCTGATAGGCGATCACCGGCGACATCCAGAGCGACAGCCCGGCGACGGTCATAATCGCCGCAGCGATGACGATCGTATAAACCGGCTGAGAGAGCGAATTCGTGATCACCTGCATCGTCGCAGGATCCCAGGTGTAGAGCGGCTTCTCATCCCCCAGTGCCATCCCTACGTTGCCTGCAAGATAGGCGAGGGCGCGGATCAGGTAGCTGACGACCGGCCAGACGAGCGTCAGCACAATCACTCCCCAGACGAAAGGATAGGTGACTTTATTCGCGAGGCTACGATCAATCGCCACCGCGATCATCAGCGGCGCGGCCAGGCGTACTGCAATGAGCAGAAAGCTGCCGAGCAGCATCAGGTAGAAATCTCCGAAATCGATGATGCCGCGCGCAAAGTTCAGGACGCTGAAGAGCAACGGCATATTCCACGAAGAAATGTCGAGTTTGCGTTCAACATCCCTGATCGAAGACTCCTTGTCATAGAGAACGCCGACGATGGCCTCCGTCCCGCCCGGCCCAGGTTTGACCGGCACATCCTGGCCGCTGACTTTGACGGTGAACAGCCCGTCGCTGAACTTGATGTAACTCCTGTCGAAGCTTTCCCGCTGCGTGCGATAGAACCTGGCGAGCGCCGACTCGCCGATGCTCTCGTTGCCGGCGGCGATCTGTTGGCCGATGCGGTTGAGATAGTTGATGAGGTAAGGCCCACTCCCCAAGAGCGCAAAACAGACGGCCAACCTCCCGAACCACCAGAAGACGTCAGCGCCGGCGCCGGCGTTTTCGCGCCACAGCCGCGCGAAGCTGAACATCACGATGATCACCGCAAGAACGATGGAAATCTTCTCGAACCAGTCGAGCAGCGGGCTTTCGACTTCGGATTGCAAAACGGGAATGAGTTCAGCGGCGCGGATGGCGAGCGCCGCAAGGTTTTCCGAAAAAGTCTTGCCGCCGGCGCTCGTTGAACTGGTTGGCGCCGGTGATGGCGATGGACTCGGCGGCTGGGCAGGCGCGAAGACACTTAACAACGCAACGAGAGCGATGATTTGCAAAATGGTCAGCAGTATTTGCCTGGGCTTGCCTGCGCGCATAATTCCCTTCTCTACCGTGAATTGCGTCCTTCGATCTGGTTGAGGAGTTTCTGCACCTCGTCCTTTGTGCCATTGAACTCGGACCAGGCTTGATTGACTGCCTGCACCTGCTGGCCAAAGTTAACGCGCTCTTCCAGCACGACGTTGTATTTCCTGGTGCGTGTAACGATCTCGTCTCTTAGCCGGCTGATCTCACTCTCGGACTGTGCGATCAGCAATTCGCAATTGGATATTTCCTGGTTGATGCTGGAAATGCAGGGCGCACATCTTTCCGATTCTGGTTTGGCAAGTTCTATGTTCAGTTTTTCGAGGGCTTCAGCCTTGTTCTGCTCCGCCCATGCTTTTCGAGCGCTCACGCTTTCCAAATCGTCTTGCAACCGCTTCAGCTTGTTATCCATTCGGGCAAGTCGCTCAAGATTGGCGACCGTGTCCTGGCTGCTTCGACCAATCGAGTTGCGCAGATATTCCTCGAAATCACGCATGTCAGCTTCAGGATCAAAGATGCCGTTGCGCAGGCGGCTCTCGATTGCCTTGAACGCTCGCATTCGAGATGCGACGAGCGCTTCGAGCTGATTTTTCAGCCTATACGCTCCCCTGACGGTTTGCCCGATGTTGCTCATCGTGGCAATCATGTTTCGCTGTTTCGCTACAAGATCCTCCGTGGTTTTGAGTATCCCACCCAATGTCGTCACTTGCTGCGCAGCCTTCTCGTACATTTCTGAGTAGTGCCGGATCGTATCGAGCCAACGTTTTGCCTCATCAACTTTCTTCTTGATCTGAAGGGTGTATTGCATTGGATCGTGGACGGTCCATTGCCCATAGGCGACTGTAGGCGGCAGAATCATCGAGCCTAACAGTATTCCGATGAGTATCTGTCGAGAAATGGACGATTTATTTGTTAGCATGGCAATCAACCCCCTTTTGATTCTCCTTTGACTGCATTGGCAAATGCTCTCATTGCTGCCATAGTCGCTCCGGTCAAAGTCACCTCTGTCTTCCGAAGCCTCAATTCAACACTCTTGCCATTTGCAATTTCCGAAAATCGATCGAAGGAAATAGTCAGCTTTAGAGTCACCTTTTCCAAATTCGAGGTTGGGGAAGCGCTCATCAAATAGGCTTGACCGGCCTCGATCCGCTTGCCATCAACTATAAAAAGCACTTCTGCTTTGTTGTGATAAAGGTATTCCTCAGATTCCGAGTTGAAGATCAAAAAAACGTCTTTCGGCCGCACCGCGCGTTCGCCTTTATGCATCGCCTCAACCGACAGGCTCAGTTCTTCCCGCGGCTTGGCGATCTCCCGAATCTTCTGCGGCCTGAGTTTGACCATGGTTTCATCCTTAAAGCGATCGTACTTCCTCTCAATCAGCGACTCATTCGTTTCTTTGCCCTTATCCTGCGCCATCCCCCCGGCCAGCCCCACGCTCAGCACGCAGACACACACAACAATCAGCATCCGTTTCATAGGGTTCTCCTCTCAGATGGTTTGAGCCAACAATGACTCATTAATCTCAATGAGACCCTGAGATGCTAATCCTCGCGGATAATGGGCGGCAAGCCACGCGATCACGCCGGCCAGCGACCAATCAGGCCTGAGCGCCGACACCCGCGCCCGTGCGTTGCGCTCATTCGGATTCGTGGTGAAAGTCCAAAGTTCCGCCGGCGATAAATCCATCTGAATCATCTCGACCGTCTGATCCTGCCCCGATCCCAGCGCCATCACATATTGCGCGTACTGGCCGGCAACGTTGCGGATCGCGCTCACCGCCGCCGCCGCGTTCTCCGACAGCCCTGCGTCGGCGACGAGCTTCGAGTAGTCGCCGATCTGCTTGCCGATGATCTTGACGCCGGCGGTCTTAGTGATGTCGTGCAACCCGGTGAAGTCTTCGTAGGTGTGCGTCGCCAGCATCGTCACCGTGTTTTCGCGCCGGCCCGTGCGCGCGCCTTTCTGTATGACTCGCATAATGCCCGGATACTGCTGCACGATCTTCCAGACTTCATCAAAGACGAGCAGCGTCGGCGTGCGCCTGCCATCGGTTTTCAATTGACCGATCGAGCGCAGCACGCGCGCGGCGACCCGCCCGGCGAGCGTCTCGCGAACGTCCTGCGGAAAGGCGTCGAGGCTGTCGAGTTCATACACGTCGTAGAGCGAATCAATAGCGAAATCGGGATGCGTCGGCGCGTCGAGCCAGGGGTGGTTGCGGTACTTTTCGAGGGCGAGCGCCAAGGTCGCAGCGCGATCTTTCACCGCCGTTGACTGGAACGGGTAGCTTTCGAGCAGCGCGAGCAGATGCGAATGCGTCGGCTCATATTTCTGCCTGCCTTGCTCGTTGCGCGGTACTTCGTTCTTGTAGACCTCTGTGACGACGTTGGTGAGGATGTCCTCGGCGATGCTGTCGTCGGGCTTCACCCGCGCCAGCCGCATCGCGTCCATCACGACGAGCGCGACCTGCGTCTCGTCCGGGGCTTCGCCCAGCTCCAGGCCCGGATAGTCCCAGATGTTGATCGTGCGGGTGTCTTCGAGAGAGAAGCGCAGGTGACGGCCGCGCGTCACGTCCACGTGCGGCGCGAGCGATTCGCCGAAATCAACCGCGCGCACTCGCGCTTCCGGCAACGTGGCAAGCACGTCGTTGATGATCCGCGCCATCATTGTGGATTTGCCCGAACCAGGCTCGCCCAAGACCACCACGAGCGGAGAGCTGATCTCGGCGCGGTCGAAGAGGTCAAAGCCGATCAGTCTCCCCGTCGGCGTCGAGCAGAGCGTGTGCGGCCGCCGCGCCCCTTCCCAGGCCGATTCCGTGGGAATGAGCGCCGCGAGTGAATGCGCAACCTCGGTGATCTCCCTTCCCGTCGGCCGCGCGTCCGCCTCGCCGACCAGAGCGCGGGTGTAGAGCGCCCGCAAACTGGCGGGTTCTTCGCGAGCCGCTTCGACGCCGGGGATTGATTGCATCGCCGTCACCATCTGCTCGCAGTAGCGGTCGAGGTTGTGAAGCGACTGCTTCAACTCTTCCCTCGTGCGCGCGGCTTCGGCGTAGATGACCGCGTAGAAGCGGGCTTCGATGAGGGCCTCGCGCGAGCCGGTGATGTGATCGCGTACGCTCTCCAGATCGAACAACGCCGCCCTCGCTTCCGGCGTCTGCCGCTGCCGGCCGTCGGCGCGGATGTGCGTGCGTCGCACCTGGCGGATCCGCCGGTCGAGACGCTTCGCCGCCTTGCGCTGGTCGAGGTAGACGAACTCCGCGACGATCGTGTGGCGAAACGTCAGCCCCGGATGAAGGGTGAGCGCCCGCAGCGCATCAGCGGTGATAACGGGCTGCGGCGGGACGAACATCGAGACGATAGCCGCCGGATGCGAGCCATGCATCACGTACCAGCCGTCTCCATCAATCGTCTCTCCGCACAGGTAATCGCGAATATCCAGCCCTGGCGCATCAGGCAAAATCGGAACGCCGCGCGCATTCTGACGGTGACCCAGATAGACTGCCTCCCACAACTCTTCGCGGCTGAATCTCTTCAGGTTGAGCGGGCATTCACGCTCGATCAGGCGAAAGACCTTCTCCGCCTTCTCACGCGCTTCGCGCTCTTCGGCAAGGATGCGATGCACCACGCCGTCATCCGCCGTCTCCGCCCATGTCGAGCGGATAGTTTCCGTTAAATTCGCCAGGCTGTGGTTTCTGATTTCACGAATGGCGGCGGGGATGAAGGCGCTCAGGCCCCGGCTCGTGTCGTCACCCGCCTGGCGCACGGGCACACGGGCCCAGACGGAAAGCACACATTGCCGATATGCGCCGGCGGCAGCGGCCGCATGGTAGAAATCAACATTCATCGCGTGAAGCCGCGCGGCCTCCGGGTGTATGAACTGACCGCCATCATAGGCAGTGAGATGCCGCCGTGTGGCGTGGCCCGGATCAGGCCCTGACGAGAGGCGGAACTGCAACACGGCGCCCGGAGGCTTCTCGACCGCGAGCATCCGCGCCAGTTCGTCGTAGCGCGTCTCGACGACCGGATCGTGCGCGAGCATCGTGGCCGCAAGTCGCGCTTCCCACGCGCAGGTATACGCCCCGTCGCCGTGCCGCAGCGCGTCGCTAGAGACGCCGGCTATGGAAGAATCGCGCCGCTGGCCGTCGGGGCGCGCGAGTTTCAGCCTTCGCTCTTCGTCCTCTTCGGCGCGCCGGTTGGAATCCGTTTCACAATTGCGCCTCCCGAGTAATAGTTCGCGCTGCGCCCGGAGACCTACCGGCAGCAGTTTCGCGCCGACTCCGGCTCCCAACCCTGCGCCGGCCGCCGCAAGAATTCCGCCAATGATCGTCAATGCCTCCATTTCATTTTTCCTTTATTGCGTGATGATCCATCTCCGCTTCGGCTTCCCCGACAGGTCGCATGGCAAGGCGCGCCGGCTCCGAGGATTTTCAACCATTGCGCGCAACCTGTGCTGCAGCCAGTAAGGCCGCCGTCCGATCCGCGCGTAGTTGAAGAACGCAATACTCGCCGCCGCCGCCGTAAGCCCGGTCCACAATTCCAGCGGCACGCTCCACAGCTTCAGGCCGAACAGGAAAGGGATCGTGTAGCCGGCGAGCGTCGCGGCGAGCACGAACTTCCAGTCCGAGCTGACGACGCCGAAACGCACGACGGGCAGGTAGATGTTTGGTCTAATCGGTCGCGGCCGCATCTTCGCTCCTTGCGCTCAATTGCCGAGATCGGTGTCGAGATTGACGGCGTTGCCCTGCGAGAAGCTGTAGACGAGCGACACGACTCCGCCGAAACCCAGACAGAGCAGCCCGCCGATCATCTGCCGTCCCCAAGCCTTTTCCGTCATCAGGTTGAACGTGCCCCAGCCGATGCCGACGATGCCCAGCAGGAAGAGCAGATTGCGCCCCCATTTGATCGCCTCGCGCACGCCGTTGCCGAGCGTCTGGTCGTTGCCGCCGAAGACGTTGCCGCCGGGCGTCTGCGCGAGCGCCGGATGCACGAACGCAAGACTCGCAAACAGCGTGGTTGCGACAAGAACCAGCACTGGCTCGACTGCGCGAATAAATACGGCCAGTTGAATTACACGACGGCCCACCCGGGCCATGCGCGACTGCTCAAGCAATTCATCATCAACCTTGCAAGCGTCGTCATTCAGACGAACCCATCTGAAGCTGTTCATGGTTTGCTCCTTTGATTTCGAAAGCTTTTTCCGCCCGCCTCGAAGACTCATCACACGCTTTCCTTAGATGAGCGTTTCTCCTCGCTCAACGGGCGGCTCTCGAGAGGGGTGTCAATCAAAGTCTGTGCCATTCGAGACAGCCATCGCGGCATCGCGCTTGCGAAGGCGGGCGAGAAGAAGGAGGACTCGCCGATGAAAAAAGTCGGGACGGTTTGCGCGGTCGCGCTCATCGGGGTGTTTCTCGCGGCTCGGACCGAGGCCCAGAGCGACGTATGGCCGCAACTGCTTGCCCGGACACAATCGAAGCACGCGAGCGCGATCGAGAACCTCGAAAGGATTCTGCGCGAGCACCCTGAATTCTGGCTGGAATTACAGGCGGTCGCGGCGCGCATCGAGACTCGCCCCGAGTGGCTGCTCAACGTGATGGCGAGTGAATCGTTATTTGTCGCCGGCGCGCGCAACAGATTGCCGGGACAGACTGCGAGCGGGTTGCTGCAAATCATTGAAGATACGGCGCAGGGGCTGGGAACGACCACCGCCGCGATCAGGCAGATGAGTCCGGTCGAGCAATTACGCCTGGTCGAGAAGTATTTCGCGCCGTTTCGCGGGCGATTGAAGAGCCTGGCCGACGTTTACACGGCCGTCTTTCGCGGCTTCATCATCGAAGGCGGGGAGAAGGCAGTCGTCGCGCCCCTCGACGATTCACGCAAAGAGCAGCGTATCTATTCGTTGAATCAGTGGCTCGATCTCAACAATGACGGGCTTATTACGAAGGGCGAGATCGCCGCGGCCGCATTCAGCATCGGCAGATTTGGGCGCACCTCGGTAGTGAACGCTGTCGCCAGACTTGAGCGGCCCAACACGGCAGTTCGAGGCGGAAGCCTTTACGCCGCGGCCTCTACGGATGGAGACAAAGTTTCTCCTCAAACCGGCGAAACCACGCAGATCGCGCCCGAGCGCCAGACGCGCTCGATCTATGTGCGCTAGGGTGTGACGCCAGCGTCACACATGGGGTGTGACGTTTCACACACACTCACCTTTGGTAGAAGAACCGGGCGGATTACCGGATTGCGGCATTTCTACGGTGTTTGTTGTCGTGGCACACGGCTTGTTGATTGCCGCAGGCGGGGCCAAGGAAAGAGGCTTACCAGATGAGTAATTCATTGAAAGAGTTTATGGACGCCTTCCTCAAAGAACACGCGCTCACGACCGAAAGCGAGATGGTGTTGGATGTATCGCCGGAAGAGCTCGAAGAGCTCGGCCTGTTCTTTGTGCAGGGGATGTGCGGCTGGGCGCTCGGGTTGCAGATGGAGCGACAGCGCCGCCGCTTGGTCGAAGTCACCGGGCAGATCGAGCGGGCGAAGGAGCCGGCGGAATTCGACTTCGATGAAGGCGATAACGAAAAGGACGACGAGGACCTGATTCATTAAACGAAGAGAGGCAGTATGAGTACTGATGTCAATGCGCTCGATCTTCCTGTGGGCTTGGCTGAAGCCATAGAGACGGAATCAAACGACATTACGGATCGCAAAGCAGCGGCGCCGTCTTTCCAGGTCCTGCATCGCGACCCTGCGGACGTCCGAACCATCCTGGGCGTCACCATGACCTCAATGCTACTCGTCGTGTTGTTGCTCGTGAGTACCGCCTTCAATTTCTATCAGTACATCCGCCGCCCCGACCGCATCGTCGTGGATCGCTCGTCGGGCCGCGTGTTGATGATCAACGACCGCAACTACGGCGAGACCGAAGCCGTGCAGCTCGGGCCCGACAAACTCACGAACGCCGACAAACAATACATCGCCAGCGAATTCGTCCGCGCGCTTTATCAGATCGATCCGGCCACGCGCCCGCGCGACATCGAGCGTGCGCTGCGGATGATGATTCCGGACAGCGCGCTTAAATTCGCTCGTTACCTCAAACAAGAGGGCATCCTCGACAAACAGCGCGCCGAAAGCTGGCAGGCAGTCTGGACGCCGCAGGACATTTCAATTGATC
>JAJVHZ010000073.1 GCA_022072255.1 Gammaproteobacteria bacterium | reverse complement strand
TCAACACCGAATTGCGCGAATGGAAAAGAGGCGAGACGCCGCGCCGCGCCGGAGTCAGCTCTTTCGGTCTCGGCGGAACCAACGCTCACGTCGTGCTCGAAGAAGCTCCCGAAATGGAACCCTCCGGTGAAAGCCGTCCGTGGCAATTGTTGCTGCTCTCAGCCAGAACGAACTCCGCGTTGGAGAGCGCGACCGCGCAATTGGCCGAATACCTGAATCATCACGCGGAAGCCAATTTCGCCGACGTCGCCTACACGCTGCAAGTCGGACGAAAAGCCTTCGGCCAGCGGCGCGCGGTCATTTGCCGCGACGGCGATGCGGTAGCGGCCCTTGAGACATTAGACCCACGACGCGTTTACACCGGCGTTCAGGAAGCGAAAGAGCGTCCGGTGGTCTTTATGTTTCCGGGGCAGGGCGCGCAGTACGTGAACATGGGCTTGGACCTTTACAGAGTTGAACCGACCTTCCGCAAGCAGGTCGCGCAATGCTGCGAGATTCTAAAACCGCATCTGGGTTTCGATCTGCGCGACGCGCTTTATCCCGATCAGGATCGCATCGAGGAGGCTTCGGAGAGATTGAAGCAGACCTGCGTCACTCAGCCCGCGTTATTCGTGATCGAATACGCGCTGGCCCGATTGTGGATGGAGTGGGGCGTGCGCCCGCAGGCGATGATCGGCCACAGCATTGGAGAATACGTGGCGGCCTGTCTGTCGGGCGTCTTCTCGCTGGAAGACGCGCTATCGCTGGTGGCCGCTAGAGGCCGGTTGATGCAGAGCCTGCCGGAAGGCGCGATGCTCTCGGTTCCGCTGCCGGAAAAAGATGTGCAGCCGCTTCTCACGCGAGGGCTTTCGCTGGCTGCGGTCAACGGCGCATCACTGTGCGCTGTCGCCGGCCCGACTGACGCCGTAGTTGAATTGGAACGGCGGCTGACGGAGCAGGGATTGGGTTGTCGCCGGTTGCACACCTCGCACGCCTTTCATTCGCAGATGATGGATCCAATCCTGGAGCCGTTCGCCGAAGAAGTGAAAAAGATCAAGCTGAGTCCGCCGAAGATACCTTATCTATCCAACGTCACCGGCGCCTGGATCAGAGCCGATGAAGCGACCGATCCGAATTATTGGGCCAGCCATCTGCGCCACACCGTGCGATTCGCCGATGGCGCGCAGGAACTGGTCAAGGAGCCGGATTGGGTTTTGCTGGAAGTCGGCCCGGGCAAGACGCTAATGACTCTGGTCAGATGGCGCCCCGACAGAGCCGCCGGACAGATCGTGTTGACTTCGCTGCCGCAGGCGCCGCCGCCGCAGGCACAAGATGCGAATAAGCAAAGCCAGGAAAGTTTGCCGGAAAATCTGGTTGAAAATGTTGATTCCGCGTTCCTGCTGACGACGCTGGGCAGGCTCTGGGTCGCTGGCGTAGAAGTGAACTGGGCCGGGTATTACGCACACCAGCAACGATGCCGCCTGCCGTTGCCGACATATCCATTCGAGCGCCGACGTTACTGGGTGGAAGCGCGCGCTCAGGCATACGGTAGCCTGAACACGCAAACGGCGTTGCTCAAGAAGCCGGACATCGCCGATTGGTTTTATGCGCCTTCGTGGAAGAGATCGGCGCCGCCTTCGCCTGTTGAGCCGACGCAACCGCCAACTTGCTGGCTGCTGTTCGTTGATGAGTGCGGGCTGGGCGATCAATTGGCGCGCAGGCTGAAAGAGATGGGGCATGACGTTATCAGCGCGGCCACAGCAGAAGAGTTCGGCGAACGCGGCGATGGCGCATACACGATCAATCCGCGACGAGGCGCCGACTATCAAGCGTTGCTGCAATCGTTGCAATCGCGGAAACAGTTTCCCGGAAAAATAGTTCATCTGTGGGGAGTCGCGCGGGACGCGGAGCCTGAGCAGACGCTGAATCACGGCTTCCACAGCCTGCTGTCGCTGGCCCAGGCGATTGGCGCGGAAAAAGTAACCGATCAACTCCAAATTGAAATCGTCACGAACAACATGCAGGAGGTGGTTGGCGGCGAGGTTCTTTATCCTGAGAAAGCGGCGGCCATCGGCGCCTGTCGCGCCATTTCGCAGGAATACCCGAACATCGCCTGTCGCAGCGTTGATCTCGATCTGCGTGATTCGGAAAACTGGCCGAGCGAGCGA
Source organism: Gammaproteobacteria bacterium (assembly GCA_022072255.1). GTDB lineage: Bacteria > Pseudomonadota > Gammaproteobacteria > JAJPIJ01 > JAJPIJ01 > JAJVHZ01. The sequence goes on along the minus strand of JAJVHZ010000073.1, from coordinate 13,094 downwards.
TTGATTGATCAACTCATCTCGGAATTCTCCGCCAGCGCGAAGCCGTCTGAAATCGTGATCGCTTATCGCGGCCATCATCGCTGGTCGCAGACTTTTGAACCGATGCCGCTGCGGGCTTCTGCTAATCGCTCGCTGCGGCTGCGGCCGGACGGCGTTTATCTGATCACCGGCGGGATGGGCGGGATCGGCCTTGAACTGGCGAAATATCTGGCGCGCGAGACGCAGGCCAAACTGATTTTGACCGGGCGTTCCGCATTTCCCGAAAGAGAGAATTGGGATGAATGGCTGGCAGCGCACGATGAACAGGACGCGGTGAGCTACAAAATACGCAGGCTGCAAGCCATCGAAAAGTTGGGCGCTGAAACGCTGATTGTGAGCGCCGATGTCGCCGACGAGGCCCGGATGCGCGATGCCGTCGCGCAAGCGAGCGAGCGATTCGGCCCGATTCACGGCGTGATCCATTCGGCGGGCGTGGCCGGCGGCGGAATGATTCAGTTGAAAACGCCGGAAGCGGCGGCCAGCGCGCTTGCTCCGAAAATTCAGGGGACTCGCGCGCTCGAAGAAATCTTCAAAGATCAAAAGCTGGATTTTCTCGCGCTCTGTTCTTCGCGCAGTTCGATCCTCGGCGGATTCGGCCAGGCGGATTATTGCGCCGCCAACGCGTTTCTGGACGCCTTCGCTCATTACCACAACGCCGCCAGCGACAGCTTCACCGTCTCGATCAACTGGGCCGGTTGGCAGGAAGTAGGAATGCGCGTTGACACGCTGACGCAGTTGGGAGTCAGGGCGAATCAGCAACCAAACACAGTCAGAGAGATCGGGCATCCGTTGCTGGCCAGATGTATCGAGGAGACGGCGGAACGCGAAACCTACTCAACGCAATTCAGCGTCGCCACTCACTGGGTTTTGGATGATCACCGCATCGTGCGCCAGCCGATCATTCCGGGAACGACATATCTCGAAATGGTTCGCGCCGCGTTGGAGAGGCGCGCGGATGGCCGCGACGTGGAGTTGCGCGACGTATTTTTCCTCTCGGCGCTGCCCGTCAGAGAAGACGAGACCAGAGAAGTTCGAGCCGTGATCGAGAAGAACGGAGACGAATTCGAGTTCCGTGTCTTGAGCAAAATGCCGTCGGGCGGCGACGAAACCTGGATGGAGTTCGTGATCGGCAAAGCGCGGTTGATTGAACCGGAACCGCCGAAGCGTCACGACATCAGAGCTTTGATCGAAAAATGCAACGTCAGCGAAGTCATCATCGCTGACGACAACCCGATTGTGACTTACGAAGACCTGGGGCCGAGATGGCAGAGCATCAAACACGTCTTCATCGGCCACAACGAACTTGTCGCCCTGCTGGAATTGCCCGAAGCCTTCGCCGCCGATGTCGAAACATACAAGCTGCATCCGGCCTTGCTCGACAGGGCGAATTTCACGGCCAAAGTTTTTCTGGCTGCCGAAGGCGTGCATCTGCCGATGTCATATCGCGGGCTGCGCATCAGGCAGCCGTTGCCCGCCAGGGTTTACGCTTACGCCAGATACAAACCGAATGACGACCCGCTGTTCGAGACGATCACTTTCGATGTCGTCCTGATGAACGAAGACGGCGTGGAACTGGTCGAGGTTGACGAGTTCAGCCAGAAACGGGTGCGCGAAGTCGCCGAGTCAATCAAGGCAATCGGCAGCCAGGCGATAAGCGGTCAGGAAGCGCGCAGGCAAACGGGCGCAAACCGCCGGAAGAGCGAAACCGCTGGCGCGAGCGGCGCCGGGCAGGAAATTCTCGACGAAGGAATGTCGCCGCGTGAAGGCGTCGAGGCGTTCAGCCGGATTCTGGCTCACAACACGGCGCCGCAGGTTGTCGTCTCGCACAACGATTTGATGGCCGCGATCCGACAATCGCAGGCCGTGAGAGAGATGCGATTGACGGAAGACATCGAGAAGCTTGAAGTCGCAAGGCCCAAACACGCGCGGCCCGATGTGCAAAGCGATTACGTCGCGCCGCGCAACGAGCTGGAACAGACGCTGGCCGCGATCTGGCAGGAGACGCTTGGCATCGAGCAAGTCGGCGTCCGCGACAACTTCTTCGAGCTGGGCGGCGATTCCGTAGTCGGCATTCAAATGATCGCCCGGTTCAAACGAGCGGGTTACCAGTTATCGCCGCAGCAGCTTTTCCAGAATCAGACCATCGCCGAATTGGCCGCATCCCTCGGCGCCGCCCAGCCGGCGCAGACCGATCAGGGGCCGGTGACGGGGCCGGTTCCGCTCGCGCCGAGCCAGCGCTGGTTCTTTGAACGGAATCTGCCGGAGCCGAATCATTTCAATCAGGCGATGCTCTTCGAGGCGCGGCAAAACATTGACGCGCCCTTGTTGGAGATGGCGGTTCGGAAGCTTGTAGAGCTTCACGACGCGCTGCGATTGCGTTTTGAACAAACTGAATCGGGCTGGCGGCAACACAACGCAGGAACTGATGACACGGTTCCATTCACGCGGATTGATTTGTCGCGGACGCCTGCGGAGGATCAGGAATCCGCCATCAAGACGAAAGCCGCCGAATTGCAAGCCAGCCTGAATCTCAGCAACGGCCCGCTCGCGCGATTCGCTCTTTTTGAACTTGGGCCAGGGAAGGCGGATCAATTGCTGATCGTCGCGCATTATCTGGTCATTGACAGCGTGTCGTGGTGGATTCTGCTCTCCGATCTGGACGCGGCTTACCAGCAACTGGCGCGGGGAGAAGCGATTCAGCTTCCGCCCAAAACCAGTTCGTTCAAGCAATGGGCCGAACGTCTGACGGAGTACGCGCAATCGCCCGCGTTGTGGCAAGAGGCTGATTACTGGTTAGCTGAATCGCGCGGGCGAGCGGCGCGTTTGCCGGTAGACCGCGCTTCGGGAGCGAACACCGAAGCGTCGGCGAACGTCGTTTCGGTTTCACTTGATGTCGAGGAGACGCAAGCCTTGCTGCACGAAGCGCCGCAGGCTTATCACGCCGTTGTCAATGACCTGCTGCTGACAGCCCTCGCGCAATCATTTTCCCGATGGACGGATGATCGCTCGCTGCTGATCGAACTGGAAGATCACGGACGCGAGACTCTGATCGAGGGCCTTGACCTGTCGCACACGGTGGGTTCGTTCCGAGCGGTCTATCCGATGCTGCTGGAATTGGGAGAGCGCGACAATCCGGGCGAAGCGTTGAAGGCGATCAAGGAACAACTGCGCCGCGTTCCCGGAGGCGGCGTCGGTTACGGCATGTTGCGCTATCTGAGCGGCGATGAAGAGATCACGAAGAGACTGCGAGAGATGCCTCAAGCTGAAGTGAGATTCAGCTACCTGGGCCAGTTCGATCAGGTTCTGCCGGAGTCTTCACCGTTCGCGCCGAGCCAGTGCGCTACAGGCGCGTTACGCAGCCCGCGAGGAGATCGAAGTCATTTGCTTGAAATCAGCGGCGTCACGCATCGAGGGCGGTTGCGATTGGATTGGACATACAGCGAGAACATACATAACCGCGCGACGGTTGAACGCCTGGCTCAGGATTTCATCGAAGCGTTGCGCGGGCTGATCGCGCATTGCCAGTCCGCCATCGCGCCCGGTTATACCCCATCGGATTTTCCGCTGGCCAATGTGAGCCAGCAACAGCTTGACGGCCTGATGGCCATATTCAACAAGGCGCGTTCGGCAACTTACTGATCCGAGCGCAAAGGGCTAAATCGAAGCGCAAAAGATTGGGACAGCAGTTCAACTATCAACCATCAACTATGAACTATAAATTGTCTTTCCAACGTGATTCTGGTTGCTGAAAACAATTTATAGTTGATGGTTGATGGTTGATAGTTGCGCGGCTGTCCCAATGTATAGATGAGTATGGAAATTCAAGATTTATATCCGCTGTCGCCGCTACAGCAGGGAATGCTTTTTCACGAGCTATACGCCCCGGAATCCGGGATGTATGTCGAGCGTCTCAGGTACACGATCCGTGGAAACCTGAATGTCGCGGCGTTCGAGCAAGCCTGGCGGCAAGTGGTGGAGCGTCACCCCGCGCTGCGCTCGGCTTTCGTCTGGGAAGAGACGACTGAGCCGTTGCAGGCTGTGTTCCGCGATGTAAAAACTCCGTTGGAATTGCAGGATTGGCGCGGCGTCCGAGGCGCCGAGCAGGAAGAGCGATTGCAGGCTCATCTGGCGGAGATGTTGTCGAAAGGCTTCAATCTCAATCACGCGCCGCTCCAGAGTCTGACGCTGATCCGAATGTCGGAAGAGGTCAGCGAGTTTATCTGGAGCTATCACCACTTGTTGCTCGATGGGTGGTCGGTCTCTTTGATCCTCGGCGAGATCATCGCGCTTTACGAAGCCTTCTGTCAGGGACAAAAACCGCAGTTGAAAAAGAGCCGTCCCTACCGCGACTACATCGCGTGGCTGAAACGGCAGGATCAATCCGAAGCCGAGGCTTTCTGGCGAAAGGCGTTGGAAGGATTCACGACGCCGATCAGTCTTGGAGCGAATGGCACGAACGGCGAGAAGGCTGCGCGGCAGGAGGATTACGAATCGCTTCAGATTCATCTTTCAAAAGAGACGGCTGAAAAGCTGGACGCATTCGCCCGGCGGCATCGATTGACGGTGAATACGGTGGCGCAAGGCGCATGGGCGCTGCTGCTCGGTCGTTACAGCGGCGAGCAGGATGTGATTTTCGGAGAAGTCGTCTCAGGCCGACCGGCTGAACTGGCTGGGTCGGAATCAATGGTCGGCATGTTCATCAACACGTTACCGGTGCGGGCGCAAATATCGTCCGAGGCGACAGTCTTGCGCTGGTTGGAGCAACTTCAAGCGCGACAAATCGAGGCGCGCCGGTACGAACACATCCCGTTGATCAAGGCGCGCGAATGGAGCGAGGTTCCGCGTGGGACGCCGTTGTTTGAAAGCATCGTTGTTTTTGAAAACCCGACGATGGGCGTCCGTTTGGGACATCAGGAAGGAAGCCCGGAGATCAGCTTTTCGACTCATTACGCCACCGTCACCGGCTATCCGCTCACGGTGGTGATTGAGCCAGGCCCGGCGGGCGTCGGAGTGGGAATCACTTATGACCGCCGCCGATTTGAAGCCGCTGCGATACGGCGGATGCAGGCGAGCTTCCAGACATTGTTGGAAGGCATCCTGGCCAACTCCGAACAACGGCTCTCGGATTTGCCGCTATTGACCGAAGCGGAGCGACGCGAATTGGCGCTCGAATGGAACGAGACCGCGAAAGAATTTCCCGAAGACAGACGCCTTCATCGTTTGTTCGAGGCTCAGGCGGAGCGAACTCCAAACGCCGTCGCCGTCGTCTTTGAAGAAGAGAAGTTGACCTATCGAGAGTTGAACGCCCGCGCGAATCAACTGGCCGCTTACCTGCGAGCGCGTGGCGTGGGGCCGGAAACGCTGGTCGGCGTTTGCCTGGAGCGTTCCGTGGAGATGATGGTCGCGATTCTGGGCGTGTTGAAAGCTGGCGGAGCTTATCTGCCTCTCGACCCGGCTTATCCAGAAGATCGTCTGGCTTTCATGATTGAGGATTCGCAAGCATCTGTCTTGCTGACTCAGCAGCGGCTGATCGAGACGGTATCCGCAATCCGCAATCCGCGTTGTCAGGTAATTTGCCTCGACGCGGTTGAAAATGGCGCGATTGAATCGGAGGAGAATTTCGACAACGGCGTTACGGCTGAAACGACGGCTTACGTCATTTACACCTCTGGTTCGACGGGACGGCCCAAAGGCGTGATCGTGCCGCACGGCGCGGTAGTCAATCACATGCTCTGGTTGCGGGATCATTTCGCTCTGAACGCGGATGATCGTTTTTTGCAGAAGACGCCGTTCAGTTTTGACGCCGCGGGAACTGAGTTCTTCGCGCCGTTGATCGTGGGCGCGCGTTTGATCATAGCGCGGCCCGGCGGACATCAGGACGGCGCTTATCTCTCCCGGATGATCGCCGAACACAACGTAACCATTTTGCAACTCGTACCCTCATTGTTGCGGGCGCTGCTCGACGAGCCTGAGTTCGCGCGGCACCGCAGCCTGAGGCGCATTATCTGCGCGGGCGAAGCCTTGCCCGCCGAACTTCAGGCGCGGTTGCGCAGTTGCCTGGACGCGGAACTGCATAATTTTTACGGCCCGACGGAAGCGGCCATTGACGTGACTTGTTGGCCTCATCAACACGCCGCCGGACGAGCTGTTGTCCCAATCGGGCGGCCAATCGCCAACACGCAGATTTATCTGCTGAGCGACGACGCGCGGTTGGTCCCAGCGGGCGCGCCTGCTGAACTGCACATCGGCGGCGCCAATCTGGCGCGAGGCTATCTCAACCGACCTGAGTTGACGGCGGAAAGATTCGTTCCCAATCCGTTCGGCTCGGAGCCGGGCGCGCGTTTGTACAAAACCGGAGACCTGGTTCGTCACATGCCGGATGGGAACATCGAATTTCTCGGACGCATTGATCATCAAGTGAAAGTGCGCGGATTCCGCATCGAGCTTGGTGAGATAGAGACGGCGCTCAATCAACACCCGGCGGCGCATGAGAGCGTAGTCGTCGTTCAGGATGACAAACTCGGTAACAAGCGTCTGGTGGCTTATGTCGTCACCGATCCGGCGGAGAGGCCATCTAGCAAAGAACTGCGCGAATTCATCAAGACGAAGCTGCCCGAATATATGACGCCTTCGGCTTTCGCGCTGCTCGATGCTTTGCCGCTGACGCCGAACGGGAAATTGGATCGCCGGGCGCTGCCCGCGCTGAATGGGTTCCATCACGATCCGCACGATTCATCGAATGGTTTCGCCGCGCCGCGCAACCGAGCCGAAGAGATTCTGGCTGGCGTCTGGTCTCAGGTTCTCGGCGCCAGACAGGTTGGAATACACGACAACTTCTTCGAGATGGGCGGCGATTCGATTCTCAGCATTCAGGTGGTCGGCAAGGCCAATCAACAAGGGCTGCGTGTCACTCCCAGGCAGATTTTCCAACATCCGACTATTGCTGAGTTGGCCGCAGTGGCGGACACAGCCGCGACGATTCAGACCGAGCAGGGATTGGTAACTGGGCCGGTTCCGCTGACGCCGATCCAGCAATGGTTCTTCGAGCAGAATCTGGCGGAGCCGCATTACTGGAATCACGCGATCTTGCTGGACATGCGACAGGCGATGGACGCCGCGGTGTTGGAACGAGCAGTCGGGCGATTGATTGCGCATCACGACGCCCTGCGGTTGCGCTTCGAGCAGGATGAATCGGGCTGGCGACAGGCCAACGCCGATTGGGACGAGAAGATACCGTTCACGCGTTTCGATTTGTCAGCCGTTCCCGAACAGGAGCGAAGCGCGGCCATTGAAGCCAGGGCGACTGAGTTGCAATCGAGTTTGAATCTGTCGCAAGGGCCGTTGATGCGCGTCGCGCTCTTCGACCTCGGGCCGCAATCCAGCCGACTGCTGATCCTGATTCACCATCTGGCGGTTGATGGCGTGGCCTGGCGCATCTTGCTGGAAGACTTGATGACCGCCTACGAGCAATTGAGCCGGGGCGAGCAAGCGCAACTGCCGCCCAAGACGACTTCATTCAAAGAATGGTCGCGGAAATTGGCTGCGCACGCGCAGACGGCGGAGTTGAAGCGGGAGATGAACTACTGGCTGGCTCCGGCCCGCGCTCAAACGAATCGGCTGCCAGTGGATCATCCGGCGGGGCCTGACGCCAACACTGAAGCCGCAGCCCGCGTCGTGTCTGCATCGTTGACCGTTGAAGAGACACGGGCGCTGTTGCAGGAAGTCCCAAACGCATATCGAACTCAGATCAACGATCTTTTGCTGACGGCTCTCGCGCAGTCGTTTTCGCAATGGACTGAATCGCGGACGCTGTTGATTGATCTGGAAGGCCACGGACGCGAAGCGATCTTTGACGATGTAGACCTCTCGCGCACCGCCGGCTGGTTCACGACGATTTTTCCAGCGGTGTTGACGCTTGAATCTGCGCAACCGGGAGAGGCTTTGAAATCGGTCAAGGAGCAGCTTCGCGCGATTCCGAATCGCGGGATCGGCTATGGTCTGTTGCGTTACTTGAGCGGAGATGAAGAGATCGCCGCGCGGTTGCGACAGGCGCCGCAAGCCGAAGTGAGCTTCAACTACCTGGGCCAATTCGATCAACTGCTGCCAGAAGGAGCGCCGTTCGGGCCGGCCTCGGAATCAGTCGGGCCAGCGCATAGCCCGCGCGGAACGCGCCGCTACGCGCTCGAAATCAACGCGTTCATCTCCGGCGGCAGATTGCAATTGGAGTGGACTTACAGCGAGCGCATTCATCGCCGCGAGACAATCGAATGTCTGGCTCAAAGTTATGCGGAGTCGCTGCGCGCGCTCATCGCTCATTGCCTGTCCGCAGAAGCTGGCGGTTACACGCCTTCGGACTTCCCGCTGGCGAAGCTGGATCAGTCGAAACTGAATTGGTTGGCTGGCGCGGATCGCGAGATTGAAGACATCTACCCGCTTTCGCCCGCGCAGGAGGGAATGCTCTTCTACACCCTGTTGACGCCGGAGTCAGGCGCTTATGTCACTCAGATGGTTTACGAACTGGAAGGCTTGAACGTCGAGGCGATGAAGCAGGCGTGGCAGCGGGTACTGGATCGCCATCCGATTCTGCGGACGGCCTTCGTCTGGAAAAACCTAGATCATCCGCTTCAGGTAGTGCGCCGCCGATTGGATTTGCAATTAGCGGAAGAAGACTGGCGCAGGTTCTCCGAGAGTGAACGGAAAGAACGCTTTGAAAACTTTTTGAAAGATGATCAGAGGCGGGGCTTCCAGCTTTCGCACGCGCCGTTGATGCGGATGACGCTTTTCCGCGTGGCCGAGAACTCTTATCAACTTGTTTGGAGCTATCACCACCTGTTGCTTGACGGCTGGTCGGCGCCTTTGCTGATCAATGAATTTCTGAGCTTTTACGAGGCCTTTGACAAGGGACAGGATTTGCAACCGGAGCGCGGACGTCCGTATCGCGATTACATCGAGTGGCTCGACCGGCAAGACCTTTCCGGCGCCGAAGCGTTCTGGCGGCGATACCTGAAAGGCTTCATCTCACCGGCTCCGATGGGAATGAATCAAGCGGCGAGGGGCGGCGAATACCGCGAACAGGAACTCTGGCTGGATGAAGCGGCGACAGCCGCGATTCAATCTTTCGTCCGCAAACACAAACTGACATTGAACACTCTGTCGCAGGCCGCCTGGTCGTTGGCGCTGTCGCATCACAGCGGCGTCAACGATGTGGTCTTCGGCGCTACTCTTTCAGGTCGGCCTGTCGGGTTGTCGGGCGCAGAGACGATGACGGGACTGTTCATCAACACGTTGCCGGTGAGGGCGCAGGTCAAGCCGGATGTGGCATTGACGAATTGGCTCAGGGAACTTCAGGAACAGCAGGCGGAGTTGCTGCAATACGAAAGCAGCCCGCTCAATGAAGTCCAACGATGGAGCGAGATTCCTCAGGACAAGCCTCTGTTTGAAAGCATCGTGGTCTTCGAGAATTTTCCGATGGACGGCGCGCGCTCGTTCAAAGATCGTGGCCTGAGTTTCGTCAACACGGATTTCGTTATCAGAAACAACTTCCCGCTCACGCTGAGAGTCACGCCGGGTTCGCAGTTGGCATTGAAGATTCTGTATGACGCCAGCCGCTTTGACGCTGACGCGATGGCCGGGACGCTGGCGCAGCTTGAGACGCTGTTGCGAAAGATCATCGCGCAACCCGATTGCGCGCTGGCCGAGCTTATGGAAACGCTGGCCGAAGCCGACCGCCAGCGGAGGAGCTTGAAAGAAGAAGAGTTCAAGGCGATGCGCCATTTGAAATTGCAGAACGTTAAACGCAAGGCGGTAGGCCGCGCCCAATCGGGGAGCGGCGACGGAATGTGAAGTCGAGTTAGGGCGATAACAATCTTTCTTTGTAGCTGCTCAGCCTTTCTTCGTCCCAGCGGGACGGTTTGATTTTAGGCAGGTCGTTTACGGCCTGCATGCAAAGGCAAACGATTTTCACGTCGCGTAGCGACGGTTGAAACCAGCGCCGCGTGATTCAATCGTCGCTGCTGTGAAAAACCAGGCTTGCGGTCCAGGCTATAAAGGATACACAAACCCTCTCCCGCCAACGCAGGCGGGCTAACCAAAAATGATTGAAGGAAGGAAGCGATCAAACTTCCTTCCCGTGAAACTTGACCTAGCGAACCGTTGGCTCAGCGCCCTTGGGTTCCAAATTGACCCGATAGCCCAGCCGCTCGAGCCGGCGCACCAGGTTAAGTTTCAATCGTTCTGGTTCCAGACGGTCAAGATATTCAGCGCCCAACTCCTGATAGCGCGTATTGCTGCCCAACACGTAATAGATCGCTATCAAGATCTTGTGTGCGATGGCTACCACGGCGCGTTTATGACCGCGTCGCGCTTTAAGCCGATAGTATTTCTCTCGGAAGTAACTGTCCTTCACTTGGACGGCTGCCAGAGCAGCCTCGACCAGCGCCGAGCGTAAGTACGGATTGCCCGGACGAATCGAGGAGTTGCCTCGTTTACCGGCGCTCTCATTCTGGCCAGGGCAAAGGCCTGCCCAGGAGGTCAGTCGAGAAACCGTCGGCCACTGGCTCATCTTAACGCCGATCTCGGCAATCACCGTGGCGCTGACCACCCACGAGATGCCGGGGATCTCATTGAGCAACTCCATCTGGCTTGCATAAGGTTTGAGCTTGACCTCCAATTTCGCGTCCAATTGCCGGAGGTCAGCATCAAACCGGTCGAGCCGATCCAGTTGCAGGGAGAGCAACTGCCGATGATGCTCTTTCAGGCGCCCATCGAGCGCCAGCTTCAACAGGGGGAGTTTCGACCGTAACCGCTTTTTGGCCATTTCGGCCATCTCTTCCGGCGTCGCCGCGCCGCGCTTGAGCGCGTCGAGCATCAGCCGGCCTGAGACGCCGAAGATGTCCGAAGCGACGCTTGAGAGTTTGATGTTGGCGCTCTCAAGCAGCTTCGAGATGCGATTGCGTTCGCCTGACCTGGCATTGACCAGTTTGACCCGATAGCGCATCAGGCTGCGCAATTCCCGCAGCTCAGGCGGCGGAATGTAACTCGGTTGCAACAACCCGTGGCGCAGCAAGTCGGCGATCCATTCGGCATCTTTGACATCGGTCTTGCGACCGGGTACGGCTTTGATGTGACGCGCATTGGCGACGACAAGCTCGAAGTGACCTTCGAGAATATTGTAGACCGGCTTCCAGTAGACGCCGGTCGCTTCCATCGCCACCGTCGTGCAGCCTTCTGATTTCAACCAATCACGCAACTCGATCAAGTTGCTGGTCATGGTTGAAAAGGTCTTGACCTGCTTGCGCGGCAGTTTGCCTGGTTCGCCAACGAGCAGACAGGCGACAACCGTGGCCTGATGCACATCCAGACCGCATCCGCGAGGGACGATAACTTCCATAGTCATCTCCTTATTGAGAGCGGTCACGGCGCTGCTGGTCAGCAGATGACGCTGCTGTGCGTCCTTCTCCTCGTGGAGTCCGACAACGAGTGGTACCATACGCAGCGCGGGTCAATCTACGCGGCGGGATGTAATCACCAAGCGACTTCGCGACCTCTCTGTGACCGCTGGTTACAGGTCATAGATGTCACGAATTGACCCGCATTGGCTACTCGCCCACCGGTTATCACTCACTATTTTTCATTCCTCGTGGTGCGCGCAGCGAATGAATATCTACGCGACGAAATGTATTATTCGGCATCTCATGCAGGCCGTAAACGACCTGCCTAAAATCAAACCGTCGCTACGCGACGAAGAGGGTTGAGCAGTTACTTATATTTTTGGTTTGTTTTTCAGGCTCAATTTGAGCCTTTTTTACATGCGCGGTTATGTACGGTTTAGGCGTTGAAGCGCGAGAAGAAAATATCGAAGGATTCAGGCTGTCGCCTCAACAGGCGCGCCTGTGGCTGTTGCAGCAGGGCGATCAGGCGGCGCCATATTATTCTCAGTGCGTCGTGTTGGTTGAGGGGGCGTTGGATGAGCGGCTGCTTGAAGCGGCTCTCAATCGGGTTGTCGAGCGGCATGAAATCCTGCGCACCACCTTTCGCCGGTTGCCTGCGATGACCTTTCCGCTTCAGGTGATTTCAGAGGAGAAGCGAATACAGGCGCATGCCCGCGATTTGAACGGCAGGGCGGTTCAAACCCAGGAAGGCTTGATTGAAGCGTTGCTTGATGAAGCCGGGCAGACGCCTTTCGATTTTGAACGAGGGCCGATTTTGCAGACCGCTCTGGCGCGACTTGAGCCGGATCGTCATCTGTTGCTGCTCAGATTGCCGGCGTTATGCTCGGATGCGGCGGGCCTGGAAAATCTGGCGCGGGAACTCAGCCTCTGTTACGCCGCCTGTTTGAACGGCGACGAATCGCTTGAAGAGCCTGCTCAATACGCCGATCTGGCCGAGTGGCAAAATGAATTGCTGGAATCAGCGGAGACGAAGACCGGCCAGGATTATTGGCGCGAGCGGACGCGAGCAGAGCTGATCGCGGCGAAACTTCCATTTGAAAAACGACGCGCAGATGGCTTCACCCCGCGCTCTCTGTCAATCGTGATCGAGCCTGATCTGGCGGCGAAGATCGAATCGCTGGCTCGCGGGCGCGGAGCTTCAATCAAGGTCTTGTTGCAAGCCTGCTGGCAGATTCTGCTCTGCCGCCTCACCGGGCAGCCGGAAACCCTCGCCGGCGTTTCTTTCGATGGCAGGAATTACGACGGGCTGCAAGGCGCGCTGGGGCTGTTTGAACGTTATCTGCCGATGGTTTGCTCTCTCGAAGATGAAGACACATTCGTTGATGTTTTGGGCCGGCTCGATCAATCGGCGCGCGAGGCGCAGACGTGGCAGGAATGTTTTGCCTGGGAACGGAGCGACAGCTCGAACGGACAACTTAACGACACGCCGTTCTTCTCACTGTGCTACGAATTTTCGGAGCAACCGGCGATATTCAGAGCAGGCCCGGTCAGTTTTTCCATCGCTCATCAATACGCCTGCATTGATCGCTTCAAGCTCAAGCTTGCCGTGCGGCGTCGCAAGCAGGCTTTGACTTGCGCCTTTTGTTACGACGCCTCGTTCTTCGC
>JAJVHZ010000062.1 GCA_022072255.1 Gammaproteobacteria bacterium | reverse complement strand
AGCTGACGGTGAAGCTGATCAACCCGATTGCGATGGAGGAGGGGTTGCGCTTTGCCATCCGCGAGGGCGGTCGTACGGTGGGTGCGGGCGTCGTCGCCAAGATCATCGAGTAACCCGGAGCCGGACAGAGTGGAGGATCGTACCAGGACGCAGCACGCGGCGCCGCGCCGGAGGACGGACAGAGGATCAGATTTAGGCCAGTAGCTCAATTGGCAGAGCGGCGGTCTCCAAAACCGCAGGTTGGGGGTTCGATTCCCTCCTGGCCTGCCATTCTTAAGGCGCAGGTGCGCTTGCGGCGGCGCGGCCGGCCAACGGCCACGCCGCACGGTAAGCATGGGACATGAGTAAAGCGGCAACTATGAATTCCAAGGTTGAATCGCAAGCGTCGGGCTTCGACACCCTGAAGCTATGGGTGGCCGCACTGCTCGTCGCGGCGGCCATGGGTGCGTTCTACTACTTCGCCGACGCCTCGGTGCTCGTGCGTGTGCTCGGTATCCTGGCATCGATCATTACGGCCGGTTTCATTGGTTACCAGACCGAGGTCGGGCGCCGGTTCGCGGACTTCCTGCGCGAGTCGCAGATCGAGGTGCGCAAGGTCGTATGGCCCACGCGCAGTGAGACGATCAAGACCACGTGGGTGGTCGTGGCGGTGGTCGTGGTCATGGGCGTGCTGCTCTGGCTGCTGGACATGCTCATCGCGTGGGTGGTGCGGTTGCTGACGACGATTGGAGGCTGAGAGCGATGTCCAAGAGATGGTACGTCGTTCATGCCTACTCCGGATTCGAGAATCACGTCAAGCGTTCTCTGGAGGAGCACATCAAGCGCGCGGACCTGCAGGAGAAGTTCGGCGACATCCTGGTGCCCACCGAAGGCGTCGTCGAAATGCGCGACGGCCAGAAGCGCAAGGTCGACAGGAAGTTCTTCCCGGGCTACGTGCTCGTGCAGATGGAAATGGACGACGAGACCTGGCACCTGGTGAAGGATGTGCCGAAGGTCATGGGATTCATCGGCGGCACGAGCGACAAGCCGACGCCGATCACGGACAAGGAGGCCGAGGCAATCCTGCAGCGCATGCAGGAGGGCGTCGACAGGCCCCGTCCGAAGGTGTTGTTCGAAGTGGGCGAGGTGGTCCGCGTCAAGGAGGGACCCTTCACCGACTTCAACGGCGTGGTTGAGGAGGTCAACTACGAGAAGAACCGCGTGCGCGTCGCCGTGTCGATCTTCGGCCGCGCCACGCCGGTGGAGCTGGAATTCGGTCAGGTCGACAAGGATTGATCCGAGTCGAGGCCGTATCGTTCTGGACACTTTGAGACGGGGAGCCTGACGGCGCTTGCACCCGCGGAGTACAAGACATGGCAAAGAAGATACAGGCTTACGTCAAGCTGCAGGTCGCGGCTGGACAGGCCAACCCCAGTCCGCCTGTCGGCCCGGCCCTCGGCCAGCATGGCGTGAACATCATGGAATTCTGCAAGCAATTCAATGCCAAGACCCAGGGCATCGAGCCAGGCCTGCCGATACCGGTAGTCATCACGGTCTTCTCGGATCGCAGCTTCACATTCATTACCAAGACGCCGCCAGCCTCAGTGCTGCTGCGCAAGGCGGCGGGCGCCGCCAAGGGAAGCTCAGTGCCCAACAAAGACAAGGTCGGCAAGGTCACCCGCAAGCAGGTCGAGGAAATTGCCAAGACCAAGCAGCCTGACCTGACCGCCGGCGGACTGGAGGCCGCGATGCGCACCATCGCCGGCACCGCGCGCAGCATGGGCATTGAAGTGGAGGGCATGTAGTCATGGCAAAGGTCACCAAACGCGACAAGGCCATACGCGAGAAGCTGGCAGGAGCGAACGGTCCGCGCCCCGTCAATGACGCGCTGGATCTGCTGAAGAAATGCTCGTCGGTGAAATTCGACGAGAGCGTGGAAGTGGCGGTGAATCTGGGCATCGACGCCAAGAAATCCGATCAGGTGGTGCGTGGATCCACGGTGCTGCCGCGCGGCACCGGCAAGACGGTACGCGTTGCCGTGTTCGCGCAGGGCAAGAACGCCGAGGCCGCGAAGGAAGCCGGCGCCGATATCGTGGGCTTCGATGACCTCGCCGCCAAGGTCAAGGCCGGCGAGATCGATTTCGATCGCGTGATCGCCTCACCGGATGCCATGAAGGTGGTCGGGCAGCTCGGTCAGATCCTCGGTCCGCGCGGCCTGATGCCGAACCCCAAGACCGGCACGGTGACGGCGGACGTGGCAGGCGCCGTCAAGGCCGTCAAGGGCGGCCAGGTTCAATACCGCGCCGACAAGGCGGGGATCATCCACTGCGCCATCGGCAAGGTCTCCTTCGAAGTGGCGGCATTGCGTGAGAATTTCGATGCGCTCATGTCCGATCTGCGCAAGGCCAAGCCGAGTACCTCAAAGGGTATCTATTTCAAGAAGGTCACGCTGTCGACCACCATGGGCCCGGGGATCGTGATCGATCGGGCGGAATTGCCGTCCTGAAGGAGCCGAGTTGTTTCCGGTCGGCCGCGTAAGGAGCCGACCGATGGTGCAAGAACTTTGGGCTGCAGGCTTGCGCATGCGCGGGCCTGCAGACGTCAAAGACCGCAGGTGCCCTCTTGCAGCGGGAGGGCTTGATGCGTTCTGGATTGCCGTCCGGCGGTTCGTGCGGTGTGAGCGCGACGGAGGGTAACGAAGAGTCGCCTGCGCAGACGGTGTCGCCCAGCACGGAGCCGTGAGTTGTCCTGGCCGGGGTACCGTAAGGCGCCTTCGAATTCCGAAGGCACTGGTGGCGTAACAGGCACGGGCGTGGTTTGGAACTAGAAAACCGGTTCGTTGCCTCAACCAGGAGATATGCAAGTGTTGACGCTTGAAGAGAAGCAAGCGGTCGTCGCGGAAGTGGCAGAGGTCGCCAGACGCGCGCATTCGGCAGTCGCGGCAGAGTATGCCGGGCTGACGGTCGCGCAGATGACCGATCTGCGCAGGAACGCTCGCGAGGCAGGTGTCTACATGCGCGTGGTCAAGAATACCCTTGCCCGGCGCGCATTCGAGGGCACCGATCTCGCGTGCATGGGCGATAGCCTGACTGGCCCGCTCATCCTGGCCCTCTCCCTGGAGGACCCGGGCTCCGCCGCACGCATCGTCAGCGCGTTTGCCAGGAGCAACGACAAACTCGTTGTTCGCAGCATCGCGATCGGCGGTCAGCTGCTGCCGGCCTCGGCCATCGAGCAGGTGGCCAGGTTGCCGACGAAGCAGGAGGCCCTGGCGATGCTGTGTGGCGTACTGAAGGCCCCGATCAGCAAGTTCGTGCGCACGCTCAACGAGCCGCACGCCAGGCTGGTGCGGGCTCTTGCCGCCGTGCGCGATCAGAAGCAGGCCGCTTGAACCGAAACTTACGAACCAAACATTATCTTACGGAGTCATTCCCATGGCCGTTACCAAAGATGAGATTCTGGAAACAATTTCCAACATGACCGTGATGGACGTCGTCGAGCTGGTCAAGGCGATGGAGGAGAAGTTCGGTGTATCCGCAGCCATGATGGCGGCCCCGGTCGCCGTCGCAGGCGCCGCCGCCGGGGGTGCCGCGCCCGCCGCCGAGGCCCAGACGGAATTCAACGTCGTCATGACCGCCTTCGGCGAGAACAAGGTCAACGTGATCAAGGTGGTGCGCGCCATCACCGGGCTGGGTCTCAAGGAGGCCAAGGACCTGGTCGAGGGCGTGCCCTCCACGGTCAAGGAAGGCGTGACCAAGGAGCAGGCTGCCGACCTCAAGAAGCAGCTCGAGGAAGCCGGCGCCAAGGTCGAGATCAAGTAGTGAAGTTGCAGGGGGCGTGCGTTCGCGCCGCCCCGGATGTACGAAAACGATGGGCAGCTCGTGGTGAGCTGCCCGTCGTGCTTTGCTTTTTCCGGCCCCGCGTCCAACGGGGGCTAAACCAGTTTCGGCATTTGTGCGACTGAGGCAGACGAATGACCTACTCCTTCACCGAGAAGAAGCGCATCCGCAAGGACTTCAGCAAGCGACCGGCCATCATCGATGTGCCGTACCTGCTGGCAACGCAGATCGATTCCTACCGCGAGTTTCTGCAAAGCGACACGCCGCCGTTGCAGCGCGGGGAGGTGGGTCTGCACGCGGCCTTCAAGTCGGTGTTCCCGATCGAATCCTACTCGGGCAATGCCCGGCTGGAATACGTCAGCTACCGGCTCGGCACGCCCGTATTCGACGTCAAGGAATGCCAGATCCGCGGCGTGACCTATTGCGCGCCGCTGCGGGTGAAGGTTCGCCTGGTCATCTATGACAAGGAGTCCGGCGCGGCGAAGACCGTCAAGGACATCAAGGAGCAGGAAGTCTACATGGGCGAGATCCCGCTGATGACGGAGAACGGCACGTTCGTCATCAACGGCACCGAACGGGTCATCGTCTCCCAGCTCCACCGTTCCCCGGGCGTGTTCTTCGACCACGACAAGGGCAAGACGCACTCCTCGGGCAAGCTGCTGTTCTCGGCGCGGGTCATTCCCTACCGGGGATCCTGGCTGGATTTCGAATTCGATCCCAAGGACTACGTTTACGTCCGCATCGATCGCCGGCGCAAGATCCCCGCAACGGTCCTGCTGCGCGCTCTCGGATACACCGCCGAACAGATCCTGACGCTGTTCTTCGAAACCAACACGTTCCATCTCTCCAAGGAGAGGCTGGAGCTCGAGCTGATGGCCGACCGTCTTCGAGGCGAAACGCTCAATTTCGACGTCACCGACAACAAAGGGAACGTCATCGTCGAGAAGGGCCGGCGCATCACGATGCGCCACATCAGGGAACTCGAAAAGGCCGGCCTGAAGAAGATCGAGGTGCCGCGCGAGTATGTGCTCGGCAAGGTGCTGGCGCGCGACGTGGTCGCGAAGGCCACCGGCGAAATCCTGTTCGATGCCAATACGGAAATCACCAAGGACGTGCTCGACAAGCTCATCGCCAAGGGCATCGACGGGGTCAAGGTTCTCTATACCAACGACCTCGACCACGGCGCGTACATCTCCGAGACGTTGCGCATCGACTCCACGCGCACGGCGCTGGAGGCGCAGGTGGAGATCTATCGCATGATGCGTCCCGGCGAGCCGCCGACCAAGGAGGCCGCCGAGAATCTTTTCAACAACCTGTTCTTCTCGCTGGATCGCTACGACATCTCCGCCGTCGGCCGCATGAAGTTCAACCGCCGTGTCGGCCGCGAGGCGGTACTGGGTCCGGGAATCCTGTACGACGGCGTTTACTTCCGAAGCCGCGCTGACGAGGAGTCCAAGCGCCTCGTGGCCCAGTACGGCGACATCTCCGACATCATCGACGTGCTCAGGGTGCTCACCGAGATACGCAACGGCCGCGGCACGGTGGACGACATCGACCATCTCGGCAATCGCCGGGTGCGTTGCGTCGGAGAGATGGCGGAGAACCAGTTCCGCGTCGGTCTGGTGCGCGTGGAGCGCGCTGTCAAGGAGCGCCTGAGCCTCGCAGAATCCGAGGGACTGATGCCCCAGGAACTCGTGAACGCGAAGCCGGTATCCGCTGCGATCAAGGAGTTTTTCGGCTCCTCGCAGCTCTCGCAGTTCATGGACCAGAACAATCCGCTTTCGGAGGTCACGCACAAGCGCCGCGTCTCGGCCCTGGGCCCCGGCGGACTTACGCGCGAGCGCGCGGGCTTCGAGGTTCGCGACGTGCACCCGACCCACTATGGACGGGTCTGCCCGATCGAGACCCCGGAAGGGCCGAACATCGGCCTCATCAATTCGCTGTCGGTGTTCGCGCAGACCAACAGGTACGGCTTCCTCGAGACTCCATACAGGAAGGTGGTCGACGGCCGCGTTACCGACCAGGTGGAGTTCCTGTCGGCCATCGACGAAGGCCAGTACGTGGTCGCGCAGGCGAGCGCCAGGCTCGATGGCAACGGCCGGTTCACCGAAGATCTCGTGTCCTCGCGCTACCAGAACGAGTTCACGCTCTCGACGCCGGATCGCATTCAGTACATGGACGTCTCGCACATGCAGGCCGTGTCAGTGGCCGCGGCGCTGATCCCATTCCTCGAGCACGATGACGCCAACCGCGCGCTCATGGGTTCCAACATGCAGCGCCAGGCCGTCCCCTGCCTGCGCGCCGACAAGCCGCTGGTGGGCACCGGCATGGAGCTCGTGGTCGCCAGGGATTCCGGCACCTGCGTGGTGGCGCGGCGCGGCGGCATAGTCGACTCCGTGGACGCCAGCCGCATCGTGGTCCGCGTTCACGACGAGGAGACGGAGGCCGGCGAGGCGGGTGTCGATATCTACAACCTGACCAAGTACACCCGCTCGAACCAGAACACGTGCATCAATCAGAAGCCGCTGGTGAAGCCGGGCGACGGAATCCGCCGCGGCGACATCATGGCCGACGGCTCCTCGAGCGACCTGGGCGATCTCGCTCTCGGTCAGAACATGCTCGTCGCGTTCATGCCGTGGAACGGCTACAACTTCGAGGACTCGATCCTCATCTCCGAACGGGTGGTCGAGGAGGACAAGTACACCAGCATCCACATCGAGGAGCTCACCTGCGTGGCGCGGGACACCAAGCTCGGTCCGGAGGAGATCACCGCCGACATACCGAACGTCGGCGAGGGTGCGCTGGCGAAGCTCGACGAGTCGGGCGTGGTCTACATAGGCGCGGAGGTCAACCCCGGAGACATCCTGGTCGGCAAAGTGACGCCCAAGGGCGAGACCCAGCTCACGCCGGAGGAGAAGCTCCTGCGCGCGATCTTCGGCGAGAAGGCCTCGGACGTGAAGGACACTTCGCTGCGCGTACCCTCGGGCATGAACGGCACCGTCATCGACGTGCGCGTGTTCACGCGCGACGGCGTGGAGAAGGACGCCCGTGCCCTGGAGATAGAAAATGCCGAGCTCGCCAAGATCAAGCAGGATCTGGCCGATCAGCGCCGTATTCTCGAGGACGATCTGTTCGAGCGCGTCGAGCGCATGCTGGTCAACAAGACTGCACAGGGCGGGCCGGGCGGTCTGAAGGCCGGCACGAAGATAACCAGTCAGTACCTCTCGGAGGTCAAGCGCGACAAGTGGTTCGAGATCCGCTTCAAGGAAGAGGAGATCAACGAGCAGCTCGAGAAGGTTGCGCAGCAGTTCGAGCAGATGAAACACGATTTCGACCAGCGCTACGAAGAGAAGCGCGAGAAGCTCACGAGCGGCGATGACCTGGCGCCAGGAGTCCTGAAGATGGTCAAGGTCTATCTTGCCGTGAAGCGCCGCGTGCAGCCGGGTGACAAGATGGCCGGCCGCCACGGCAACAAGGGCGTGGTGTCGATGATCGTTCCGGTGGAGGACATGCCGCACATGGCCGACGGCACGCCGATCGATATCGTGCTCAATCCCCTGGGCGTACCCTCGCGCATGAACATCGGCCAGATCCTGGAGACCCATCTGGGTTGGGCCGCGCGCGGTCTCGGCCAGCAGATCGAGCGAATGCTGGAGGTGCAGAACGCCGCCGGGGAGATCCGCGGGTTCCTCGAGAAGGTATACAACCGCAGCGGCAAGAAGGAGAAGCTCGACACACTGCGCGAGGAGGAGGTCATCGAGCTTGCGCGGAACCTCTCGCACGGCGTGCCGATCGCCTCGCCGGTGTTCGACGGTGCGAGCGAGGCGGAGATCAAGGCGATGCTGGAGCTCGCCGGATTGCCGCGTTCTGGACAAACGATGCTGTACGACGGACGCACCGGCGAGGCATTCGATCGCCAGGTGACCGTCGGCTACATGTACATGTTGAAGCTCAATCACCTCGTCGACGACAAGATGCACGCGCGCTCCACCGGCCCGTACTCGCTGGTCACGCAGCAGCCGCTCGGCGGCAAGGCGCAGTTCGGCGGCCAGCGCTTCGGCGAGATGGAGGTCTGGGCGCTCGAGGCTTACGGCGCGGCCTATACCCTGCAGGAAATGCTCACGGTGAAGTCCGACGACGTCAGCGGCCGGACCAAGATGTACAAGAACATTGTCGATGGCGACCACCGCATGGAGGCGGGGATGCCCGAATCCTTCAACGTGCTGTTGAAGGAGATGCGCTCCCTGGCCATCGACATCGATCTGGAGCAACGCTGAGTTCCAGCCTCGGCACCTCGCTCTGGTCAACGTAATTACCTGAAGGAGAACGCAGTGAAAGACCTACTCGACCTTCTGAAGCAGCATGGGCACGTCGAGGATTTCGACGCCATCAGCATCGGTCTGGCCTCGCCGGAGAAGATCCGGTCATGGTCCTTCGGTGAGGTCAAGAAACCGGAGACCATCAACTACCGCACCTTCAAGCCGGAGCGCGACGGCCTGTTCTGCGCCAAGATCTTCGGTCCGGTGAAGGATTACGAGTGTCTCTGCGGGAAATACAAGCGACTCAAGCACCGCGGCGTGGTCTGCGAGAAGTGCGGCGTCGAGGTGACACTCGCGAAGGTGCGCCGCGAGCGCATGGGTCACATCGAGCTGGCCAGCCCGGTCGCCCATATCTGGTTTCTGAAGTCGCTGCCTTCGCGCATGGGACTGCTGCTCGATCTCACGCTGCGTGAGCTCGAGCGGGTGCTTTATTTCGAGTGCTATGTCGTGATCGAGCCCGGCATGACCCAGCTGGAACGCGGGCAGATGCTGACCGAGGACCAGTACCACGAGGCGCTGACGCAGTACGGAGACGATTTCGACGCACGCATGGGCGCGGAGGCCATCCAGGAGCTTCTGCACACGATGGATCTCAACGTCGAGATTGCCAAGATCCGCGACGAACTGCCGAAGACCAATTCCGACACGAAAATCAAGAAGCTCACCAAGCGCCTGAAGCTGATCGAGGCATTTATCGCCTCCGGCAACAAGCCGGAGTGGATGGTCATGAAGGTGCTGCCGGTGCTGCCGCCGGAGCTGCGCCCGCTGGTGCCGCTCGATGGCGGCCGGTTCGCGACCTCGGATCTCAACGATCTCTACCGACGCGTCATCAATCGCAACAACCGCCTGAAGCGGCTGCTCGACCTGAACGCGCCGGACATCATCGTCCGCAACGAAAAGCGCATGCTGCAGGAGGCCGTCGACGCGCTGCTCGACAACGGTCGCCGCGGCCGCGCCATCACCGGCACGAACAAGCTGCCGTTGAAGTCGCTGGCAGACATGATCAAGGGCAAGCAGGGCCGCTTCCGCCAGAACCTGCTCGGCAAGCGCGTCGACTATTCCGGCCGTTCGGTCATCGTGGTCGGCCCGACGCTGAAGCTGCACCAGTGCGGCCTGCCCAAGAAGATGGCGCTGGAACTGTTCAAGCCTTTCATCTTCGCCAAGCTCGAGCGTCTCGGCATGGCCACGACCATCAAGGCGGCCAAGAAGATGGTCGAGCGCGAGGGACCGGAGGTGTGGGACATTCTCGAGGACGTCATCCGCGAGCACCCCGTGATGCTCAATCGCGCCCCGACCCTGCACCGCCTGGGCATCCAGGCCTTCGAACCCGTTCTGGTCGAGGGCAAGGCCATACAGCTGCATCCGCTCGTGTGCTCGGCTTTCAACGCCGACTTCGACGGCGACCAGATGGCCGTGCACGTGCCGCTGTCGATCGAGGCTCAGCTCGAGGCGCGCACGCTGATGATGTCGACCAACAACATCCTGTCGCCTGCCAACGGCGATCCGATCATCGTTCCCACGCAGGACGTCGTGCTCGGACTCTATTACATGACGCGCGAGCGCGTCGGGGCGAAGGGCGAGGGCATGGTCTTTGCCGACGCCGAGGAGGTCCATCGCGCCTACGAGGGGCGCGATGCCGACCTCCAGGCCAAGGTCAAGGTGCGCATGCGCATAGGCGTCGACGACGGCGATGGCAACGTGCGGTACGAGACCAGGCTCGTCGACACCACGGTCGGCCGGGCGCTGCTCGCGGGGCTGCTCCCCGAGGGCATGCCGTTCGAGCTCGTCAACCGCGACCTGAACAAGAAGGCCATCTCCAACCTCATCAATTCCTGTTACCGGCGCAAGGGTCTGAAGGACACGGTTATCTTCGCCGACCAGATCATGTACACGGGGTTCCACCACGCCACGCGCGCGGGTGTCTCCATCGGCGTCGACGACATGGTGGTGCCGGGTGAGAAATCGACCATCCTCGCGGAGGCCGAGAAGGGCGTGAAGGAGATCGAGCAGCAATACGCCTCGGGTCTGGTCACCTACGGCGAACGCTACAACAAGGTGGTCGATCTGTGGTCCCATGCCAACGACCAGGTTGCCAAGGCGATGATGGAGAAGCTCGGCTCCGACCTGGTCCGGACCCGCGACGGCAAGGAGGTCAAGCAGGCCTCCTTCAATTCCATCTTCATGATGGCCGACTCCGGGGCGCGCGGCAGCGCGGCGCAGATCCGCCAGCTTGCCGGTATGCGCGGTCTGATGGCCAAGCCGGACGGCTCCATCATCGAGACGCCGATCACCGCGAACTTCCGCGAGGGTCTGGACGTGCTTCAGTATTTCATCTCGACCCACGGCGCCCGCAAGGGCCTGGCGGATACCGCCCTGAAGACGGCGAATTCCGGTTACCTCACCCGCCGTCTGGTGGACGTGGCGCAGGACCTGGTGGTGACCGAGGAGGACTGCGGCACCGCCGAGGGCCTGACCATGAATCCGGTCATCGAAGGCGGCAATGTGGTCGAGGCGCTGCGCGATCGCGTGCTCGGACGCGTCACGGCTGAAGACCTCTACAAGCACGACAAGCTGATCGTCGAGGCCGGCACCCTGCTGGATGAGCGTCTGGTGGCGAAGCTCGACGAGGTCGGCATCGATCAGATCAAGGTGCGCTCGCCAATTACCTGCGAGACGCGCTACGGGGTCTGCGCCAAGTGCTACGGCCGCGATCTCGCGCGCGGACACCTGGTCAACGTCGGTGAGGCCGTGGGCGTCATTGCCGCGCAGTCGATCGGCGAGCCTGGCACGCAGCTGACGATGCGTACCTTCCACATCGGCGGCGCGGCCTCGCGCGCGGCGGCAGTCTCCAGCATCGAGGTCAAATCCAAGGGCACCATACGCCTGCAGAACGTAAAGACTCTCGCGCAGGAGACCGGAAAATTCGTGGTCGTCTCCCGGTCCGGCGAGCTCGCGGTCATGGATGACGCCGGTCGCGAGCGCGAGCGCTACAAGCTGCCGTACGGTTCGGTGCTCAGCGTCGCCGACAAGGAAAAGGTCGACTCCGGCCAGACGGTCGCGAGCTGGGATCCGCACAGCCATCCCGTCATCTCGGAGGTGGCCGGCACCGCCGTGTGGGCCGATATCGTCGAGAACGTGACGGTCACGCGCGTGGTCGACGACATCACCGGCCTGACCGACCTCATCGTCACCGAGGCTGCCAAGCGCGGCGCCGGCGCCAAGGACATGCGGCCGATGATCAAGCTGGTCGATGAGAAGGGCAATTCGCTCAAGATACCGGGCACCGAGCAGCCGGCGCACTACTACCTGCTGCCCAACACGGTCATCAAGGTCGATGACGGCGGCACGGTCCGGGTGGGCGACATCCTCGCCCGCATCATGCAGGAGGCGCTCAAGACCCGCGACATCACCGGCGGCCTGCCGCGGGTGGCCGACCTGTTCGAGGCGCGCAAGCCCAAGGAACCGGCCGTCCTGGCCGAGACCTCCGGCGTGGTCAGCTTCGGCAAGGACACCAAGGGCAAGCAGCGCCTGATCATCACCGACAAGGACAGCGTCCAGACGGAGGTGCTCATTCCGAAGTGGCGCAATGTCACCGTCTTCGAGGGCGAGCACGTGGAGAAGGGCGAGGTCATCGTCGATGGCGCCCCGGACCCGCACGACATCCTGCGCCTGAAGGGCATCCACGCCCTATCGAACTACATCGTCAACGAGGTGCAGGACGTCTACCGCCTGCAGGGCGTGAAGATCAACGACAAGCACATCGAGATCATCGTCCGGCAGATGCTGCGCAAGGTGGAGATTACTGAACCCGGCGGTACAATTTTCCTCCGCGGTGAGCAGGCCGAGAAGGAGCGCATCGTGGAGGCCAATACCGCAACGGTGGCCGAGGACAAGGCGCCGGCGCGGTACGACCAGCTCCTGCTGGGCATCACCAAGGCCTCGCTGGCCACGGAATCGTTCATCTCGGCGGCCTCCTTCCAGGAGACTACCCGGGTGCTCACCGAGGCTTCCGTGATGGGCAAACGGGACGACCTCCGGGGACTCAAGGAGAACGTCATCGTCGGCCGCCTGATCCCGGCGGGGACGGGCTACGCCTACCACGCCGAGCGGCGCCGCAAGCGCCATCATCCCAAGGAAGACGTCAAGGCGACCGCGGCCGCGGCCCTGAGCGCGATGGTCGAGGAACTGGAAGTCGCGGAGCGTCAGAAGAGCGCCTGAGCGCGGCAGGAAAGACCTGTGTCGCTGTTGACAGATCGCGACACAGGTCACTAGAATTCCGCCTCTTTTTTGGACGGATTCCACCGACCCGGTGGAGTTCGTCGGTTGCTGTTTTCGGGGCTGGAATAACCCTCGTTCCACTAACCTAATGATTCGCTGCGCGAATCCAGCGCGGCGGGGATGTGTTCATGGCGACTGTTAATCAATTGGTTCGAAAGCCGCGACGGCGTCAGCGCGTGAAAAGCAAGATGCCGGCGCTGGAAGGTTGTCCGCAGAAGCGCGGCGTGTGCACGCGCGTGTATACGACCACGCCGAAAAAGCCGAATTCCGCCCTGCGCAAGGTCGCCAAGGTGCGCCTGACCAACGGTCAGGAAGTCATCACTTATATAGGCGGCGAGGGTCATAACCTGCAGGAGCATTCGGTCATTCTGATCCGCGGCGGCCGTGTGAAGGACCTGCCGGGCGTGCGCTACCACACCGTGCGCGGCACGCTGGACACCTCCGGCGTCAACGACCGCCGCCAGGGCCGTTCGAAGTACGGCGCCAAGCGCCCCAAGTCCTAACTCAACTGAATCCATACCCGAGTCCGCGTCATGTCCCGAAGAAGAGTCAGCGCCAAACGCGTCATCCTCCCCGACCCGAAGTTCGGCAGCGAGAAGCTGGCGAAGTTTGTGAACGTGGTGATGCAGAGCGGGAAGAAGTCGGTGGCCGAACGGATTGTCTACGGCGCCCTCGATCAACTCGGGGCCAAGGGCAAGGGCGATCCGCTGGAATTGTTCGACAAGGCGCTCGACAACGTCCAGCCACGCGTGGAGGTCAAGTCCCGGCGCGTCGGCGGGGCCACCTACCAGGTGCCGGTCGAGGTGCGCGCCAGCCGCCGTCAGGCGCTTGCAATGCGCTGGCTGGTGGATGCCGCGCGCTCGCGCGGGGAAAAGAGCATGGGCCTGCGTCTGGCCGGCGAGATGCTGGATGCCGCCGAGAACCGCGGTAACGCCGTGCGCAAGCGGGAAGACACGCACAAGATGGCCGAGGCGAATCGCGCCTTCGCCCATTACCGCTGGTAACCGTATTCAACCAGGGAACGAACGTCGTGCCACGCACAACCCCCATCGAGCGCTACCGTAACATCGGCATCAGCGCCCACATCGACGCCGGCAAGACGACGACGACCGAGCGCGTGCTGTTCTACACCGGCCGCTCTCACAAGATTGGCGAGGTGCACGACGGCGCCGCGACCATGGACTGGATGGAACAGGAGCAGGAGCGCGGAATCACGATCACCTCCGCGGCCACGACCTGCTTCTGGAGCGGGATGGGCAAGCAGTTCCCCGAGCACCGCATCAACATCATCGACACCCCGGGGCACGTCGATTTCACCATCGAGGTGGAGCGCTCGCTGCGCGTCCTGGACGGCGCGGTCGTGCTGTTCTGCGCCGTCGGCGGCGTCGAGCCGCAGTCGGAGACCGTGTGGCGCCAAGCCAACAAGTATGGTGTGCCGCGTGTCGCGTTCGTGAACAAGATGGACCGCGCCGGCGCCAATTTCGCGCGCGTCGTCGATCAGATCCGCACCCGCCTGGGAGCCAAGCCGGTGCCGATGCAGGTACCAGTCGGAGCCGAGGACAAGTTTGAAGGCGTGATCGACCTCATCAAGATGAAGGCGATCATCTGGGACGATGCCAGCCAGGGGACGAAGTTCGCATACGGCGACATACCGGCCGGGCTCGAGGATGCCTGCGAGAAGGCCCGCGAGACCCTGATCGAGGCGGCGGCCGAAGCCTCCGAGGAGATGACCGAGAAGTACCTTGGCGGTGACGTGCTCACCGAGGAGGAGATCAAGGCGGGCATACGCCTTCGCACGCTCAACAACGAGATCGTGCCGGTGTTCTGCGGCTCGGCGTTCAAGAACAAGGGCGTGCAGGCGGTGCTGGACGGGGTCATCGAATACCTGCCTTCGCCCCTCGATCGCAAGGCGATCAGGGGCACGCTGGACGACGCGGCGAGCACCGAGGCCACGCGTACGGCGTCCGACGACGAGCCGTTCGCGGCGCTGGCGTTCAAGATCGCCACCGACCCATTCGTCGGTACGCTGACGTTTTTCCGCGTGTACTCGGGTGTGTGCGCCTCCGGCGACACGGTGTACAACCCGGTCAAGGGCAAGAAGGAACGCATCGGCCGTCTGTTGCAGATGCACGCCAATCACCGCGACGAAATCAAGGAAGTGCGTGCCGGCGACATCGCTGCCGCCCTGGGCCTGAAGGACGTCACCACCGGCGACACGCTGTGCGATCTGGAGAAGGTGATCACGCTGGAGCGCATGGAGTTCCCCGATCCGGTGATCTCGGTGGCCGTGGAGCCGAAGACCAAGGCCGATCAGGAAAAGATGGGCATCGCGCTGCAGAAGCTTGCGCAGGAAGACCCCTCGTTCCGCGTGCATACCGATCAGGAGTCCGGCCAGACCATCATCTCCGGCATGGGCGAGCTGCACCTGGAGATCATCGTCGACCGCATGAGGCGCGAGTTCAAGGTCGAGTCCAATGTCGGCAAGCCGCAGGTCGCCTATCGCGAGACGATCCGCAAGGTGGTCGAGAAGGCCGAAGGCAAGTTCGTGCGTCAGTCCGGCGGACGTGGCCAGTACGGTCACGTGGTGCTCAAGCTCGAGCCGCTGGCTCCTGGCGGCGGATTCGAGTTCGTCAACGATATCGTGGGCGGCGTGGTGCCGAAGGAGTACATCCCCGCCGTGCAGAAGGGCGTGCAGGAGCAGATGCAGAACGGCGTCATCGCCGGGTACCCGGTGGTCGACGTTCGGGTGTCGATCTACGACGGTTCCTACCACGACGTCGACTCCAACGAAATGGCGTTCAAGATCGCCGGTTCGATGGGTTTCAAGGAAGGGGCCAAGCTCGGCAAGCCGGTGCTGCTCGAGCCGGTCATGAAGGTCGAGGTGGTCACGCCCGAGGAATACATGGGATCCGTGAACGGTGATCTCAATCGTCGCCGCGGCATCCTGCTGGGCACCGAGGACTCGCCCGCCGGCAAGATCGTGCGTGCCGAGGTGCCGCTGTCGGAGATGTTCGGGTACGCCACCGACCTGCGCTCCGCGACGCAGGGCCGCGCCACTTACACGATGGAATTCGAGAAGTATTCCGAGGCACCGGCGAGCGTCGCCGAGGCCGTAATCAAAAAATCCGCCAGTTGATACCCAGAACCGACGAGTGAGGTAGGCATTTATGTCCAAGGGCAAGTTTGAACGCACGAAGCCGCACGTAAACGTAGGCACGATTGGACACGTGGATCACGGCAAGACGACGCTGACGGCGGCGATCACGACGGTGATGTCGAAGAAGTTCGGTGGGG
>JAJVHZ010000090.1:9796-15934 GCA_022072255.1 Gammaproteobacteria bacterium | reverse complement strand
TAGGTGCTCCACGGGATCGCCGACGAAATCGTTGTGACGTTGTAGCTCTGCTCATGCACGATCTGGCCCAGGCTGTTCTGCGCTTCGTATCTGCCGAAGGCGAGTGCCTGCCAGATCAGGAACTCGATCCGGTTCAGGCGCCGCTCCAACAGCCGCAAGGTCAGATTAGTCATGTGCTCGGTCAGGTCGAGGGGGCTTGAGCAAGTCGCAGGCTGCACACCACGGGTCAGCAGTTCCTCGTCGATGTTGTCGAACTCGCCCCAATAGCCGGGCGCAACCTCGCAATTGCGGCCAAAGGGATTGAGACGGTCAGCGGTCTGACGGGCCGGCTTGCCCAGCCCGCGCCATGCCTGGAGGCCCCGGAAGATGTCCGGCTGGTTGTAGATGATGCGGTCGGCGTCAGAGTTGCGGAAGGGCATGATCTCCAGGCCCAGCCGGCCTTCCATGTACCGGGGCATCAAGTCGCGCTGAAGCTGCATCAGTTCCGCATTGGTCGGGTACGAACACCCGTGAACAGTCGCTGGCATGATCGTACCTCCTTACACCAGTTTCCAGACGCCGGGGCCAGCCACAGCGCCTTCCATCATCCGGCCGAACGCGGGGTTGCCCAGCGCCGCGGCCAGATTGCCGAATGTGTCAGAGACGTTGAACGTCCCCTCGTAGTACACGTTGGTCGTGAACGGGGTGCAGCCCGTCTGCATGAACGTGTTGCCAATGTTGGTCACGCGGCCGTTGGCGTCGGTCGTGGTCGTGAACTTGAGCACGCCGCGGGGGTACTGCAAGCCGTTGGTCGCGTCCGGGTCGTACGCGGCCCACTTGCCATCCTCGTCGCGCTGGGCCATGATCGTACCTGCCAGCAGGTCGAGATTGGGCGCTGGCACAACCTCGAAATGGCAGCACGGCCCGCACGAATACACACACTCAAGCTGCTCGAAGCAGGGCTCGTTGCAGCAGTCGGGGCAGTCGGGGCAATTCGCCATCGGTTACTCCATCCCCGCGTAGGATTTCATGCGCGCCAGGGTTGCGGGGTCGATCCCTGCGCCGTTGGCCGGGCTGCTGAACCCGGCTTGGCTCATGCCGGCCGCCTTGATCGAAGTGCGCTGCCCGCTGGCAGGGCGCGCCTCGAT
This sequence comes from Gammaproteobacteria bacterium, assembly GCA_022072255.1. Classification (GTDB taxonomy): domain Bacteria; phylum Pseudomonadota; class Gammaproteobacteria; order JAJPIJ01; family JAJPIJ01; genus JAJVHZ01. Next base: position 14,807 of record JAJVHZ010000090.1, on the reverse strand, counting down.
CATGCTGCGGATTGCAGCAGCGGTGGCCGATCCGCTCTTGCCGCTGGCGCGTGCCTTGACCAGCGCCTCCATGACCGCGGGTCTTTCCGCGGGCGTCAGGCGCTTGGCTGACACCTGCTTGCTCAGCCAGTTGTTGTCGGCTTGCCTGGCCAACTTGGCGCGCAGGCGGGCGTTTTCGCGGCGCAGGGCCGCGGCGCTCTTGGCGATGACTGGCTCGGCGTCGGCGTCGGCGTCGTCCACAGCCTCAATCAGCGCGTCCACCGCGTCACCAACATCGGCCGCGTCGCAGTCGGTACACTCGGCGTCGCCGGTGGCGATGTCCGCGCCTTCGTCTGCCGCTTCCTCGATGATGTCCGCGGCCTCGTCGGTGGAGATGTCAAGCTCCGCCGACAACTCCTCGATGAAGCGCGCGAAGACCGCTTGCAACTTCTCGATCACATCCATAGCCTTTGCTCCTTGTATCTGGTACATCTGGTCAAACAGTTTGCGCCGCTCCGGCTCCAGGCTCTTGCGCAAGGCCTTTAGCCGGGGTAGCGCAATGGCGTATGTGTTGGCTGGCTCCTGTCCATCGCTCAACACCATCAGGCTAATCTCACCGATTAGCCACTGCTCAATTTCGCCAGTCTGCGCGTTTAGCATCAGGCTGGCGGGAACGACGCCGGTGGACGCGTAGGCGTTTCCGGCAAGCGACGCCTGCCAAGTGCGGCGGGCCGTGGGATCGGCCATGTCCAGCATGACCGTTTGCCACACGCCCAGATCATCCACCCAACGATCCGCCGATTTACCGATGGGCGTCGGGGCCTCGCCCATCTCCGCGCCGTGGTAGTAAAACACGGGCGGGGTAGGGATCACGTCGTGCATGAACTCGGTTTCGGGCGTGAAGTATTGGCCGTGGGCGTCGCGGCCGTTGTTGGGGCCCCAGAACGGCGCGATCAGAACGTCCAGGACGCCAGGCTGCGCCTGCGGCTGAACGGCCTTGATGCCATGCACTCGCGCCAGACTGTGGGAAAGTTGTATTGCTAGATCAGGCATTACACACCTCGGACGGGCAGACCAAGCCGCTTGTCCATGACCGCCATTTGGTCATCCGTGAACCAACCAACCGCGGCCAGGCTGGCGACCTCGGTCGCGGAAATTGGGAAGCCGTCGCCGTCGCCAAGATCAAGCAGCGGGGTGAACCGCTCGGCGTCATCTCCGAAATTCGCCAGGACGATGGGACGGAACACATCACGGCGCACCTGATCGCCCAGCCAGTTGCGAACTGTCAGGATCATCAAGCCCAGGATGTCCTGATGCACCTCGGCCGCCGCGCGGGCTTGGTGCTGGCCCTCGCCGGTCGCCAAGTGCTGTTTGAGGATGGATCGCCGGATGGCGTTGTCTGCCCAGTCCAGTCCGGCGAAAAAGACCGCGCCCGACTCGCTCACGTTGATCGTGTTGACCTGCGAGCCGTAGGGCAGCGCGATAGCCGACGCGTTGCGGAACTGCATCAGCGCGGCCAATAGCTGGTCGGTGGGGCGCTCGATAGTCTGCGATCCATCCGGGTTGGTGATGCAAATGTCCTGTGCGCCCTCGGCGGTTGTGCCCCAGATGGACGGCTGCGCGAACCTGGCAAACCAGGTCACCATCTCGTTAATGATCTGTTGCTTGGCCCACCACGGCGCGTAGGCGGCCCGGAGCAACGACTTGCCGCGCGGATCGCTGCCCGTGGGCTGCCAGGCCAGCAGCAGCGCCTTGCTGCGCGGCATCACGTTGTCCAGAACCTGGCCGTCATGGATCGGCATCATTGCGCCGACCGGAAACCGTTCATGCAGCATTGTCGGAGCGATGCCGTGAACCTGATTGAACCCGTCCACGATCAGGGAGAACTGGCGCAGGTCTGCAACGCGAATATCTGATATCAGCCACGCGTCGCCGGTGGCCTCGAAGATCAATTCTCCCAGCGCGGTGCCGTATGCCAGGGCTTGACGCACCAGCACCCGCAGCGTGTCTTGCAGCGATATGGACAAGCTGTCCATCATCTCGCGAACGAAGTCGGCGATCAGTACCGCCATGCCGTAATCGGGGTCGTCGGGCGGCAGCGCGGCGTCAACCACGGGTGGAGTAGCCACAGCGGCATAGACAATCACATCAAGCGACGCGGCAACCTCGCTATCGGTCAACATCTGGTCGTAGATGTCGATGCCGAACTGCTTGGACAGATCGTCAAACGCCTGCGGCAACGCGCTGAGCATTGCCATATAGGCGTTGATGTTGGCAGCCAGGTAGGGCCTTGCCAGATCAGCCGGCGCGCCAACGGCAACATCGGGGGGCGCGGGAATATCGCCAGGCGCAGCCTGGATTGTGACTTGGCTCTCCTGCACCACAGGCAGGCCGCGCTTGCGCTTTTTGCTCACGCTCGGCTCCGATAGCCGGTCAGGCGCGTTAGCTCGGTGTCGCTTGCCCGCCGCGCGCGGTTGCCCAGCGCGGCAATGTCGCCCTCGCGCACGTCCACCGCAATCAGGCCTGGTTTGGCGTGGTAGCGGTGGCCGTTGACGACGACATACTGAGCAGTCGGCGTTGCGAAGATAGCGGGGACGCCATCGGCCGGAAGGCTGACTTTGGACAGCGGCTTGCCGGAGCACCCGCAGCCCTCACGCCAGCCCTCGGCCTGGGTGTACTTCAACATGGTCTACTAGCCCCAAAAGAACTGGAACGCGCGGCCGGGGGTGTCGGCGCTCGCGCTGCGGGTGGGCGTGTCGGGCCAAACGTACATCTGCAAGAGCTTAGCCGCGGCCGTGAGCACCAGCACAACGCCGGGAACCCACGGCTCGCCCGCGAACCATTCGCCTTGCAGCCAGCCCACCACGGCCATAATCAGGGCAACCCACGCCAAACCGGGAACTCGAATGTTCTGCATGATCACCTATCCAGATCAAGCGCGCCGGCCAGGGCCAGCACGGCGAAAGCGACGCCCAGCGCGCCGCCAAAGGAAACGACCTCGGTGACGGATACCCCGTCAGGCAAAACGAACAGCGGGGACAACGCCAGCCAGCACCAGAACGCCGCGCATACCGAGCATTGCAGCGGTGTACCGATAGCCTGCCGAACGCGGGCGATGATACCCCAGGGGCCATCCTTGCGGGTGGCGATGATGGCGAAGGCTGCGATTGCAAATCCGACAAGCAACGTCATCATGCCCACGCCTCACGCAGCATGACGATTGCGCCGTAGGTCGCGGTCAGCGCCACGGCCAATACGCCAGCCGTGAACATGGCGCTTGTCAGGCCGTTTGGCGCTGGGGAGATCAGCAACGCCAAGAACCCCGCCGCGCCTTGCACCGCGACAGCAGCGCCCAGCCCTGCGGCCAGCGGCGCGGCCACGTTCCACGGTCGTTGCCGCCAGAACAGCAGCGCCCACGCGACGCCGGAGACCAGCATCACGGGGTACAGGGCAAAGCGCAGCATGGCCCAGGTGTCCACTAGATCAACCTCCACGTCACGAACAACAGCAGGATCAGCATTGCCGCCATAACGACCGCGCCGACAACCAGATATTGCCGGTCAATGTGCGGGTTGTGCATTTGCCGCAGGTCACGCTCTACCACGGCCAATCGTTCCTCAAGCCGGTCGAGGCTGTGCTGCATCTGGCGTTGCGTGTCCTGAATGTCTTCCACGCGTGCGTCCATGTTCCGCAGCACGTCAGCCTGTTGATCGCTGTCGCGCCTGCTCAGTTGCGGCGCTTGCACCTCGCCGAATTGCGCCGCCCGGTTCAGCGCCACCTGATACGCCGTCCGCAACGACAGCCCGGCAGCAAGCTGTGTCAATAGTTCAACGTCAAATTCAATTGCGGCTCGGTCGCTCACCGATGTCTGCATGGTGATGGTGTCGATACCAGACGCGGGCAGCGCATCGGCGAAACTTTGCGCTGCTTGCTGGCCGCCAACGGGCCGAAGGCTGCTCCAACAGGTGGCGATGATTGCCGTTTTCACGCGGCGGCTGCTCAGTTGCGCCGCCAGCCATTGCGGATCAATTCGCCCGTCCTGGGTCAGCAGACTTCCCGCTTCGCCGTGGCCGATCCACAGCACGGCGTCATACTGCTCCATACTGAGCATTCGGGCAACCCGCGCCGCCGTGGCGTCGGTGACGACTCGCATTGTCACGCCGGGGGCCTCCTGGATGCGGGCCAGTTCCTCAGACGATGCAAGCCGGGGCAGATCGGGCGATGCGGCTACGACGGCGAGAACGTTCATGCAAACAAAACACGGCGACGCCTCGAAGCCCGCGCTTCGTGCGTCGCCGTGTGTCCTTCTGCGGCTGGTTGATTTAAGCGCAGTCTATCACAGACCGCGGCGCTTGTCAATACCCTGCCTTGGTCTCGGTGATATGCCACTCCTGATAGTCGCCCGAAAAGCCCACATCCAGCCGGCCGCGCTTGATCCGCTCAATCTGGCGCTGATTGATGCACAGCCATGCAATCATGCGCGCCACGCGGCCGGTGATCGTGCGCTGATCCTGGCCGGGCAACGTTACGACGATGGTTAGCTCAGTATGCGCGCTTGGTGGCATCATCCGAGACCGGGGAGTTTGGGCCGTTGGTTCAGCCCCACGCGCGGCGCAGGTGGGGCTGCGGCTCTAGGCTGGCTTGACCTCGCGGGCGCGGGTGGCGCAATGCCCGCGCTGTAGAGTGCATAGCGCAGCGCGTCCATTGCGTGGTCATTCGCCTTCTCCGGCGCATCCAGCCGGGTGCCGTCGCCGCGCTCGCGCCACACGTAGGACAGCAGCTCAGACCGGACGTTGGCGCACTCCGGGTCAATCGTCAAGCGCGGGCGTCCATCACCCTGCACGGCCAGCCGCGCCTGCACGTGACGAATACCGCCCAGCACATCGTTTTTCGCGGGCTGGACGGGTAGGCCCGATGCTCGCAGGTCTGCAATCAGGCCGGCCGCGGACGGGTCGGCATAGAACATGCTGACGCCGTGCCGACGTTGCAGCGCCAGGGCTTGCAGAACGAAGTCTGCTTGCAGCACCCGGCG
>JAJVHZ010000090.1:0-9696 GCA_022072255.1 Gammaproteobacteria bacterium | reverse complement strand
GGGTAGGTGGGCGCTACGACCATGCCCAGCCCGCCTTGCTCAATGGCGAACAGAAGTGACCGCACCGCGCCAACGTAGGTCTTGCCCGATCCGATGCCGCCGACGAACGCGGCCAGCCTGTCACTGGTCGCCATAAAATCCCACTGGCGCGGGTAAAGCTCGACCTTAATCTTGGTCGTTGTGCTCACGCCTGACAACCTCAATCACAAGCCGTCCGCCGTCTTTGCCTGTTAGCTCGTTCTTGTCCGACTGGCCCAGCCGCTGTTTGCCAAGCCAGATCAGCATCCTGGTGTTGCCGCTCATGGCCGTCTGGTACTGCTTGGCGCGCAGCAGGTTGTCACCGAGCATCTTCTTTTGCTGCGAAAACGTCGAAAAAGTCAGGCCTAAGTCTGCTTTGCAGCGGTTGTACAGCGTAGTGCGATGAATGCCTAACTGCGTGGCGATGCTCTCGCCGCTGCAATCCGCCTCGAGCAGCTTGCCCACGGTATCCCAATCAATCACGGCTGGCGTGCGGCCGGTTTTACTTGCCATTGTCGTTACCTAGTAAAGCGGCCCCGGTGGATCGAACACCGCCTTCTGCTTGGGGCAGCGTGTCACCTTCGACACTTGGGCCGCATGTCTCGCGTTTCGGGTATGGCTTGCGCAGCGGTTCGATTTGCTTGCGCATGGCGCGGTCAAGGGGGTAGAGGTAGCGGTGTTTTCCAATCTCAGGAATGCGCGTGCAATCTTCTATTCGCGGAACGTATCGCAGTTCTCCGTACTGGCGTGAAACGCCAGTACTCGACACTTGTCTGCCGTGCCACACTCTCCCGCTGCTGTCTTGGTACTTGTAGCTTGCCGAAGTTTGCCCCGCATATGTCCAGTTCATCGCTTGGTAAATTCCGCCGTGGTGTCCGTTGTTTGGGTCTGCAAACGACACAATCAAGCGCAAGTCGGGGTTTCTTGTTTTCAACAACGCTATTGCCAACGAACCAATCTTGCTGACCGTATTTGCGTGATCTGCAAGTGCAACCCTGGTCAATTCGCACACTTGCGTCATCTGCAACCCGTATGGCGTTCCGAGGTCTTGAGTAGCACCACGACTAAACAGCACGCACCCAATGAACTCTGATTGTTCCCATGCGCCGATGCGAACAATAGGCGGTGTCGGCATCGTCCGGCTGTAATGCCAATGCTCAACAGCCCACTTTGCCGCCTGATAGCTGCACCAGTCTACCCGTAAGTCTACGCTCATTCTGGCACGAACTCCATGCCGCAATGCGGGCAAGTGATAGGCGCTTTCTGGTCTAGCCGTGGCTGTTCGCTTTCGTCAACCGGCTGAAAGTCGGGCGTTGTCTCAAGCATCGTCCTCAGCGCGCCTATGTCCGTTTGCCAACCCGCCAGCGTCTCAGTGTCAAACCCCCACTGTTGCAGGTCGCCCGCGTCCCAGCCTGACAGCGCGTCCCAGTCGAATTGCCCGGTTGTCCCAACGTGCGCGGCAACCGTCAACTCCTCGCGCTCCTTCTCTGTCAGCGCCCGCGACGATTGCAGTGCCTGCACCTCGTACTTGCCACCGTGCTTGGCCTTGAGCACCGACAGCCGTTGGTGTCCGTCGTAGACCTCGCCGGCCGGGCCGATGGCGATAGTCTGGAACTGGCCCAGCCGCTCCCACAAGTCCAGCAAGCGCGCGGCGTGGGCCTTGCTGATGCGCTTGGGGTTGCGCTCCCAGGGCTTGAGCTTGGACAGCGCAATGGTCGTCGCCGTCCAGGTCGTTTCGGTCATTGCCAATCCTCGTCGCGGTAGCGGATCACATCCATGATCGGCGTCAGGTTGCGTATCGGATCGTCGCGCAGCATGTCAGCGGTCAGCCGAAACACCGCCCAGCCGTCCGCCGTTGCCGCGTTGTATTTCTCGCAATCGTCCCGGAACCCCTGCGCTCGCACGTGCCGCCCATTGGTGTGAATACCGCCCTCAAGCTCCACGGCCACCAGCGTAGCCGGGTGAGCAAAGTCCAGCCGCCATTTGCGGGCGGCGTGAAAACGATATTCTGGCACAAGCTCCGGGCCGTCCAACTGTCGCCAGAGCGTGGCAAATGTTGCCTCAAGATCACTTGCCATAATTGCCCCTTGCAAAACACGGCAAGCACCACCAGCGGGCGCGCCAGAACGATGCGCCGCGCGTCGTGTTCAGCACAGCGCCGCAAACGCTGCAACGTTCGTTTGGGGGAATGGGGGGCTGATCCATCGTTAGCTCCATAGTGGCGGGGTGGGCGCACACGTCAACGCCCACCCCGCATGTAACCGCGCGCTGCACAGCGGATTGAGTACCGCCGTTCCGGGCCATGAAGTCAAACCCGGTGACGCCTGTTGAGCGGTGCTAAGGAGGAGCACCACCACGTCACAGCGGGGCGGCTGCCAAAGTGACCACACACGCGCCAATCATACCACGGATTGCCGAGAACGCCAATCGGCGCACATCAGCATCGCGCATTATGTCGCCGTTGACGTAAAAGAATTATAGTGTGTACATGGAAATTTGCACAAAAAAAGCCCCGCGTGGGGGCTTGGTAGAGGCTTGCTCACAACAGCGAAAGCTGCAGGCTGTCGGCGATGGCCGTCAGGGCGTCGGCCAGGGGGACATTGGCCGCGCAGTCGGCGGCGGACTGGCGGAGGAACTCGGCGGCCAGTGTCTGCTGCTCGTCGGGCAGGAGGAGCAGCTTGACCTCGCCGGTGGCGATAGCGGCCATCAACTCGGCCACATTGCCAGCCCCGTGCTTGGGGCCGGCGCGGTTGGTGTAGCCGTGCTGGGCGGCCATCGCGGCCAGTGTGTCCAGGATCGCGGTCTCGTCGCGATCCTGGCGGAACCAAAGCAGTTTTGGCATGGTGTAGTCTCCTTGCCGGATAACGCCCCGGATGGCGGTGGCGGTTGACACCGGCTTCGCACCGGCACAGGGCCTATCGCACAGGCCCTTCACGGGATATACCGCCCGTTGCGGTGGGTGTGGGCCGGTTGGCTGTCCCGGCCCGGTGGGGTGGTGGGTGGGGTTATTCAAACGGATTGGTGCCCCGGTGCTGGTTCCCGGTCCAGCCCGTGCACTCCGTCATCCCGCAATCGCACCTCCACACTCCCTGTGGGAGGTTCCCGTAGCTTGCCGGGTAATGCCCCACGGGGCGCTGATACCCATCGGCATACTCAATCCACTCGCACCCCATGTGCCGCGGCCCGCTGCGGCGGACAATGTCTCCGTGCTCTGGGTGGGTTCCGAAATTCATGATCTTGTCTCCTTGCCGGATAACGCCCCGGCTGGCGATAGAGATCGACACCGGCTTTGCACCGGCACAGCCCCCTGGGGGCTTCACGGGATATACCGCCCGTTGCGGTGGGTGTGGGCCGGTTGGCGGTCCCGGCCCGGTGTGGAGTGGGTGGGGTTACTTCACAACCTGCATAACTGCTGTGAACCCGGCCTTCAGCGCCTCGGCGGTTCGCTTGCCGCCGCTGGCTGCGTCAAACATCGCCACCACCTCAGCCGCCTTGGCCTCGGCGGCCTCGCGGGCGATTTTCCGCACCGCGGTGTGACGGTTCAGGTAAGGCGAGGGGGCCAGCCCGGCGGCGGTCATCTCGGCGTTGATGTCCTCGTTGGCGGCTGCCACGGCGTCGTCGTCGATGATGCCAACCTGAATGTTCATGTACCCGGGTACTTCGCGGTACCGACCGTCATCGTTGATGTACTCGAAGGCAATCTTAACCATCGTTCCTTCGGGGCTGTCGCTGATGTTGCGCTCGTTGAAGCTCACCATGCGCAGGAAGGGGAGCAGGGTCACGGTGTAACCGGCTTCCTTGATGGCCGCCACGGCCTCCTTCTTGACCTTCCACACCTTCAGAGGCATGGTCTCGAAGGTGCCGCCTGCGGCCTTCACGGCGTCCTTCATCGCCGTGAATTCGCCACCGCTCATGCTGTAGTAGCGGGGTGAGGGCTCGTCGTTGAATTTGCGCTTGAGGGTGATGGTGTCGGTGGTCATGGTTCGATGCTCCTTGTTGCTGTGGGCCGTGGCCCGTTGCTGGTGGGCCGGCCACTTGCGCAGCCGGCCCGTGTGTGGGGGTGGGTTAGTTGTTGCGAACTGGCTCGCTGTTGCTTTTCACAAGCGGTTGCTTGCACGAAAAGCATTTCTTTCCAGTCGGTTCGCCAGTCCAGCCGGGGTGCCCTTCCGCGCACTGCGGATTAGTGCACACCCAAAACTTGGGGGTCGTGTCGTATGTGGTGAATGACGGTATAATGCTCATAATCGTGTACTCCTATGTGGGCCGGTTGCTTGCGCAGAGCCGGCCTGGGGGTGGTGGGGGTTAGCTGACCCAGATGGCCGTCTGGTCTTCGTTTGTATACATCCGAGGTGCTGCGGCGCTAACAGGAACATACTCAACACCGTCGAGGAAGGCACGTCCAGCTTTCGCCAGGCTTAGCAGCGCCGGGTGCTGCTCGCTTTTACCCTGCTCGCTCAGGATGCCGTCAGGCCGGGCTGCGGCGGTCATAGCTGCGAAGCGTGCATCGTCTTCGTCCATTCCGTCTGCGATCATTGCGTCGATTGCTGCGTTTCGCATCTCTACCAGTTCGCTGCGTGTCATTCTCCTGATCTCCTTGTTGTTGCTGTGGGCCGTGGCCCGTTGCTGTTTGATGATTTGATTATAGCACGATCTATATAGTTTTGTCAATAGGTAAACCTTAAAAGATTTACACCAATTTTGAGACTGCTCACCCCTCCACCGCGGCGCGGATACGATAGAACCAATACCCGCCCTCCTGGCCGTAAATCTCACGCTGAACGGCCTTGAGACTGCCAAGCGCGGCGTATCGCTGGCGGATGTGCGCCACCTGCTCCGGCGTGTAGTCGAGCGTCTGATCGGTACCAAATACCGGTATACCGGCCGGTACTGGCTCCTCAGCCGGGGAAAATGCCGGTATACCGGCATCACGTACCGGCCAGCCGGGTGCGGGCAGCGCCGCGCAGAACTGGTCGAACCGCCCGCCCTCAAGTCCGGCGAAATAGGCTTGCGCCTGGGCCGTGTCACGGTGGCGAACCAGGCAGCGGCCCGGCGTGGCGGGCAGCATCTCAGCGCCTGCGGCGTCCAGCACCAACCGGCTGTCATCAGCCCGCGCCAGCCGGAACGCCACCGCCGCGCCGGCCAGATTGCGCAAGGAGGAGGGGATCACGTCCGAGCTAGGTCGCTGCGTCGCCATGACCAACGAGACGCCAGCCGCGCGGCCTTTACGGCCGATCTCGGTAGCTGCTGCCAGCCAGGCCGCGCCGCGTCGCCGGTCGCTGTCGGATGTCAGGTCTGCAAGCTCGTCGATCACCGCGACGATGTAGGCCAACGTCTCGCCAGTGCGCGTCTGGTACTCCTCCACGCTGCGCGCACCGGCCGCGTGCAGCATCTCGAACCGGCGACGCACCTCGGCCAGCAGCGCCTCGGTCAGCGCGTGCGCGTCGTCGATCTCCAGAGCAGGGGGAGCGTACAGCGCGGCCAGTGCGGGCAGATTGCCGAACGTCACCAGCTTGGTGTCAATCGCCGCGATCTGCACGCGCTGGCCCGTGGCGTCCTGCCTGAGCAAGCCCGCAATCATGGATGCCAGAAGCTCGGACTTCCCGCCGCCCGGCAACCCGCCCACCAGCACGTTTCCCAGATTGCGCAATGGCAGCGTCACGGGCTGGCCGCCGCCGTCCACGCCCACAGGCAGCGCCAAATCGCGCGGCAATGGCGCGCTGTACACGTCTACCCGCGAGGGGTAGTAGCCAAGCTGCTCCGGCTGCGCAGGGAGCACGGGAGGCGCGGGCGCGTCCGGCTGGCGGTAGTGCGCGTCAATCACCCGGCCGGCCAGCGCAGCAGTAGGCCGTCTCCCAGCCGCAGCCATCACGGCCAGGCTTTGGGCGCCCGGCTCGTTCAGGTCAGCATACTGGCCGTGCCCGCCGTCAATGCGCGGGTACAGCCCATCCCGTGCGCCGATCTGGCGCGACTTGCGCGCCATCCACTGCACCAGCACCACCGCGCCGCCGACGACGACCAGCACAAACGCCAGCAGCGACGCAGCCGCGGCGATCTGGTAGAACGCTGGACCCCAGGTGCGATCGATGGTGACCACCGTGTTTTCGGCCAGGCGGTAGATCAGGTAGCCCAGGCCGCCCACGCCCGCGACGATTGCCAGCATGATTAGCCATGCCGCTGCGTTTAGTGCTCGCGTCATCGCTCACCGTCCAGCCAGGCCAAGCCGCGCAGCATGACGAAAACGACCGTCATCAGCACGACGCTGAGTGGCACAATCAACGGCCACGGGTTGGGGCCCAGGTCGTCAGCCGCAGCCGGCCGCGGTGCGGTCGCCGTGGAGGACTGGCGCGTGCGGCATGATCCAACGTTGAACAGCCCCGCGCAAATCTGGACGGTGGTCTGCTCGGTGTGTGCCGTGGTCTCCTCCGCGATGGTTGCAGCCTGGCCCATCGCGTTGTTGAGCGTCCAGGACGCAAACGCGCCCAGGCACGCGCAGGACGCCAGCAGCACCAGCAGGGCCAGGGCCACGATAGTTGATTTATTGCTCATGGCGTCACCATCCTCCGCGGGCGATCCGGTGGGCGATGGTTGCGGATATCTCGTTCAGCATGTCGTCGTAATCGCCCGTGGCTACGGCGGTGCCGTCATCCGCCAGTTCCAGTTCCTCCAAGAAATAGGCGATCCAGCCGGCCCATGCTACGGGCGGCGCTGCAGCCAGCTCGTTAGCGGCCGCGTCCAGCGCGGCCATGATTTTCATTTGTTGGGTCATGATTACCTCCTCACCAGACAAGCCGCCATCGGCCAGGCTCGCCAGCGGGCGTTTTCGCCGCGGCACATGCAGGTGGGCTTTGCGTTGCCGAAACGCATGATTTTGCAGGTCAACGCGGGGGCTGGTGCAAGCACCTGCGCCGCCAGCACAACCGCCAGGATCAGGATTGCAATTCGCTTGTTCATCGTTTCTTCTCCAACTCGTTGATGGCTCCCAGCGCCACAATCAGCGCCAGGATCGCCGCGCCGGCCAGCGCCGGGCGCTCAGCCACGGTGGGCCAGACTGTGACGATTGCCTGCTGGATCAACCAGACAATCGCGCTGCCGATGATGTATGCCGCCAGCAGAGCCAACGCGGCCAGCGCCAACCACAGCAGGGCAATGAGCACGTTTTCAATCTTCATCGCAAAAACCTCAGAACTCCAATCGGTACGCCGCTGGCGATGTGGTACGCCAGGCAGCGACGGCACGTTACCCGCGCCGGGTTGGCCGTGGTCAGATGCCCCACGCCGCAGGAGCTCGCGCCCCACGCGTCGCGGTAGTGCGTTTTCGCCTCCGGATCCTGCTCCTCGATGGCCGTCGCCTGCCTGTCCTTGCACGTGCGGTAGGTGTCGGCGCACCGCGGGCAGTACCACAGCGCGCCCACGTAGGGCAGCGTCCCCGTTTTGAGCTTGGTCGCCTTGCCGCACCACAGGCAGCGGCGGCTGTCGATGTTGTAGCCGCGCTGCTCTACCCAGGCCGCCAAATCTTGCAGGTAGGCGTCCAGCGGGTCGCCGCTGCGGTCGTCGATGCCGCCGCCAGCCAGTTGGCGCCGCGCGGCCGCTCGCCCCGCGCTGCGGGCCACGGCTCCATAGACGGCTTTAGTGACACTCCGCCAGGGCTGAAGCCCTGCGGCTTGCGGCGGGCTGGTTTTCTGTCAGCATTGCTCACACTCCACACACGCCATCGCACTCGGCGTCCCACAGCGATAGCTGGCCGCGGTCAGCCTCGCTTCTCAGGTCAACATCGACCAGCGGGATACGTGACGGGTGCAAATACAGGTCATACGGCGGGCAAACCTTGCGGATCGCTTCATCGACGGCGATGGCTTCTTGCCAGTCCTCTGGCGTCTGCTTGATGCGCCGCCATTCGGCAGTCGAGTGAAACGGGCAGAACGTGCAGGCGCTCTTGGGCGGTATCTCGATGCCGTGGCGGTCGAGCCAGGTCATGCAGTCCAGCCTGGTCATGCGGCGTTCGATCAGCGGCCAGCGGTTGACGCAGTATTTCACGTCACTGTCTTTCATGCGCTGAAACTCGTCCAGGCTGATGCCAAGCCACTGCTCCACGGTTGCGCCGTTGCGGTTGGCTTGCAGCCAGCGGCGCAGCGGTTGCACCTTCCAGCGGTGCGTGCACTGACGACGAAGCATGCCGCCTGCTGCGCTTGGCGTGTCGGTGAAAGCAGGTATCCAGATTTCCCCCCCCTCCCGGTCGGTCGTGATCCGCACAGTTGGATTGCTCACCGTCACAACCCTAACCCCGCGCTCCTCCAGCCAAGGCGTCCAGCATGCGGCAAACTCGTAGGTCAGCTTCGACTCGTGCGTCGTGTCGGCGTGGATAGCCACGTCGACCGGATCGAGCTCACCCAGCGCCGCCATTGCAGCAAGCGTAAAGGACTGGACGCCCCAGCCCAAAGAAATTGCTTTCAGTCGTGTCACGATAGCACCTCCATAATTCTTGTTCCTATCCGCCGCGCCACAGGAACGGCTACGGCGTTGCCAAGCTGACGGTAGCGGGCGCTGTCGCTCTGGCCGGCTGTGTGGCCGTCAGGGAAGCCCTGGAGGCGCTCACACTCCGTTGGCGTGAGACGGCGCACGTCGCTTTGCGATGTATCGTCGTGCCGTCATCGGGTCGCCTCCTGGGGGTGCTGCTTTTGCGGTCTCATATCGTCAACTCCTCTTCTACCGTCGCAGTCGGTGCCGTTGGCCGTCCGCAGGTGGGGCAGCAGTCAGGCACGGTGAACGTGACTTCAAGGCGCACGCCGAGCGGATACCAGAGGAACACGCGGCCATCGGGACGGCGCTCGATGGTTGAGCCTTGAGGATAGCGGCGGGGGGTGATGGTTGCCAGGCGCTCCAATGCGTTCGTAGTGTCCATGATGTTTCTCCTTGTGTTGGGTGTGTCAGAATGTTTCACGTGAAACATTCAGCGTGAACTGTCCGATGGGTAGAGCACCGTCACCCGGTCGCCCTCGACAAGCAACCGGTCGGCGTGGAGACGCTGGCACTGCTTGAGCACGGCGTTAAGCGGTCTGTTGCTCTCCGGCGTCTCCACATAGTACCAGCCCATGCCGTGGCACTGGCCGCAAATTCGCTGGTCGGGCGTGGTCAGTCTAATCAACACGGCGTGCCTCCGCGATCCGCCGAATGACGGCGCTGGTGTCGCCAGGCGCAAGCTGGCGATCTGGGGAGACGGCCATCGCGCCGATGAAGTCTCTCACCGCCGGGGACTGCTGCACGGCGTTCTCCATGCGGGCAATCTCGGCGTCGTAGAAACGCTCGAATTGTGCCCGGATCACACCCTCCGGGCCATCGTCCATGCAGATGTCCCGCCAGCCCATGCGTCGCACAGCCGCGGCCGTGGCCGGGTTGGAAAACTCAGGTGATCCCACATAGCCTATGCTCGCGATGGCCCGCTTCACATCGCCCCATGCCTCGCTGGCCGACTGGCGGGCTGGGCTGGCCTGGCGCATCAGCGATACGGCGCTTGCCCGGATTTCGGCAATGGAGGGAAGCCACTGGCTGCGCTCCCGGTGATTGCGGCAAGCCACCGCCAGTAGATCATCAGGCAGGTCGGCCAGGTCTTCCTGCCACACTTCCAGCATGGCCGTAACCTGCGACGGTTCCAGCCTTGCCGCGTGCTGCGGATATGCCGCCA
>JAJVHZ010000102.1:12903-16200 GCA_022072255.1 Gammaproteobacteria bacterium | reverse complement strand
ACGGGGCGCGCGGTCGCGCTGGGCGCGGCCATCACGCTGGTGTTCACCGCCGCCAACGTCTACATCGGCCTGCGCGCGGGACTCACCTTCGCCTCCTCGATCCCGGCGGCGGTTATCTCCATGGCGGTGCTGCGCGCGTTCAACACCGGCACGATCCTGGAGAACAACATCGTGCAGACGGTCGCCTCGGCGGCCGGCACGCTGTCCTCGATCATCTTCGTGCTGCCCGCGCTGGTCATGGTCGGGTGGTGGTCGGGCTTCCCGTTCTGGTCGACGTTCGCGATCTGCGCCTTCGGCGGGATCCTTGGCGTGACGTACTCCATCCCGCTGCGGCGGGCGCTGGTGGCGCGTTCGGCGCTGCCGTACCCGGAGGGCGTGGCCGCGGCGGAGGTGCTGAAGCTCGGCGCGGAGCGCAGTGCGCCCGGAGCGGACACCGGCCGCAGCGTGCGGGTGCTGTCCGTGGGCGCGCTGGCGGCCGCGGCCTTTGCGGCGCTGGCGGCGATGCGGCTGGCCGCGACGGAGATCGCGGGCTTCGTGCGCGTCGGCCTCTCGGCGACAGGGGCGAGCCTGGGCATGTCGCTCGCGCTGCTCGGTGCGGGACACCTGGTGGGCCTGTCCGTGGGCCTCGCGATGCTGGCGGGCATGGTCATCGCCTGGGGCGCGGCGACCCCGATCCTCACCGCGCTCACGCCCTGGGACGGCTCGGCCGCCGAGGTCGCGCAGACGGTCTGGCGCACGCAGGTGCGGCTGATCGGCGCCGGGGCCATCGCCGTGGCGGCGATCTGGTCGCTGCTGCGCCTCGGTTCGAGCGCGTTCGGCGGGCGCGTCGCCGCCCACGCGGCGCGTGAGCAGGCCGGGATCGCCGCCGGGCTCGCGGCGCGCACCGAACGCGATCTTCCGCGCGGCATCGTCCTCGCCATCGGCGCGCTCTGCCTGCTGCCGCTGGCGTGGCTGCTCGCCGCCTTCATCGGCGAGGGGCCGCTCGCGGCGCTTCGCGGGCCACTGCTGCTCGGCGCGCTCGCCTTCGTCCTGATCGCCGGCTGGTTCGTCGCCGCCGTGAGCGGCTACATGGCCGGCCTCATCGGTTCCTCGAACTCCCCGCTCTCGGGGGTGGGGATCCTGGCGGCGATCGCCGCCTCGCTGCTCGCGGTACTCGCCCTGCAACGGCTCGGTGTCGAGTCCGCGCCGGCCCTGGTCGCCTACACGCTGCTGGTGGTGGCGATCGTCTTCGCGGTGGCGACGATCGCCAACGACAACCTCCAGGACCTGAAGACCGGCCAGCTCCTCGGCGCCACGCCGTGGCGGCAGCAGGTCGCGCTCATCTTCGGCGTGCTCGCCGGCGCGGTCGTGATCCCGCCCGTCCTCGATCTGCTGAACCAGGCCTATGGCTTCGCCGGCGGGCCTCCGGGCCGGGGGAATGCCGGGCAGGCGCTGCCCGCGCCGCAGGCCACGCTCATCGCGGCGCTCACGCAGGGGGTGCTCGGCGGCGAGCTGCAGTGGGGGCTCATCGCCGCGGGCGTGCTGCTCGGCCTCGCGCTGGTGGCGCTCGACGAATGGCTCGGCGCGGCAGGGCGCCTGCGGCTGCCGCCGCTCGGCGTGGCCATGGGCATCTATCTGCCGATGGCCACGACCACGCCGATCGTGCTCGGCGCGCTGCTCGGCCGGCTGTACGAGCGCCGCGCCGCGCGCGCCGCCGATCCGGCAGGTGCCAGGCGGCTGGGCGTGCTGCTCGCCTCGGGCCTCATCGTCGGCGAGAGCCTCTTCGGCGTGCTGCTCGCGGCTCTCATCGTCGGCACCGGAAGGGAGGCGCCGCTCGCGCTGGCCGGGGAAGGATTTCATGCCGCCGCACTCGCCGTCGGCGCCGTTGTCTACCTGGCGCTGATCGCGGGCCTGTATGCCTGGATTTCGCGCCACTGGCGCCGCGCCGCGGAATAGCCGCCCCGCAGGGCCGGCCGGCCTCCTTGGATCCGCCATGACGCGCCCCCACATTCACGGTATCTTTTCCCCTGCAACGCGGGCGTCGGCGACCGGCTATGGATTACAAGGACTACTACCAGATCATGGGCGTGGCGCGCGGCGCCAGCCAGGAGGAGATCAAGCGCGCCTATCGCAAGCTGGCGCGCAAGTTTCACCCCGACGTCAGCAAGGAGCCGAATGCCGAGGAGCGCTTCAAGGAGCTGCAGGAGGCCTACGAGGTGCTCAAGGACCCGGAGAAGCGTGCCGCCTACGATCAGCTCGGCGCCCGCTGGAAGGCGGGGCAGGAGTTCAGGCCGCCGCCGGACTGGGGGCGCGACTTCGAGTTCTCCGGCGGTTTCGCCGGCGGTGGCGAGGAGGCGGATTTCAGCGACTTCTTCGCCTCGCTGTTCGGCGCGGGCAGCCCGTTCGCACGGGCCGGCCGCGCGGGCGGCGGGCCGCGGCGCGCCCATGCGCCGGGCGGACAGGATCATTTCGCGCGCATCGAGATCTCGCTCGAGGACGCCTACCGCGGCGGCGCGCACACCATCGAACTGAAGTCACCGGAGCTGCAGGCCGACGGCCATGTCGTCGTCAGGCCGCGTGCTCTGCGGGTCACGATCCCGGCCGGGATCGCCGAAGGCCAGCAGATCCGTCTGGCCGGCCAGGGCAGCAGCGCCATGGGCGGCGGACGCCCCGGGGATCTCTACCTCGAGGTGGCATTCCAGGCGCACCCGCTGTTTCACGTCGAGGGGCGCGACATCACGCTCACGCTGCCGGTGGCACCCTGGGAGGCGGCACTGGGCGCGACCGTGCCGGTGCCGACACTGGGCGGCGCCGTGGACATGCGCATACCGCCGGGCTCGCGCGCCGGGCAGAAGCTGCGATTGAAGGGCCGCGGGCTGCCGGGTCCGGCCGGCAGCGCGGGCGATCAGTACGTGGTCCTGAAAGTCGTGCTGCCGCCCGCCGACTCGCCGCGCGCGCGGGAGCTGTATGAACAGATGAAAAAGGATCTGGCGTTCAATCCGCGCGCCGATCTGGAGAGAGGCCGATGAGCGTGCAGGAGATCACCGTGATCGAGGTCCTCGATGAGACCGGGGCCCTCGGCATCGTCGAACTGGCCACGTGCGCCTGCG
The DNA here is from genome assembly GCA_022072255.1 of Gammaproteobacteria bacterium. GTDB lineage: Bacteria > Pseudomonadota > Gammaproteobacteria > JAJPIJ01 > JAJPIJ01 > JAJVHZ01. The sequence continues at coordinate 13,111 of JAJVHZ010000102.1, read as the reverse complement.
TGGAGCAGGCACGCGTCGTCGAGATGGTGGAGGCGGGGCTGCTCGAGCCGCTGGGCGAGACGGCCGAGCAGTGGCGCTTTGCCAGCCGCGACATGCGCAGGCTGCGCGCGGCGGCGCGGCTGATGCAGGATCTCGACGTGAACCTCGCCGGCGCCGCCCTGATCCTGGACCTCATCGAGGAGCGCGACGCGCTGGTACGGCGGCTGCA
>JAJVHZ010000102.1:0-12803 GCA_022072255.1 Gammaproteobacteria bacterium | reverse complement strand
GGTGCTACATCCGCTCGGGGCGTGGAATCATGACCCGGGCGCGCCGGGAAAGTGATCTCCGGCAGGGAGTCTAGACGCCCCGGCTCGGCGTGCAGGCAGGAAGACGTGGCGCCGTCGGGCGCCGGGACGGGCCACGGTGCGCGGACGCAAGACAGTGCACGCTGCAGGCCGGGGCGTAAGAGCGCTAGGCGCTGCTCAGGGTGCTGTAAGCGGCAGGCAGTTGACGGAGGAGCAGCCGCTCGAGTTCCTCCGGCGGCACCGGTCTGGCGAAGAGGTATCCCTGTCCATACTCGCAACCGATGCCGAGCAGCAGCGCCCGCTGCTCGTCGGTCTCCACCCCCTCGGCGATGACCTTCAGGCCGAGCTTGTGCGCCATCACGACGATCGCCTCGGCGAGGGCGAGATCGTCGGCATCGGTCGCCAGGTCGCGCACGAAGGAGCGATCGATCTTCACGTAATCGATGTGGAACTTCTTCAGGTAGCCGAGCGCCGAGTAGCCGGTGCCGAAATCGTCGATGGCCACCTGCACGCGCTCGTCGCGGAAGGCGAGCAGCCTGTTCTCGATCTCCGCCTCCGCGTTGAGCAGTATGCCTTCCGTGATCTCCACCACCATGCTCTCGCCCGGCACCTGCAGATCCCGCAGCAGCTCGCGCCAGGTCTCGCGTTGGCTGGCGCCCTCCGCCCTGAACTGCACCGGGGACTCGTTGACGCTGACCTGGAATCCCTCCGGCAGCAACTCGTGCCAGCGCTTCGCCCAGCGCGCGGCCTCCCGGAAGACCCACTCGCCGATGGGGATGATGAGACCGCTGTGCTCGGCCAGCGGCACGAACTCCATCGGGCTGACCATACCGCGGGCGGGATGCGTCCAGCGCAACAGCGCCTCGGCCTTGCGGATGCGCCCGGTCGCGAGCTCGACGATGGGCTGGAAGTGCAGCGCGAGCTGGTTCTCCGCCATCGCATGGCGCAGGTCGTTGACGAGCCGCAGCCGGTGCAGGGCGGCCTCCTGCAGCGTCGGGGTGAAGTAGCAGAACCGGTTGCGGCCCCGCTCCTTGGCCGCGTACATCGCCTGGTCCGCGTTGCGGATCAGCTCGTCGACGTCCTTCGCGTCGTTGGGATACAGCGTGATCCCGATACTTGCGGTGACGTAGGCCTGCTCCCCCTGGAGCTGGAACGGCTCGGCGAGCGCATCGACGATCTTCTGTGCCACGGTCTCCACGTGGCTGACGTCGTGCGAGTTGCTGAGCACCACCGTGAACTCGTCGCCCCCCAGGCGCGCCACCGTGTCGGACTGGCGCACGCAGGCGGCCAGCCGGTGCGCCGCCTGCCGCAGCAGCGCATCGCCGAGGGCGTGGCCGAGCGTGTCGTTGACCTCCTTGAAGCCGTCGAGATCGATGAGAAACAGCGCCACGCGCGTGCCGGCGCGGTTGGACTTCAGCACCTCCTGCTCCAGACGGTCGCGGAACATGCGCCGGTTGGGAAGTCCCGTGAGCGCGTCGAAGTTGGCCTGCTTCCAGATGGTCTCGTCGGAGCGCTTCTTCTCGGTGATGTCCGAGTACAGCGCGACATAGCGCTGCACCGTGCCGGCCTCGTTGGTGATGGCGTTGATCGTGAGCCGGGTGGCCTTCACGTCGCCGTCCTTGCAGCGATCCCAGAGTTCCCCCTGCCAGCAGCCATGCTCGCGCAGCGAGCCCCACATCTCCTCGTAGAAGGCGCGATCCTGGTACCCGGTCTTGAACAGCCGTGGATCCCTGCCCTGGATCTCCTCCAGGGAGTATCCGGTCATCCTCGTGAACGCGGCGTTGACGCCGATGATGCAGTTCTCGGAATCCGTGACCAGCATGCCCTCGCTGCTGCTGCGGTAGACCTGCGCCGCGAGCTGCAGTTCGGCTTCGACGCGCTTGCGTTCGGTGATGTCCTCCACGATCGACCAGATGTATTTCTCGCCGTCGCTGCCGGTGATCAGCATCCCCATGAGCTGCACCGGCACGCGCCGCCCCTTGCTGTCGACGTATTCCTTCTCGTACGGACCGTACCGTGAGGTGGTCGCGAGGGAATCCAGCTGACGGGCCTCCATGTCCGCGTATTCCTTCGGCGTGAGGTCCCAGTAGGTCAGCCGGTTCAGCTCCTCGAGCGAATACCCGACGATCTTCAGGAAGGCGGCGTTGGCCTCGATGAAGGTGCCGTCCATGGCGTTGCGCGCTATCCCGAGCGGGGACATCTCGAAGAGGGCGCGAAGCTTCTCCTCGCTCATGCGCAGTACCTGCTCGGACTGCATGCGCTCGGTGATGTCGATGACGGCGCCGACCAGGAACCGCGGTCTGCCGTCATCGTCGTAGATCGGCTTCTTGAAGGTGTGTCCGATGCGGTTGGCCTTCAGCGCGGCGTTCCAGACGTTCTCGACGAATTCGATGGATCGGCCGGCGGCGAAGACCTCGCGATCCCTGGCGAGAAACCACTCGACCTGCCCGGCAGGGAAGAACCGGCTGCCGTCGTTGCCGCGCAGATCGCGGAAATCGATGCCCCACTGGGCCTCGCAGGCCTTGTTCATGAACAGGAAGCGGCTCTCGGCGTCCTTGACGAAGACGGCAACCGGCAGGGCATCCAACAGCTCCTGGATCGCCTGGTTGTCGCCGATCGATCTTTCCGCCATGGAATGAGGTCCGAATTGAGCCCGCGCTTCCCGTTGCCCTGCCCGCCTCTGGGCGCAAGCTTAAGCCCTGTCGAGGGCTCATGGCGAATCCGGCATGCCCCGGGGGAGTGGCGGCGCGCGCTGCCGCCGCGCCTGGGGGCGGGTGGCACATGGCCGCGTTTACAATGCCACCATGGAGACGACTGCGGATTTCCTCATCATCGGTGCCGGCATCATCGGTGTGACACTGGCCCTGGAGGTACGCCGGCGCCACGCGGATGCGCGCATCGTCCTCATCGACAAGGAGGAGCAGCCCGGCTGGCATGCCAGCGGCCGCAACAGCGGGGTGCTGCACGCCGGCTTCTATTACACGGCCGATTCGCTCAAGGCCCGCTACTGCCGCGACGGCAACCGCGCGCTGACCGAGTACTGCCTGGAGCGCGGTCTGCCCATCAACCGCTGCGGCAAGCTGGTGGTTGCGCGCAACGAGGCCGAGCTGGCGCAACTCGACGAGCTGCTGTGCCGCGGCCGGGCGAACGGCGTGGAGGTGCAGTCGATCTCCGCGCAGGAGGCGCGCTCGATCGAACCGCGTGCGAGGACCTGCGAGCGCGCGCTGTGGTCACCGACGACCGCGTCGGTCGATCCCGCGCGCGTCATGGAATCGCTTGCCGCCGATGCCGAGCGCGGCGGTGTCCGCCTGTTGCGCTCGACGGGCTACCTGGCCCGCGGCCCGCAGGCCATCCGCACCACGGGCGGGGAGATACGCGCCGGTTACGTCATCAACGCCGCCGGGCTGCAAGCCGACCGGGTCGCGCGCGACTTCGGCTACGCGCGCGGCCATCGCATCCTGCCCTTCAAGGGCCTGTATCTTTACTCCTCCGAGGCGCCCGGGGCATTGCGCACGCAGATCTATCCGGTGCCCGATCTTCGCAACCCGTTTCTCGGCGTGCACTTCACCGTCACCGTCGACGGCCGCGTCAAGATCGGCCCGACCGCCATCCCGGCGTTCTGGCGCGAACACTACGAGGGCATGGATCGCTTTCGGCTGGACGAGTTCACGGAGATCCTCGCCTTGCAGGCGCGGCTGTTGGTGGGCGGCCGTTTCGGCTTCGCTCGCCTTGCCTCGCAGGAATTTCCGAAATACTGGCGGCCGCGGCTCGTCCGCCTCGCCGCGGAGCTCGTCGATGGCGTGCACGTCGATCAGTACCGCAGGTGGGGGCGTCCAGGCCTGCGCGCACAGTTGGTGAACGTGCGCGAGCGACGGCTGGCGATGGATTTTCTTCACGAGGGCGACGACCGGTCATTTCATGTCCTCAACGCAGTGTCGCCGGCGTTCACCTGTTCGATCCCGTTCAGCCGGCACCTCGTCGATGAGATCGAGCGGCTGCGTCGGTGAACGGCCCGCATCTGCGAACGCCCGCGCCGCTCCCCGGCCGGGTGCATCTGGCGCACGCCCGCCACCGCGCTGCGCCCGCCACGGCAACGTGGCGGGCGCAGGGTTCGCCGCGGGATCGAGACCGCGCGCCGCGGCGGCCTCAGGCCACGTCCAGTTCCGGGTTGTCCTGGCGAATGCTGGCGATGGCGATCTGCTCGAGCGTCACGTCGCCGAGCTCGATCGCCGAGTCGTTGCCCGTGTGGTTGTAGACCTTGCGCAGGCGGCCGTAGCCCTCACTGCCGACGGCAGTGCCGTGCTCGGTGATGCCCACCGCGGCCAACCACTCCGCGACCTGGGGTCTTGCATTGACCAGGCGCACGCTCACGCCCGCCTCCTCGGCCCAGCGCAGGAACATCGACAGCCAGGCCACCGCGTCCTCCGGCAACTCCGTCACCTCGGCGAGGTCGAGATAGTAGAGCTGGCACCGAAACGTATGCGGGTGGCACAGCTTCCAGATGGCAAGCCCTTCCTTGAAGCAGAAACGGCCGCGCAGGCGCACGCGGCAGCCGTTTACCCTGCCACTACCTCCGAATCGCTCAATATCGAACGGCATGGAAGCCCCTCCTTCGTTGAAGGAACAGCACATCGATCACCGCGTGTGCACACCGCGTGCGTAACTGTCGACTCGCGCCACCGGAGGAAAAATTCCCGGCAAGGCTACTCCCGCGAAGCAAGGGTCTGGCGTGCGGTGGTCGCTTTGACCGGAAATGCCGCCGCCATGTGGGACACCAATTCTGACCGCATCCGTGCGAAACGCTGGTGCTAATAAAAAAAGATAGCTCACGACCATGAAGAAATCTTCACGACGCGCGCCGGGAAGGCGGCAATAGCGTGCCTGCTTCACAAGTTCGTGTTTGCGGCCGTCTGCTGCAGTGCGATATGGAAAGATTCTCGACGACTCGGTCGACGCACGCAGACGACGCTACGCGAACGTGTACGCAGGCATTCCGGCATCGCTGCGGGCACACGCAGGCATGCGCAGCTCGTGACAGCGCGATGGAGATTGTGGCACCTTGGGCGGCGGTCGTTGCCGTGGCGGCCGGGGGGGGTGAGGGTGTTCGCGCTATTCATGCGGGCGGCAGTGTCGGGCGGGCGTTCCGCGACCGCGCCGCATGTCCGGACCGGCGCGGTTCTGATCGTGATGATGTGTTCCTTCGCATACCCGGGCTGGCGCCTTGCGCACGCCGTGGATTGCACACGCGCGGTGACGACCACCGAACAACTGCTCTGCCGCGAGCAGGGCGGCAACGTCAGCGGCGAGGCGACGGATAAGGCGACGCCGCCAACGCAGCCCGACGCGGTAACGCCGGGGAAGAAGGCGGGGCCACCGGCCGCACTCCGCAGCTATTCCGCCAGGGATGTCTGGTTTCCGCACGACACCGGCGCGTGGCTCGGCACGCTCATCCAGTGCGACTGGAAAGAAGCCTGTGTTTCGAAGGCCATGGCGGCGGCCGGCGCCTCGCCCGGGGCCATCGCGATCGCCAGCGAGCAGCGCTACAACGGCTACCTGAGCGAATTCGAGGAAAGCGGCCGGGTGGATATCGGGCGCGTGCGGCTGGAGTACACCGCGCAACCGGGAGCCGCCTGCTACGCCCTGAACGGCACGCCGTCCGCCATCGACCTCGGCGCGGAGCTGGCGCAGGACGCGGAGTTCAGGGCGGCCCTCAGGGCCCATCCACAGTTCGAACCGCTGCAGTGGCGCTACCAGGAGGCGCACCCGGAGAACAAGGGCGCCTTCCGCATCCTTCCGCGGCAGGTGACCATCTGCACGGCAGGCGCCTCCGCACAGGGTCAGGAACTGCGGGTCGGGATCAGGATGGGCGGCTGTGAGGACTGCGAGCCGGGCGGCCACGCGGAGATCGCGCTCGATTTCGATCGGAATGGCCGCCTCGCGGCCAAGCGCCTGCTGGATATGAGCGAGGAGCAGCCCGCGCAGTGGACATCCGCGACCGTGAACGCGCCGAAGACACGGCAGTTGAAATTCCCGGACGACCGGCCTGCCGTGCAGGCGCGGCAGGATGTCGGAGCCGGGGCGCTGCAGTGGCTGCTGCGGCGCGTGACCGCGGAGAAGGTGCTGGAGAAGGAGGGCGGCGACGCCTGTGAGCTGGCCGCGCTGCGGGCCCTCGGCGCGGCCGAAGGGCAGCAGGCGGCGGTCAGGGACAGCCGCGCCCTGGCCACCGAGATCCTGCAGTCCGCGCGTGGAAACGGCGCCACGGACAGCGGTGTCGGCGAGTTCCTGCTCGCACTCGGCCGCCATGCGGCCGGCTCCGCCCTGACGGGCGTATCGGTGAGCGCCGCGCTCGCGCGCGAGGTCGCCGAGAGGATCGGAGGTTACGTGGCCGCAAAGGCGGTGACGGAATACCTCGCCGGCGCGAGCGGGGAGATCAGCGAGGCGCTGGTCACGCGACTGCTGCGGGATGACGCGGTAAGCGTGTGGACGCTGAACAGTACGGACGCGGCGGTGCGCACGCAACGCTCCGCGGAGGTCCCCACGGCCAACGTGGCGGCGCTGCTCTACTACAACCCCTACTCGCGTTACACCACGGCGGTGGCGGGTTCGAGCTGCACCGGTGCGGGCGGCGCGCCGGACCGGCGGCTGTTTCGCCTGCACTACGAGGTCACCCCCGACACCGCGCAGTCCGCCGACTACGTGCCGGGCACCGTGATTTGGCAGGAGATCATCGCGGGCCCGTGACGCGCGATCCGCCCCGCGCCGACTCAGGGAGCGAGCTGGCTGAGCGCGCTCTCGTCGTTGTAATTGTCGATGCCGTAGACGGCTACCGGATTGTAGGCACTGACGGCGGCAAGCAGCGCCACGCCGAGTGACAACATCGCAGCGACCGATCGGAAACTCAAGTTTTGCGTCATGGTTGTCTCCGTTGTCAGCGTTCAGTTGATCTTGAAGTTGGCGACCAGGCCCTGCAGGCGCGCGGCGATGGTGCCCAGCTCGGTGACCGCCGTCAGCGATTCCTCGGTCCCGGTGACGGACTGTTCGGCCAGATCGCGGATGTTCGCCACGTTGCAGTCGATGTCCGAGGCCACGGTGCCCTGCTGGCCGGCCGCGGAGGCGATCTGCGCGCTCATGTCGTTGATGCGCGCAACGCTCTGAACGATCTCGGCCAGCGCGTCGCCGGCGAGGCTGGCCTTCTCGACCGTCTCGCGGCTGCGAGCGCAGCCCTTCTCCATGTGGGCGACCGCCTCGGCCGCGCCGTGCTGCACGCGCTCGATGATCTTCACGATCTCGGCCGTGGATTCCCCGCAGCGCTTGGCCAGGGTGCGCACCTCGTCGGCCACCACCGCGAAACCGCGGCCCTGCTCGCCGGCGCGGGCCGCCTCGATCGCGGCGTTCAGCGCCAGCAGGTTGGTCTGATCGGCGATGTTGCGGATCACCTCCAGCACCGAGCCAATCGCGTTGGTGTCCGCGCGCAGCCGTCCGGCCACCGAGGCAGCCTCCTCGATCTCGCCGGCGAGACCCTGGATCGCGGAGAGCGACTCGCTGACGATGCCCTGGCCGCTGCGGGCCACCGAGTCGGTTTGGCGGGTCTCCTCCGAGGTCGAGCGCGCGTGATTCGCGACCTCGTGCGCGGAGGCCGTCATCTCGTGCACTGCCGTGGCGATCTGAACGGTCGTCGATCGCTGCTGGCCGGCCGCCTGCGCGCTGCGCGCGCTCAGGGCGCCGAGTTGCTGGCAGGAGCTGGCCATCTCCGCGGCCGCCTGCGACATGTCCACCACCATCGGACGGACGCGCGCGACCATCTCGTCGATGCCACGGGCCACCGCGGCAATCTCGTTCTTCGTCACGGCCTTCTCCTCGACGCCGATCGCCGCGCTGGCGCACACGGTCAGGTCGCCGTCGCCGACCTTCCTGAGCACGCCCAGCAGTTCGCGCAGCGGGCGGAAGTTGTAGCCGAGCACCACGTAGATGAGTGCGGTCAGCAGCGCGCAGGAGACCAGCAGCCCGATCACCATCGCGTTGCGCAGCCGCGCGCTCGCCGCCGTCATCTCCCGGGAGTCGGCATCGGCGACGACCACCCACTGCCAGGGCGCGAAGGCCTTGTAGGCAACGGCGCGCGGCGCGCCGCCGTCGGCGGATACATATTGCAGCCGGCCGGCGTCGCCCTCGAATACCTTGCCGAACGGCCTGTTGCCGTCGGCGTCCGCGAACTGCAGGTAGTTTGTTTCCTGCGGGCGCCGGTGCGCGAGGAGACTGCCGCGTGCCTCGCCCGCGTGCGCATCGAGTATGAAGGCGCCGCCGTTTCGACCGAAGTCGATGTTGACGATCGTCTCCTTCAGGGCGCGCAGGCCGTCGGTGAAATCGAAGCCGATGAACAGGGCGCCGATCACCTCGCCGCTCTCGGAGCGGATGGGCGAGTATTCCGTCATGTAATCCCGGCCGAACAGGTGTGCCGGCCCGATGAACGCCTCGCCCTGCATCAGGCGCGCGTAGGCCGGGTGCGTGGTGCCGAGCAGGGTGCCGATCGCGCGCTCGCCGTTGTCCTTCTGCACCGATGTCGCCACGCGCAGGAAGTCCTCGCCGTAGCGCACGAAGATCGTCGCCACGCTGCCGGTCATGGCGCTGAACTCGTCCACCCGCGCGGTGGCGAGGTTCAGGGTCTCGTCACCGTGACGCAGTATCGGACCGTCGTGGTCGCCGACGCGGACCGTGGTGGTGGTATCGCGGCTGAATGGCCGGGTGAACTGCGCGCGGAACACCCCGCCCACCCGCTCGGTATTGCTGCGCAAGGTGCGGTCGTAGAACTCGAGCAGCGTCACGATCAGGCCGACGTCGTTCCCGAGCCGCTCCTGCGCCTGCGCGAGCAACACCTTGTGGCTGTCGCGCACGGCAATGCCGGTCTGTGCCGCCAGCACAATCAGTGTGGCGGCGAGGATCATCAGTGCGGTCTGCTGAACGATTGATTTCCTGCGTAAGGCGGTCATCATGGTCTCGGTGTCCCCTCATTGGGGCTGTGCGCAGCAATCGGCCTGCCCCCCACGGGCCGATTGGTGACCCGTGCAGAGGTCTTAGCGGCAGTCCCGGGTTCCGGCTTTAGGCAGGCGCGGATGATCGGCCGGCACGGTGCTGCTAGGATGCGCGTAACACATGGCCGCTCAACGAGATAGAGTATGACCGGGTACGACCACGACAACGGGATCTACACGTTCACCGTGGAGGAGGCGCGCCGCTTCCACACCGGCAGCGACCGGCCCGATCGGCCCCCTGCCATGCAGCACTACGTCGAGAAGCTGCGGCAGCTCGGGTTCGAGATTGTCACCGTGTCCGATGCGTCAGTGGCGGTCAGGGCCTCCCCGGACGAGGTCTGGGAGGCGTTGAGCGGGCAGACCCCCTTCCTCTAGCGGTCGTCACCGGGACTTCGTTCCGATGATGGGATACGGTTTGAAGAAATGACTCCTCATCTTTTCGAAGCCGGTCGATGGGCGAATCAGCCGTTCGCAGACATGGATCCCTGGGCGCCGATGCGCGCCTGGGCCGCCTGCCTGGACTGGTCGGCGCGAATGGCCGCGATCCGGTGGACGCGCGCCGGAGGGCCGCCGGCCATCGAGGCGGTGCAGCGCGAGCGCTTGAGGGTCCTGGTCGATTTTGCGCGCGCACACTCCGCCTTCTATCGCAAGGCCTATCGCGGAGTCGCCCCGGCGGTGCACGCCGTCGGGGAACTGCCGATCGTCCGCAAGCGCGAACTGATGACGCATTTCGACGAATGGGTGACGGATCCGCAGATCACCCGCCGCCTCCTCGAGACCTTCCTTGCGGATCGCGGTCACATCGGTGAACGGTTCCTCGGCCGTTACGTGGCGTGGAAGAGCTCGGGCACCGGCGGTGAGCCCGGCCTGTTCGTCCAGGATCCGAATGCCCTGGCCACCTACGACGCGCTCGCCAGCCTGCAACTGCAGACGATGGGCATGGCGATGCGCTATGGCTGGGGGCTCCTCGCGCAGGGCGGCCGGGCCGCGCTCGTCACGGCGACGGGCGATCACTACGCCGGCATCGCCTCGTGGCGCCGCACCCAGCGGCAGTTCCCCTGGATCGAGGCGCGCAGCTACTCCGTGCTGAATCCCCTGGCGAGCCTCGTCGAGCAACTGAACGGTTATCAGCCGGCGTTCCTGGCGAGCTATCCGACCGCGCTGCTGCTGCTCGCGGGCGAACGCAAGGCCGGCCACCTGCGGATCGCTCCCGCGACACTCTGGTCGTTTGGCGAGAGCCTCACCGCGGCGGCGCAGGCGGAGATCGAGGCCGCGTTCGGCTGCCCCGTGGAGAACGATTACGGCGCTTCCGAGTGCCTGAGCATCGCCTTCGGATGCCGTGAGGGCTGGCTGCACGTCAACACGGACTGGGTGCTGCTGGAGCCGGTGGACAGCGACCACCGTCCGACGGCGCCCGGGAAGCCCTCGCACACCGTGCTGCTGACCAACCTCGCCAACCTCGTGCAGCCGGTGATCCGCTACGACCTCGGCGACAGCGTCATCGCCAGGTCCTCGCCCTGCGCCTGCGGCAATGCACTGCCGGCCATCCAGGTGGAGGGCAGGCGCGATGACCTGCTCACGCTGCGCGCGGCGGATGGCGGCGCCGTGAGGCTGCTGCCCGCGGCGATCGCGAGCGTCATCGAGGCGGCCGCGGGGCTGCGCCGTTTCCAGATCGTGCAGAAGGGGCCCGAGCTGTTGGCCCTGCGGCTCGGCGAACGCGACGCGCGCGACCGGCAGACGAGCTGGCGCCGAATCGCGGGGGCGCTGAGCCAGTACCTTTCGACGCAGTCCCTGGGCAACGTGCGGATCGAACTGGAGGAGGCGCCGCCCGCCGCCGACCTTCGCAGCGGCAAGGTGCGACAGGTGATCGTGGAGCGCCGCGACTGATGCTGCGGCCGCACTCCTGACCCGGGTCAACCACGCGACGATGCCGTGTGCTAACTACCTGATGTCCAACTTCAGCGGAGGGACGCGCCATGACCGACATGCTCGACCGGCTGCACGCGGATCATGTCAACATCGCCCGGCTGCTCGATCTGGTGGAGGAGCAGTGCGATCTTCTCCACAAGGGCGAGACGGTTGACGCGCGCATGCTGCAGGACATCTTCAGCTACATCGCACACCATCCCGACCTCTACCACCACCCCAGCGAGGATCTGCTGTTCGAGGTGCTGCGTCGTTGCGATCCCTCGAGCATCGAGAGCGTGAACGCGCTGTCGCTCGAGCACGGCACGATGACGAAGGCCGCGAACGAGATAGTCGCGATGCTCTCCGCGTTCGCCGGGCAGGCCATGGTTCCGCGCGAGCGTCTGGTCGGCATGCTGCTGGATTACATCGCGCGGTCGCGGCGGCACATGTCGTTCGAGGAGAGCACCGTGTTTCCCCGCGCCCGCGCCATCGTAAGCGAACAGGACTGGCAGGCCATCGAGCGCGGCATCCCGCACAAGGAGGATCCGCTCTTCGGCAGCACGGTGAGCGAGCAGTACCGCGCCCTTTACCGGGCGATCATGCGCGAGAGCCGCGGGCAGTAATTCGTCGTGTGCTCCCGGGTCCGGCCGATTCGACCCTCGCAGCTGCCGCCCGGAGGCGGGCAATGGCATTCCCGGCCGCATCGACGGGGAGCACAAAAGGGCAGGGGGAGAATGAATCTGCACCTCGTCTTGATCAGAATCAGCGGGGCATGACGGGGCCCGGGTATCCTTCACTGCAATCAGATTGCAGTCCATCGGAGGTTGTCGACATGACGCGTACGATTCGCATGTTGTGCGGTGTGCTGTTGGCTTCGGCGGTCGCGTGGCTGGCGGCCGGCGGCGCGCGTGCGCAGGAGCCCCATGCGGCGCCGGCGCTCGCCATCTCGCCGGAGCTGACCGAGCTGCTGCGCGAGGAGATGCGGGGGATCTCCGGCGGCGTCCAGACGCTGGTCACCGCGATCGCGACCGGCGACTGGAAGACAATCGCGGACACCAGCGCGCAGATCAGGGCGAGCTACATCATGGAGCAGAAGCTCACCGCCGCCCAGAAGCAGGAGCTCGAGACGGCGCTGCCCGAGGTCTTCAAGATCATGGACGCCAACTTTCACCGCGAGGCGGCCAATCTCGGCCACGCCGCCGAGTCCCGCGACGCGGAGCTGACGAGCTTCTACTTCTACCGCATGGTGGAGAGCTGCGTCGCCTGTCATTCCGCCTACGCGGTCACGCGCTTCCCGACCCTGGCCGCCGGCGCGGCGGCCGACGAGCCGCAACAGCACTAGCCACGGTGCCTGCCCCGAAGACGCTCGCCTCGAGGACGAGGCGAGCGCGATGTCGGCTTGCGGGATTATTGGAACCCGGCGCGGCCGGCTACTTCTGCTGCCGCCGCAGCAACGACTCCGCGTAGACCGCGGGCCGTATCGCGAGGACCGGATCCTCGGACGGCTCTATCCCCGGCGGCAGCGCGAGCGGACTGAACATGATGGCGTCGCAATCCTGGCCGGTGACCTTTTTGACCGAGATCGTGCCGACGTGCACGCGCTCCCGCGTGGCCGGCCACTCGGCGGTCGGATCGATGATGGGGTCGCCTTCACCGGCGAGCTGCACGTGCACCTGGAAGTCCGCCGCGCCGGCGGCCAGGCGCTTTTCGAGATCCTCGGTCAGGAAGTCGTCCGATGCCGACTTCGCCTCTTCATCGCTCAGGCCGACGACGCCGCCGGCCGGCTCGATCAGCCAGCGGCCGAACACGGACTGTCCGTCGGCGTTGGTGAACCTGAAGGCGTTCACGGCA
>JAJVHZ010000008.1:8749-16384 GCA_022072255.1 Gammaproteobacteria bacterium | reverse complement strand
TGGTCGGGGCTTTGGGCGAACGCGCGGGCAGCCTGTTTTCGTGGCTGGCGGCGATGGCGATGTGGTTTTGCGGGTTGTCGGCGGTGACGTGGTCATCGCGCGTCATCTGGGCGTTCGCGCGCGACGAGGGCTTGCCCGCGTCGTCGTTGTGGAAACAGGTCAGCCACAAACACTCCACGCCGGTTTACACGATCTGGCTCTGCGCGATTGCGGCTTTTCTGGGCGCGGTCTACAGCGGGGCTTACGCGGTGGTAACTGCGATCAGCACCATCGGACTGTACATCTCTTACGTCATTCCGGTCTTTCTGCATCTGCGCGCCGGCAAGCTCGAACGCGGCCCCTGGAGTTTGGGCCGATACAGCCGGGCGTTGAACGTCGTAGCTGTGTTGTGGGTCGTCTTCCTGAGCGTCATTCTTTGCCTGGCCGACGCGCGCACGTGGAAATCCATCCTGGCCGTGACTGTCCTGCTGGGATTGTGGTATTGGTTGCGCGAACGCCGCAGGTTCAAAGGGCCGGCGTGGTCGGCGAACGACGCGGCGCAAATTGTCCAATCGGAGGGCTGAATCAAATGTCTGAATCGAACAAACGCGCAATGCGAATTCGCGGAGCCGCGCTGGCCCTGCTCGCGCTGGTCTTCGGTTTTGCCGTCAATCAATCGGCTCAGGAGAAACGATGGTACAAGGGCAACACACACACGCACACCATCAACAGCGACGGCGATTCGACGCCGGATGAAGTCGTTCGCTGGTACCGCGAACACGGCTACAATTTTCTGGTCTTGTCCGATCACAACTACCTGACCGAGGTTGACGGGTTGAACTCCGTCCTCGGCGCGGCGAACAAATTCATCATGATCAAAGGCGAAGAATTGACCGATGAATTCCAGAAGAAACCGATCCACATCAACGGCCTCAACGTCAAGGAATTGGTCGTGCCGCAACACGGCGACAGCGTCGCAGGCGTGATTCAGAACAACGTCAACGCGATTCGTAAAGTTGACGGCGTGCCGCACATCAACCATCCGAACTTCGGCTGGGCCATCAGCGCAAGCGATCTGAAGGCGGTCAAAAACAACCGCCTGTTCGAGATCTACAACGGCCATCCGCAGGTCAACAACCTCGGCGGCGGCGGAATGCCAGGACTCGAAGCGATGTGGGACGACATTCTTTCGACGGGGATAACGCTTTACGGCATCGCGGTTGACGACGCGCACAACTTCAAGACTCCCGGCGACAGGACGAAATCCACGCCCGGTCACGGCTGGGTGATGGTTCGCGCGGCGAGCCTCAACGCCGGCGAGATTCTGCGCGCGATGGAGCAGGGCGATTTTTACGCTTCGACCGGCGTTACCCTGCGTGATTACCAGGCGGACGGCAAGCAGATCGCGATCAACATCGCCCCGTCCGGCACGAGCAAATACACCGTGCAGTTCATCGGGCGCTGGGGCAAAGTTTTGAAAGAGGTCACGGCGAATCCGGCGGTTTACACTTTCAACGGCGACGAGTTTTACGTCCGCGCGAAAGTCATCGAATCGAACGGCAAGGCGGCGTGGACGCAGCCGGTGTTTTTGAACAAGTGACAGGAGAACTGATTTGAGCCAGAGCGAAAACAGAGTGAGAGGAATGTTGAGCGCCGAGCGGTTGCGCGAGCTTGTCGCACAGGATCAGATCGAGACCGTAATCGTCGCGTTCACCGATCATTACGGGCGGCTGACCGGCAAACGTTACGACGCCGAGATGTTCGTTGAAGACACGATCAATCACGGCACGCACGGCTGCGATTATCTGCTGACGGTGGATATGGAAATGGAGCCTGTGCCCGGCTACAAATTCGCCAACTGGGAGCTGGGCTACGGCGACTTTCATCTCGTGCCTGATTTGAACACGCTGCGCGTGGCGAGCTGGCTGGACAAAACCGCGCTGGTCTTGTGCGACGTGCGGAACGAGAAAACTCATGCGGCGGTCAGCGTCGCGCCGCGCTCGATCCTGCGGCGGCAGATCGAAGCCGCGCGCAATCTGGGCTTCGAGAGCTTCGCCGCATCGGAGCTTGAATACTATCTGTTTCAAAACAGCTATCGCGAAGCGGCGGCTGACGGCTGGCGCAATCTTGAGCCTGCCGGCTGGTATCTGGAGGATTACCACATCCTGCAAGGCACGCGCACTGAAGCCTACACCGCTGCCGTTCGCCATCATCTGAAACATTCTGGCGTGCCGGTCGAAAATTCAAAAGGCGAATGGGGATTGGGTCAACACGAATTGAACGTGCGCTACGCCGAAGCGTTGGAGATGGCCGACCGCCACGTCGTCTACAAACAATGTCTGAAAGAGGTCGCGGATGCGATGGGCGTGAGCGTGACGTTTATGGCCAAGTTCGCTCAAGATCGCGCCGGATCGAGTTGCCACATTCATTTCAGTTTGTGGCGCGACGGCAGGAACGCTTTCGCGGGCGACAAGCAGTTCGGCCCGGTGAAATGCTCGGACGAGTTCCGATGGTTTCTGGGAGGCTGGATGGCGCACGTTTACGACGTGACGCCGTTTTACGCGCCGACGATCAATTCGTACAAACGCTTCGTTGACGGCTCGTGGGCGCCGACGCGATTGGCGTGGAGTTACGACAACCGCACCGGCGGATTCCGCGTGGTGGGCCACGATCAATCTTTGCGCATCGAATGCCGCATCCCTGGCGCCGACGCCAATCCGTATCTGGCCTTCGCCGCCTCGCTGGCTTCGGGACTCGACGGCGTCGCCAACAAGATCGAACCGCCCGAATGCTTCACGGGCGACATCTACGCCGCGAAGCATCTGCCGCGCGTCCCGTACACGCTCTCGGAAGCGACCGACAAATTCGCCGCAAGCGATTTCGCCAAACGCGCATTCGGCGAAGACGTGGTCGAACATTACACCCACTTCTTCCGAACCGAGCAGGCGGCGTTCAATTCGGCTGTGACCGATTGGGAGCGCAAACGGTACTTTGAAAGAATCTAGAAACGATTTTGCCACAGAGACACAGAGACACAGAGGAAAGCAAAAGCGGGAGAATGAACAGCGATGCTCCCATCTCAATCTCTGTGTCTCTGCGTCTCTGTGGCAGGTCAAGCATCCGCAAGTTTTAAAGCGTGATGGCAGATAACCCGGCTTGCCTCAGTTGCTCGTTGATCGCTTTCACGTCTTTGCTCTTGATCTCGTTCCAACCGGCCAGCGCATCGGCCAGCGATTTCTGCAACGCTGCTGACGCCGCGACAGCCTGCGTTGTCGGCGCGGCGTCCGCGTCGTCGGCGATGTTCATCACCGAGAGCATTTCGCCCGCCAGCCGAGCCAGCCCGCTTCCGCCGCCGCGCGGGCCGAAGCCTCCGGGCGCGCCTTCAAGCGTCGCCGCTTTCTGATCGAGCGCGGCGAGCGATGAGGCGATGGCTCCCTCCCCCGCTCTCTCTTTCAACGTTTTCAACTGATCGCGCAGTTTGCGAATCTCGGCCTGAGTCGCGCGGACTTTCGCAATCCCGTCGTAGTTGCTCTTCGCAAGCTCGAACATTTTCGCAATGCCTGAAGCGGGCGTCGTCACTCGCGGATCCATCTTGAGTGTGAGCGGCTCGGTGAAGCTCTTGCCGCCCGCTGTCAGCTTCACCGTGTATTCGCCCGGAGCGGCGAGCGGGCCGTCGGGTTGGCTGGGCGTGTTGTGATAAATCGCCGAGATCGGGAACGTGCGCGGGAAGCCTGCGGGCGGCGCGTATCGCAAATCCCAAACCCAACGCTGCATTCCCGATTTGTTTGAAAGAACGCGCGGCGGGCGAATCCAGTAAGTCGGATACGGCAGTTGGTTTTCGTTGACGCGTTCCGGCTCATCTTTGCTCGAATAACGCCGCACGAGGTTGTTCTGCTTGTCCAGGATTTCGAGCGTCACTTCGGCGGCGTCCGATTTCAGGTAGTAGTTGATGATCGCGCCGTCGGGCGGATTCTCGCCCATCGGCTCTTCGGGCGGGATCGGCGTGTCGGTGTTGAGGCTGCGGCGCACGCGGATCGCCGTCTGCGGCTTGAAGAGAAACGCGTCCGACTTCGCCGTTTGATCGTTGATCTGGCGCAGCGGCGTGATGTCGTCGAGAATCCAGAAACTGCGCCCGTGCGTGCCGACGACGATGTCGTCATCTTTGATCACAAGATCGCGGATCGAAGTCGCGGGCATGTTCAGCCGCAGCGATTGCCAATGCTCGCCGTCATCAAACGAGACGAAGACCGCCTGCTCCGTGCCCGCGTAAAGCAGGCCTTTGCGCACGGGGTCTTCGCGCACGACGTTGACGATTGTGCCGTCGGGAATGCCGCTCGTGATGCGCTTCCACGTCTTGCCGCCGTCGTGAGTTTTGTAGATGCGCGGGCGCAGATCATCAATCCTCAACGTGTTGATTGCGGCGTAGGCCGTGTCGTCATCGTGATGCGAAGCGTCCATCAGCGAAACCTTCATCCACGATTTCAATTCGGGCGGCGTGACGTTCGCCCACGTCTTGCCGCCGTCGCGCGTGACTTGGATCAACCCGTCGTCGGTTCCGGCCCAGATCGTGTTGATGTTCCTGCGCGAAGGCGCGACGGTGTAGATGACGCCGCGACGCGCCATCGTCGCCATTTCGGGCGTGCGGTATTTGCCGACGCTTTCGGGCACGTCGTATTTCTCGCGCGACAGGTCGGGGCTGATCACGTCCCAACTCTGCCCGCCGTTCGTGGTTTTGAAAAGAACGTTGCCGGCGAAATAGAGCGTCTTCCCGTCAAGCGGCGAGAAGATCACAGGCGCGGTTCGCAGGAAGCGATACTTGCCGCTGCGGACGGCTTCGGGCGCGATGTTCTGCGTCTGTCCCGTCGTCCAATCGTATTTCGTGATCTTGCCGCCGTAGGTGATGTTCGGATTGAGCGGATCGGGCGCGACGTAGCCGTATTCTTCAACGCCGACGGTGCGCCAATCGCGCCACGTGATCGCGCCGTAATCGCCGCGACTGGCGACGGCTGCCGAGCCGCTCTCCTGCTGCCCGCTGTAGACCCAGTAGGGCCAGCGGTTGTCGGTGATGACGTGATACATCTGCGCCGTCGGCTGGTTGTACCAACTGCTCCACGTCTCGCCACCGTTGACCGTGATGGTCGCGCCCTGGTCGGTGGCGAAGAGTATGATGTCGGGCTGTTCGGGGTTGATCCAGATGCGGTGATAATCGTCGCCGCCGGGCGCGCCTTTGAACCCCTTCCACGTCTTGCCGCCGTCGGTTGATTTGTACGAGGCGATGTTGGCGACGAAAACTATCTCAGGATTTTTCGGATGAACTTTGATCTCGGCAAAATCGGAACCTCGCCCCCAGAGCCGCTGATCGCCGCTGATCCTGCGCCAGCTTTCGCCCGCGTCGTCGCTCCGGTAAACGCCGCCGAGTTGCTGGTTGGCGTCAACCGTCGCGTAGACGATTTTCGGATCGCTTTCGGAAACGCCAATGCCGATGCGGCCCAAACCTTGCTCGAACGTCGGCAGACCTCTGGTCAATTGTCGCCACGTCGCGCCGCCGTCGGTTGATTTATAAAGCCCGCTGCCCGGCCCCTGCCACTGGCCGTTTTCCCACGGCCCGTGCCGCACTTCAAACAGATCGGCGTAAACGACGTTTGAATCTTTCGGGTCGAACGCGACCTGAATCGCGCCGGTGTTCTCGTCCTTGTACAAAACTTTTTGCCAGGTCGCGCCGCCGTCCGTCGTCCGATAAACGCCGCGCTCCTGGTTCGGCCCGAACGGATGGCCGCAGACGGCGACGAAAACGCGGTTGGGGTTTTTCGGATCAATGATGATCGAGCCGATCTGCTGGCTGTCGCGCAAACCGACGTTGCGCCACGTCCTGCCGCCGTCGGTTGATTTGTAAACGCCATCGCCGACCGACAAGTCAGGCCGCAGCGGCAGGCCTTCACCGCTGCCGACGTAGATGACGTTCGGATCGGACGGCGCGACGGCCAGATCGCCGATTGATCCCGTTGGCTGATCGTCGAAAATCGGCTGCCACGTGCGCCCCGCGTCGGTCGTCTTCCAAACGCCGCCGTTGTTGACGCCGATGAAGAAGACGTTCGGCTGGCCTGGAATTCCGGCGGCGCCGACTGTGCGGCCCGCGCGGAACGGGCCGATCATGCGCCAATGCAGAGATTGATAAAGGCTCTGGTTATGTTGCTGGGCGGTCGTTTCATGCAACTCCGGCAACGCCGAAGCCGCGAACACGAGCAGCAAGCAGACAGACAGGACACGACTGAAATTGATCATGAAGCGCCTCCACAAAAAATCCATTTTGAATTTGGTACTGTTCTTATCGAAGTTTCGCGGATTCTACACTCGACTTTAGAAATCCGGGAAGGGAATGCGAACCGCCTTGACTTATCCGGCGCGCTCCGACAAAACTCTCGCGCCATCTCATTTCAGAAAGCAGAAGGATTAACAATGCCGGAAAACAAACGCGAGCCGAGAGCGCTGGCGGTAATGGCTCATCCCGACGACGCCGAGATACTCGTCGCCGGAACCATGTTTCACCTTAAAGCTCTGGGCTGGGAACTCGGCGTGATCACGATGAGCGCAGGCGGTTGCGGCTCGACGACCATGAGCTTTGAAGAGACTTCGCGCACGCGCTACGCCGAAGCCAAAGCCGCCGCCGATTATCTGGGCGCGTGGTACGGCTGCGCAGGGCTGCTCGACATAGAGATATTCACGAACGCCGAAAGCGTCCGCAAAGTCGTTGAGTTGATGCGGCAGTTCGATCCCGACGTGGTGATCACTCATTCGCCGGTTGATTACATGGTTGATCACGAAGAGACATCGCGGATCACGCGCAGCGCCGCATTCGCGCTGGCGATACCGCTTTATCCAATCGAGCAGGCCAGGCAGATCGCGCCGGCCCACACCACTCGATCAACACCCGCGCTCTATTACGCCGACCCGCTCGAAGGTCTCGATCCGATGGGCGAGCGCATCTTCCCGCATTTTTACGTGGACATCAGCGAAACAATCGAGCGGAAGCTGGAGATGCTCGCCCGCCACGAATCGCAGCGCGAATGGCTTCGCGCCCATCACGGGATTGACGAATATATGGAACAAGTCAGGCGATGGGCAGCGAAATACGGGCAGGAATGCGGTTTCAATTATGCGGAAGGTTTCCGGCAACATCTGGGGCACGGTTATCCGCACGAACCGCTTCTGCAAAGCGCGCTTAAACCAAAAATCAATACAAGGAGAACTCATCAATGAATGACATCAACGTTGGCATAGTCGGATTGGGCTGGGTCGCGGGAGCGCACATCTCGGCCTTCAATAAAATTCCGGGAGCGAAAGTGACCGCCGTCTGCTCGCGCCGCGAATTGGACGAGAAAGAATTGGAGCGGCAATACGGAACGCCGCTCAAAGCCTACCGCGATTTCGAAGCGATGTTGAAAGACCCCTCGATCAACGTCATTGACATCTGCACGCCGCACCCGCTGCATGCCGAACAGGCGATTGCGGCGGCGAAGGCCGGTAAACACCTGATCATCGAAAAACCGATCTCGATCAAATACGAGGACGCGGTGGCGGTGAAGAAGGCGATTGACGCGGCGGGCGTCAAAACCTGCGTCTGCTTTGAAGTGCGCTTCAGCCAGCAGGCCAGCGTCA
>JAJVHZ010000008.1:0-8649 GCA_022072255.1 Gammaproteobacteria bacterium | reverse complement strand
CTGATCA
The DNA here is from genome assembly GCA_022072255.1 of Gammaproteobacteria bacterium. GTDB lineage: Bacteria > Pseudomonadota > Gammaproteobacteria > JAJPIJ01 > JAJPIJ01 > JAJVHZ01. The sequence goes on along the minus strand of JAJVHZ010000008.1, from coordinate 8,642 downwards.
TCGAAAAACCGATCTCGATCAAATACGAGGACGCGGTGGCGGTGAAGAAGGCGATTGACGCGGCGGGCGTCAAAACCTGCGTCTGCTTTGAAGTGCGCTTCAGCCAGCAGGCCAGCGTCATCCAGGCCACGATTGACCAGGGGTTGCTCGGCTCGCTGCATTACGCCGAGGTTGATTACTATCACGGCATAGGCCCGTGGTACGGCCAGTTCGGATGGAACGTCAAAAAAGACTTCGGCGCGAGCAGTCTGTTGACTGCCGGTTGCCACGCGCTCGATTTGCTGTTGATGTTCATGAATTCCGAGGTCGAAGAGGTGACGAGTTACAGCAACCGCTCGCGCAGTTCGATCTTCGATCCATACGAATACGACACGACTTCGGTGACGCTGCTGAAATTCAAAGATGGACGGCTCGGCAAAGTCGCATCAGTCACTGACTGTTTGCAGCCCTATTACTTCCACATTCACCTTTGCGGGAGCGAAGGCTCGTTGCTCGACAACCGGCTTTACAGCTCGAAGCTGAAAGTCAGCAAAGAGCGATGGAGCGCGCTCGAAACCAGTTTGATTGATTCGGGCGACGTGGCGCACCATCCGTACCTGCCGCAGTTCCAGGCCTTCGTTGACAGCTTGAGGAAGAACGAGAAGATGCCGCTCACGGATTTCGACACCGCGTTTGAATCGCACCGCGTGGTCTTCGCGGCTGATATGTCGGCGGCGGAGAAACGAACAGTCAAGATGTCGGATCTGAAGTTTTAACGGTAAACAGCAGACAGGATTTACAAGATTGTTCAGGATAAAAACCAATCCTGAGAAATCCTGTGAATCCTGTCTGTTCCCCTCCTGCCAAATGAAAATTCTGAACTACCTGATGACCGCCGCATTTCTCTTCTCGGTGGTCGTGCAATACAACGATCCAGACCCGGCGCGCTGGATGTTGATTTACGGGCTGGCGTGCGCGGCGTGTGTGCTGGCGATCAGGGGCCGATTGAAATGGATTTTTCCCGCCGCCGTCGGAATCGCGGCTCTGGCGTGGGCGATGACGCTTGCGCCGGATGTGATCGGCAAAGTCGCGTTCGGTGAACTGTTCGAGGCCTTCGAGATGAAAGACGAGCGGGTCGAAGTGGCGCGCGAATTCGGCGGGTTGCTGATCGTCGCGTTCTGGATGGCTGCGCTCACTCTCCACTCTCTGCGAAAAAGAAAGAAGGCCGGATGAAATCAAAACTCGGATCACCCGGCCTTCGCGTTAATGCGCTTCCTCGGCTTCAATATCATCCTCGCGCAAAACTTTCAGCAACTGTTCGACGTGGTCGTGACCGCGAGTCTCCAGAATCAGATCAATCTCGACTCCGCCGACTTCAAGGTTGGCGAAGGCGCGGTTGTGCGTGACTTCCAGAATGTTCGCGCCGACATCCGCCGCGTGCTGGCAGATGCGCGCCAGTTCGCCGGGGCGGTCGCGCGTCACCACGCGGATGCGAACCATGCGTCCGTCTTTCGCCAGACCGCGCTCGATGATCTTCGACAGCAGGTTGGGATCAATGTTGCCGCCGCTGATGATCATCGCCACGTTTTTGTTCTCGATCCCGGCGATTTTCTTGAACAGCACCGCAGCCAGCCCGGCTGCGCCTCCGCCTTCGACGACTGTCTTCTCGATTTCGAGTAGTTTCAGAATCGCGCTCGCGATTTCGTCTTCGCTGACTGTGACGATGTCGTCAACGTAGCGGCGCGCGATTTCGGCTGTGCGTTCGCCCGCGCGTTTGACCGCCAGACCGTCGGCGATGGTCGGCTGCGTGGCGATTTCTCTGGTTCCGTTCCCGCCCAGAGCCGCTTTCATGCAGGCGTAATATTCCGGCTCGACGCCGATGATGCGGATGTCCGGGCGGCTCTCTTTCATCGCGATGGCGACGCCGCTGATCATCCCGCCGCCGCCGATGGGAACGACTACGGCGTCGAAGGCGACTTCCTCTTCCAGCAACTCCAGCCCGATCGTGCCCTGCCCGGCGATGATCGCTTCGTCGTCGAAGGCGTGGATGAACGTCATGCCCTTTTCCGCAGCGATCTGTTTGGCGTGTGCGAGCGCCTCGTCGTAACTGGCGCCGTGCAGAACGACCTCGCCGCCCAAATCGCGAGTGTTGGCGATTTTGATCAACGGCGTCGGCCTGGGCATGACGATGGTTGATTTAATGCCGAGCCGTGTCGCGTGATAGGCCACGCCCTGCGCGTGGTTGCCCGCGCTGGCGGCGATCACGCCAGCCCGCTTTTCGGCTTCGCTGAGCTGCAACAGCTTGTTGAGCGCGCCTCGCTCCTTGAAACTGCCGGTCATCTGCAGATTTTCGAGTTTGAAATAAGTCCGGCATCCGCACAGACGGCTGAGCGTCAGCGAAAGCGGACAGGGTGTCTTATAAATGGCTCGGCCAAGCCGGGCGCGCGCGTCCTGAATGTCATTGAGTGTGATCATAGCGGGCAAGACGTATCACAAATTGCGCCCGCCCGCCAACTGTTACAGACACAGGTGGGAAAAAAACAGGAATCGTGAGGCTCACTGCTCCGGTGAATGTCAGTTTATGCAGGTTGCGCCCCTGGCTGTACGACATCGCGCTTTTGCCAGCGTACTCATTGATTCGGAATGAGGCGGATGAAAGCGCCGGCTGACGCTCAGCGAATCTTACTGGCGCCAACTGTATCGCGTGACCGAAGCTCTGTGCGCAAGCGTGCCGGCAATCGCTCGCGCCTCATCAATCGGCAGGTTGCTGATCTGCGGGCCTCCGCCGGTGTATGCCTGCCCTGCTGTATCAACGCTCAACGTCGCCAGGCCGAGCCGGCGGTCCAGCGGCGATTGGTGAATCTCGACGGCCTGGATTTTATTGATCGGCACGATGTGCGTCGAACGCCCGGCCCAACCGCGCCTCGCGCAAAAATAACGCTCGCTCAGCGCGTAACCCAGATTACGATAATTCGCAGCGCTGATGAAATAAACCAGCGGAAGCAGCGCGAACGGCCATAGAGCGATGATCTGCTGGTGAACGCCGAAGAGAATCGCGGCGGCCAGCGCGCAAACTATCGCGCCTTTGATAACGCCTCGCCTGACCGCCAGCCGTGAGACGCGGCGCCATTCATTTTGACCGGCGTCGAAATCAGGCAGGAAAGTCGTCAGCAGTCCATCAACTTCATTCCGGCGCGCTATCGGCAGCAAAACGTCGTGGCCCGAATTGTCATCCTCGTGTTCACGATGACTACCCGAAGTGTCGGCGCGCAAAGTCGCCAGCCCGAACATCCGGCGGAATATCTTCTCTTCGATTTTCAAAACCTGAATGCGCCGACGGGGCAAGCTGCTCGCCCGCCGCGTGAGCAGGCCGTAGCGGCGGCGCAAATCCTCGCCAGCGCGCGAAAGCGTGAAACCGTAAAACCGGACGATTGCGCCTGCGGTCGAGAAAGTCACGCCAATCAGAAAGACCGCAAGCGCGCCCAGAAGCGCCACCGCGATTGTGGTCGCCACATCCTGCATAAATAACCGCGAGGATTCGCGGTAAATGATATTGCCAGCTTGCCGGTAGATGGAGTCGGGAAGAAGGTCTTCGGCGAAGTTCCACAACGCTCCCGCCAACGCCAGCGCCGAGAGAAGATGATTTGTAGTCAATCCGATTATGATCAGGTCTTTTAACCGGAGACGGCGAATGACGACGCGTTCTACCGGCGCTGCGGCTTGCGCCTCTCCCGCTCGATGAAATTGCCCCGCAAGGTTTGCGTCATCCGCTGCCGGCCTGACTCTCGCCACACGTTCAAACACAGCCCGCCGCAATCTCTCGGCTTCGGCGCGCGAAAGAACCGATAAACTCGCTTCGGCGCCTTCGCCCCCGCCGGTTTCTATCTTCGCGTCAACCACGTCGAAGATGCGGTGGAGCACGCCCTGCTCGATTCGGATCTCCTGAATGCGTTCGAGCGGGATGCTGCGCTGCTTGCGTTCGAGTATGCCGTGTTGCGTTATAAGTTCATTGCCTTCGATGCGGTAGCTGAATGAAAAATAGCGTGTGAGCGCCGTCGCAATCGTGCTTGCGATAAGCAGCGCCAGCGCGACGAAGCCGTAACCTTTATTGCCGAAGAGCAACAAAGGCACGACGTAAATGAGTCCGCGAGCCGTTTTCAATAAACCGAACGCGATGGTCAATGGATGCAAACGGCCCTCGAAAATCGAAGTGGATGGGTTGACAGGCAGAGGTCGAAGTTGTTCGGGCGGATCCGATTGTCCGAGCGGTTCAGACTGCATCATCGCCTCCGATTTCGATCAGGCGGTCGCGCAGCCGCGTGGCCTCGCCGGCTTCAAGCCCCGGAATCCTGATGTTGGCCGAATGTGTGCCCGCCGTGTGCAAAACCAGCGAGGCCAGCCCATACATCCGTTCAAGCGGCCCTCGCTCGATGTCCACATGCTGCAAACGCGAGAGAGGCAACAACCGCGCGCGCTGAAACAATCTTCCGCTGCGCGTCTCCAACACCTTCGCATCAATGCGATAACCCCACGTGCGATAAAAACGCGGCGGATACCAAAACGAAAACCAGCAGGAGATTGCGGCCAGCGCCAGCCACGGGATAAACAGCCAGACAAAAAACTTCGGCTCAGCGAAACCCACCGCCAGCACCACGATCAGCAGGCTCAGCAACAACACACCGAACCCGATCAGGCCGGAAACGCGCCACAGGCTGATGACGCGCGAATCGAGCGATTGAAAGCCGTCCGTCGAATTCGGCGGCTCGCCCGACGCCGCAGCTTGCTCAAATTGTCTTATCTCTTCTTCGATCATTGGTGAAAAGCGACGGTGAATAACGCGCCGGATTATAGCCTGTATCCTCTCCTTTCAGTACCGCGAGCGATACTGATCGCTTCGCAAAAAAACCGCCGCGCATCGAATCAGGATACGCGGCGGAATCGTTCACACCAGTTCATCGAGGAACCCTGTCAATTCGATTTGAAAATATGTTTGAGCCTGTCGTAATCCCAGCAAAGCAAGTAAATGTTCGCCAGCAGCATCGGGCCCGTGATGAAAGGCGTGCCTGTAAAATTGAGCGAGACCGTGATCAGAAAAATGTTGAGGATGATTGGAAAGTAGACGACTGCGCCAATCGTCGCCGTTCGCGGTATCAGCAAAAGGATCGCGGCCGTGAGTTGCGCGACGCCGATGAAGTTGTAGTAGAAACCGGATTGATAAAGCGCCTCGAAGAAATAACCGATTGGTTCGGAAGGCGGGATTTGCGTGAACCGATTGCCCAATACCTTCGTCAGCCCCGAAGGCGTGAATGCAATGGCGAGCAACACGCGAGTAAACCAGGTAAACGCGCGCAACAACCTGTCCCGCCTGACTCTGGCGTGCAGTTCATCCAGTGTTTGAGAAATGGTGTTTGAGTTAGTAGCCGTTACGGTGTCTTGCATATCAACTTCGCTCCGGAATTCGATTTATTTTGCGGGTTCAAACATAACGTCTTCTCCGGGCTATTCATTACCGTACCTGATCTCCATCTTGCGAATGCGAATGCTGGCGAGGAACAGAACAATCGCGGTGAAGATGATCATGCTCGGAACCGAAATCCACGCGGGTGTCGGATCAACCACCGTCGCCAGCGGCCCTTCGCTGACCGGGATCGGCGAGAGCGAATGCAGGTAATGAATGATGCTGATCTTTTTCAGCAACGGCGGCAACAGGAAGTTGACCCACTCCCACCCGTAAGCCAGCAACGCCGGAATGATCGGGTTGCGGAAAAACAGACCGATCACCATAAAGACCGCGCCGTAGCCAACGCACGCCAGGATCGTGATGCCGGCGTAAGCCAGGCACTGCGTCAACCCCGGCCCATCAAACAGATAATTCACATTCGCCGGATAGCCGCGCGCGTAGTAGAGAAAGAACAATGACCCGCCAGTCGTCAGCGTGAAGAGAACGACCGAAACGACCAGGCCCGAAATATATTTCCCGGCCACTAGCACTTCGCGCCGCAGCGAACAGAGGAAGTAATAATGCAGGCTCTTGTCCACCACTTCGCCGCGAAACAGGTTCATGAAAATCCACGCGCAGCCGAAGTAGACGACCGTTCGCAGGATCAAACCGTTGTAGATGATGGCCGCGAACGCCTCCTGCGCGCTCGCCCAGTTGCGGCGGATGTCCGCCCCGCCGCCTTCGTTGTCAATGATTGACAACAGAAACGTCAGCAGTACCGGGATTGCCGCGAGCAGGTAGATCAACAGCGCGCGGCGGCCCCAGAAATTCTTTCTCACTTCGATCCGCAGAATCGCCCGAATCTGCCGCATCCACAACGACCAGTCGTGGCCTGCCTGCGCTGATTTCACTGCTTGAACTTCAACCGCTGCGCTCATGATTGTCCGCCTCCGTTCGATCCGATCAGATAGTGATAAACCGCGTTCAGATCGTCATCCACCGGCGAAACCGATTCGATGTTCATTCCGTTTTCGACCACGACGCGATTCAACAACTGGTAAAACGCGTCGGCGTTGCGCGTCTTGATGAACAATCCCTGCCTGTCTTCGTGCAGCGCGGCCTCGACTACGCTGTCCGAAGCGAAGACGCGCGCGGCGAACTCCTGCGGCCGGTCGCATCGGATCGTGATCTGCATCGGATGCTCTTCCATCTTCTCTTCGCGCACGCCCATCACGCCGCCTTCGGCCAGAATGTAGCCGTTGTTGATCAACACGACACGGTCGGACATCTTGTCCACCTCGTGCAGGATGTGGCTCGATACGATCAAATGCTGCCCCTCCTGCGCGAGTTGACGAAACAGCCGGATCGTTTCGGCGCGCGCCATCGGGTCAAGCCCGTTCAGAGGCTCGTCCAGAATCATCACCGCCGGTTCGTGAGCGATTGATTGAGCCAGGCGGATGCGCTGGCGCATGCCTTTGCTGTAAGCGGCGACTTTGCGATGCGCGGCGTCAATCAGATCAACGCGCTCAATCGCGCGCCACGCTTTCTCTTCAGCCTCTTTGTTCGACAGACCGTGAACCGATAAAAAGGATTTGACGAACTCGTATCCGGTCATCCCTTTCGGAAACGAATCGAACTGGCCGCAGTAACCGACTTTGCGAAACAGTTCCTGCGGGTCGGACGGCTCAATGCCCAGAATGCTGATGCGCCCGCGCGTCGGCTGGATCAGGCCGGTCATCAAATTCATCAGCGTCGTCTTGCCCGAACCGTTCGGGCCGACGAGCGAAGTAATGCCGGGCGCGATGGTCAGGTTGACGCGATTGACGCCGAGGATTTCGCCGTAAAATTTCGAGACGTCCTCGAAGACAATCTCGGATTTCAAATTTGAGATTTGAGACTCCATCACGACACCACCTCGTAAGCGCGCACCTTTCGCGAAAGCATGAACAGGCAGACGACGGCGTATGCGGCGAAGACGAACCATGATTGGCCTTCAGTCAAAAACGCATCCATCCAATCCAATCGGAACAGATGTTTCGCCAGCGAGCCGAACGCCATAGCCGGGTTGAGCAGATGCCCGACGGTTGTTCCGAACAATCCCTGAATGGCGAACCCAATCGGCGTCGGAATAATCAGGATGGCGAACAGCGCCGCGCTCGCCGCCGTGCGCCATTTGATCCATGCCGAAAACGCCATCGAGAGCAGCGCCAGCAACGCCACCCACGAAACGCTGAGCAGGAAGATCGCGTTCGCAACGTACCAGTTCTCGACCATCCAGCCGCCGCCTTCAAGATAAGCGCAGAACAGAAACAGCAGCAGCCCCGGAACCCACGTGATCAGCGAGAGCAGGATCAACAGCACGGACATCTTGCCGATGATGTATTCGAAGCGCGAAAACGGGCGGCAGAGATAAAGCGGCAACGCGTTGTTCGCCAGATCGCGCGAGATCAACACCGGCCCGATGATCACGGTGAGAAGAAACGCGAGCGACGTCTGAATGTTGATGAAGATAAGAAAGAAGCTGCCGCCAATCGGAAGGTCTTTGGCCATGTCGAGAGAACTGACGCCGAACATCGCCAACGCCGCCGTGTTGTGCCGCAGGTAGATCAGAACCGCATAGACCAGCGGGCAAACGAAACACAATACGAACAGCGCGATGAAGAGCTTGTATTTGAAAAGGTCCTGATAAACGTAACGCGGCAAGACCAGAAACCGTGACCACGCCGGAGTCAGTTTGCCTTCATACGGTTTGTAGGTGTGTTCGTAAACGGCCATTGCAATTTCTCTCCATTCGTAGTCTTGTCTTATGGCGTTTGAAAATTAACTACAACAGCGTAGGGGCGGGTTTTCCCCGCCCAGGGCTTTTGCAAAGTCGTCAGGGACGAGGCTAAAACCCAAGACCCACAACCTACAACCTATAATTTTTTCCTTCGATGGCTCGATCAGATGACGCTTCGAAGGAAAGGTCCATAGGTTGTAGGTGTTCGGTGATAGGTTTTAGTTTATAAGCAAGGCCACAACCGACTTTGCAAAAGCCCTGGTTTCCCCGCCCAAGCCCTTGACAGCGGAACTGGGCGGGGAAAACCCGCCCCTACGCTGTTGTTGCGTTATTTACCCAAAGATCATCAGGCGGAAGGCCGGTTATCAAGCATTCCGCAAGCCTTCCGCCTGATGGCGGGACTACGAACGCTTACTGCGTCAATTCAGTAGTCAACGTCGCCCC